>NZ_RKQE01000001.1:0-158773 GCF_003815055.1 Acinetobacter sp. BIGb0102
CCTGATCCCTTCCCGAACTCAGAAGTGAAACCTCTTAGCGCTGATGGTAGTGTGGCACTTGCCATGTGAGAGTAAGTCATCGCCAGCTTTTAAATTAGAAACACCCCAATCTCGAGAGAGGTTGGGGTGTTTTTTTGCGCGTGGGAAAAATACATTGAATAGCATCTCTTGAGGAATATGTTATTGTTTTATAGGCTGAATCAAAATAATAAAAGGATGAAATTTAAATGATCAATAATAACCTTGCCATGACTTCAGAAGAATTTGTAGAGGAATTTAGACTTTTAAGAGATGATCTGATCCAGAGTTACTTTACTGTCGATTCTGAAATATCACGAATCAGTCTATTAGAAAAGTCCGGAATGAATAGTGAGCAAATTAACTTAACGAAAAAAATTGTTTCAGAAGCTTTAACTGATGCGTTGTATACCATCTTACTCGGTCTTGATGGCTGTGCATCAATTGGTCGACATCAAATCATGTATAGGCTATTTGATGAGGAATCAAATGAACTGACTGGCAATATAGAATCGATAGCATGGGAAAAATTTCATAGCGAAAATACATAACAATGTATAGTTGAGAGAGTTTAAAATTCATTTTTATTCCTTTTAGGCTTTCTTATGCAATGGGTTGTTGCTGAAACATATTCTTTTCCCTACGAAGCACAAATTGCTAAAACACAATTGGAAGCTGCTGAAATTCCTGCCCGTATCGAAAATGAATATACCATTAATATGGATTGGCTTTATTCCAATGCATTGGGTGGTGTTCGCTTGTTAGTTCCCGAAAGTTATTTGGAAGAGGCACAAGCATTACTGGCTCAAGATTTTAGTCAGGAATTAGAACAAGAGTTTGGTTTAAGTGAATGCTGTCCTAATTGCGGAAGTACAGATATAAAGCCTTATACAGAAGGGAAGCGGCCTGCATATTTTGTTTTCTTATTGCTGGGTTTTCCATTATTTTCATATAAACATGGAACCAAGTGCCAACAATGCCAACATTTCTGGAGTTAAGTCAGCATAAGCATTGATTAACAGAAGCAGATTTGAATTTATGCATGGCGTCCTGTAAAAATAAATAGAAAATTAAAAAAGGAAAAAAGATGGAATATAAAGGAAGTTGTCATTGCGGAAAAATCACCTTTATTGCACAGGGTGAACTGACTGAAGCATTATCTTGTAATTGTTCAATTTGCCAGAAAAAAGGCTCTTTGCTCTGGTTTTTACCGAAAAGCGAAGTCGAAATTAATGTTGAAGAGGACGCTCAGGCGACTTATCAATTTAATAAGCATGTGATTGAGCATCATTTCTGCAAGGACTGTGGCATTCATTCCTATGCGATAGGCACTGATCCAAAAGGGATTTCGATATGTGCGATCAATGTGCGTTGTATTGATAATCTGGATTTTGAAAGTATTAAGATCAATCATTTTGATGGCCATTCGGTGTAACCATAAAATTTAGAGTATAAAAATGACCAAGAATAAAAAGTTAGATCCCGCAGAAGTTGCAGCACTATTAGAGATATTAAAGATGCGTTTTGAAAAAAATATGCATCGTCACAAAGACTTGAATTGGTCCGATATTGAAGATCGATTACAACAGCAACCAGAAAAATTATGGTCACTCAATCAAATGGAAGATACGGGCGGAGAGCCTGATGTGGTTTCATTTGATTCAAAATCATCTGAAATTATCTTTTATGATTGTGCTATGGAAACACCAAAAGGGCGTAGAAGCCTTTGTTATGATCGTGCCGCTTTAGATGCGCGTAAGGAGCATAAGCCAGAAAATAATGCGGTTGAGGTGGCAGAAGCCATCGGAATTGAGTTGCTAACAGAAGAAGAATATAGACAGTTACAGTCCATTGAGCAATTTGATTTAAAAACCTCAAGTTGGGTCAAAACGCCAGAAGATATTCGCAAATTGGGAGGTGCAATTTTTTGTGATAGTCGTTATGGTCGAGTTTTTACTTATCACAATGGGGCGCAATCTTACTATGCGACTCGTGGCTTTCGCGGCCGATTAACAATATAGTTTTCTCATCTTCATTAGCTTTTCTAAGTATTTTTAACTTTTAATTTTGCCAAGCGCTTGCTTGGTTTTTCTGGTTTTGCTACTTTAGTGCTCATTCAATAAACAATGATGAATAATTGCTAGGAAGCAGATATGCACCTTAATCCTTTGTACTATAACGAGCAGCATCTTGAATTTTCCAAGAGTATTCGACGTTTCGTAGAAAAAGAGATTTCACCTTTTATTAATGAATGGGATGAAAGTGAGACTTTTCCCAGAGAGCTTTATAAAAAAGCCGCAGATATTGGTTTGTTGGGACTCGGCTTTGAAGAGCAATATGGCGGGGTTGCGGGAACAGATGCATTTTATACCTTGTTAGCTTCTATCGAGCTGGCAAAATGTGCATCGGGTGGTCTGGCTGCTTCTTTACTTTCACATACGATTGGCGCGCCACCGATCCAGCATTTTGCAAATGAAGAGGTTAAAGCTCACGTACTTCCACAGATTTTATCAGGTGAAAAAATCTCGGCATTGGCGATTACGGAGCCTGGTGGTGGGTCGGATGTGGCAGCACTTAAAACCAAAGCTGTCCGAGACGGCGATTATTTTCTGGTAAGTGGAGAAAAGACCTTTATCACCTCAGGGATGCGAGCAGATTATTATTCTGTTGCGGTTCGTACTGATCCAAATGCCAAAGGTGCAAATGGTATATCCATGCTGTTGATTGATGCCCATAGTGAAGGGATCAGCAAAACCAAGCTGGACAAAATGGGGTGGTGGGCATCAGATACCGCGCATTTGCATTTTGATAACGTCAAAGTGCCAGCCAGCAATTTGTTAGGCCCTGAAAATATGGGCTTTCTGGTGATTATGAATAACTTCAATATGGAGCGTTTTTTCCTTGCTGCCAGTAGTTATGGCTTTGCTTTGACTTGCTATGAAGAGGCACTGGATTGGGCACAGCAACGTCAAACTTTTGGCAAGCGTTTGGTTGATCATCAGGTGATGCGTCATAAGTTGGTGGACATGGCAACTCGATTGACCGCAACCCGTGCTTTACTCGAGGATACTGCTTATCGCTTGGGTAAGCCAGAATTGCAAGGCAGTGAACTAATTGCCCAGATTTGTATGCTGAAGAATGTTGCTACTCAAACCATGCAATTCTGTGCAGATGCTGCGGTACAGACACTAGGTGGGATGGGCTTTATGCGCGGTACTAAATCCGAACGTATTTATCGTGAAGTGAAGGTGAATATGATTGGTGGTGGTGCAGAAGAAATTATGAAGGATTTAATTAGTAAACAATTGGGTTATTAGTTTTATTAAGTAAACAGAGTAGCTATAAAATATAGTACTCTGTTTCTTCTAGAGATTTATTTAAAATCTTTTTGAGACTTATATTTTTTTTTATTTAATAGCATGGGGTCGATATCAATTTTTGCTAGCGAAACTTTATAATTGAGAGCTGTTAAGTTTTTTAAAGCATTTTTTAAAGTGACTTTTGAAAAAAAAGGAAGCTCATTAGGAAGATTTTTTTCTGTTGCTATGGCATAAACAATACTATAGTTACTAGCATCTGGCTTAATTTCTGGATCTTTCAGTTGAATAGATTCTGGTAATTTAGGATTTAATTCGCATCTATATGAAGCATCTTTTACGAAGGCTTCAGCGGCAACAAACCCCTGAGAAAATAAATGACTCAAGGTACTTGAGCTTCGATAAATTTTTATATGGATGAACTCATTTCCATTTCTGATTAGATCACAATGTTCAAGTTTGTCATATGGACCACCTATTTTTATATTTTTCTTATCCATTAAACAAAAACTAGCTTCAATATCTAGGACATGAGAGTTATATTCATCTTCTCTATCATGGTTGTAAATTGGAAATTTAAAGGAATAAGTTTCTAAAGATTTTTCAAGGTATATGTCAATTGAAGTGACAAAATCTGGATTTGCTTTATACCAAACTCCATTCCTCAAAATGTAGTAATGTGAATTATATTTTATTTCCGCATATAAGCAGCGATAAACTGACCATTTTTTTATAGATTGATATTCATTGTTATTTACATTTATTGATGAATTTTTCATTAGTTCTACTGTTGGAGGAGTACCATTTAAATAGTTTAAGTAGTCATTAAATGATAAAACAATAAATCTAGGGCTCTTCGGGCGCATATCAAAGGAATAGCCTATTTGGTTCTCCCAATCAATAACTTCAGGTTCACCTAACCAAAAACTATCATAATTATTCATTTTAAGATAAGTATCAAGTTCAAGATCAAGAATCTCAATTTCATCGAACTCCCGTACACGATAGATATTTTCGACCCAATTAAATCTCTCTGCTAGATTCATTCGATAACGTTTGAGAGCTTCTTTTAAAATTAAAGGAATGTCTTTCAGCTTAGCTTCTACAGCAATTGTTAATGCATCCCTTCCAGTTACTTGACTACCAAACTCTTTTACTGTGGATACTCCTGTAATGGCATATAGCATTTCCATTTCTGAATCTAAATGTAAATTGAAAATATCTACATCTAATGTACTTTGAGTTCTTGAGTTTAGTGGGTTGTGATCATAGCTTGCTTTATCTAAGCTTCTTAACTTATCTGGATCAACTGAGTTTAAAGTGACTTTAAGACCGAAATCACGTTCAATAGCTTCAGATTTTAATAGATGAAAGCCAGTACCAAACGTTAATATGAAAATGGTGCCCGAAATTCTTATAATCAGAGCAGCTCCTACACTGGAGGATTGACCAAAATGTGAAGGAGAAACTTGGTTGTCTTCAGTAAATATTTTTGTCCATGAAGGGGTAACCCTTGGTTGGAATTTTTTTATATATAAATAAGCTGAATCAGCTCCGGGTATGTCTAGAGGAATTGGAGAGTCGGAATTCTCTATTTTAATTACATGGTCATCTGGTTTACTTCCATCTCGTGCTAGATAAATGGATAATTTTTCTTTTCGAATTCTTTGAGCCTTCATAGTATTTTTTCTATTAATTAAATATTATTATTTAATTTAATAAACTAATAGAAAATTGTAAATATTATAAAATCTATCGTCTTAAAATATTTTAACTATTTCACCGCCATTTCCCAAACCATTTCAGTCAATTCATCAATTTTGACTTTGCCTTCGGGTTTGTACCATGTCACCGTCCAAGAAATCGAGCCACCGAGCAAACGACGCCAGATAAAGGCATCATGTTTCACCTTGCCTTGAGCCCGTAATTTTTCAATCACATCCAGCCAAACTTGCTCATATTCATTACGCATTTTTAGAAGATAGTCTTGTTTTTCCTTTGATAGCGCAAACCACTCATGTACAAGTACCGCCATAGCCGCACCCGTATCACCAGCAATGGAAAGTAATTCAGCTTTGATAAGATGACGTAATTGCTGTTCAGGATCAGTTGCACGTTCAGCTGCTTCTTTTAAACGGGCAAAGTTATAAATGATGGTTTGTTCCATCACTGTCGCCAGAATTTCATCTTTACTTTTAAAATGATGAAACAGGCTACCTGATTGAATTCCGATAAATTCACCGAGTTGACGAACCGTGGTTTTGTCATAACCCTGCTTATAAAAAAGATAGGCTGCACCTTGCAATAAACGGCCACGGGGACTGTCATCAAAACAAACAATTTTGGGGATTTGTTCAATTGAAGTTGCGATCATGCCTATCCGTCTATCCTATTTAAGCTGAGGTACATTGTAACAAAATTCATCTGATGCATTGTCTTATCTTTTTATAACAAGCAGTTGCTTGCGTTTGACTATTTTTGCCAATACAGCATAGCATTATGCACTTTACAAACCAAGCACTTGCTTGGTAATGTTAAGGCGTTTTTAGCAATAACAATGAGAAAGCGCATGACAAGTGTCAAACAGGATGACCAGAGGGTAGTCAAAATCGGGTGTGCATCAGGGTTCTGGGGCGATACCAATACCGCTGCATTTCAGTTGGTACACCTAAGTGATATTGATTATCTGGTCTTTGATTATCTGTCTGAGATTACCATGTCGATTATGGCGAAGGCGATGATGATGGACCCAAGTCATGGTTATGCACTGGATTTTGTCAGTCGTGTCATGTCGCCACTGATCAATAAAATTGCTGAGAAAAAAATTAAAGTGATTAGTAATGCAGGTGGGGTAAATCCACTGGCTTGCCGAGATGCATTACAAAAAATCATTGATGAAAAGGGCTTAAATTTAAAAGTTGCTGTGGTGTTAGGGGATGATGTATTACCCAAGCATGCCGAATTATTAAAACAAAATATTCAAGAAATGTTTAATGGTGATGCCTTGCCTGCACAGGTTGCCAGTAGCAATGCCTATTTAGGCGCTGTTGCGATTCGCGATGCACTCGATTTGGGCGCAGATATTGTGATTACGGGCCGTGTGGTCGACTCAGCGGTTGTGCTTGCACCCCTGTTGCATGAGTATAAATGGTCACTTGAGGATTATGACAAGCTGGCGCAAGGCTCATTGGCAGGGCATGTGATTGAATGCGGTGCGCAATGTACAGGTGGAAATTTTACCGATTGGCGTCTGGTTCAAGGCTTTGACAATATGGGCTTTCCAATCGTAGAGGTCAGTGCTGATGCATCATTCATCGTGACCAAGCCGAAAGGGACAGGTGGGCTTGTTTCAACTGCGACTGTAGCAGAACAGATCGTTTACGAAATTGGCAATCCGCAAGCTTATCTTTTACCTGATGTAACCGCCGATTTTAGCCAAGTGCATTTAGAGCAGGTGGGCGAACATCGAGTCAAGGTGACCGGTGCCACAGGTCGTGCACCAACTCAGCAATATAAAGTCAGTGCCACCTATGCCGATGGCTATCGAGTCTTGGTCAGTTTCTTAATTGCTGGTCGTGAAGCACCAGAAAAAGCCCAAATGATTGCCGATGCCATTCTGAATAAATGTGAACGGGTATTGGCGTTACGATCAGTCCCTCCGTTTAGTGAAAAGTCAGTCGAGATTCTCGGGATTGAAAGTACTTACGGCACACATGCCCGAATCAAAGACAGCCGTGAAGTGGTGGTCAAAATCGCGGTCAAACATCTGTTTAAAGAAGCTTGTATGTTCTTTGCTTCTGAAATTGCCCAAGCTTCAACAGGGATGGCACCTGCATTGGCAGGGATTGTCGGAGGCCGTCCTAAGGCATCGGCAGTAGTGAAATTATTTTCATTTTTGATTGATAAAGATCAATTAAAGGTAGAAGTTGATTTTGAGGGACAGCGTTACCCCGTACAGATTCCTACGGGGCAAAAGACACCAGCTGTCGAGCTACATTCCGTCGGTGAAGTGGCAACCTATCAAGGTGATGAGATTGAAGTGCCTTTAATTCAGGTAGCGCATGCGCGTAGTGGCGATAAGGGCAATCATAGCAATATCGGAGTGATTGCACGTAAAGCTGAATATTTACCGTGGATTCGTGCGGCACTGACTGAAGCCAATGTTGCCGCGTATATGCAGCATGTTTTAGACCCAGACAAATCAAAGGTGATCCGTTATGAATTGCCAGAGATGAATGCGCTGAATTTCATGCTGGAAAATGCTTTAGGTGGTGGTGGGATTGCCAGCTTGAGAATCGATCCACAAGGTAAAGCCTTTGCACAGCAATTATTGGATATGCCGGTGAAAGTGCCAGCACAACTGTTAGAAAAATAAGTAAGGATGTAAACATGGGTTATCAATCAATTTTCAGGACAGATGCATTTGCTGACAAAGTGATTATCGTGACAGGCGGTGGTTCAGGGATTGGCCGTTGTACGGCACATGAACTGGCATCCTTAGGTGCGCAAGTTGTGATCACGGGACGTAAAGTTGAAAAATTAGAGAAGGTCAGTCAGGAAATCCTAGAAGATGGCGGCAAAGTTCATTTCATCGTCTGTGATAACCGTGATGAAGAACAAGTCAAAAGTATGATTGCCGAAGTCATTGAAAAGTTCGGCAAGCTCGATGGTTTAGTCAATAACGCAGGTGGACAATTTCCTTCTGCGCTTGAAAATATTTCTGCCAACGGTTTTGATGCTGTGGTCCGTAATAACCTGCATTCAACCTTCTATCTGATGCGTGAAGCTTATAATCAATGGATGGCAAAGCATGGGGGCAGCATTGTCAACATGACCGCAGATATGTGGGGCGGTATGCCGGGTATGGGCCATTCAGGTGCAGCACGCTCAGGTGTCGATAACCTCACGAAAACCGCTTCGGTTGAATGGGGTAAGTCAGGGGTTCGCGTCAATGCGGTTGCACCAGGTTGGATTATTTCTTCAGGCATGGATAACTATAGTGGTGATTTTGCCAAAGTGATTATTCCAAGTTTGGCGAGCAATGTCCCGTTAAAACGTATGGGTACAGAGTCAGAAATTTCCTCTGCGATTTGTTATTTACTCTCTGATGCCGCTGCTTTTGTCTCAGGGGTAACACTTCGCATCGATGGGGCTGCTTCACAAGGCACGCGTATGTATCCATTGGCAGATGCGACCAATAATGAAGCCTTTAATGGTTTCCATCGTGCTTTTATTCCTGACATATTCAAAACAGATGGAGAATAAATATGAGTATTCTCCAATCTGAAATTGCAGTGGGTAGTGAGCAATATGAGCAAAATCGAGAGGCGTTATTAACGCAGTTGGCTGAAGTGCGTGCGGTGCAGCAAAAAAGCATCGATAAGTCCTATGCGGCAAAACCCAAGTTTGATAAGAAAGGCAAAATTTTGCCCCATGAGCGTATTCGACTGTTATTAGATGCGGATTCACCTTTTGTCGAGCTGTGTGGTTTGGTTGGCTACAACATGCATGATGATAAAGATGGCTCCGAGGCAGGTGGTGGGGTGATCGCTGGGATTGGTTTTGTTAGTGGTGTGCGTGCGCTGGTTTCTGCCAGTAATAGTGCGATCAAAGGTGGCACCATGTCACCGATGGGGGTTCATAAAACACTACGCTTGCAAAAGATCGCATTAGAGCAAAAGCTGCCGATGGTCACCTTGACTGAAAGTGGTGGGGCTAACCTGAACTATGCGGCTGAAGTGTTTACCTATGGCGGTATGACCTTTGCCAATCAGGCACGATTGTCTGCCGCGGGAATTCCACAAGTTGCAGTAGTGCATGGTAATGCCACCGCGGGTGGGGCTTATCAGCCGGGTTTATCTGATTATGTGATTGCCGTACGCAAACAGACAGAAATGTTATTGGCAGGACCACCACTATTATTGGCAGCAACAGGTGAGGTCGCAACAGCTGAAGAACTGGGTGGTGCGGAAATGCATACTCAAGTTTCAGGTGTGGCGGAATATCTGGCGGAGAATGATGCGGATGGTATTCGTTTGGCGCGTGAGATTTTTGAACATCTGAACTGGAAAGAACAAACCGCGCAATCGAATCAGAATTATAAAGAACCACGTTATGCTGCGGAAGAATTGTTAGGTATTGTTCCGCAAGATCCAAAGCAACCTTTTGATATGAAGGAAATCATTGCAAGGATCATTGATGATTCAGACTTTCTGGAATTTAAACAGGAATATGATGCTTTAACTGTTTGCGGTTGGGCAAAAATGGGGGGGCTGCATATTGGCATCATTACCAATAATGGTCCCATTACCCCGCAAGGTGCGGCTAAAACGGCGCAATTTATTCATCTGTGTGAACAGACCCAACGTCCACTCTTATTCTTGCACAACACCACCGGTTTTATGGTCGGAACGGATGCAGAGCAGAACGGTATTATCAAGCATGGTTCTAAGCTGATTCAGGCAGTCGCCAATGCGACGGTGCCAAAAATCTCGATTGTGGTTGCGGGTTCTTATGGGGCAGGCAACTATGCGATGTGTGGACGCAGTTTGTCGCCACAATTTATCTTTGCATGGCCAAATTCGCATGTGGCAGTAATGGGCGCGGCACAAGCAGGTAAGGTATTGCGTATCGTGGCTGAGGGTAAACAGAAAGCATCAGGGATGGAACCGAATCCGCAGATGCTGGATTTCCTGGAACAAAGTACAGCAATGAAATTGGAACAGCAGTCGACGGCTTTATTCAATACCGCAATGCTGCATGACGATGGGATTATCGATCCGAGAGATACCCGAAAAGTACTGATTTTCTTATTACAAACCATTTTTGAAGCACAACAACGTGAGTTAAATCCAACACGATTTGGTGTGTCGAGATTTTAATTTTTAACACCCTCATCCTAGCCTTCTCCCTGAGGGAGAAG
Source organism: Acinetobacter sp. BIGb0102 (assembly GCF_003815055.1). Classification (NCBI taxonomy): domain Bacteria; kingdom Pseudomonadati; phylum Pseudomonadota; class Gammaproteobacteria; order Moraxellales; family Moraxellaceae; genus Acinetobacter; species Acinetobacter sp. BIGb0102. Next base: position 10,258 of record NZ_RKQE01000001.1, read on the forward strand.
GGATTCCCTCGCCATTTTGGGGAGAGGGGAAAAACAATTTTTAAGGAACAAAAACAATGAAATTTACCGCAGAACATGATGCTTTACGCCGTACCACACGTCAGTTTGTTGAAAATGAGCTGAACCCTTTTATTCCAGAATGGGAAGAAGCAGGCCGTTTTCCGATTCATGATGTGTTTAAGAAAATGGGGGATTTGGGCTTATTGGGGATTTGTAAGCCTGAGGAAAATGGTGGTTTAGGGCTTGATTATTCTTATAACCTTGTGGTGGCAGAGGAATTAGGTCGTGCTGCTTGTGGAGGTGTACCCCTCGCGATTGGCGTGCAAACCGATATGGCAACGCCAGCGCTTGCTCGTTTTGGTAGCAAAGAACTACGAGATGAGTTCTTAAATCCTGCAATTCGTGGTGAATATGTCGCATCGATTGCGGTATCCGAAGTGCATGCGGGTTCTGATGTGGCAGCCATTAAAACCACAGCAAAAAAAGATGGCGACGACTATGTGATTAACGGCAGTAAGATGTGGATCACCAACTCATTACAAGCAGATTTCTTCTGTTTACTAGCCAATACTTCTGATGACAAGCCACACGTCAACAAATCCATGATTATTGTGCCAGCAAAAACGGCAGGGATTAGTTTCTCTGAACCCTTAAATAAACTGGGCATGCGTTCCACCACCACGGCACAGGTCTATTTCGATAATGTGCGTGTACCGCAACGCAACCTTGTAGGTGCAGAAGGCATGGGCTTTATGATGCAAATGATGCAGTTCCAAGAGGAGCGGATGTGGGCTTGTGCCAATGCGGTGGGCGGCATGGAAAAAGTCATTCAGCAAACCATTGATTATGCTAAAGAACGTACCACCTTTGGTCAGCCCTTGATTAACAATCAATATGTGCATTTCCGTTTTGCTGAGTTGATGACCGAAGTAGAAGCATTGCGTGCCTTAACTTATCAAGCATGTGAACAGCATATTGCAGGTGAAAATGTCACCATGATGGCCTCAATGGCAAAGCTGAAAGCAGGTCGTTTAAGTCGTGAAGTGGCGGATAGCTGTCTGCAATATTGGGGCGGTAATGGCTTTATGTGGGATAACCCTGCGTCACAGCTATTCCGTGATGGTCGTCTAGGTTCAATTGGCGGCGGTGCAGATGAGATTATGTTGGGGATTATTTGTAAGCTGATGGATATTCTGCCTAAAAAGCAGAAAAACTAGGAGACGAAAGATGGTGCTTTCAACTTCTCTTGCAGACTTGAATATTGATGACAGCATTGAACTAGAGCAACAGGGCAGCATTTTGACCTTATGGCTGAATCGTCCTGAAAGCCGTAATGCCATGAGTTTGAATATGGTCACTGCCATTCAACAGGTATTTAGCCAGATTGCCGATGATTCCTCAATTCGAGCTGTCATTCTCAGAGGTAAGGGCGAGCATTTCTGTGCAGGTGGCGATATCAAGGATATGGCGGGATTGCGAGTTGAAGCTGCCAATAGCGGTAGCTTACAGCCCTATGTGGATTTTAATCGCCGTTTTGGTGCCATGATCGAACAGGTTGATCAAGCACCCCAAACCGTTGTTGCTGTATTGGAAGGGGCAGTACTTGGTGGGGGCTTGGGTTTAGCCTGTGTTTCGGATATTGCCATCAGCCGTGAGAGTGCCCAGTTTGGTTTGCCCGAAACAGGCTTAGGTATCTTACCTGCGCAAATTGCGCCTTTTGTGGTGAAGCGGATTGGTCTGACTCAAGCGCGTCGTTTGGCTTTATTAGGTTTACGTTTTGATGGTCATGCTGCTTTGAATTTAGGGGTGATTCATCAGTTGGCGCAGAATGACGCTGAACTGGAACAGCAGCTTGCTGAGACCATTCAACAGATTAAACGTGCTGCACCTTTGGCTTCTCGTGCCACCAAAGCTTTATTACATCGAACGCTGAATGAACCTTTAACTTCTCTGCTGGATGATGCAGCACAACAATTTGCACAAGCAGTCGGTGGTGCAGAAGGACAAGAAGGAACGATGGCTTTTATTCAAAAACGTTTGCCAAACTGGACTGAGCAGTAAAAGAGCAAAGTATGTCTTTGCGCACCGTATCGGTCAAAACTGTACATACGGTGCTTTGAGGGATTAAATAATGAAATTTTCAAAAGTATTAGTAGCAAACCGTGGTGAAATCGCCGTTCGTGTCATGCAAACGGCCAAAGCGATGGGCTATCAAACGGTTGCCGTGTATTCAGATGCCGATGTCAATGCACGCCATGTCCAGCTGGCAGATGAGGCGGTTTATATCGGTGCATCTAAAGTTTCAGAATCCTATTTATCGATTGCCAATATTATTGAAGCCTGCCAAAAGACAGGTGCGGATGCGGTACATCCCGGTTATGGTTTCTTGTCTGAAAATACCGACTTTGCTCAGGCTTGTCTTGAGCATGGTATTACCTTTATTGGGCCAACCGCTGCTGCGATTGAATTAATGGGCAGCAAGCGCCTATCTAAAATTGCCATGATTCAGGCAGGCGTGCCTTGTGTGCCTGGTTATGAAGGGGATCAGCAGGATATTGATTATCTAGCTGAACAGGCAGAGAAGATTGGTTATCCTCTAATGGTTAAGGCATCGGCTGGCGGTGGTGGACGTGGCATGCGCTTGGTTCATCAGGCTTCGGATGTCTTGGATGCCTTAAAAACAGCGCGTTCAGAAGCAGAAAATGCCTTTGGTTCAGGTGAGCTGATTTTAGAGAAAGCTGTGATAGCCCCACGCCATGTCGAGATCCAGGTCTTTGGTGATACGCATGGCAATTATGTGTATTTGTTTGAACGTGATTGTTCAATTCAGCGTCGTCACCAAAAGGTGGTCGAAGAAGCTCCTTGTCCTGTGATGACGCCTGAACTGCGTCAGAAAATGGGTGAGGCAGCCGTTGCTGCGGCCAAAGCTTGTGATTATGTCGGGGCAGGTACAGTGGAGTTCTTGCTGGATCGATCGGGTGAGTTCTATTTTCTGGAAATGAATACCCGTTTGCAGGTCGAGCATCCTGTCACGGAAATGATTACAGGGCTAGATTTGGTGGAATGGCAGCTCCGTGTTGCCAATGGTGAAACTTTAGCTTTGCAGCAACATGAACTGACCCTGAATGGGCATGCGATTGAAGTGCGTCTTTATGCCGAAGACCCACGACAGGATTTCTTGCCACAAACAGGTAAAGTGCTACGTTGGCAACCCGCTGGTGCTGATGGTATGTTGCCGAATGTCCGTATTGACCACGGCATGTTAGAACAAGGTGAAATTAGTCCATTCTATGATCCAATGGTGGCCAAGGTCATTGCTTATGGCAAGACCCGTCAGGATGCGATTCGATTGCTCGCTCGCGCCGTTGATGATTGTGTGTTGTTGGGCGTGAATAGTAATAAACAATTCTTGAGCAATTTATTGCGTCATCCGATTATTGTTGCTGGAGATACCAACACCGCATTTATTCAGCAGCATTTTCAGGATGATGTGAGTCTGCATCAACAAAGCTTAAAGATTGAAACACTTGCAGTGGCGGCAGCACTATTTACCCAACAGAATCAGCAGCGCGTTGCTTGGCAAACAGGTGTCGCGTTGCCATTTCCGCTGAAACTGAAATATGCAGATCAACAGTTATTGTTATATGTACAAAATGATCAGCAGCAGGTCAAAGTTGAATTATGTGATCAACAGGCAACGATCAAAATTATAAGCATCAATGGTGAAGAGATTGTTTATAGCTGTGATGGCGTTCGCCGTAAGCTGGCTTATGTATTTGATCAAGATCAGCTGTATTTAGATGCAGACAATGGCAATGTGGTGATTGAAAATATCACCTATGCAGCACCTGAAGCCGCAGAAGTTGTTGGTGATGGAAAAATCCGAGCACCGATGGATGGGGCGATTGTGAATCTGTTGGTCAATGTTGGCGATCAGGTAGTAAAAGGACAAACCTTATTGGTGCTCGAAGCCATGAAGATTCAGCAACAGATCAAATCCGATGTTGATGGTGTGGTCGAAGAACTGATTGGTCAGGTCGGACAGCAGGTGAAAAAACGTCAGCAATTATTAAATGTTTCATTACTTTAACTGAATCAGTTGCTTGAACCCTCGCGATGAGCGATCGCGTGGGTTCGATCGATTTACAGAAACATTTTTAAGCGTAGACTCTCTAAACGACTCTGATACTGTTTTTGCCATTCTGTCTCTGAGAGTTGTGCTTTTAATGGTTCCATCTCTTGTTGTAGCTGCTGCAAGGCTTGCTGATATTGATCAACTTGCTGCTGTTGCTGAGCTTCGCGTCGTTCTCTTTGCTGAACCTCTTGGCGTTCCTGTTCTGTCAAATATTGCTGTTGCAATTTCTGCTTTAAACGTTCAGTTTCAGCAGCATTTTGTTGGCCTTGCTGAATCAAATTTAAGGCTTGTTGATATTGTCCGATCTTGCTTTCCTGCTCAGTTGCATCAGGATATTGTTGCTGCAATTGTTCAAAGGCTTTTAAACGTTGTTCAGCGCTGAGTTTTTGATTCTGAGCCAAATCATTGTAGGCAAAACGATAATCAGCATACTGGCGCTCTTGCCCAAAACCAAGCATCGTTTCTGCTTTTCCCAAAGTCTGCTCTCTCAGTTTCCATAAGCGATCAAAACGCTCTTTCGGTGATAAAGAGGTGGATAGCACCGTACTTTGCATCTGCTGCTCATACTCAGGCAAACGTTTGAGTAGATTCGCGACCAGTTGTGCAAACTTTTGATCAGGATAATGGGCTAAAGCTTTTGCCAAAGCAGCATTACAGTCAGATACAGGGCAGTTGGCCTTAAAGTCATTGAGAAACTGAGTGATATTGCCAGATTGCTGCTGTAAATTCTTGATTTGCTTTAAGAGCGAGTCCTGAAAAATTTCATCCTTGCTTTTATTTGGCATGCTGTCATCACGCATCTGTGTCGATGAATCCTGAGATACTGTGGATCTGGTGTGCTGGATTGCAGCAGAAGAGGCGGTGCTCTTCCAGACAACAATCCCAACCAAGACCACGACAACAATCATTATTGTCAGCAATAGTCTTTTATTCATACCCTCTTCCGTTTATGGGTTGTAATTAAATTGGCCCATCACTGGGAAATGGTCTGAGAGATCCCATGTCATGTATAGCGGGTCAGCCGTAGTACGCAAAATACGAACATCATTACGGGACTGAGTGGGTTGGCGATGATTATTCGATGCCACGATATAGTCCAGATATTCAACAGTTGAACCACCTGAACCTGCTGCACCTGCCAATTTATTCACACGCGGATCAAAGGTCGAAGCGGTATAGCCTGTGCTTGTTGCTGCGGTGGCATTCAGATTGCTCAACATATCTTGATAGTCTTGCGGCCAAAGTAGTTTATTTACATTAAAATCACCGCCCATCAATACGGCATCAAAACTTGGAATATTTTGTTGATTGACCAATTGGCGGATTTGTTTGAACTGAACTTGGCGTAGGGCGCGTGCTTCATCGGTATCAAATGAAGCGGTATGAGTTGAAGTCACATGATAAGCCTTACCATTTTTAATGATTTCAGCATACAGCACACCTTTATCGGCGAAGCAATCGGTTCCCGTACAATCTGGATATATTAATTGAGCCGTTTTCGCGATCGGATAACGGCTGACAATCACCAGACCACTGTCAAACAGGTTATAACCAGAACCGACAGGAATATGGGTTTGATACGGGTATTGTTGTGCCAGTTGGTTCAACATGTCTGTACGCGAGGAGGCAAATGCTTCTTGCATCATAATCACATCGTAACCATTCAGATGCTTCGGCAGTTCAGCCAGACGTTCACTGATTTTACTCGCTACCATTGGCAGGGCATAAATATTATAGGTCAGGACTTTGAGTTCATCGGCACTGGCTGAAACAGGCTCTTGTACCGTGTTTTGATGAATAGTGTAGTGGAAGTCATCATAACCACCTGTATATTCAGCTTTTACTGCCGCCTGAGCGGATAAGCCTGCATAAGTGGTATTGATACGATGAACATTACGATCTGAATACCACGGTGATGTCGTGGTTGCCGTTTGAATCCCGTGCTGAATGTTGCTACCAGACCAAGTGCCAGTCATGGTTTGTTTTAAGGTCACTTGTGAATTGCCGCTGGTTACTACAGTATCAAAGTTATAGGTTTTACCTGATTTAATCCCGCTATAACGGTTCATTCGTAAAATACGTTTGGTTTCGTAAGGCGCAATTTGTGTGGCTTCCTGTGCCCATTCATTGCCTTGCTGTAATGATGCGCCAGTTTGGTTGACTTGTATCGATACCGTTTGTGGCGTGGTATTGGTCACAAAAACATAGGAATCGGCCATCGCCTGCTGACTTGAAAAACCACAGATAAACAACGCAACCCCTGCGCCGATTTTTAAGCTTTTCAGCTTCATTTTTCTCTCTCCATCGTGCTAATTGTTTGAACAAAGACGGGATGTATTATTAAAATTATTCATTTATGAAAAATTTATGATCGTTATTTGTTCGAAATTTATAATAATGAAAAAATATTGCTAAATCATTTAAATTCATGACCATTCATCTGATGTTTGAAAAGTCATATCTTATTTATAGTTATGAAGATTTTTGGAAGGAATTAGGAATCGGTATGAAATGCTGTAGTGCTATTAAAATATACAAGTGTTCATAAACGAAAATTAGGAAGGGGGTTAAATTATAAGGAGTATAGATGAAAAAAATCTGACAAGGACTGCACCATGCCAGATTATTTGTTCGGTAAGCCGTTTAAGCTTGATCAGCTTCGGAAATGGCTGTGCTTGCTTGCTTTAAACTATAGAGCAGTTGTCCCAATAGTACATCTTTATTACTCAAGGTCACCATCACCATTGGATGATGTTGCGCTGGGATAGAGGTGAGAATCGCTTTACCATTTTCAGCATCCAGCGTAATACTTTGGCATCCTGTTAGCTGAATTTCATTGAGAAAAGCCGTGACCATCGCCAGAATTGAACTGCTGACAGCAGCCAGTTTTGTACTGTTATACGGATTCTTCTTATAAATTGCGGCTAGCTCAAAACCATCCGTTGAGCACAGCATAATATAATCCACGCCTCGAATATTCATCAGAATATCATTGGCTTGTGCCTTGGCAAACTGGATCAGCTCTTTCGGTGCTATACGTTGCTGACTGGGAATACTGAACATAATTCTTCTCTTTTATAAAGTAATTAATTTGTTGCTTTTAAATTGACTTCTAATGCTGCAATGAGAGATTCAATCATGAGCAAGATATGCTCTTGTTTACGCGCATCGATAAAAAATAGGGGATATTGATAGTCATTCTGAATTAACCAGTCTCGGTAGATGTTGGTCGATTGCTCTTTATTTTCATCAATGTGTGTAATGCCAATCGAAATGTTCTGGGTGTAATCCTTAAATGTTTCCAGATACGCTTCAAGTTCTTCAATCGGCACTTTACTGTTATGGTCGACCAATAGAATAACGCCCAAGGCACCTTGGCAGATCACCGGCCAGATAAAATCAAAACGTGATTGACCAGGTGTACCATACAAGCCGATTTTGACGCCGTCATCCAGCGTGATTTCACCGTAATCAATACCCACTGTGGTTTGCATCTTATTGTGGGCTTGGCTGTCTGTATTTAATGCTTCAGTCGCAAGCACAGGAATTTCTGAAAGCGATTTAATGGCTTCTGTTTTTCCTGCGCCCATGCTTCCTGCAAAGACAATTTTATATTGTTGGAGAATCATAGCATTCCTTAAAGCCCAAAGCGGCGTCTGATTTTTCCGAAAAATTTATTTAAAAAACCTTTTTGTTCAATCGTTTGTTCGTCTGCTTCTGTTTTGAGGTAATGACTTTCTGAAGCTGGAATAATGCCGCCATTGTTAGAAATCATGCAGGCAGCGATAAATTGTTGAACCGTTTGAATTGGAAGTTTTAACTGTGTTGCAACTTGATAAAGCTGGGCGCCTTGTATAAAGCAGGCTGAAAGCAGAAGGGCGGTTTTACGGCCTTCGCTTTGAGCAGGCTGCGGCCAGTATTCGATTTTATAATATTCATTTTCATTGGGTGCCAGACGCTGGAACTCCATAGAGTGCCAGAACAGATTCCAGACCCAGTCCTGTAAGTTATATTCCACTTTACGAGAGACTTTAGTGAAATTGGAGGTGGTTGCAAATTCGTATTTAAAGCTGTGATTGGTTTTTGTATGAATCCTTGTTGGTTCTAGCCATGCAATTTGACTGCGTGTATCAATAATGGCCAAGGTACCATGATCATCGAAAAGGTGAAGTCTGGCATTTTCCGGATTGAGCATATCCGTTAAATACTTTGCATTTATTGCATTGTGAGTTGAAACGGTTTCTGTCTTTGGCTGTTGAGATTGTTGGTGCGATAGATAGCTGAGCAATCGAAGCTGAATCCAGTTTTTTAATGCATCTGTATGCTGAAAAGGTAAATATAAAGTATTGTGTTGTTCGATATGATGTGAGCCTTCTCCTTTAGCAACTTTTAAGCAGGGAAGTTGTTTTTGTTCTAAAATGCGTTGAATGCCTTCGGTTTCAAAGAAATTTTCATTTATTAATAATAAGTCGATATTGGGATCTGCAATATTGATCCAGTTAATGCCAAACTCGTGCGGTATGGTTTTTCTAAGTTCTATTTTTAATTCATCTGAAACTTTTAAACTTATACCTGAAATTGCGATATTAATGCAATGTCCATTCATAGTATCACTTTAATGTTTTTAAAATATTGGACTGCAAAAAATAGCCATTATACTATAGGCTAATATTAGGGTGCTTGTATTATTTCTATTTTATTATTTTGAATAAGTAAAACAGAAATATATACAAGAAACCTAATATATTAAATATTTTTAAATTAAGAATTAAGCGAAATCTAATTCTTTTTCGAATGTTTTAAGTTCGTGACGCGCCATTGCAAGATTTGATTTAGTACGATCTAAAACAAGATAAAGGAACAAATTGCCATTGCTTTCTAGTGGACGGATTAAGTGATATGCCTTACCTAGTGTGATGAGAATGTCTTCAATATCATCGTTAAGTTTCAGTGAGTTAGCTACACGACGTTTCGCACGGATAACTTCAGTATTACCTGCAGCTGCTAATTCTAAATCAAGTGACCCCCCACCTTGTGTTGCTAGCGCCAAACCGCTTTCTGTATCAACTAAAGCTGCTGCAACGAACCCATCAATATTTGTTAAGCTTTCTAATGAAATTTTAGCCATGATTTTATCTCTACTAATACATCTTTGTTTATGAATTTATATATTCACTACTTTTGTTTCTGATTGGTTTTCAAAAGCAGATAAACTCATTATAGGAAACTCTTTTATTAAATCAATCATGCTTTAAATGAATTAAAATTTAAGTAATGCTAATAATTGACATTTTTTGTCAGATAAACAAATAAAAATATTAATTAAGGTGGATAATTGATTTTTAGTGTGATTTTATTCACATTAATATTCAGATTTAATATGTGGTTTTGATTGTAAATAAATGTAAATTTATTAATTAGATCGATTAAATTGTTGTTTTAATTTTAATTAATTTTTTATTAAGTTAATGATAAAGAAAGAATTTAATTCTTTCCTTATCTAGGTGTTTAAAATCAAGCCGAGATTAATTGGCAATATGAACAATACAAAAATATAAGAATGACCAATGCCACTAAAGGAGAAACGATATACGCCCAAGTTGGTGTTACCGGTGGTGCAACCTCTGCGACGTCATGATGATCATGAGCAACGGGTTGTGCCTGATTCACCATCTGATTAAATTCTTGCATGGTGGCTTCAAGAGAGACTTCTTCTTGTACAACAGGCTTCGAGCCAAGTAATTCAGTAAGTTGGTTGGTTGACCATACCCAATCTTCCGCTTGACCAGATAAATGCTCGATTTGACCCATTAATAGCTCAGTGAGTCCTGTCTGTCCGAAACTACCAGTCTGGTCGAGTTGCTTCAATTCTGCCAATTGTAAGGCGAGTACCTCTGAAACACTATTTTCGAGTTCTGTGGCTTTCAGCTCAGACTGATTATGAGGTGAAGTCGTCAGGTGACGAGCAATCTCTTGTATATAAAGCGGATCAGCGGTTTGAACTTCCTGATAAAGTTTCTGGGGATTCTGTTTCCACAGACTGATCAATTGACCAAGCGCTAAAACATTGACTTCATCAATATAAGACTGCTTTTCTTTTGGAGAATATTGGCTAAAAAGCTGCGGTTTTTGAATTTTAATCTGTTCAGCAAAATACTGAACCAAGTCAAATGCCATTGTATATATCCTCGCTTAATCTAAAATTCTTAGTGAAGGTTTCTTTTTCGCTGGTTCTGCTTCTTGCTTTGTTTCTTCTGTTTCTGGCACAGCAGTTTCTTCTATCTCTTCATATTCAGAAGGATCAAAGAATAAACCTTGTCCATTTTCTCTGGCATAAATTCCAAGCACGGCACGAATGGGCACATAAATTTCTTTTGCAACACCGCCAAAACGGGCTGAGAAGGTAATTGCATCATTACTCATGTGTAGTTGGTGAACTGCATGTGGTGCAAGGTTCAAAACAATTTGCCCATCTTTTACAAATTGTAAGGGAACATCGGTATGCGGTTGTGTTGCATCAACTAACAAATAAGGCGTCAGTTGGTTATCGCAAATCCATTCATAAATGGCACGAGCAAGATATGGGCGTGTAGGCGTAAAAGTTATTTGCTCTGACATAATTGAAAAACTTATTAAATCGTAGAAATCAATTCATTGTAGCTGTTTTTTTCTTGAGCTGTCATTGATTTAATGAAAGATGGACGGCTAAAGATACGATGACAATACAAGAAAATCGGTCGGCAATGCTGTGCTGGTAATTCGATCCCCATACTTTTCAGGCGCAAGAAGATCGGGGCCAGCATACAGTCTAGAATCGAGAAGGTTTCCGACATGAAAAATGGAAAATGTTGAAACAGGGGGGTCAGTGAAATCAAGGTATCTCTGAGTTCTTTTTGTGCTTTTTGTTTTTGTTTCAGATCGAGGCTGTCGGCATGTCTAAGCATGTGATCTGCCAGTTTGAACCAGTCCTGCTCAAAGCGCCAGATATATTGACGTTGTTCTGCTCTGGCCATCGGCGCATCGGCATAGAGTTTATTCTGGCGATAACGATCATCCAGATATTCAGCAATGACATTGGCTGAAAATAGCTTCAGATTTTGTTCAATCAACATCGGGAGCTGATTGTAGGGATTGAGGTCTGCTAAATCCTCATCTTCATGGTCTGTGATAATGAGCTGATATTTGATTTGTTTTTCAGCAAGCAAAAAACGAATCCAGTGTGAGCGGAAATCATCTGCATGACTATAAAGCGTAATGCCTTGGACAGGGCTTGGGGGATTTTCTAAAGACATAAATCCAAAAAATTCTGATTGACTGTTTAGAATACTAAAATTAACGTTGGAAAGCACTTAAACATTAATAATATGAGCCTTACAGAATAGATTTATTATTCAATAAGTTCAATGAGAGAAAATAGAATGAAGCGAGATTACCTGATTGTATTGTGTGGTGCGTTGTTACTAGGTGGTTGTGCTGGTTCACCTCAGGGAGTGGGACAGAGCAATATCTCTTCAGTAGAGAGTGAAGCGGCGGCCGATGCTGTGATTGCTGCTGGAGCTGATGATGATAGTGGGCAACAATATGGTGGCATCAAAAAACAGTATGTGGTTAAAGCTTGTCAGGTGACTATTTATAATGATGGGCCGATCCAGATGGTGCATGAAAAAACGGGACAACCTTGTAATGCACCGATTCCGAAAGATCATCAATTTTCCAAGAGTACTCGAAGCTATCAGGAAAATGGCTGTACGATCACGGAATTCTCTTCTGCCGACGGCACAGGTGATGCAGTCATGGATTGTTCTAAAAAGAAGTAATAAATTAGGGCAATAAAAAAACCTCGGAAAATCCGAGGTTTTTTGTCCAATTCGTAAAACGATTAACGTTTAGAGAATTGAGGACGTTTACGAGCTTTACGTAAACCAAGTTTCTTACGTTCAACTTCACGAGCGTCACGAGTAACGAAACCAGCTTGACGAAGAGCAGGTTTTAAGTTTTCGTCAGCAGCGATCAATGCACGAGTAATACCGTGACGGATAGCGCCAGCTTGACCACCGATACCACCACCTTTAACAGTGATGTAAAGGTCAAATTTTTCAGTAACTTCTAAAAGCTCTAAAGGCTGACGTACAACCATACGAGCAGTTTCACGACCGAAATATTGCTCTAAAGTACGATTGTTGATTACGAGTTTGCCTGTACCAGCTGATAAGAAAACACGTGCAGTTGCGGTCTTACGGCGACCTGTACCATAATTAGTAGCCATGTGCTGTATCCCTTAGATGTCCAAAACTTGTGGCTGTTGAGCAGTATGAGGATGCTCGCTACCAGCGTACACTTTCATTTTTTTGATCATTGCATAACCAAGAGGACCTTTTGGCAACATACCTTTAACAGCTTTTTCTAAAACAGCTTCAGGTTTGTGAGCAATTAACTTCTCGAAGTTAGTCTCACGGATACCACCAGGGAAACCAGTATGGCGATAGTATTTCTTATCAAGTGATTTGTTACCAGTCACTTGAACTTGTTCAGCATTGATCACAACGATGTAGTCACCAGTGTCAACGTGAGGAGTATAAGAAGTTTTGTGCTTACCGCGTAAACGACGAGCGATTTCAGTCGCAAGGCGACCTAAAGTTTTGCCAGAAGCATCAACAACATACCAGTCGTGTTGAACTTCAGCTGGCTTAGCGCTGAGAGTTTTCATTTAAACCACTACCTATTATAGTTGGTTTGGACGGTGGAATCTGTCCAAACAAAAGGAGACCGAATTCTACATGAGTTTATATCTACGCACAAGAAAAATTCACTAGAGAAGCCATAAATTGCTGTAATGTGACTGAATTGAGAACTAATCAGCGCTGAGTTGAATTGCCTATTATTTATCTTGAGAGCGGGTGGGATTTAACCTATCATTTTTATACCAATCATTTGAAATAAATAGAAGTATTTACCTCTTCTCTCGGGGAATTTGATGAAGTTGTCGCTTTCTACAAAAATTGTTGTAGTTACATTATTAGTGGGCATTTGTTCTACACAAACCAATGCACGACGACTATATAAATGGGTAGACCAAACCAGTGTCACCAATTACTCCGAGTTCCAACCCAAAGAAGGTACTAGCCGTAAACTTGAAGTTCTGGAAAGTCGTGGCAATGACCATGTCGATCCTGCAATGGCGGTTACTGCGGAAATGAAAGCGATTGAAATTCCTGTTGATCAAATGAATTTGCAAGGCGCTTCAAGTGTTGTGGGTTCAACTCCAACGGCTCAATTACAACAACCCACCACCCAAACGATCGTGAAACAAGGTGCAATTGCTGCGCCTTATACCCGACCTGCGAATGCCGTTGCTACAACTACAGGGGCAGAGAAAAAAGAACCTCAGCTTCAGCAAACTGTGCAAGCTTTAGAAAAGAAAGAGAGTGTAAGCAATCCTTCTATTGAGAAGGCTGTGAGTCCAGTCATCGTGAGCGAGAAAAAAGATGAAGTGGCTTTGGTGCAACCCGAGAAGAAAGTACAACCTAAAGTGAATCCTTGGACACGAAAGGTTGAGTTTGTCCCATCGAATCTGGTGCCACAGAATTTAACCAAAGCTTCGGCACCTTAAACTTAAATTATAAAAATGTAGAGCTATACTGCTTTTAGATTTTCGTTACACTAGAACAGAATCAAAAGATTGGCGGTATGTATGCTTCCTTTATATGTCACTTCAGGTGAACCTGCAGGCATTGGTCCTGATATTTGTCTCAGTCTGGCAGAGCGTGTAGATGAGCGACCGATTGTTATCCTTGCTAATCTACAGATGTTACAGCAGCGCGCTAACGTGTTGGGTATGGATGTTGAACTGATTGCTTATCAGGGACAAGCAGAATCCAGTTTGAAGGGGCAACTCTTTGTTGAACATGTACCATTGGCACAACCAGTGGCTTTAGGGCAGTTAGATCCTGCCAATGCGGCTTATGTGCTAGAACAATTACGCCGTTCAGCCGATTATGCAATGTCTGGACAAAGTGTGGGTGTGGCAACAGCGCCTGTACAAAAGTCCATTATCAATGAGGCAGGCATCGCGTTTAGTGGACATACAGAATACTACCAAGAGTTTGCTGGTGTTGATCGTGTGGTGATGATGCTGGCAACGAAAACGCTACGGGTGGCTTTAGCAACGACACATTTACCCCTACGCGATGTTCCCGCTGCCATTACCACCGAACGTTTGCATCAAGTGATTGATATTCTGATCCATGATTTAAGAACAAAATTTAAAATTGCGGCTCCGCGTATTCTGGTGTGTGGTTTAAATCCGCATGCTGGTGAAGACGGATATTTAGGCCGCGAAGAAATTGATGTGATCAATCCTGTGTTGGAAGGTTATCGCGCGCAGGGTGTCAATATGAGTCTGAGTCTGCCTGCAGACACATTATTTACGCCTGAAAATCTGAAAGATGCAGATGCTGTTTTAGCGATGTATCACGATCAGGGCTTACCTGTGTTAAAATCACAGGGCTTTGGTGAAGCAGTAAACATTACATTAGGCTTGCCATTTATTCGAACCTCTGTCGATCATGGTACAGCACTCTCTCTTGCAGGCACTGGACAGGCAAAAGCATCGAGCTTGCATGTTGCAGTGGATTTAGCACTTGATTTAGCTCGTCAGTGATTAACGAGTAAATTATTCACGTTGGAATTATTATGTATCAAATTAATGCCCTAAACCCTAAAGATGAAGGGCATCAGGCTCGAAAACGTTTTGGTCAAAACTTTTTACATGATCAACGTGTGATTGCCAAAATTGTACGCTCAGTGAATCCTCGTGCGGGCGAAAACATTGTTGAAATCGGTCCAGGTTTGGCCGCATTAACTTCGCCTTTGATCGGTGAATGTGATGCGTTGACAGTGGTGGAGCTCGACCGTGATCTTGCAGCTGGCTTACCAGGTCGCGTGCCACATCCTGAGCGTTTGACCATTGTTGAAGCTGATGCTTTGAAATATGACTTTACCCAACTATTTCAGGAAGGCCGTCCACTACGTGTAGTGGGGAATTTACCTTATAACATTTCAACACCACTATTGTTCCATCTCTTGGAGTTTGGCGACAAAGTGAAAGACATGCACTTCATGCTGCAAAAAGAAGTAGTGGACCGTATTACCGCAACGCCAAATACCAAAGAGTATGGTCGTCTGTCGGTCATGATTCAGTATTACTGCAAACCAACTTTCTTATTTGAAGTACCGCCGGGATCATTTAACCCACCGCCAAAAGTGACGTCAGCAGTTTTCCGTTTAGAGCCATACGAAACCAAACCTATCGTGGCAAAAAATGAGAAAGCGTTAGCGCGTTTGGTGGGACATGTATTTACTCAACGCCGTAAAACCTTGCGCAATAGCTTAAAAGGCATGTTGGTAGAAGATGGCTTTGAAAAAGCGGGTGTTGATCCAATGGCGCGTCCAGAAACCTTAAGTCTGGCAGATTTTGTGGCTCTTTCTGATCAGATGGTGGCTTGATGTCTAAGCGCTATAACTACGTCATTGGTGATGTGCAAGGCTGTTTCGAAGCACTGAAAGCTTTGCTTAAAGAAATTCGCTTTGATCCAGACCAAGACTTTTTATGGTTTGCTGGGGATCTCGTGGCACGTGGTGAAAACTCGGTGGGTGCATTACGCTTTATTAAAAAGCTGGCCGACCGTGGGGCAGCCGCAACCGTATTGGGTAATCATGATCTGACCTTGATTGCCTGTGCGCGTGGCTTTAAAAAGGCTAAAGAAAAAGATCATACGCAAGAAGTGATTGATGCGATTGATGGCGATGAGCTGATTGACTGGTTGCGTAAACAGCCTTTAAGTTTGTCTCCTAATGAACAGACCTTAATTACGCATGCGGGTGTGCCCTGTATCTGGAGCGCTGAAAAAACAGTTGCTCTGGCGCAAGAAGTGCAACAGGTTGTTGCGCATGAAGACCTCTCTGTACTAGATGGATTTCTGGCAGAAATGTATGGTTCTCAACCTGATCTTTGGTCAGATGCGCTGACAGGCATGGCACGATTGCGTTGCATCACCAATTATCTGACCCGTATGCGCTTAACCGATGCAGAAGGGCGTTTGGAATTTGAATTTAAAGATGCGCTCGATGCGCCGATGCCAGCAGGTTTTCAACCATGGTTTGAGTTTGAAAGTCAGGCAGCACAAACACATCAGCTGATTTTTGGACATTGGGCTGCTTTGCAGGGCAAGACTATTAATGCTCAAATTCAGAATGTAGATGGCGGCTGTGTCTGGGGGCAACAATTGGTAGCTTTCCGTTTGGAAGATCAGCAGATTTTTGCAGTAGATAATCCGTTGGCTTGAATAAGTGCAGTGTGAGTTTGATCTAAATATTTTTATCTAGAGTCTGTTGGGAAAAAATTATCTTAACGGAGTCTTGATAAACTCTCATCGGATTACAGAATCAGCTACTACGTCTTGCACTTCAGTTGAAATATATTTCAACTTCGTTCAGGCTCGCCCTACCTTACGAAACGTTGTTTCTCATTTTGGGAAAAGTAGGCAAAACCTGAGGGGCGAATAGCAAAGATTAATAATCTTTGCCGTACCGTAAGATGAAAGCTATGCTTGAGTCTTAAACTACGAACTTCGTTTATCTTGCGCTAAGTCAAAGCTTAATTGCTTTGGCTCGCGCAGGTTGCTGATGACCTTTCCGAGTATCATGTTTCTAATCAAACTTAGGTTAAGTATTTACTGTGTTGTGTGCAATACCCAGTTTCAGACTGGGCATTTTTTATTTTTAGGCTGTCAAAAAACTGTCATACACTGATCATTAAAGTGTCAAAAAATGCTTTTAAGCTGAAAGCATGAAAATAACGACACAAATGGATGGCGATATGCAGAGTACATACGCGACATCTCTATTAAAGCAAGAGTTTCCTGAAAATTTTAAATTTTACTTTAAAAGGAAACAACTCAAAAATAAACAAGATGAATTGTCTGAACTTCAAGATTTAGTTCGTCCTCGTCTCAGAATTGCAATTGTGACTGAAACCTGGCCCCCAGAAATTAATGGTGTGGCTTTATCAATGATGCAATTGTGTCAGGGTTTACAGCGCCTTGGACATAAAATTTTACTGGTACGACCAACACAAAAAGCAGTATGTACCGAATTCCACCCAGATCAGGAATGTCTGGTGATGTCACAGCCGATTCCTAAATATCCAAGCGTACAATTCGGATGGCCGCAATATCTCAAGGTTTCAAAAGCCTTTGAAAAATTTATGCCTGATGTAGTGCATATCGTCACAGAAGGGCCATTGGGACTAACCGCTTTGCAGGCCGCAAAATCACGAAAGGTTGCTGTTTCCAGTGGCTTCCATTCAGCCTTTCATGATTTTAGCCGTTTCTTTGATCTGGCTTTTCTGGTCAAGCCGATTCAGCGTTACTTAACATGGTTTCATAACAGTACCGATGTGACCTGCGTACCCAGCCAATATACAGAGCAGGCCTTACGCGGTTTTGGCGTAACGTGTCCTTTGGTGGTGGTGGGTCGTGGTGTGGATACGGAAAAGTTTTCACCGAAACACCGTTCAGAGCAGCTGCGCCAACAATGGGGCGCTGATGCTGATACCCGTGTCATGCTATATGTTGGACGCTTATCACCTGAAAAAGAAGTCGATGTGTTGGTAAAAAGCTTCCATGCTTTACAGGCACGACAAGGTAAAAACATTAAATTCGTGATTGTTGGAGAAGGGCCAGATCAGACACGTCTGAGCAAGATGGCGCAATCCAGTGATGTTATCTTTATGGGAAGCTTGAGTGGAAAGGAACTTTCGGCGGCTTATGCCAGTGCCGATGTGTTTACCTTTGCTAGTCAGGCCGATACGTTTGGGAACGTCGTTTTAGAAGCCATTGCTAGTGGCCTACCTGTAGTTGCCTATGACTATGTCTGTGCGCATCAACATGTGAGACATGAAGTGACAGGCTGGCTGAGCCAGCTTGGAGAGACGACTGATTTTATTCAATCGATTTGTCATTTACCTGCGCTGCCACAGTTGAGACAAATGGGATTGCTTGCTAGCGAAAGCGTACAACAAAGCAGTTGGCAGTTTCCGGTACAACAATTAGAACACGCATTTTATCAGGTCGTGAGGAGTCTCCCATGACGACGACCTAAATCCTGAAGAGGAGAAAAAGTATGAAATTTCAAAATGCAAAAATAAAAATGCTGGATCTCGATTTAAAAGGGTGTGTCTACCTGAATCATCTTTCACAGTCGCAACGTGTCGCTTTATTTTTTAAGACGATCAGTCGTTTGGGCGATGGGCCATTTTGGTATGTCATGTTGTTGTCGGTATGGGTGATGCACGGTTTGGCATACGGTGTGCAGATCTTGTATTTGATTGGGGCAGGGTCAGTGGGAACCTTGATTTATAAATTTTTAAAAAATAAAACCACGCGTCCAAGACCTTATCAGGTACATCAGGTGATCATCTTGGGAGAGCGACCACTGGATCATTTTAGCTTTCCCTCTGGTCATACCTTACATGCTGTCATGGTGACCATCACATTGGGCTATATTGAGCCATTGTTATTGATCCTGATGTTACCGTTTACGATCTTGGTCGCATTGTCCCGTATGATTCTGGGACTACACTATCCAAGCGATGTCATTGTGGGGGCAGTGATTGGGGCATCGGTTGCAAGTGCAATCATTTTGCTGGCACCGAGCTTTAATCTCATTTTGTAACGCATTATATAAGTGTTTTAGCGACAATTTAGCACTTCAACACTATCTCTTAAATCTGGTGTTTTGTTAAAGTACGCTCAATCACATACTTTTATTCAGGTTGTTATATGGGCTTACGCTGGACAGATACGATTGATATTGCGATTGAACTCACTGAAGCGCATCCAGAAGTCGATCCACAGTGGATTCGATTTACGGATCTACATGCATGGGTGTGTGCTTTACCAGACTTTAGTGATGATCCTACTAAATCAACTGAAGGTTTGCTTGAAGCCATTCAAATGGCTTGGCTGGATGAAGTTCGTTAGAAATTCGTCAGAAATCGCTGAACTTTTGCATATTCAAGCTGATTATTAGCGATGACATCGGTATAATGCGGCAAATTTTTTTAGTTTAAACCATAATAGGAGTCAATCATGGCGATTGAACGTACTTTATCTATCGTAAAACCAGATGCAGTTTCTAAAAACCACATCGGCGACATCTTTGCTCGTTTCGAAAAATCAGGTTTGAAAATCGTTGCAACTAAAATGAAACACCTTTCTCAAGCTGATGCTGAAGGTTTCTATGCAGAGCACAAAGAACGTGGTTTCTTTGCTGACCTTGTTGCATTCATGACTTCTGGTCCAGTTGTTGTTTCAGTTCTTGAAGGCGAAAACGCAGTTCTTGCTCACCGTGATATCTTGGGCGCGACTAACCCTAAAGAAGCTGCTCCAGGCACAATCCGCGCTGACTTCGCTGTAAGCATCGACGAAAACGCTGCTCACGGTTCTGACTCAGTTGCTTCTGCTGAGCGCGAAATCGCTTACTTCTTTGCTGATAACGAGATTTGCCCACGCACTCGTTAATCCAAAGTATTCGAGCCAGATAAGTGGTATACTACTTATCTGGTTTTTTATTTTTTATAGATTGTATTGTGTAAATAATGCACAGTATTTTTTAGCGCTGATATTGTTTAGGTAAATATACATGAGTTCTGCAGTGGTCGTTTCATCAGAAAATTTAGATGAAAAACAACAGTCTGTTCCTATGCCTGTCGTTCAAGCTGCCGATAATAAAGTAAATTTACTTGGCATGTCTCGAGCTGAACTGGAAAAATTCTTTGAAGATCTGGGCGAAAAAAAGTTTCGCGCGGGTCAGGTCATGAAATGGATTCATCAATATTTTGTGACAGATTTTGCCGAGATGACCAATATCTCGGGAAAATTACGTGAAAAATTAGAAAAAATTTGTGAAATTAAAGCGCCTGAAGTGGTGCATCGTAACTATTCCAAAGATGGTACCCGTAAGTGGGTATTCCGTGTCGGTGATGGTGATGGTTCGCTGGTTGAAACCGTATTGATTCCAGCAGATGATAAAACTGGCGCGCGTAAAACCTTGTGTATTTCTTCACAAGTGGGTTGTGCACTGGATTGCTCATTCTGTTCTACCGGTAAGCAAGGTTTCCAGCGTGACTTAACTCCAGCGGAAATTATTGGTCAGTTGTGGATGGCGAACTACTCCTACATGGAAGATGTTCCTGTTGCAGAGCGTGAACGTACCGTGACCAATGTGGTTATGATGGGTATGGGCGAACCTTTACTCAATTATGATGCTGTTCTAAGTTCTATGCAGTTGATGCTTGATGATTTTGCTTATGGCATGTCTAAGCGCCGTGTGACCTTATCGACTTCTGGTGTTGTTCCGAAGATTGATCAACTGGCGCAGGATATTGATGTTGCATTGGCAATTTCACTGCATGCACCAAATGATGAACTGCGTAATGAATTGGTGCCGATCAATAAAAAATATCCGTTACAGCAACTGATTGCGGCTTGCCAGCGTTATTTGGGCAAAGATGGCAATGAAAGCTCTCGTCGCCATGTCACGATTGAATATGTGATGCTTGAAGGGGTCAATGACCAACCTGAGCATGCACAGCAATTGTTAAAATTATTGAAAAACTTACCAAGTAAAATCAACCTGATTCCATTTAATCCGTTCCCGCACGCACCATATGGTCGTTCGAGCCGTAACCGTATTATTTCGTTCCAAAAAACTTTGTCGGATGCCGGATTTGTGTGTACGATTCGTCAGACACGTGGTGATGATATCGATGCGGCGTGTGGACAATTGGTAGGACAGGTTGCTGACCGTACTCGTCGTGCTGAACAGTGGAAAAAGAAAGTGGCGCAACGACAAGAAATATTGCGCACACAAGGATAAAACTTGGGGAAAAAGCGTTGAATACAACTCGATCAAAAACGATTATAGCGACAGCTGTTGTGTTTACTTTACTGGGCTTAACAGCTTGCCAGACGCCATCTACAACATTAAAAAAAGATCCGGAAAAAGCGGTGCAGGTTCGTACACAACTTGCGGCAGAATATATTCGTACACGTGATCTGGATTCAGCCAAGCGTTCGCTTGATCAGGCGTTAAAACTGAATTCCCGAGATGCCAACGCCAATATGATGATGGGCATCTTGCTGCAACAAGAAGGTAGTGCAGCAAATATGGAAAAAGCGGAGTCTTATTTTAAGCGCGCTATTTCTACCGAACCAGATAACGCTCAGGCTCGTAATAATTACGGTACATATTTGTACCAGCAGCAACGCTATAATGAAGCCATTGAGCAATTTACCCGTGCGGGCGCAACCCTAGGTTATGATCAGCGTTTTCAGTCGCTGGAAAACCTGGGGCGAATCTATTTAAAACTTGGCGATGTTGCGAATGCTGAAAAATCATTCAAACAGGCGCTACAAGCGAATCGAAACGCAACAATTTCAATGTTAGAGTTGGCGGAAATTTTCTATTTGCAACAAAATAATAGAGATGCATCGCAACTATACGAACAATATGTTCGTAATGTAGGTCAGAAAAACCAAGGTGCCCGTGCGCTTTGGATTGGTTTACGCATTGCTCGCGCAAATGCGGATCAGTTAGGAATGCAAGTGTTAGTCAATCAGTTACGCGCTTTATTTCCTGATAGTCCAGAATATCAACGTTATTTGCAATTACAGTACAGTACTGAGGCCGTATGGAAATAAATCCAAATTCACATCAGCCAACTGGCTCAACCTCGCCATCGTCTGCGTTAGGAAATATTCAACGACCTGGTGAGTATTTGCGTCAAATTCGTATTGCACAAAAGAAAGAAATTGAAGAGATTGCAAACGTATTGAACATGCCTGTCAAAACCTTGACGGCATTAGAGCAAGATGATTATAAGTCATTGCCAGAAGCGACTTTTATCAAAGGTTATTATCGTGCTTATGCAAAGCATTTAAATGCGGATGCAAGCGCGATTATTCAGCGTTTTGATGAAATTTATGTTAATGATACAGGTCTTAAAGCCAGCCATGCCCTGAATAATTCTCCGATTAAAATCATGGGGAAATTATCAGGTTCGAAAAGCGTACGTAACCGCAAATGGTTAAAACGCATTGCGATTGTGGCGGCTATTGCATTATTGGCATGGTTAGCAGTCGTGGCTGTACAGAATTGGACATCAAGCCATAAGGATGATGCGGATGTACCAAAGATTAAAAACTCTGAAGTTGAAATTCTGCCAATGAGCGGAAATACAACAGCAGCAACATCTGGTGACCAATTAGTCCTGAACTTTAACCGTCCAACCTCTGTGCATATTGTGGACGCAACAGGTAAAGTATTGGCAACAGGTCGTCAGGCATCGACATTGAATTTGAGTGGTCAGTCTCCATTCCAGATTCGTTTGGATGATGCGACCGCTGTATCTCTGGTGCTAAATCAGGAACAAATTTCGTTGTCTCCATATACCGTCAATGGAAAAGCAGAATTCCGTTTGTCTCGTTAATGACAAAGAGTAGAGCTATACGATGATTGTGAACCCAATTAAACGCCGTCCAACACGTAAAATCCGTGTCGGTTCAGTGTATGTCGGTGGTGATGCCCCGATTAGTGTTCAAAGTATGACGAATACTGAAACTTGTGATGTCGATGCGACCGTGGCGCAAATCCAGCGCTGTGCAGATGCTGGTGCAGACATCATGCGTGTTTCTGTTCCTTCAATGGAAGCGGCAGAGGCATTTGGTGCAATCCGTAAACGCGTGAGCGTGCCGTTGGTTGCGGATATTCATTTTGATCATCGTATTGCTTTGGCTGTCGCGGATTATGGCGCGGACTGTTTGCGTATTAACCCCGGCAATATCGGTTCAGATCAGAAAGTACGTGAAGTGGTTGCTGCGGCAAAACATCATGGTATTTCGATCCGTATCGGTGTAAATGCGGGTTCATTGGAAAAAGACTTACAAGCAAAATATGGTGAGCCGACAGGGCAGGCCTTGCTTGAGTCTGCAATGCGTCATATCGATATTCTAGACCGTTTAGATTTTCATGAGTTCAAAGTCAGCGTAAAAGCGTCGAATGTGTTTTTGACCATGGACGCTTACCGCTTATTGTCACAACAGATTGATAATCCGTTGCACCTCGGTGTTACAGAGGCAGGAATTTATCGTACAGGTACGGTGAAATCGGCGATTGCGCTTGGTGGACTATTGATGGAAGGCATTGGCGATACCATGCGTATCTCGCTTGCTGCCGAGCCAGAAGATGAAATTAAAATCGGTTTTGATATTTTAAAATCGTTGGGCTTGCGCTCAAACGGTATTAACTTTATTGCTTGCCCAAGTTGCTCACGCCAAGAATTCAATGTGATTCAGGTGATGCAGGCGCTGGAAGAGCGTTTAGAAGATATTCGTACTCCGATGGACTTGTCTGTCATCGGGTGTAAAGTGAATGGTCCAGGTGAAGCTAAAGAAGCAGATATCGGGATCGTGGGAGCATCTCCTCGTTCACTAGTCTACCGTAATGGTGAAAAGAGCCATTTAATTGACACAAATCAGTTGGTTGATGAAATTGAAACAATGGTTCGTCAACGTGTTCAAGAGCTTGAAGAAGCAAAATCTAAAGAAATTATTCGTAGTTCATCATGAGTTCAATCGTCGCTATCAAAGGTTTTAATGACATCCTTCCAACGCAAACTGCGGCTTGGAGAAGTCTGGAACAACAACTCGCATCTTTAATGGATGCTTATGGTTATCAACAGATCCGCTTACCGATCGTTGAGCAAACCGGTTTATTCAAACGTGCTATTGGCGATGCGACCGATATCGTTGAAAAAGAAATGTATACCTTTTTCGACAAAGGTAATCCGCCTGAATCACTGACCTTACGTCCAGAAGGGACTGCGGGTTGTGTACGCGCGTTGCTGGAACATAATTTGTTGCGTGGCGCGACACCGCGCGTGTGGTATATGGGACCAATGTTCCGTTATGAAAAACCGCAAAAGGGCCGTTACCGTCAGTTCCACCAGTTTGGTGTGGAAACCTTTGGTGTGGCAACCCCAGATATCGATGCAGAGTTAATTTTACTCACAGCGCGTTTGTGGAAGCGTATGGGTGTTGCTGACAAGGTTCAACTTGAGTTGAATACTTTAGGTGAAACCGACGAGCGTGCAGAATACCGTGCAGCATTGGTTGAGTTTTTAAATCAGCACAAAGATGCTTTGGATGAAGATTCTCAACGCCGTTTGACCACCAATCCATTGCGTATTCTGGATTCTAAAGTCGAATCAACGCAAAAAATTCTGGAAAATGCGCCAAAGTTGCATGATTTCCTCAAAGAAGATTCAATCAATCACTTCCAGCAATTACAGCAATATTTAACCGATGCTGGTATTGAGTTTGTGATTAACCAAAAGTTAGTACGTGGTTTGGACTACTACAACAAAACCGTATTTGAATGGACCACCACCATGTTGGGTTCACAAGGAACGGTATGTGCAGGTGGTCGCTATGACGGTTTGGTTGGACAGCTAAAAGGTAAAGCAGATCAGTCTGTCCCTGCGGTTGGTTTTGCGATGGGAATGGAGCGTTTGCTACTGTTACTCGAGCAAGTTGAACAAGCCAAAACAGTACGTGATTGCGAAATCTTCTTATTGGCTGAACCTGCTTATCAAGCCAAAGCTCTGGTTTTGGCTGAACAGATTCGTGATCAGTTGGAAGCGGCAAATAGCCCGATTCGTTTAAAAACAGGTTCACAAGGCAGCATGAAAAGCCAAATGAAAAAGGCCGATCAGTCGGGTGCGATCTTTGCGATGATCTTGGGTGAGCGCGAGTGGGAATCACAGCAGCTTCTCATTAAAGAACTTGCGACAGCAGAACAGTCACAAGTTGCTTTAACTGAACTGACGCCATTTTTGATCGAAAAATTTAAACAATAAGTTGAAAAATTTAGGAAAAGGACAATCACATGAGTTTAAGTGATGATGAACAGCTCGACAGTTTAAAGTCGTTTGCCAAAAAATATGGTTCTGCAATCATTAGCGGAATTCTCATTGCCTTGATTGCCTTTTTCGGATGGGAATACTGGCAAAAAAAGACCCTTGCTGAATCTCAGAACCAGACCGCGAAGGTACAGAAGTTGATGGATGAGGCAAAAGCTGCCACTGGTCAGCCAAATGCCTTTGCAACCTTATCTGAAGCTGCAGATAAAATTGTGAAAGAAGATGCTGATTCTGCTCAAGCGATTCAGACGCAATTTATCATGGCGAAGCTTGCTTATGAAAAGCAAGACTATGCTGCTGCTGAGAAAGCTTTGAAGAAAGTTGAAAACTCAAAAGTGAAAGATGAGGGTTTGCTACAAGTTGTTAAATTACGTTTGGCTGATGCTCAGTTGGCACAAAACAAGTTTGATGATGCGTTAAAAACTTTATCTGCTGTGACAGAGCCTGCGTTCAAGGCCACTGCCGATGAGCTTCGCGGTGACATTTTTGTTGCGAAAAAAGATAATGAATCTGCTCGTAAAGCGTATCAAAGTGCATGGGATAACTTGCTCGAGCGTAAACAAGAGCGTCAGCTTTTACAAATTAAACTCGAAAGTGTTGGCGTTTTAGTAGATGATCCTGAGTTTGAGCGCCCGATCTTAGATACCAAAGTGGATGAGTCTTAATGCAGAATAAACTAAAACTTCCTTTGGCAATTGCAATTGCTTCAGCTTTACTTGTTGGATGTTCGAGCAATAAAGTAAAAGAGGCAAAACCAAACCCATTGCCAAAAATCACGCAAGAACAAAGTTTAAACCTTGTTTTTTCACAAAGTGTTTCGTCTACAAAAGCTGCTGAAGCATTGCGCTTGCAACTGGATACAGACAATGGTGTGATTTTTGCGATTGACCCTGATGGTCAGGTTTCTGCTTACAAAGGTAAAGAACGCCTTTGGAAAAGCAAGATTACCAAACAAGAACTTACCGCGGGTGTAGAAGCAGGGGAAGGGATTGTTGTAATCGGTAATCGCAAAGGACAGTTATTTGGTTTAGATCAGGCCACAGGCGAGCAAAAGTGGACGGCAAAATTGTCTGGTGCAATTCTGTCGCCATCATTGATCCAGTCTGGTCGTGTCATTACCATTGCCAATGATGGTACTGTGTTTGCACATGATACGGTAACAGGTCAGCAAGTCTGGGCTTATAAACTGCCAAACGTACAATTCAGTTTACGTGGTCAGCCAGCCCCAGTTCGCTTGGATGATCGTACCGTGTTGATTGGTTCTGCAAATGCTTATGTGTATGCACTAGACATTATCAGTGGTGTACCTCGCTTCCAGCGCCGTGTTGCGATTAGTGATGGTCGTTCAGACATTCAACGTTTGATTGATGTGGTTGGCGATCCAGTGGTTGCAGGTCAATTCCTTGTAACGACCAGCTTCCAAGGTCAGGTAACCGTGACAGATCTTGCTTCACAACGTGTGGTGTGGAGTGAAGATGCAAGCAGTACCAACAGTGCTGAAGTTGCCGAAGATAAAGTATTTGTGACTACAACCGATGGTAAGTTAAACGCGTATAGCTTGGCGACTGGCGAGTTGGTTTGGCAAAATGAAGAATTGTTAAATCGTCAGTTGAGCAACCCAGTGATGTTGGGACAAAACCTTGTTGTTGGTGACTTGGATGGGGTACTTCATCTGATTAATCCAGCATCAGGCAAGTTGATCGGTCGTGCGAAAACCAGCGGTGAAGTCCGTTCATTACGTGTGATTGACAATCAGCTTTATGTTGCCACTCGAAAAGGTGCATTAACCATTTGGCAGAATCGATAATTTTGCCTTAGCTTGTGGTAAAATGCTCAATTAGCTATTGCTAGACAAAACATATATCGGGGTGTTTGATTATCAAAGCCCCGAATTTTTATTTTATTTACTTGAGTTCGGTATCAAATTTTAACTGAAATATGGTACTCGAAAACGTCATCCGCAACTGTTTGAGACAGGACTACATTGATTAGATGTGGTTTCTGTGATGGGTAAGAGACTCGATGACAATGAACGAGTTTTGCGGATGACAATGGTTTTGCCTACTTTTCCCGAAATGAGAAACAACGTTTCGTAAGGTAGGTCGAGCCGACGGCTTATTCCAAAATAGGATGAGTACTCGGCAAGATCCCATTATGATCATTCATACCTCAAGGTTATTCTCTATATCAAGGTTAATCTATGAAACCCGTTATTGCGCTCATTGGTCGTCCAAACGTCGGAAAATCAACGCTATTTAACCAAATCACCAAAAGTCGTGATGCTTTGGTTGCTGACTTCGCTGGTTTAACTCGTGACCGCAAATATGGCGATGCGGTTTATCAAAATAAATCATTCATTGTCGTAGATACGGGCGGTATTGGTGAGAATGAAGGTGGCATTGACTCCTACATGGCAGAGCAGTCAAAAACTGCAATCCATGAAGCAGACATCATTGTTTTTGTCGTTGATGCACGCGCTGGCTTATTGGCTTCAGATGAGCAAATTGCTCGTGAGCTACGTACATTGGGCAAGAAAGTACATTTGGTTGCCAATAAGGTCGATGGTGTACATGCAGAAGCTGCATTAGTTGAATTCTATAAGCTCGGTATGGGCGAACCGATGCAGGTTGCGGCCAGTCATGGTCGTGGTGTGCAGCAAATGCTTGAAGAAGTGTTGGCTGAAGTTCCAGAAGATGAAAATCCAGATGAGCACAACAAAAATACAGGTTTACGTTTAGCGATTATTGGTCGTCCAAACGTCGGTAAATCAACTTTGGTCAACCGTTTACTGGGCGAAGAACGTGTTGTTGCGTTTGACCAGCCGGGTACAACGCGTGACTCGATTTATATTCCTTATGAGCGTGATGGTCGTCAATATACCTTGATTGATACTGCGGGTGTACGCCGTAAAGGTAAGGTTGATGAGATGATTGAGAAATTCTCAATCGTTAAAACTTTGCAAGCCATGAAAGACGCGCATGTTGTTGTGGTGGTTGTCGATGCACGTGAAGGGATTGTTGAACAAGACTTACATTTGATTGGTTATGCGCTCGAAGCGGGCCGTGCCATGGTCATTGCGATCAACAAATGGGACAACATGACCGAGTATGATCGTAAGCAATGTAAACTTGATGTTGAACGCCGTTTTGACTTTATTCCATGGGCAAAAATCCATTTGATTTCAGCTTTACATGGTACTGGTGTAGGCGAGCTTTATCCTTCGATTCACCGTGCTTATGAGTCAGCAAACTTAAAAGTTTCACCTGCAAAACTGACTCAGATTCTAAGCGATGCAACTGAGGCACATCAGCCACCAATGATCAGTGGTCGTCGTATTAAAATGCGTTATGCGCATATGGGCGGACAAAATCCACCAACGATCGTCATTCATGGTAATAAGGTGGATAAGACCCCAGCGGATTATCGTCGTTATCTGGAAAATGTATTCCGTAGAGTGTATAAGCTTGAAGGTACACCCGTTCGTATTGACTTTAAAACTTCTGAAAACCCATTTGAAGGACGTAAGTCGCAAGTGGATGAACGCGTTGCAGCACGTAAACGTCGTTATGTTCAGAAATTTAAAAAAGCAGAAAAGAAATTCAAGCGTTAAGCCGTACTTAATGCTCAAAAGCCCAAAGTTTGCTTTGGGCTTTTTTGGTTCTATTGTTTTATTAATAAATATTAATAATTAGGTTTTTTGTTTAGCTAGGCTTTAGAGAAAATTGACAATAAGTATTTAAGCATAAGTTCTTGAAATGTAATGAAAATAATTTTTTTGTTAAATTTCGTGCTAGTGCTATAATGCCACCGCAAAATTTCCTTAAATTGTCTATTTTTTAAACCAGATTGGATTGTGCATTGCATGTTTAAATTACATCTAACGCAGCCTCAGCTTACCTATGCACAGCAAAACTATGCTGCGCTAGAGGCTATTCCTGCAATGCAACGTCGCCGTTTATCTCCATTGGCAAAAATGGCTCTCCATGGCGCATTAACCGCTTTGGCAGGTCAGCATGCAGATTATATCGTCTGGGTTTCAAAATACGGGGATGAGCAAAAAACTTTAGATATTCTAAAAGATGTATTACAAGAACAAACACCATCACCTACACAATTTTCAACCTCTGTCCATAATGCGATTGCAGGCTTATATTCGATTTTGTGTCAGGACGATACACCTTCTATAAGCCTGAGTTGTGAATGGACCGAAGCCTTGATTGAAGCCTATGCCATTTTAAAATCCAGCACCAAAGTAAAGCATGTTCTGGTGGTGGCTTATGATCAAGCTTTACCGACACTCTATAGTGATGCATCTGATTTTCCAGCATTTTCGTTGGCAACGGTTGTGAGTCTAGAACAACCTAATTTAGAGGTTCTGGCATTATTTGGTTCAGAGCACATGGAAAGTTTGGCTTTTTACCAATTTTGGCAATCTGTAGAAGAAAAACCGTCTGTAGTGAGATGGAAAAAATGTTAAAGCTCAAGCAGATTAAACAAAAAACCAATTATTTTTGGCGTGTTGCCGCTACAGGATTTAGCTTTGCAAGTTTTGGTGCGGGCGGTATCGGCATTGCAACATTGGTTGCGCCTCTGGTTCATGTGACCAGCCGTGATCCACAAATCCGCCAGCAACGTGCGCAGCAAGTGATTCGTTATAGCTTTAAAGGCTTTACCGAAATGATGGTCAAGTTAGGCGTCATGACCTATTCGGTAGAAGGGCTGGAAAAATTACAAAATAGCCGCCAAGAACTGGTGATTGCCAATCATCCCACTTTGATTGATGTGGTGGTGATGATTGGTCTGATGCAACAAGCCAATTGTGTGGTTAAGCAATCATTATGGTCAAATCCCTTTACCCGTGGGCCAGTTCGTAGCGCAGGTTATATTTTAAATGCAGGTTCACAGCAGTTTATTGAGGATTGCGTGGTGCGTTTAAAAGAGCAGGGCGCGGCTTCATTGTTGATCTTTCCTGAAGGAACCCGCACAGAAAAAGGCGAATCTCTGAATGAGTTTCAACGTGGTGCTGCAAATATTGCCATTCGTGCCAATGTGCCAGTGCGTCCAGTGTTGATACGTTGTACACCGTCGACCTTAACCAAAAATGAAAAATGGTATCATGTACCTGCGCAACCCTTTCATATTGAAATTAAGGTACTCGATGCAATTGAGGTCAAAGACCTATTAGCGGATTCAGACATTAGCCCTAAGCAGGTACGTCAGTTGAATCAACAGTTTTATCAAATTTTTAATGATGAGTTATCTAAAAATGAGCAATCTTGCTGATGAATTAAAGCAAATGATTATTGATGTTCTCGCACTTGAGGATATTAGCATCAGTGATATTGAAACCGATGCTCCACTTTTTGGTGAGGGTTTAGGTTTAGACTCAATTGATGCTCTAGAGTTGGGCTTGGCATTGAAAAAGCGTTACAACATTCATTTGAATGCTGAGTCAGATGAGACCAAACAACATTTTAAATCAGTTCAAAGTCTGGTGGCTTTGGTTGAAGCACAGCAAGCAGTTTAAGGAGTAGATCGATGTTAACTCAAGAACAGGTGCTGGCAAAATTAAGAGAATGGATGCAGGATTTATTTGAAATTGAGCCTGACGATATTCAGCTTGATTCAAATTTATATGAAGATCTCGATGTCGACAGTATTGATGCTGTGGATTTAGTGGTGAAAATTAAAGAACTGACTGGCAAGCAAGTGAAGCCAGAAGACTTTAAAGCCGTTAGAACAGTACAAGATGTGGTTGTTGTCATTCAGAATATGACGGCTGAATGAAATATCTGTTCAGAGGGGGCGTGATCACATTTTTTGTGTTATACCCCTTTATTGTCGGATGGAGTCTATCGCATGGTCAGTTTCTCTGGGTCAGCGGTTTACTCGTCGTTCTGGGTATACTTCGTTTAGTCAGTGCGAAAAAAGACTTGATGTTACCTTTGACTGGACTGGCCATTGTTTGCGGTGGTTTGAGTCTGATTTTAAAAGATCATGCCTGGCTAAAGCTTTATCCAGTTGGGATGAGTTTGGGCGCTTTGCTTATCTTTGCCCTGACATTATATAAGCCACCTTCCATGATTGAGCGTTTTGCCCGTCTGATGGAACCTGATTTACCTGCATCGGGGGTACAGTGGACACGTAAAGTGACTGTGGTCTGGTGTATATTTTTTAGTATCAATGCCCTGATTGCATTAGCAACCTGCTTTGCGCCAATGAAGTTTTGGGTGATCTATAATGGTTTTATCTCTTACGTTTTGATGGGAATTTTATTATTGGGTGAGTTTATCTTGCGCAAAAGACATCAACGTTTAAATCAAACAATATCTTAAAATACTATGCCTATCTTCTTTTATAACGATACCGATTCAGCGAAAACGTTTTGTATTAGCACTGAATTTAAAACTATTTCTTATGCGGACTTTTGGCAAGATGTTGCTGAACAGACAGCGGCTATTCAAAATTTACCTCAACAGATCTGGGCGTTATGGGAGCAGGACAGTTATCAATTTAGTGTCTTGTTTTTTGCAGGCTTGCTCGCGAATAAAAAAATTATTTTACCGCCGCATCGAGTGCGTGATTTAGAGCAACAATTTTTACAGCAAGATATTCATTTTCTTGAGCGTCAACCTGTTCAAGCATCTTTAAAGCACAGTGAATATGAAGCGAACCTGATCAGATTGCAACAGGATGAATTCCTCGATCAGGCGGAAGTAATGTTTTTTACCTCTGGCTCAACAGGGGAACCGAAAAAGATTGAACGGACCTTAAAGCAGCTTTTAAATGAAGTTTCAGGCTTGGCCAGCAGTTTCCAGCTCAATGAAAAAAGTGCTGCGATTGCGACGGTTAGCCACCAGCATATCTATGGATTATTGTTTAAGTTGCTTTTACCGTTGGCAATGGGTCGTCCTTTTTTCAATACACAACTGGCTTTCCCAGAAGATGTTATTCAAGCACAACAGCGTTTAGCTCAAGCGGGTTGGATGAATTATGTGATCTCAAGTCCTGCGCTATTAAAACGTTGGAGTCAGGATTTAGCCTTAAAACATTGTGAAATGACCTTTAGTTCAGGTGGAAAACTGGATGCAGGTATTCGTCCGCATCTGAATGTACCGATTGTGGAAGTTCTGGGTAGCTCCGAAACGGGGGGCATCGCACACCGTCATCAGGATGAGGCCGCTTGGACAGCATTTGATAATGTCGAAATTCAGATTTCTGCGACTACTCAGCTTATGGTGCAAAGTAACCATGCGGGTGAGTCTGGCTGGATCATTACTGGGGATGCTGCTGAATTGATCGATATCAATCTGAAGCAATTTAAACTATTGGGGCGACTCGATCGGATTATCAAGCTCGAAGAAAAGCGTTTAAGTCTGGATGCCATTGAACAGCAGATCAATACTTTGGTTGAGGTTGAACAAAGTCATGCCTTGGTGACAGAACATCAGAATCGCCAAATTCTGGCGTGCATTGTGGTGCTTACACCAGCGGCTCAGCAGCAAATGATTGAACTGGGTAAAGCTACATTTGTGAAGAAGTTAAAGCAGCAGCTCCAGTTTCAGCTTGAAAACATTGCGATTCCAAGACAATGGCGTTTCCTCAGTCAGATTCCACAAAATGCGCAGTCAAAACGAGATAAAAACTATTTAAAAGCGCTCTTTGCACCAATGCTACAACCCGTGGTTTTATCACAGTGGCAGGTGCAGGATGAGCAGTATCTTTTACTCGAGTTCCCACCTGAGCTGGAATGCTTTAAAGGACATTTCCCGAATCAACCGATTTATCCTGGCGTTGGGCAGATCAGTTTTATTCAACAGTTTGCCAAGAATAGCTGGTCTGATTTAAATGAGTGTCAGGGCTTAGAGCAGATCAAGTTCCAGAACCTGATACGTCCATATGCAGTGATACAATTAAAATTAACGCGAAAACAGCATAAAATTAGCTTTGAAATGACTGCCGCAGAACAGACTTTGGCTTCTGGCCGTCTTTCGTTTGCCGTTGATGAGGTGTAGGGGCAGTTATGTTGACATATAGCATTGTGATTCCTGTTTATAATCATCCGCATTATCTGGCTGATCTGGTGCAGCATTTATCCCAGTTCCAGTATCCGATCATCTTGGTTAATGATGGCAGTGATGCTGCCTGTACAGCGATTCTGCATCAACTGGCACAACACAATGCTTTGGTCGATTTGGTTGAGCATCCAGAAAATTTAGGTAAAGGCCAAGCCGTGATCACGGGCCTGCAACATGCAGCACAACTGGGCATGAGCCATGTATTGCAGATCGATGCAGATGGTCAGCATTGTTGGGACGATGTGGCGAAATTTATTGCGTTATCGCAACAGCATCCACAGGCGATGGTAATTGGGCAACCTGTTTTTGATGCTTCTGTACCTAAAAAGCGCCTCTATGGTCGTTATATCACACACTTCTGGGTCTGGCTGAATAGTCTATCTTTTGAGATTAAAGACAGTATGTGCGGTTTCCGCATCTATCCATTGGCGCAAACAATACCGATTCTGAACACAGCCCGATTCCAGCCGCGAATGGGCTTTGATAGTGAGATTTTGGTACGGTTAAAGTGGGAAAATATCCAGTTTGTAAATGTACCGACCAAGGTGATTTATCCTGAACATGGCATTTCTCATTTTAATGTGTGGCGAGATAATCTCGGTTTAAGCAAAGCCCATGCAAGGCTATTTGCTGGCATGCTGATTCGGTTGCCTAAATTAGTCTGGCATAAGATCAAGGCTGACTAATTTTATGGTACAGCACAGAACAGATCGCACTTGGCACGATATTAAAGAGCGTGGCGGGCTTTTACCCTTGATGCTCATGCTTGGTTTTTATCGTTGTGGCGGGCGCTGGTTATGCCGTGTCGTGCTGTACTTTATTATCATGTGGTATTGGCTCTTTGCCGTGACTGCACGCAAGGCATCGCTGCAATATTTACAACGTTTGCACCAGTTTGCAGGCACACAATCACCGTTTGAAGCGATGCCGAACTGGACCAACAGCTATACGCATTTTATGCAATTCGGTGAATGCATTTTAGATAAAATTGAAGGCTGGTTAGGTCATATTCCTGAACAAAAATTACAGTTATTTGGGCATGAGCATTTTCAGCAGCATTATCAGAAAGGTACGATTATTGTGGTGTCGCATTTTGGCAATATTGAATTGTTGCGTGCGATAAAGTCTGAACATCCACAAAAAATTAACGTGCTGGTCTATCAAAAACACGCGTCTCAATTTAACCAGTTTTTAAAAAAAATTAATGATAAAGCCGATGTGAATTTAATTTCTGTCGATGAATTGGGAATTGAAACCGCCATATTGTTGCAGGAAAAAATGCAGCAAGGTGAGTGGGTGATTGTGGCCGCAGATCGTGTCCCTGTGCAATCAGATCGTGTGCAAAGCGTACAGTTTTTAGGTCGAGAAGCGGCTCTACCTCAAGGTGCATGGATTCTGGCAAATTTACTCAAAGTGCCTGTGCTGGCTGTGTTTTGTTATCGTGCCCAGCAAAACTTTCAGGTGCATATTCATTTGATTGCTGAACAGGTCGATTTACCGCGTAAAACCCGTTTAAGCAGCATGCAACACATCACACAATCCTATGTCACCGTATTAGAACAGCATTGCTTACGTGCACCGTATCAATGGTTTAATTTTTATCAGTTTTGGACAAAATAACGTGAATGCAAGTCAAATTGAAGCAAGGGTCAAGCCTGTTCTGGTTGTGGGGGAACAAGCGCTGAGTATCGAAGATGTGGTGGCTGTTGCCCGCCAAGAGATGCAAGTGGCTTTACCTACATCAACGGCTTGGCGTGAATTGATTCAGCGTGGTGCTGATTTTTTAGATCAACTCTTGCTTGATGAAGGTGTGATTTATGGCGTGACCACGGGTTATGGGGATTCCTGTCTGGTTGAAATTCCTATGCATCAAGTCAATGAACTGCCTTTGCATTTGTCTCGTTTTCATGGCTGTGGTTTGGGTGAAAATCTGGACCTGATCACTGCACGTGCGGTCGTGGTCACACGTCTTTGCTCATTGGCGCGTGGTTATTCAGGGGTCTCTTTGGCATTGCTGGAGCGTCTGGTCTGGATGCTTAATGAAAATATCATTCCTGTGATTCCATCAGAAGGTTCTGTCGGCGCAAGTGGTGATTTGACCCCTTTATCGTATATTGCTGGTGCTTTAGTCGGCGAGCGGGATGTCTATGCACAAGCTAAGGTTGTGCCGATCGCCCAAGTCTATGCCGAGAAAGGAATTCAGCCGCTCACCTTACGTCCGAAAGAAGGGTTGGCACTGATGAATGGTACTGCTGTGATGACGGCGATTGCTTGCTTAAACTATAAAAAGGCTGAACAGGTGGCATTGGCAAGTACTTTGATTACAGCCTTAAATGTACTGGCACTTGAAGGGAATCCAAGTCATTTTGATGAAGTCTTATTTGCACAAAAGCCTCATCAGGGACAGCAACTGATTGCACAGCAACTACGTGAATGGCTGAATAGTGAAGTACAAACAGCGCATCAAAGTCCACGTTTGCAGGATCGTTATTCCTTACGTTGTGCACCGCATATTATTGGGGTGTTTGAAGATTCAAAAACATGGTTGCGCCAGTTTATTGAAAATGAATTAAATTCGAGTAACGATAACCCGTTGATTGATCCTGTGAACTTACGGGTCCTGCATGGTGGACACTTCTATGGTGGGCATATTGCACAGGCCATGGACAGTTTAAAGATCATGATTGCCAATATTGCAGATCTGATGGATCGCCAAATTGCACAACTGGTTGATCATAAAATGAATCATGGATTGCCGCGTAATCTGACAGGCTCTGGTGCAGACCGCTTGCCACTAAATCATGGTTTTAAAGCCGTACAAATCGGGGTGTCAGCTTGGACTGCCGAAGCATTGAAGCATACTTTAGCGGCCTCTATTTTTTCTCGTTCTACCGAATGCCATAATCAAGACAAAGTCAGTATGGGCACCATTGCAGCACGGGATGCAACTCGTGTGATTACCTTGACTCAGCAGGTTCTGGCGGCTTTATGTTGTGCCAGCGTACAGGCGGTGTATTTAAAAGGTGTGGTTTCACAACTCAGTCCAAGTTTAAAAGCCTTTGTCGAATGGACCTTACAAAGTTTTGCATTACTTGAAGAAGACCGCCCATTACAAACTGAATTACAACAAATCATTGATCGTTTCGACAACTTTGAATTGTTCAATCAGTTTCAGGAAAAGGCATAGGAGCGCATAATGCAGGCAGATGTAATCATTGAGATTCCTTTTCATGATGTTGATACCATGAATGTGGTCTGGCATGGACATTATTTAAAGTATTTTGAAATCGCCCGTTGTAAGTTGCTGGAACAGTTTAATTATAACTACAACCAGATGAGAGCATCAGGCTATGCATGGCCCGTGATTGAAAGTCATGTGCGTTATGTACAGGGCATTGAGTTTGAACAGAAAATCAAAGTCCGTGCCATTTTAAAAGAGTGGGAGAATCGTTTAAAAATCGAGTATTTGATTCTGGATGCAGAAACCGGGCGCCGTTTAACCAAGGGTTATACCACACAAGTTGCGGTAAACATTGCCAATCGTGAAATGTGTTTTCAGTCTCCGCAAGTTTTACTGGACTGTTTGAATGCTTGGGATGCATTTAAGGAGCATCATCATGATTAATCTGCTCTCGAATATCTTACAGCGCCTGCTGCAAAAACGTCACTGGTTAGCAATGCAC
This sequence comes from Acinetobacter sp. BIGb0102, assembly GCF_003815055.1. Taxonomy (NCBI): domain Bacteria; kingdom Pseudomonadati; phylum Pseudomonadota; class Gammaproteobacteria; order Moraxellales; family Moraxellaceae; genus Acinetobacter; species Acinetobacter sp. BIGb0102. The sequence goes on from NZ_RKQE01000001.1 coordinate 47,194, forward strand.
AGTGTTGTGTGGAGTTTATTGCTTGGTTTCAGTGTGGCTGCTTCTGCCAATACCGAACAGGTATCTTCAATTTTTAAGCAGCTGTCTAAAAGTGACATCGTACGTGCTGATTTTGAGCAGCAAAAGAAACTCGCCAGTTTGAATAAAACCTTTACTTCTAATGGTGCCTTGACCTTTGCCAAATCTAATGGCGTGCTGTGGCAAATTAAGCGTCCTGTTCAGGCAGATCTGATCGTTACGCAAAAGAAACTCGTCCAGAAAACACAGAGAACCTATAGCCAGATTCAGATTGATCAGTCACCTTATAGTTCAGTTGCGACTTTATTCTTACAGTTGATGTCTGGTGATGAAAAGGCACTGGCGAAGAATTTTAATGTTGTTTCAGCGGATTATCGACCAACAGGCTGGAACGTTGCTCTGACACCTAAATCAGGATTATTTAAAAAGCTGTTTGTGCGAATAGATGCACAAGGACAGCAATATGTGAATAAAATTGTGATTCAGGAACAGGGCAATAACAGCACCACGATTTTATTCCGTAATCAAAATACTCAACCGAACCAACTCACGGCTGCTGAAGATGCGCTTTTCCAATTGGCAAAATAAATTTACTGCCATCTGGTTAGTTCTTTTAACCATTGTTGGACTTGCGCTTGCAGTGGCATGGTTGAAAAAGGATATTCATATCCAGACCAATATTTTTGCTCTGTTGCCTGAAACACAGCAAAATCCTGAACTCGCGCAAACTCAGAAATATATAAGCGATCAACTGAATGAGAAAGTTTTTGTCGTTTTAGAGAGCTCAGATCAACAGGCCTTAGCGCAAGCGACTCAACTGTTCCAGCAGAAACTGCAACACAGTGATTTATGGCAGCCGCTTAAGCCACAACTCGATTTAGAACAATTTTCCAAACAGTTATATCAGCATCGAGCAGGCTTACTGAGCCAGCAAGATCGGCAGTTTTTACAGCAACAGGATTATGAAGCACTCACTGAGCAAAGCTTGATGCAACTCATGAGTGTCGGCATGCCGATTACTGCGACCTCATTGCAGCAGGATCCGTTGCTGTTATTTCCACGTTATATGCTAAATGTGGTAAATCAGGCGGGAAATCATATCGAGTTGGAAGACGGATTCGCCACGATTCATGATGAGCATAAAATATCACGTTTATTGGTGTTGGAATTAAAGAATAGTCCTTATAACATCGATTATCAGGAACAGGTCACAGGCTGGATTGAGCAGCTCAAACCGCAGCTTACACAGCTCAAAGTAACGTCACATTGGACTGGAACCATTTTATTTTCTAATTTCGGCACGCAGTCGGCGAAACAGGAAATTTCAACCATTGGGTTAGGCTCGACGTTTGGATTAATTTTATTGGTCTGGTTCGGTTTCCGTTCATTTCGTCCACTCATCACTGAATTTATTGCTGTATCAACAGGCAGCTTGCTGGCATTTGCAGTCACCCATCTGGTGTTTGGGGAAATTCATCTGATGACGCTGGTGTTTGGGGCAAGTTTAATCGGGGTCTGTGTCGATTTTTCTTTCTATTTTATGGCGATGCAATCCCAGCACCGTCAGCTGGATGGCTTTAAAATTCTAACCCCGTTGTTACCCAGCTTGTTTATGGGCTTAATGACAACGGTGGTGGCTTATATTTTTCTAAGCTTCACGCCATTTCCTGCCTTTAGACAAATTGCGGTCTTTTCGATTGTGGGCTTGGTTGCGGCATGGATCACCAGTGTCTTGTTATTGCCACGCTTACCGCCTTTAAATGCACAGCCTGCAATTCGCCGTCTAGTTTGGATCGGGCAGGTGAGACAATGGTTTCAGCAGCATCAGAAAGTTCGCTATGGCTTTATTTTAACTATTCTGGTGATCGGTGGCGTCAGTCTATTTGCATTGCAAGCGAATGATGATATTCGTAATTTGCAAAGCATGGACAGCAAGCTGAAACAGGAAGATCAGTATATTCGTTCTCTGTTTGGGCAACAGCAAAGTAGTGACTATTTTGTGGTGCGGGCAAACTCAAATGCGGAGCTTGAACAGCAGGAGTCAAAATTAGTCCAGCAACTGCAACACTTGCAGGCGCAAGGCCAGATTGAAAGCTTTCAGGCCTTGGGACAATGGATTCCACCCTTCGCTCAGCAACAGCAAAATGTGAAATTGCTTCAGCAAATTCCAGCAACAGCACTGAAAAACTATGCAGAAAGCATGGGTTTAAAGTTTGCAGATGTGCAGCAGTGGCAACAGCAATTGCAGCAGCAACCTTTATTGACACAACAGGTTTTTCAGCAGCATCCATTGGCATTTTTACAGCCTAATCCAACTGAACGTCTGGTGATGGTCAGTGGGGTGAAACAGGTCGATATATTGCAGCAACTGGAATCGTCCCATATTGATTTTCAGCAACCGGTCAGTACGCTTTCGCATGCTTTTGCACAGCATCGCCAGCAAGCCCAGCACTTACTGATTTATGCTTTGCTGAGCTTGGCTATCGGGTTGGGTATCATCTATGGCAAGCGTTCAATCCTGCCGCTGGTTCTACCAGTCAGTTTGGCGTTATTGACGACGTTTGCGATTCAAGCATGGTTGGGTGTGGAAATTAACCTGTTTAGTATCATGGGAACTTTCCTGATTATCGGGATTGGCGTGGATTATGCGATTTTCTATCGACATGGACATGATCATCCCCAGATCGTTGGCATGGCACTGTTTTTGTGTATGATGTCGACCTTATTGGGCTTTGGTTTATTATCATTAAGTCATACCTATGCAATTCATTGTTTCGGTTTAACGGTTTTATTGGGCGTCATCTTTTCATTTATTTATGCGACATTGCTTACACCAGCAGATCAAAAACATATTGTGAACTTACAAGAGCATTAGAAGATTTAAGTTTTAGGGGATGAGATGAGTACTTTACAACACACAGATGTGGTGATTATAGGCGCTGGGCCTTCGGGCAGTTCAGCCGCAGCCTTGCTTCGTCAAAAAGGCTATGCTGTGACGGTGATTGAGAAGCAATATTTTCCACGCTTTTCAATTGGCGAATCGCTATTGCCACAATGTATGGTGTTTCTGGAAGAAGCGGGACTATTGGAAACGGTGCGTGCGCATGTTGAAGAGCATGCTTTCCAGTTTAAAAATGGTGCTGCATTTTTGTGTGGTGAAAAACGTAGCCATTATGATTTCACTGAGAAATTTAGTGAAGGCCCTGGTACAACGTGGCAAGTTCGCCGTGCTGATTTTGACCATTTACTGGCTCAGCAGGCACAGCATTATGGTGCTGATATACGCTTTGGGCACGAAGTGATTGCAGTCGATGTTGAGACTGAACATCCGATTTTGACGGTGATGGATGAATCACAACAACATTATCAAATTCAGGCTAGATTTTTATTGGATGCCAGTGGATTCGGGCGCATCTTACCGAAGTTTCTAGAATTAGAAAGTCCGTCAAATTTTCCTGTTCGTCGTGCCTTATTTACCCATATTGAAGATGGTATTGGTGACCGTGCCGATTTCGATCGTGAGAAAATTCTGATCACGGTTCATGAAAAAGATCGCCGTGCATGGTACTGGCTGATTCCTTTTGCGGATGGTCGCGCATCATTTGGTGTGGTGGCAGAACAGGATTTCTTTGACCATTATCATGTGGAAGATGCGACACAAAATGAGCCAGAAGCATTATTGAAACGCATTCTGGCAGATGATCCCGCTTTATCTGCGGTGTTGCAGCAAGCAAAATTTGATACACCAGTGCGTACTTTGGTCGGTTACTCCGCCAATGTAAAACATTTGGCAGGGCGTAATTACGCTTTACTCGGCAATGCGGGAGAGTTTCTTGATCCGGTATTTTCTTCGGGTGTAACCATCGCACTGAAATCTTCCAGTCTGGCGATTCCTTTGCTTGACCGTATGTTGCAAGGTGAACCAGTGGACTGGATGCAGGAATATGAAATGCCTTTACGTAAAGGTATTCAGGTGTTCCGTGCTTATGTGGAGTCCTGGTATGAAGGTGAATTTCAGGATGTGGTATTTGCAACGCATCAAAATGAAGGAATTCGCCGTATGATTTCCTCACTTTTGGCGGGATATGCATGGGATGATCACAATCCAATTCATAAAAATGCCAAGCGCCGTTTAAGTACTCTGGCTGAGTATTGCCGTGATGGTGTGGCGCATGAGAAAGCCTTTGAGGTTTAATATGCAACGGATTTGGACCAGCCTATTGTGCTGTAGTGTATTGTTATTTACGGGCTGTCAGCTGACACCGCATGCGCAAGGGCTGCAAAGCAGTCATTGGCCTGCGCAGCAATATCAACGACAAGATCAAGTTGAAGTGCAGTGGAAAGACAAGAGCTTTAGTTTTTTGCTATATCAGCAGCAGCAGGGACAACAGCTTAGTCTGGTGGGTTTGGGGCTGACAGGACAAGCCTTGTTTCAGCTCCAGTTTGATGGACAGCAAGTCAAGGTGCAGCAACGCATTGACCAGATGCGCTTACTTCCTTTTGAGTTTGTGGTTCGGGATATTTTATTTGCAACTTATCCTGAATTTGCAACTTTGGGACAGCAAGGCGTCACTGTTAACAATGGCGAGCATCAACAACAGGTGTTGATTCAGCAGAAAGTCATTTTGCAGATCCAGAAAAATGGCAGTTCAATTGAGCTGGATAATGTGCAAGTCCCTTATCGAATGACTTTAAGTCCGATTGAAAATACCTTAAATAGTGATCAACCTGAGCAAGGGATGCAGCCATGAGTCACTCTTTATCTCAGCAAGCACCGTTGCAAGCGGTTGGTATTCCCCTCAGTGTCGGACTATCCGCATTAGGTCAGGATATTCAGCACATTCGCGAACGCTTAACGACGCCTGACAATACCCTGACACTGGAAACAGGATTTTTAGCCGATCGTCCAGTTTGGGTAGGGCGTTATGCAGATGCATTAATTGAAACCGTGCCAGAATCTTTAAAGACACTTGATTCACGAAATCTACGTTTTGCCTTGACTGCGCTGCAAAAAATTGAGGTTGAGCTCCAACAGCAGATTGCGGGGATTAATCCAAAACGTCTCAGTATTGTGATGGGAACTTCAACCTCAGGCATTTCTGACAGTGAGAAATTACTCAAGCGGTATTTTAATGGCGATGAAACGCTTGAAATTTCACATCAGCCACAGGAAATGGGCTGTCTGGCAAAAGCACTGCAACATTATTTAGATTGGCAGGGCGCTGCCTATACCATTTCGACGGCTTGCTCATCGAGTGCCAAAGCATTTGCTGCGGGACAGCGTTTAATTCAGGTTGGATTGGCAGATGCCGTACTGGTGGGCGGTGTCGATAGCTTATGTCAATTGACCTTAAACGGGTTTAATAGTCTGGAAAGCTTATCTGCTGATATTTGCCAACCCTGCGGTGTCAATCGTGATGGAATTAATATTGGTGAAGCTGCTGCATTATTTTTACTAACCAAGGCATCTGCACCTATCATGCTCTACGGTGTGGGTGAGTCGATGGATGCATGGCATATTTCTGCACCTCATCCTGAAGGTTTAGGGGCTGCGACAGCAATGCAGCGTGCTTTAGAGAGTGCCGTGGTTACACCTGAACAGGTGGGATATATCAATTTGCATGGGACTGCCACACCGCAAAATGATGCAATGGAAATCAAGGCAGTTCGGCAAATCTTCTCTGCTCAGCATGTGGCATTAAGCAGTACCAAGCACAAGACAGGACATTGTTTGGGTGCGGCGGGGGCGATAGAGGCTTTTATTTGTACCCAGCTATTAAAAGATCAGAACTGGTTGCCCTTACATCAACACACAGAAATTGATCCTGATTTGGCTGATCAGCACTATGTCACTGATTCTCAGTTGGCTGAGAGTATTCATTATGTGTTGAGTAACTCTTTTGCCTTTGGGGGCAGTAATATCAGCTTATTATTTGGTGTGGGAACATAAATGAAACTGGATGCAATTCAATATATTCCGCACGAACAGCCCATGGTCTTTATTGATCATCTGGTTGAAGCCAATGACGGTTATGCGATTGCTGAACTGACCATTCGCCCTGAGTTAATGTTCTGTGAAGCAGCAGGTTTGCCAACATGGACAAGCATTGAAATTATGGCACAGACCATTAGTGCTTATTCAGGCTGGATGGGGCAACAATTACAGCAAGCGCCTAAGGTTGGTTTCCTGTTGGGAACGCGAAAACTTCAATTACCTTTTGCCTATTTTGCAGTTGGACAGACACTGAAAATTCGAGTTGAACAGCAATATCTGCATGAAGGCTTAGGGCAGTTTTCTTGTGAAATTCACTGCAATGCGCAGGTGATTAGTGCCATGTTAAGTGTTTATGAGCCGACAGATCCATCGACACAGACTTTATCGTTTTAGGAACAACAATGAATAGAAGAATATTAGTGACAGGCTCAAGTCGTGGCATTGGTAAAGCAATTGCATTGCAACTGGCTCGAGCGGGGTTTGATGTCACCATTCATGCGCGTTCGCGTGAAGCTGAAGCCGCGCAAGTGGTCGAGCAGATTCAAAGTCTTGGGCAAAACAGCCATTATTTATTATTTGATGTGAATGAACGGGAACTGGTTAAAAACTTATTAGAACAAGATGTTGAGCAGCATGGAGCATTCTATGGTGTGGTGCTGAATGCAGGTCTTACCCATGATGGTGCATTTCCAGCTTTAACCGATCAGGACTGGGATGAAGTTATTTCGACCTCGTTAGATGGGTTTTATAATGTGCTTAAGCCTTTGATTATGCCAATGATCCATTTACGTAAAGGTGGACGTATTGTCACACTGTCTTCGGTATCTGGGATTATGGGCAATCGTGGACAAGTGAATTATAGTGCAGCAAAAGCAGGGCTGATCGGCGCGACTAAAGCATTGGCTCTGGAATTAGCCAAGCGCAAAATTACGGTGAATTGTGTTGCACCAGGCCTGATTGAAACCGAAATGGTCACTGAAGAAGTTAAAGAGCACGCCTTAAAAATGATTCCAATGCAACGCATGGGACACGTCGATGAAGTTGCTGGTGTGGTGAAATTCTTGTGTTCAGATGAGGCATCATATATTACCCGTCAGGTGATTTCGGTCAATGGAGGACTGATCTGATGAAGCGTGTTGTGGTTACAGGCATGGCAGGTATTACCTCATTAGGTGAAACTGCGGATGAAATTTTTGCGCAATTCCATGCGGGTAAAAGTGGCATTTGCTATATGCCTGAGTGGGAGCAATATCCAGATTTAAGAACCAAGCTGGCGGGACCTGTTAGCAGCTTTCAGGTTGCCAAGCATTTTAATCGTAAGGTCACGCGTGGCATGGGACGTGTTGCGCTTATGTCCGTGATCAGTGCGGAAAATGCATTACAGGATGCGGGACTTATTGATCACGAAATCCTGAAAAGTGGCGATGCTGGCGTGGCTTTCGGTTCTTCGGCGGGTAGCGTCGATGCCGTTCGCGAGTTTGGTAATATGTTGATTGATCAGGATATGAGTAAGATCAATGCCACCACTTATATCCGGATGATGTCCCATACCAGCGCCGTGAATATGACGGTCTACTTCGGTTTAAAAGGATTAACCTTACCGACTTCAAGTGCATGTACCTCAGGTTCAATGGCTATTGGTCAAGCTTATGAGGCGATTAAATATGGCAAACAGACTGTCATGATTGCAGGCGGCGCAGAGGAACTGAGTGCCGCAGGGGCAGCCGTCTTTGATGTGCTATTGGCCACCAGTGGAATGAATGATCATCCTGAAAAATCACCTCGTCCATTTGATACACAACGTGATGGCTTAGTGATTGGTGAAGGTGCGGGTAGCTTGATTCTTGAAGAATATGAACATGCCAAGCAGCGTGGCGCCACGATCTATGCTGAAATTATTGGCTATGCAAGCAATACCGATGGACAGCATGTCACCAGACCTGATACTGAAAGAATGGGACAATGCATGCAAATGGCGCTTAAAGATGCCAAGCTGGATGCCAGCCAGATTGATTATGTCAATGCACATGGGACTTCTACCGATCAGGGGGATATTGCAGAAAGTCAGGCCACTGCACGAATATTAGGACGTAAACCGATTAGTTCCTTAAAAAGCTATTTTGGACATACTTTAGGTGCTTGTGGTGCGATCGAGGCGTGGTTAGGAATTGAAATGATGCAGCGCGGACAATTGATTCCAACCCTGAATCTGGATGAAATTGATCCACAATGCGGTGATCTGGATTATATTACTCAGCAGGTAAGAACGAGTGATATCAATATAATGATGAGCAATAACTTTGCTTTTGGCGGTATTAATACGTCACTGATTTTTAAACGTGTAACATAACGAGGGGCATAATAATGTCAATGAAACAATTATTTCTAGCAACAATTTTAAGCACAGGTTTTGCCGCATCTGTTCAAGCTGCCGATACTGTACATAATTTTGATTTTAAAGCTGCTGTGGATCGTGCAGTTGCGGATGGTACTTTAGATGGGAGCGTAAAGTTCTACCTGAAAGGAAATAAAGCAGGTGGCAAGGTGTTAGAACAAGATATCGTGACCAATCAGAAGACCAATGGCTTTGGTAAGTCGGCTGAAAAGTCATGTGACTGGGTACTTCGTTCTGCATTGATACAGTTAGACAAAGCTGCGAAAGCACGTGGCGCCAATGCTGTGACGAATATTGTGAGCTATTTTAAAAAGAATGAAGCACAAAGCTCAAGCACCTATCAATGCTATAAAGGCATGGCGGTAGCGAGTGTTGCGCTCAAAGGCGATCTTGTTAAATTTTAAGCATAGATAAGATCAGGTTAAGCCAATGACGACACGTGAAATTGAAATCCATGTTCAGGCATTGGCTCAACTGCTTGAAAAGAATAAAACAGATTTTGCTGATTTAAGAAGCTTTAATCATTATAAAAAACAGCAGATTCAGGCCCGACGTAATCAGTTGCTTTCCCATCAACTGGATTGCTGCATAGATAAATTGATTTTTGCCAAACATGAGCATGGCAAACCTTTTTTAAGCTCTCATTCCTTACATTTTAATCATTCGCATAGTCAGCAATATTATGCGTTGGCAATGAGTGAGCGTGTTCAAGATATCGGTATTGATGTTGAGGAGCTAGATCGAAAAGTCCGTTACGATGCTTTGGCGCAGCATGCATTTCATCCCGAGGAATACCAGATTTGGCAACAGCAAGATCAGGATCTGGAATATTGGTTTAGAGTTTGGACCACCAAAGAAGCGATTTTAAAAGCCTCTGGTTTAGGGATTCGTCTGGATCTGAATAGCTTGAATACGCAGGTTCATCCCTCAAATCAGGGCGGCATGTGTTCACATCCATTGATTGGAACTTTTGCGTATCAGAACTTTATCCTGAACCAGAAAATCGTGGTGACTATCGCATGGCGGGCAGAGCAGTCTTGCCGAGGTTTTCAGTTTCCAAAAATTCAGATTGTTCAGCATTAAGATCGACAGGTATAGCAGATTTTAACGCGATAAAAAATGCCAGCAATTGCTGGCATTTTATTTGAATCCAAGAGGAGAGGGATTTAAGGAATCTCTTCTTCTTCAAATTCAGGTTTAACTTGAACAATAAAGTCCTGACGATTCAGACCACGCCATAAAGCGAATGCTGTACCGATATAAATCGATGAGTAAGTTCCCACGAATACACCGACAAACATGGCAACAGAGAACCAGTGTAAGCCATCACCACCCAAGAACATCATGGCAAGGACCACGAGTAATAAAGTCATCGAGGTGTGGATGGTACGACGTAAGGTTTCTGTCAGTGCAATATCAACGATTTCACGAGGTGTGGCACCGCGAATCTTACGGAAGTTCTCACGGATACGATCCGATACAACGATGTTATCGTTGAGCGAGAAACCAATCACTGCAAGTACCGCAGCCAATACGGTTAAGTCGAAAGGCCACTGGAACAATGCGAATGCACCGATAATAATGACGATGTCGTGGAATAACGACATGACCGCACCCATCGCGAGTTTAAACTCGAAGCGGATGGTCACGTAGATCAGCATCAAGATCAATGCAAGCGCCACTGCACCCGCAGAACGCACATAAAGCTCATTACCTACTGCACCGCCGACAGAGTCCACTTTATGAACTTCTACGGTGTTATTTGGCAATTGAACGGCTTTGGTGATACTATTGCTAAGGTCTTCGACGTCCAGATCTTCTTGTACAGGCATACGGACGATCAGATCCGTATTACTTCCTAGAGTTTGTACTACTGCATCTTTAAAGCCAGCACGATCCAGTGCCTGCACCACTTGCGATGGCTGCACGCCTTGCTTGTAGTTCAATTCAGCAGAAATACCACCAGTGAAGTCCAAACCGAGGTTTAGACCTTTGGTCGCGATAAAGAAGATACTCGCAATCGTCAGCAGGATCGAGAAGATAGCCGCAGGTTTGGCAATCTTCATGAACGGGATAATTTTCAGGTTATCCGGGCGACCGTATTGTTTTGAGTCTTGTTGAGTCAGATCAGTCATGTGAATCTCCTTAAATACTCAACTTTTTCAAATTACGGCGTTTGCCATAAATGAGCTGTACGATGGCACGAGTTACGGTAATTGCAGTAAACATCGAACACACAATACCAATCATCAAGGTCACAGCGAAGCCTTTAATCGGGCCTGTACCAATAGCGAATAAGATAAACGCAACGAGGAATGTGGTTAAGTTCGAGTCAAGAATGGTGTTATAGGCTCGATCATAACCCGCCACAATCGCCTGTTTTGGCGAGGCGCCCCAGAGCATTTCTTCCCGTATTCGTTCACAGATCAGGACGTTGGCATCGACCGCCATACCGATGGTAATGACGATACCCGCAATACCTGGCAAGGTGAGGGAAGCTCCAATCCAAGACATCACGGTTAAGATCATGGCAAGGTTAAAAACCAAGGCAAAGTTTGCGATTAAACCGAATAAACGGAAGAATACAACCATCCAGATCGCAACCAGTAAGAAGCCGATCTGAGTCGATAACACACCTTTGTCAATGTTTTCCTGACCTAAGCTTGGACCAACTACACGTTCTTCTACGAAGTACATCGGCGCAGCAAGTGCACCTGCACGAAGCATCAAGGCAAGTTCAGCCGCTTCTTGTGGTGAATCTAGACCGGTAATACGGAATTGTGAACCAAGCACCGCCTGAATGGTTGCAGCATTGATCACGACAGATTCAGTATATGGGGTACGAACTTCGGTTTGAACGCCAGTATTCGGGTCTGCAACGTAAGAGATTTTTTGTTTATTTTCAATAAACAGTACCGCCATACGTTTGCCGACAGCACCACGCGTTGCATCTGACATGAGCTTACCGCCCGCAGTGTCTAGCGTGATGTTTACTTCGGCGCCGCCTGAGTCCTGACTAAAGCCAGAGCTTGCATTCTGAACACGTTCACCCGTCAAGATACGGTTACGTTGCAACAGCAACTGACGACCGCTATCAAGTGATTGGTAAGCGAACACTTCAGTGCCTGGAGGAAGTGGCTGACCGTTATATTTACCCGTATATGGATCGATATATTGATCATTACTATCCGCAACCAGACGGAATTCTAAGTTTGCTGTACGACCCAAGACACGTTTTGCTTCCGCTGTATCTTGGACACCGGGTAATTCAACCACAATACGGTTGCTACCTTGTGTTTGTACCAAAGCTTCTGCCACACCTAGTTCGTTAATACGGTTACGTAAGGTGGTTAAGTTTTGGTTGACTGCATAAGATTGAATTTCCTGACGACGTGTATCGGTATAATTCAGTCTTAAGGTTGCACCAGATGAAGTCGCAACAGCCTGTTGTGTAAACTCATTCCCATTGCGACGCAAGAAATCAGTCGCTGCATCACGGTCTGCATTATTTGCAAACTGGACAGTAATGGTGTTGTTGTTTAACGCCAGATTGTTAAATTTGATTTTGTTATCACGGAATTGACGACGCAAATCAGTCGCAGATGTTTCCATACGCTGACTAATTGCTTTATCCATGTCGACTTCGAGCAAGAAGTGTACACCGCCACGTAAGTCCAAACCGAGTTTCATCGGTTTCGCACCAATCTTTTGCAACCACTCAGGTGTGGTTGGTGCAAGGTTGAGTGCAACTACATAGTCATCACCGAGATCACGACGAAGGACTTCTTTCGCTTTTAACTGCGCTTCAGAAGAATTTAAACGTAATAATGCCGCGTTGTTGGTGAAGCTATTGTCGTGACTGCTAATATCGGCAGTTTTTAAAATCTGCTCAGCTTTTTGCACGATGGTCTGATCAATCTTGGTGCCTGCTTTGGCCCCAGAAATCTGGACAGCAGGTTCATCTGGATACAGACTTGGAAGTGCATATAACGTACTGATCACAAGGACAACCAGGATCAGTAAATATTTCCATGCAGGGTAACGCATTCGCTTTCTTCTTAAATGAAAAAGTCGTGCTGAGGCACGACTATTTTATGATTAAAGGTTATTTAATGTGCCTTCAGGTAATACTGAAATGACACTCGCACGCTGGATTTTTACTTCAACACCACGAGTGAGTTCAACAACTGCAAAGTCACCTTCGAGTTTGATAATTTTCCCCATTAAACCACCAGCAAACACGATTTCGCTGCCTACACCCAAGCTCTCGATCAAAGAACGATGTTCTTTGGCACGTTTCGCTTGTGGTCTCCAGATCAAGAAGTAGAAAATTGCGATAAATACCGCGATCATCAACAAGTTAGCCATCAAGCTTGGACCTTGTGTCGCAGCAGGGGCAGCGTGAGCAGTAGAGATGAAAAGACTCATTTCGTTTTCCTAAAATTAAAAAGCCAAAAAATTAACAATAAATTCCAATTCGTTTTGCAATGTACCTTGTCTTGCGATCAGGCGCAAATCTTGATGAATTAATCTTCAGGGCAAGGTGGAACGTCTAATCCACGACGTGCATAAAAGTCCTGAACGTATTCATCAAATGTGCCGTTATCCAGTGCATCACGCATACCTTGCGTAAGGCGTTGGTAGTAACGCAAGTTATGGATTGTGCCGAGCATTGACGCCAGCATTTCACCGCACTTCTCTAAATGATATAAATAGGCGCGCGTAAAGTTTTTACAAGTGTAGCAATCGCAATGTGGGTCTAATGGCCCTTTATCATGACGATATTTGCTGTTACGGATTCTAACCAAACCATCGGTCACAAAATAATGACCATTACGTGCATTACGGGTTGGCATCACGCAGTCAAACATATCTACACCACGGCGTACCGCTTCCACGATATCTTCTGGTTTACCTACACCCATCAAGTAACGTGGTTTGTCTTGTGGCATTTTGTTTGGTAAATAATCAAGTACCTTGATCATTTCTTCTTTCGGTTCACCTACCGACAAGCCACCAATCGCATAACCATCAAAACCAACTTCTAACAAGCCTTTCAGTGACTCATCACGCAGGTCTTCGTACATGCCACCTTGAATGATGCCGAATAAAGCATTTTTATTCTTAAGCTCATCATGGTGGTGGGTTTTACAACGTTTTGCCCAGCGTAAAGAAAGCTGCAATGATTTTTGCGCTTCTTCATGTGTCGCAGGGTAAGGGGTACATTCATCAAAAATCATCACGATGTCTGAATTGAGTACCTGTTGAATCTCCATCGAAATTTCTGGAGACAGGAATACTTTTGAACCATCGATTGGCGAACGGAAGGTGACACCTTCTTCTTTGATCTTACGCATTGCGCCCAAGCTAAAGACTTGGAAACCGCCAGAGTCGGTCAAAATCGGTTTATCCCATTTGATAAACTCGTGCAGACCACCGTGCTCTTTAATGACTTCCAAGCCAGGGCGTAAGTAAAGATGGAAGGTATTACCCAGAATAATTTGTGCCTGAATGTCTTCAATATCGCGTGGCAACATGCCTTTCACAGTACCGTAAGTACCGACCGGCATAAATACAGGTGTTTCAACCACACCATGCTCTAAAGTGAGTCGACCACGACGGGCGCGCCCCGACTGGCCTAATTTTTCAAATTTCATACACTATCCATCAAGGCGAAAAAACAGTTCGCTGATCAAAAGCGGCTATTTTCCTTGATTATGGCGTCCAGTTCTACTACTAAATGTAGCGAGAGATAAAATAGATTTAGTTTGATAAGTTTTTGGTGATATTTGCTCGAATGTTGATGAGCAAATACTGATTTACGTGAATAAGGTTTTTGCATTTTGTAATGCGACATTTGTGAGGAAATTTGCTATCGAGATGGCGGCATGGATGCCGCCGCGTTAGACTGCGGTAGCAGGGATGTACCTGTACCGTCAGTCTATGAACAGCGATTAAAGCTGTGCAAGGGTTTTGGTTACTTTTGCCAAAACAAAAGTAACTCCAACCGAAGGTTTTTACTGAAATGAGTGAGATAACTATAAGACGCTAATATGTTTAACTACCGCACTAAAAATTCGGCTTATAGTCAAAATTTTCAGTCGCGAGATTATCCTTAAAAGGACGAATCGTCTTCTTGGATAAAGTCAGGGTATTGATCAAGTTGTTTGGAAACACTTCGATCTGGTTATTAAACAATTCCACGTTACGGTTAAAGATGGTGATAGCAGCACCAACATTTTCATTTTGTTCCTGAATGTCATCCATCATTTTGCTATACAGCGCATCCGCTTTCAGTTCAGGATAATTTTCGACCACCACATTCAAGCTACGGATCAGCTCTTTGCTCATTTTCTCAATCTGTTGTAACTGTGAAATATCCGTGTCATTGACATTAAGATTCAGAATCTGCTGACGTAACTCAGTGACTTTTTCCAAAGTTGATTTTTCAAACTGGGTATATTGATCCAGCGTCGCTTCGAGAGCTTCCAATGTCTTTACTTTTTGACGCTCGAAGTTAGCCACTTCTGACCACGCACGTTTGGTGGCATTAAAATATCGTACGATGTTGTTGCGAATAGAAACGCCCCATACGATTAGTACTACAAAAATCCCCAAGAAGATCAGTAAACCTGTCATCACATTCCCCTTATTGTTATTTCCCTTAAATTCTCGCTTTATTAAAAGAGAGCTTGGGAGAATTATTGAATTACATTTAGCATCAACTGTTGAAATTTCTGATATTGCGGCATGGTCATAGTGCGCAAGTGTCCGCGTAATGCTGGAATATCATGAATTTCACTGCGTTTACTGGCGGTTTGGAAAAGATTTTGTTCGCCCACGTAACACAGGATTTGCTCTTGATGATGATAAATTAAATCACCTGTAAAATGTTGAAAAAAATCATGTAATTTTAAGGTTAAACTCGGGCTGATTTCCTTGGCTAACTGATGTTGATTCAGTCCAAAAATATTCAATTCCTGATTAATCAAAATATCGCTGCTTTGCCATGAACTGGTGTAGGGTTCAAAAAAACGGGAACGCTGATTACTGACAGCAATCCCTAAGTTGGGCATTTGAAAAATAAAGGCACCCCACAAATCTTTATGAATTTCTTTGACGATTTTCTTATCATTGCCTTGATCTTGCAAAATTGGCATTTCATTGACGTAGTGATATTGAAAAAGCAGCACTTGATGCGTGGTCGTGCCATCATTCCACGTCGTTGATGCATAGTGCGTGATGTCGTTGGATTCACTGCCACGATTAAATAAGGGAAAATGTTGCTTTAATTTACTCATCACCAGTAGTGGTTGCGCCTGAATGGGTAAATAAGCAGGCAGTTGCTGGAACTGTAAACCATAACGCAATACCGTGATGCGTTCTTCTAAATAACGAATCACACGAGTCAGTGGTTCTTGCGGTTCATACAATAGATAAGCGAGAAAACCGGTCAGAAATGCCCCGAGCAGACTCCAGATGTATTGAATATGCGGATGGAGAAAATAGCCGAAGACCAGCGTTCCGATACTGATGATGCCCAGCAGGTAGGGAAGGGCATTAAAGAAACAAAGATTATGGTCTTCACGCCAAGGATGCAGCGCATCTAACAAATCCTGATCGCTATGCGATTTTTGTCCAGCCTCCCACAAACGGGCGATATTTCGGAACACCTGCGCATTTTTTTTACGTCGGATATGGAGAGCTTGTTGTACTGTATCGATCGGCATGGAGGTTTTATTTCATTATAATTGCTTTGTATGAACTGAATTATGCTTTAAATTTCAGAAACTAAGAAGGGTATAATCTGAATTGGGCGGTATTTTTTATTTTAATAAACAGTGGCCTGTTTAATCTATTCTGAAAAAAAATAGGCTAAACCTGAATTTAGCCTATTGATCTGTTTTAAGCATCGAGCTTGTCCACCAACATCGCATCGCCATAACTAAAGAAGCGATAACGTTGTTCCACTGCATGTTTATAAGCAGCCAAGATATTATCCCGATTCGACAAAGCTGAAACTAGCATTAATAAGGTCGATTCTGGTAAATGGAAGTTGGTAATCAAACGATCCACGATACAGAACTGATAACCTGGATAAATAAAGATCTGCGTATCGCCTGTCCACGCTGCAATTTTGCCTTGATTGGCTTGCGCTGCACTTTCCAGCGCACGGGTCGCCGTAGTGCCTACCGCAATCACTTTATTACCGCGTGCTTTGGTTGCCAAAATCAGGTCAATCGTGGCTTGTGGAACATCACACCATTCACTGTGCATAATGTGATTGGTAATGTCTGTAGTGCGTACAGGCATAAATGTTCCTGCACCGACATGTAAAGTGACAAAGGTTTTTTGCACACCTTTTGCTTCTAATTTTTCTAATAAGCCTTGGTCGAAATGCAAACTAGCTGTTGGTGCAGCAACACTGGCAATTTTTTCAGGATCATGGAACACGGTTTGATAACGTTCAGTATCAATCTCTTCGGCTTCACGATTGAAATAAGGTGGAATCGGGAGCTGACCGTATTGATCCAGTATCGACAAAATCGGTTGTGAAAACCTCACCACAAACAGATTTTCATGGCGACCTTGTACGGTGACAGGTACAGCATCTTCACCGATATACAGTTCTGCGCCTGCTTTTGGTGAGTTACTTGATTTGATATGGCAATGGGCAGTGTGGGTATCCAACATACGTTCAACCAGCACTTCGATTGCGCCGCCTGTAGCACGTTTTCCTTTTAAGCGTGCTTTCATGACTTTGGTGTCATTCAGTACCAGCAAATCACCATCTTCAAGTAGATCGAGAATATCGGTAAACGCATGGTCATGGTATTGACCTTGGCTATCGATATGGAGCAGGCGAGATGCGCTACGGCTGTCTAACGGATAGCGAGCAATAAGTTCATCGGGGAGATCAAACGAAAAGTCGGAGAGTTGCATACATCGGAAACATTGCAAAAATTGGGCGTAGTATAGTCTTTTTTGTGTTTTCTCGCTGAGTTCGTGTGTTTATAAGCAGAAAAATATCTGAGTGATTTAAAAGTGAGCAATAAGCGTGAGTTAGTGTTTGACAATAAAATCAAACAGGTTATTATACGCAACACAAAGCATCGCACTCTTCCCGAGGTGGTGAAATTGGTAGACGCGGCGGACTCAAAATCCGCTGTCAGAGATGACGTGTCGGTTCGAGTCCGACCCTCGGGACCAAGATTCAAAGACCCCAAGCTGGTATTAAAGGCTTGGGGTTTTTTAATGGGAAAATAAAAGATTATAAATAGGGTAATAAATAGTGATTAACTCGCTGGTTGAATTATTTTTATAAAAAATGATTGAAATTTTTATTTTGCATGAAAATATTTTATGCAAGAAAGTCTAGGATTGTCTTTTCATCTCATGCGAAAAATAGTTTCAGATTCCTATGTCTGTCACAAATTCTGCTGTGATATAATTTAATTTTTTTAGTCAAAAAATTTTAGTTTTATTATCTTATATAACTTTAATTCTTATTTTATTTATATAAGATAAGAAGATGCTATTTTGATAAAATGCTATGGTTAATTTGAGTCTATAAATAGAGTTGTGGTGCGCTAATTCATAGTGTTAAATTTTTTTGAATTGTGTAAAATGCATGATAATAAACTGATAAAGATATTGTGGGTATGTTTGAAGAGTTGGAAATTTCAAGAGAAAAAGTATCTAAATCTTTAGTGCTTGTGGAGGATTATCTGGGTCTATTAAATAAAAAGGGAGTCCGAGAAGTTTATATGGAGGCTGTGGAAAAAATAAAAAAAGAGCTTCTTCTTTTTGATAATAATATAAGTAATATTTTTGATAATTTTTTGAAAGATATCTCAAGTAGAGTTGGTGATAAAGAGGGGTTTTTAAATAATGATTTTGTTGATAGATTGGATGCAAATATAATTCAACAATATAATTCAAATTTAAAAGAAAGAATGAAATCAATAGATTTAAATTATATGAAACAAGGTTATTTTGAGGATGATATTCAGTTTTATAAGATGATTATAGATTCTTTTGAAAGTGTGAATAGATTGAGGTTGGATTTTTTAAAATTTTACAGAGAGATTAAATCTAAATACAAATCCTCTTCTGAAGGTATGCTAAAGATAGAAAATGACTTTTATAACTATACGAATGAAAAGAAAAAAGAGATTGAAGTAAATTTTATTTCATTTGAAAATAAAATTAAATCTGTGGTTTCAAAATATAATGTAACTAATGATGATCTAAATGATTTAAATAAATCATATTTGGATATTAGTGAGAAAGTAAAAGGTATATATAGTCAGTTGACTGATATTAATGCAAATATTTTTAATTTGAATGATGAGCTTAATAAAAAAATTAGCGAGTTTGATACAGAGTTGAAGGTTAGAGCAGATCGTGTTGAGAAGAAAATAAATGATAATACAGTTGCTGTATTGAAAGATTTTGTCAAGGATTTAGATGAAACTGAATCACTAATTACGCAAGAGGTAAATTCAATTAAAAAAACTTCAAGAGGTTTTAAAGATTTTATTAGTGATGAGACTTCAATTAAATTAACAGATGACTATAAAAGTAAAGCTAATTTTGAAATGACTTCCTACTATTTTTTTAATTTTTTGAGTCTTGCAATTATAAGTTTTGCTATATATTTTTCTTATTCAAGTTTAAGTGACTTTGCTACTAACCATATCGGTTATTATACTTCGCTTGATTTAGCTTATCTTGGATTAAGACTTATATTTTCAATTCTAATTTTTTCTACTATAGCATTCACATCAAGGCTAGCATCGAAAAGTTATATATATTGGAAAAAGAACGAAGGAGTTTTTTTACGTTTAACTGCTCTTAAATCATTTATTGCAGATATGTCAGAAGCTAAGAAAGAAGAAATACATGAAAAACTCGTAGATGTTTACTTTGGTAAGGATGAACAAGAACAGAATTTAAATCAAAAATTGAAAGACTTGCCTAATAATATTACACAACTGTTAGGTAAAGTTGTTGAACAAACTTCAGTAGTTTTAGATGCCTCTAAAACTACTAAGAAAGATGTAGAGTCTGCTACAGATAGGTCTAATACTAATTAATCCTATAATTGTAAGATTTAATTCTAATCGTCTAGTGTTTTATGTAAATGCTCCTTTCTCAATATTTCTTTCGAAGTCTGCTTTAATATTGGTGTGGCAGACTTCTGGTTTCTCTAATCATGTAAATTCACAAAAAAGGTATTTTCTTAAACATAGTTAATGTTGGAATTACCCCAAGTTAAAATTCAATGAAATTTCACGTTTTGTTGCGAATTGATTGAATCAACAATTGCCTTTTCTGTTAAAGTTTGTTAATACTAAGTGATAGTTTTCACATTTTTTCTATAAAACGTAAAGAACCGTATAACGATAATATTCGAGAGGCGGGAATGGCGATTCAATTATTAGAACTACAGCAAGCCGAAAAGTTAAGTGCTTGTAAAATCTCTCTTTCTTTGGGGCTAAACTCAGAGCAGAACCTGCTTGAGCAATTTTTACAGTTTAACCGTAAATTGATGCAAGCCAGTACTGCACTACTCGCTTTTCATCAGGAACCGTACCTTTGGCATCGTTGTCCTGAAAAGTTACAAGCGATTGATGCTTCCAAGATTACCAAAAGCTTAAATACCCTATTTGTGAATGGCGATTTGGTCGACTGTGACCATCCGCAATATCAAACCCTATTGGCATTTTTACATCCGATTAAAAAGAAAGTCCAGTCAGCGATTGCCTTACACCTCAGGCATCCAGACCAGACATCACTCGGTTATATCATCCTGTTTGATGAGGCTGCACAAGGCTTTAGTGAATTACAAAAACAACTGTTGCAAGAGCATAGTGTCAATTTCATGCAACAGCTGGAATTAAAATTTAACCATGATGAACTTAAAGAATTATACGAACAAGAGGCTGCACTGAATTTTAGTAAAACCAAATTCTTTTCCATTATTTCCCATGACTTACGTGCACCATTTCATGGCTTGTTAGGCTTCTCGGAAATACTCGCGAAAGAACGTGATACCTTGGATGAGTCGAGTATTCAGAATATTGCCGATTATCTTTATGATACCTCGCAGTCGACTTATAACTTATTGGAAAGCTTACTGAATTGGGCAATGGCAGAGGGTGGGCGCTTTGTCTATCATCCCATTAACTTCAAGTTACGTCAGATCACCAATATTGTGACCGATATCCTGAAAACTTTGGCGATTAAAAAGAATATTCAACTGATTAACGAAGTCGATGAAAACCTGAAAGTCTATGCCGATATGAATATGATTACTTCGGTGATTCAGAATCTGGTTTCCAATGCACTGAAATTTACCGATGTCGATGGTTCTGGCAAAGTTTATATTCAGGCGCAACATAAAGGTACCTATGTCGAAATTTATGTCAAAGACACAGGCTTAGGTATGACCCAAGAACAAATTAAAGATTTATTTCAGCCACGTATTACCATGAGCTATAAAGGTACCGCAGGAGAAAAGGGTGCTGGACTCGGTTTAAGTTTATGCAAGCGCTTTGTGGAAATGAATCTGGGTGAAATCAATGTGACTTCCAATGAAGAGGAAGGCACAGTATTTACAGTGCTGCTTCCGATAGAACGTGAGCAGGTTGATTTATGTACAAGTCAGGCAAAAACCAAAGCAAAATTAGTCTAAAGAGATTTTAAAGATAAGCTTGTAACTGATATAACTAACCAAGATGAGATGACATCAGTCGAGCCTTTTTATATGAATGCGGAACAGCTACAAAAAACCTTGGTCGCAAGCCAATACGCTGAACAAGTTTTAAATTTATACCAAGCAGAATTAGAACAAGATTATAACCAAGATCATTTTCTTGATGCATTGTCGACTGAAACCATCTATCAAAAAGTTCAGCAGGCTGTGGCTGAATGCAGTAATGAACAAGCATGGATGAAGGCTTTACGTATTTTACGTGCCAAGTTGATGTTTCGCTGGATTTGGCAAGATGCCAATCAATTAACCAATGTGGTCACACTAACGCGCGAACTATCTGATTTTGCTGATGCCAGTATTTGTGCCGCCAAAGATTTTGCATTACCACCTTTACTCGCCAAGCATGGTGAACCGATCGGTTATTCAGGCCAGTTGCAGGATCTGATTGTCATTGGCATGGGTAAGCTGGGCGCTCAAGAACTGAATCTGTCTAGTGATATC
This sequence comes from Acinetobacter sp. BIGb0102, assembly GCF_003815055.1. Classification (NCBI taxonomy): domain Bacteria; kingdom Pseudomonadati; phylum Pseudomonadota; class Gammaproteobacteria; order Moraxellales; family Moraxellaceae; genus Acinetobacter; species Acinetobacter sp. BIGb0102. The sequence goes on from NZ_RKQE01000001.1 coordinate 68,824, forward strand.
GATTTGATATTTGCCTTTGATGAACAGGGCGAAACCAATGGGCGTAAATGTATTGATGTGCAGCAGTTCTGCATTTTGTGGGGACAGAAATTAATTTACCTACTGGATCACATTACTGCCGATGGTTTTGTATTCCGTGTCGATATGCGCTTGCGTCCGTGGGGCGATGGCTCGGCTTTGGCGATTAGCCATAGTGGTTTGGAAAAATATCTGAGCCAGCATGGGCGTGAATGGGAACGCTATGCATGGATTAAGGCACGCGTGATTACGGGCGGCAAAGCGGGTGCAGAGTTACTGGAGATGTCGCGTCCGTTCGTATTCCGCCGTTATGTTGATTATTCTGCTTTCGCGGCCATGCGTGAAATGAAGGCGATGATTGAGCGTGAAGTCATGCGCCGTAATATCGAAGAGGATATTAAGCTTGGCGCAGGCGGGATTCGTGAAATCGAATTTATTGTGCAGGTGTTCCAGCTGATCTACGGTGGATCGAAGCGTGAACTGCAAGATCGTCAATGTCTGGTCAATTTGCATCATTTAGGTGAAGCGGAGTTGCTGGATCAGCAGGCGGTGATTGATCTGGAAGATGCTTATCTATTTTTAAGACGGGTGGAGCATGCAATTCAGGCCTTGAATGATCAGCAAACCCAGTCCTTACCAACGGAACCTGAACTGAGACAACGGATGCTGGATACATTAGGCTTTGCAGATTGGCCTGCATTCCTAGAGCTATTGAATAAGAAGCGTGACAAGGTCAAAGTCCAGTTTAAACAGTTGATTCAAGAAAAAGAATTTTCTGAACCTGTAGATGATTTCGTTCAGCTTGAGCAAAAACTCAATGCAGTACTTGATGACAATGCCAAGAATCTGATTCAAAACTTCTGGCATGGACAAGCCTTACGTAAAATTCCTGCCAGTGCCTTAGAGCGCTTAAAGAAATTTTGGCCACATTTGATTGAAGCGATTTTACAGTCTGATCAGCCGCAAGTGGCTTTATTACGTTTAATGCCTTTGGTTGAATCTGTATTACGCCGTACCGTGTATCTGGTGATGCTGATGGAAAGCCGTGGTGCATTACAGCGACTGGTAAAAATGTCGACCGTCAGTCCGTGGATTTGTGAAGAACTGGCGCAATATCCAGTGCTTTTAGATGAATTCCTGTCTATGGATTTTGGTCTGCCGCAGCGACAGGATCTGGAAGATTCTCTGCGTCAGCAATTGCTTCGGATTGAGATTGACCAAGTCGAAGATCAGATGCGGGTATTGCGCTTATTTAAAAAGAGCAATGTATTGACGGTCGCTGCCAGTGACGTGTTGGCAGAAAGCCCTTTAATGAAAGTGTCGGATGCACTTACCGATATTGCCGAAGTCAGCGTACAGGCAACCTTACGTTTGGCCTATGAAGCTGTCGCTGCGCGGCATGGTTATCCTTTGGGTAATGACGGGCAACGTTGTGGTCTGGACCGTAAAGGCTTCGCGGTGATTGCGTATGGGAAATTAGGCGGCATTGAGCTGGGTTATGGCTCAGATCTGGATCTGGTATTTATTCATGCGCTTGAAGAGCAAAGTGAAACCGATGGTCGCAAAGGCATTAGTGGGGCTGAGTTTGCCATTCGGGTGGCACAGAAGTTTATGTCGCTGATGACCACGCAAACTCTTGATGGACGTGTCTATGAAATTGATACGCGCCTGCGACCTTCGGGTGAAGCAGGTATGTTGGTCACCAGTTTAAAAGCCTATGAACAGTATCAACAGAAAAACGCATGGTTATGGGAACATCAGGCTTTAGTCCGTGCCCGTTCGATTGCGGGTGATCAAGGTTTATGCCAGCAATTTGAGCAGATTCGCTGCCAGATCCTGACGCAAGTTCGTGATGAAAATGAAGTGCGTGAAGAAGTGTTAAAAATGCGTCAAAAGATGAAAGATCATTTGGGATCATCTTCTGAGCAAAAAAAACATGGTATTTTTCATTTAAAACAGGACTCAGGTGGTATCGTTGATATCGAATTTATGGCACAGTATGCTGTACTTGCATGGAGTGGGACGAATACAGATCTCGCCCATTTTTCCGATAATGTAAGAATTCTAGAAGATGCTGCTAAAGCAGGCTGCTTATCCAGTGAAGATGCCACAGCATTAATACACGCTTATCTCCGTGAACGAGCTGAGAGCCACCGTTTAGCACTTGCAAACCAATCTATGCAAGTTAATGCTGCGGATTGGCACGATACCCGCGAGATCGTTTGCAAGTTATGGCAAAGATTAATTGATCCAACTGCGATAGCATTGGAAAGTGAATAATTGTGTAAAAAAGAAAATGGAGTATGTGCGATGAGTTTGGCTGATCGTGATGGTTTTATTTGGCAAGATGGAAAATTGGTTGATTGGCGTGATGCAAAAATTCACGTCCTGACTCACACATTACACTACAGTATGGGTGTCTTCGAAGGCGTCAGAGCTTATGAAACACCGAATGGTACTGCAATCTTCCGTTTGCAAGATCACACTAAGCGCTTATTAAATTCAGCAAAAATTTATCAAATGAATGTTCCATTTGATCAAGCGACATTAGAACAAGCACAAATTGATGTTGTGCGTGAAAATAAACTGGCTTCTTGCTACTTACGTCCATTGATCTGGATTGGTTCTGAAAAGCTTGGCATTGCAGCGACAGAAAACACCATTCATGCAGCAGTTGCGGCATGGGGTTGGGGTGCATATTTAGGTGAAGAGGCAATGGCACGTGGTATTCGTGTAAAAACCTCTTCATTCACGCACCATCACCCTAACGTGACCATGTGTAAAGCAAAAGCATGTGGTAACTATACGGTATCAATTCTGGCACATCAGGAAGTTGCACGTTCAGGTTATGACGAAGCAATGTTGCTTGACCCACAAGGCTTTGTTTGCCAAGGTGCGGGCGAGAACGTATTCCTGATCAAAGATGGCGTACTACATACACCTGATCTGGCTGGTGGTGCGCTTGAAGGGATTACCCGTCAAACAGTTATTACCATTGCCAAAGATTTGGGTTATGAAGTGGTTGAGCGCCGTATCACGCGTGATGAATTCTACATTGCAGATGAAGCATTCTTTACTGGTACTGCGGCTGAAGTCACGCCAATTCGTGAATACGATGACCGTGAAATCGGTTGTGGTTCACGTGGTCCGATTACCACTGAAATCCAGAAGACTTTCTTTGATGCGGTTCAAGGCCGTAATGAGAAATATGCACACTGGTTAACTTATATCAAATAAGTTCAAATCAGCGCAAAGGCGGAGCTTAGGCTTCGCTTTTTTATTGACGAATTAATAGTAAAAAAAAGCCTAGGCTCTATGCTAAGATGGCAATATATTCAGTGCATATGTCTGAACGTTTTTAAGTTTTATCTAAAGCGGGACAGCATATCTCAAGCAATTAAGGTTATCAGATGGTAGATATTCAACAAGATTCGGCAACTCCTGAAGACAATGTCATTTTGTGTATGAAATGGGGAACCAAATATGGTGCCGAGTACGTTAACCGTCTCTATAACATGGTCAAACGTCATCTGACTTTGCCATTTAAAATGGTTTGTTTAACTGACCGTACTGAAGGGATTGATCCCAATATTCAATGTTTTCCGATTCCATCACTGGATCTGCCTGCGGGTAGCCCTGAACGGGGCTGGAACAAGCTTTCGACCTTTGAACCTGATTTATATGGTTTAAAAGGTAATGCATTGTTTATCGATCTGGACGTGGTGATTGTTGATAATATTGATTGCTTCTTTCAGGCCGAAGGTGAGTTTCTGGTGATTCATGACTGGAAACGTCCATGGCGAATTACTGGCAATAGTTCAGTGTATCGTTTTAAACTAGGTGCTTTCCCTGACGTTCTGCCATATTTCCGTGAGAACTTTAATGAAATCCGCGAGAAGTTCCGTAACGAGCAAGAATATCTGTCTTGGTTTATGCACAAAGAAGGCAAGCTCAGCTATTGGGATAAAGACTGGTGTAAGAGTTATAAATACCATTGTTTAAGAAAAGTTCCTTTTGCTTACTTCCAGCCGCCCGTTAAGCCTAAAGGCGCAAAAATTATTATTTTCCATGGCGAGATCAATCCACCTGATGCGATCAGTGGTGGAGGCGGTAAATGGTATCGTTATGTCTTGCCATCGGATTGGATCAAAGAATCTTGGCAGTAAGCTAAATAGGTGTCATTGCTAAAATTAGTGATGATAGCAATAAAAAAATCAGGCGCTTTGCCTGATTTTTTTGCATTTAGGGTGCTTACTTAAATGTTGTGATACTGACGATACCAATCCACAAAGTTTTTCACGCCGTCCACAACCGAGGTAGCGGGCTTATAATTAACATAGTCTTCCAGTGCCGAACTATCCGCAAAGGTATCAGGGACATCACCAGGCTGAAGCGGAAGCAGGTCTAAAATCGCTTCTTTACCAGCAGCTTTTTCAATCGCCTGAATATATTCAATCAACTTCACTGTGCGATTGTTGCCAATGTTGAAAATTCTAAATGGCGCATTGCTGGTTGCAGGGTTTGGATGATTGCTGTCCCAGTTTTCATCAGGTGTCGCAATTTTGTCGCTGGTACGGATAATCCCTTCCACAATATCATCGATATAGGTGAAATCACGGGTATGGTTGCCATGATTAAATACTGGAATCGGCTTACCTTCAAAAATATGCTTGGTGAACTTAAAGAGTGCCATATCTGGACGTGTCCACGGCCCGTATACGGTAAAGAAACGTAGACCTGTCGTTGGGAGTTTAAATAAATGGCTGTAGCTATGCGCCATCAATTCATTGGCACGTTTGGTCGCTGCATAGAATTGTAGAGGATGGTCAACGCCATGCTGTTCGCTAAATGGCATGGTGGTATTGGCCCCATACACGCTACTGGTGCTTGCATAGGTCAGGTGAGGTGTTTCTGCGTAGCGGCATGCTTCCAAGATATTGGTAAAGGCAATCAGGTTACTTTCCACATAGCTATGCGGATTCTCAAGCGAGTAACGCACGCCTGCCTGTGCGGCTAAATGGATAACACGATCAAAAGCATGTTCTTTAAAACACTGGTCAACCACTGCTTTATTGGCCAGGTTTTCTCTGATCAGTGTGAAGTTGCCTGTCTCACTCTTTTCGGCCACTTGTTGTAATTGTTTGACACGAGCTTCTTTAAGGCTTGGATCATAATAATCATTAAAATTATCAAAACCGACCACATCATCACCGCGTTCAAGCAGTTTTTGTGCAACACTAAAGCCGATGAATCCAGCAGCGCCTGTGACTAGAACTTTCATTCATCGCCTCCAAAAATATCTCGTGTATAAACTTTATCTTGTACATCTAGCAATTCATTGGAGACGCGATTGGCAATAATCACATCACATGATTGCTTGAATTCGTTTAGATCCTGCGTAACTTTCGATTTAAAGAAGCTATCTTCGTGAAAGGTTGGCTCGTAAATAATGATTTCAATACCTTTGGCTTTCAGGCGTTTCATCACGCCTTGAATTGCAGAGGCACGGTAATTGTCAGAACCGCTTTTCATCACTAGGCGATAAATACCGACGGTACTTGGATTCCTTGCGATAATTGAATCGGCAATAAAATCTTTACGGGTACGGTTGGCATCGACAATTGCTTTAATCAGGTTACTTGGAACATTGTTATAGTTTGCGAGCAACTGCTTGGTGTCTTTTGGCAGGCAATAGCCGCCGTAGCCAAACGATGGATTGTTATAATGACTGCCAATACGTGGATCTAGACAAACCCCATCAATCACTTGCTTGGTGTCTAAACCGAAACTTTGCGCGTAGGTGTCCAGCTCATTGAAGAAAGCAACACGCATGGCCAGATAGGTATTGGCGAACAGCTTAATCGCTTCAGCTTCGGTTGAATGAGTCAAAAGTACAGGAATATCCTGTTTGATTGCGCCCTCTACCAGTAAATCTGCAAATTGCTGGGCACGTTCAGATTGCTCTCCAACAATGATGCGGGATGGGTAGAGGTTATCGTGCAGCGCTTTGCCTTCACGTAAAAACTCAGGCGAAAAAATAATATTTTCAGTCTGGTATTTGTTTTTAACGTGCTCGGTAAAACCCACAGGAACGGTTGATTTAACAATCATGGTTGCGGCAGGATTAATCGCAAGCACATCCTGAATCACACTTTCGACGCTTTGCGTATTAAAGTAATTGGTCTGTGGATCGTAATCGGTGGGTGTTGCAATAATAATAAAATCAGCATTTTGAAAAGCGTATTGCTTGTCGGTTGTTGCTGTAAAATTTAAGTTTTTTTCTTTTAAAAATAGCGAAATATCATGATCTTGAATCGGTGATACTTTATTGTTTAGTAGTTCTACCTTGCTTTCTAAGATATCAAGTGCAATGGTCTCATGGTGTTGTGCAAATAGCATCGCATTTGACAATCCCACATATCCAGTTCCAGCAATAGCTATTTTCATAAGTACCTAACAGATTCGAAATACATGATGGACGGTTAATAGGATAGCCAGAGTGAGCCGAGTTTTAAATCCCATTCTACTGGTGTGATCACCATTCGTCCTGCATTTGGGGTGAGCGTAATTTCACTAAAGTAAACGTGATCCTGAGATAATAAGAAATCTACTCGACTATAACCATACGCAAAACAGAGTTTTTCTGACAATTCGATAATATTTTTCAATTGTGGTGGCTTGGCTAAAGCATCTGGTGAGTTATCTTTCAGGTCGACACGAAATGGTTGTAAGTTCCATTCAGTATCATACATGTTTGAATAGTCATTACCTTGGGTATCTTGTACATCAATTTCCAGATATTCTGGACGCCCTTCAAAACAGTGAACACGACAGGTGGTAATGACTGACTGGGTTGCTGGATCGACATATAAATCAACATATTGTTCAATCAGAATTTTGGGGCAAATGTCTTTGTAGTGCCATTCGCGTTTTCTGAAATACATGTTCTTTTTCAAGTGATCTTTGATTTTCGCCTTGACCGTGGTGACATCAAGTTTGCTTTTATCACGGCAAATCTTGGCACTACCACTGTCATGGGTACATTTCAGCACAAACTGGTTAGGTAGCTGCTCAAAATCGATTTCATCAGCACAGCCATAGACGCCAACCAGAGGAACCAAATAGTCATTTCCGACTTTTGCTGAAATTAAATCTCTGACGGCACATTTATCCGCCAGTTTAGTCAATAACGGACTTCTTTCGTAGATCATGCGCGCCGTGACTTTTTCATTAAAGCTTTTGGGCGCGCCAAAGTCGGGTGTGTAACCCAACTTACACATAAAACGTTTGGTGAGATACTTTTTATCTGAGACAAATTTAGTTCTAATTACTTTTGCTTGATATTCAAAATAGTCATAGTTAATCATTTTAAAAAAGGTTTAATCCCATAAAAGTAGTCGATAATTATAGTAAAAATGCTTAAATTCGTCTAATTAAAAAGTAATATATTTTTTTACTAACTGATTCCAAAAGGTTTGATTTTGTTAAAGATTGTGAGTTTTAAGCTGATGTTCATGTACAGGAAAAATACGATAAGAAGATAGATGGTATGCTTCATCTAAGACAGTAAAATACTGAATAAATATAATATATTGATTTATATGAAATGATTGACTTGTTCGCTCTGGAAGCTATTACGAAAAGAGGCTGACGGTAAATAGATCAGTGGTGTTATCATAGGTCATTAGATTAAACATCTTTAGCCGTATTTTCGGGCTTTCTAATTGTTTAAGAGTGAATTGATGAGTGAAATGATGCAACCGGTTGATGTGGTGATTGCCTGGGTAGACGGTAATGATCCAAAGTTAAAGCAAAAACGCCTCCAGTATCAGGGTAAAAAACAAGCTTCTGATGCAGTGAGTGATACCCGCTTTGCCAGTAACCATGAAATTTATTATAACGTTGCATCGATTTTAAAGTATGTTCCATTTTGCCGTCATATTTACATTGTGACAGATGCCCAGCAACCACAATGGATTGATGACTTCGTAACAGATGGCATTTGTGAGGCAGGCAAGATTCGTATTGTTGACCATCGTGAAATTTTTGCTGGTTATGAACAATATCTTCCGACCTTTAATACCCGTTCCATTGAAACCATGTTATGGAATATTCAGGGCTTATCGGATTACTTTTTCTATTTAAATGATGACTTTTTCTTTAATGCGCCTGCGCAACTAGAAGATATTGTTATCGATCAGAAAATGGTGATTTACGGACATTGGCAAAGCAGTTTTATGCTTAAGGCCAAGCTCTGGTATCGCCAATTGTTAAACCAGTATTTTGCCAAGCCGATTCAACCCAAGCATATGATTGCGCAAATGTTAGGGGCGGATAGACTTGGATTTAAAAAGTTTTTTGAAATTCACCATTATCCACATGCAGTAGATCGTAAAATTCTGCAAGACTATTTGCTTGCTCATCCTGAGTTTCTAGAAAAACAGATTCAGTATAAATTCCGCAGTGTAGAGCAAATTAACCCGATTTCATTGATGAATCACTTAAAAATTAAGTCTAATGAGGCCGTGTTAAAACCTGATCTTGAAATTGCTTATTTGAAAAATGAAAGCAGTTTAAACAGTTTCTTGCAAAGCTTGAGCAATGAACAGATTAAATATGGTTGTATGCAAAGTCTGGATCAGTTGAGTGATACAGCAGCCCAGCAGATTTATCATGCTTTAAATCAGAAATTGGCGGGCTACTTACCACACGTTTTATTGGCTCAAACAGCCGAAGGATAAATAATGAAAGTCGTAACTTATCTGATTAATCTGGATGGTAGTGATCAACGTCTGGCGAGTGCAACAGCACAGTTACAGCAACAAGATTGGCCATTTATTCGTTTTTCTGCCTACGATGGTCGTGGCAAAGCGCTCTCTGAGTTTAAACAATATGATGATGCCGAGGCGCAACGAATTTTGGGCCGTAGCCTAATCAACTCAGAGCTGGGTTGCTATTTGAGCCATTATGGTTGTGTCGAAAAATTCCTCGAAACAGACGCCGATTATCTGGTGGTTTTGGAGGATGATATATATGTTCTACCGAACTTTAAAAATAATCTGCAATCACTTCTAGACTATCTGGATCAGCATAAAGCGCTGGACTGGTATGTCGTGAATCTGGCGGCGAAAAAGAAGAAACTTGCCAAGGATATTGTTCAGATGGAGCATTATAACTTGTGGCATGCTTACTATTTCCCGATCCGTGGTGTGGGACTGGTCTGGTCAAGAAAAGGCGCTGAGGAGTTTGTCAGACTCGGGAAAGAGATTCATGTTCCTGTTGATATCTTCTTCCAAGGTTGGCTCAGTAAAAATGGAAAAGGACTCGGGGTCTGGCAGCCGTTCGTGAAACCTGCTGGTCTGGACAGTGATATTCTGGGCACGGTTGCAACACAAGGAATTCAGCGTAAAGATCTGGAAAAACGTGATGCCTCGCATGGCTTAAAAAAACAGAAACGTATGTGGCGTGATCGTTTTTACGCATTCAAGCATCTTTACTTTTAATTAACATTGTCGAGGCAAATCACTTCAGCGCAAAGATGAACTGAAGTGATTTAAAAATATGGCTGAGTGACCTGTATGAAAATATTTAAAAAAATATTCTATCTCTTGAAGTTCTATACGATGTATTCGAATAAAAAGAGAGGGGTGAATGAAGCCATAGACAATGAAGCTGATCTGATTGTCCTTAATCCAACAAGTGTTGATGCAGTCATTCCAAAGAAAATCTGGATGTATTGGGAAGGGCCACTGGCTGGATTTGTGGAAAAATGTGTTGAACAGGTTAAAAAAACTAATCCTGATTATGAGGTTCATTTTCTCACACCAGATACAGTGAAAAGCTTTTGTGATATTGATTTTGGTCGCTTCCCCAAGGCAACACCACAACAAAAGGCCGATTTACTCCGTTTTGAATTGATTTATCAATATGGTGGTATTTGGTTAGATGCCAGTACGATTGTCTATGAGTCTTTAGACTGGATTCAGGATTTGGTTAAAAAGACCCAGACCAATAGTTTTGCTTATTATCGTGCCAAGAACACGACCATCAAAACTTCTCCTGTTTTAGAAAACTGGTTGTTGGCAAGTGCTGCAAAAAATCCATTTTTTAAGTACTGGTTTGATGAACTGGTTACGGCGATTGAATTAACGCCCAAAGCTTATCTGCAAAAATTGAAAGAAACTGAACCTGATTATCAGGACTTGATTCAGCATATTGGTCGGCTGGAATATCTGGTGGCGTATGTTGCCTGTCAGAAAGTGATGCGTAATCATTTACCAAGTATGTGCTTAATTAACTGCGATAAGAATGCGCTGTATTTTCAGGTCAAGCACCAATGGGTTAAAGAAAAAGTGCTTATTGATATGGCAATTCACTATCCACCTGCTGAAATGCCAAAACTGATCAAGCTTGCAGGCAAGGAAAGAAAAACCCTCAGTCATTATTATGAAAAAGGGATGTATCTGGAAGGTTCATTACTCGATATCTAAAACAAGATCTGTCATAGTTTAAAGCAAGTTTTTTGGATCAATCTTCTCAAAGGCATGTACGGCGCTGGTTTGAGATAGATTAAAAACTTTAATCTCTTTTTCTTGAAACAGCGTTGCAGCAACATCGAAGGCTTGAAATACCTCGTTAACATGGCGGTTTAAGGTGGTTGGTTGTTGACGTTCACTACTTTCGTAAAAACGCGGTTGTGTGAAGTTATTCATATCCAGACCAGCAATATAAATTTCTTTATAACTTAGGGTGTAGATCACCTGAAGAGCCACATACGCTACCGTAAAGTAGTCGAAGGTTCCTTTGAAAATATCTTGTGAAAATCCAAAACCATTCTGAATAAAAAAGTCTTTTTCATTTTGATCGAAATGCTTTGCGCGATCTAAAAAAACTTCAGTGACATTATCTGTAATGGTTTCAATCGTCTTGATCTGACAGCGAATATCTTCTATCGGAACTTGTCTGAGAATTATATCTAGACAACGTGGTGTCGTGAAAAATGTACATTCTGTATTCAGGACTTTCTGAACAAGATCAAAGCGACAGCCAACAAAGTTATGATCGATAATGATATAGCTGGAAAATTTGATTGAATCAAATGCGATTGCGCCGTTGACCCCAATATAATCAATGTCAGTTCGATGCAAAATTTCGCGATCTAGTTGCTGAATAGATGGGCCAGCCGCCACTAGCATGCATTTCTTATGATTAATCTGCTGTGGTGCAAGATTGTCAGAAACTAATTGTTTTTTATAATAAATCTGTTCAATACGATGGTGTTGATCTCTTGTTACGCTATAAAGAGGCCAGTAACGGCGGTTATGCTTTGCCGCTTTAGGAAAGAAAATCTTATAAATTAATTTATAAATACTTCTGGAAATAGAACCTGAGAAGAAGTGGATCATTTAAAAAAACCATTTATAAAATATCATCAGGAAGAATGGAACTAGATGCCCGTGGGAGACGACCTAGTTCCATTTATGTTAGTCATCTAAAGAAAAACTTTTCTTTTTAAACTTGGCTTTTAAATTATGTAGAGAACGGGCAAACCAGTTTTTATCTTCAGGACGTGTCACTTTGTTTCCACGATAATGAATTTGAGTGGCTTTAGAAAAATCACCAAATGGTTCAATCTGATAATTTTCTGGACGATAGCCCGCTGCTAATGCTTCTTCATAATATTGATCAAAGAGCTGTGTCAGATCACTTCTCGGATGAGGCATGATTTTACCGTCAAACCAGTGTTTTTGGCCTGCAGCTTCTAAGCGTGGTAAAGAATATTTATGACTGAACTGAGTTCCCATATCTGAATAATGAAGAATTTTGATCTGTTCAATTGCTAATTCTTCTCCATCAATATTATTGTACGAATCTTGATAAGGCTGAACCAGCTTCGGTTTATCTTTTAGCAAGCGCATCAATTTTTTGTGGCTTTCTGGATCTGCTTGTATTTCTTTTAATGGCGGTAGATATGCTTTCGCCTTTTCGCAGTCCCAGACACACGTACACAATCGGGCAGCGTTCTTTCCACCTTTGGCAATCACTATGGCATCGTCTTTTTTAGGATGTGCCCATAACTCTGCAATATCGCATAACACGACCACATCCGCATCCATATAAATGGCACGGCCCTGAAAATTACATGACTCTGGAATTGCCCATCTAAAACCTGAAAAAGGAGTCGCCCAATGCTCAGTATGCCAGCCTTCACCCGTCTGTTGATTGGTATACCATGGACTATTTGGGTCGTGGCTGAGTTGCATCCATATGATTTCAACGGGATGTTTGGTATGCTTGCGGACACTATAGTCCAGTACCATCATTTGTTCTAGATCACAGTTATTGGGATCGCAACCGACAAAAATTTTAATTGTGGAGTTAGACATTCCTAGCTTCCATCTTTAAGGCTGTATTCATAATTATAGTCTAAAAAGAGTGATGATTTTTGAAATATTTCTCTGGTCGTGATGAGTTTGTAAAGTGTTTATGTGAGGCAATGTAGTGATAACAAATACATTTATTGAAAAAGCCAAAAAAAAGATTGCCAGAGCTGAAGTTGTTTCTTTTGATATATTTGATACTTTGTTATTACGTCCATATCTCTCTCCTCGTGATTTATTCTTACACATTGAGATTGATCAATGTCTGGAGGGATTTGCTTTTGCCCGAAGAGAGGCAGAACTGAGTGCCCGAAAGAAAAATCCTGATAAACAGGAGATTTGTTATGACGATATTTATAATGAAATTGAAACACGTTTTGCAAGTGCAAAAGAAATTGAATTAAATTGGGAACTTATGGTTCTTCAATCGAATCCTGAGATGAAAATACTTTGGGATTATGCGCTTGAGTTAAACAAAAAAGTGATTGTCATTTCAGACATGTATCACTCATATGAAGACCTTAGTCAATTACTCATTAAAAATGAATTTCATGCTTTTGAGCATCTCTATGTGTCTAGCTGCTATGGCAAAACCAAGAAAAAAGGGAGCTTATTTGAACAGGTCTTTCAGGATCTACAGGTGAAGCCACAGGATATTGTACATATTGGGGACAATAAAAAGGGTGATTTTAGAACCCCAGCAAAATTAGGTATTCAGGCAATTTTATATAAACAGGTTGCACTTCAGTTTTTAGCTATAAATGAGCGAGCAAGACGATTTGCTGAACAGAATGTCCCAAGTTTAGGCAAAAGCATTCTGGTGGCCATGTTGGCAATGAGATGGCGTAAGCAAACTTTGCAACAAGACAGTAGTCAATATTGGGACGACATTGGTTATGCCTATGCAGCCCCTTTGGCTTATGGTTATACCAAGTGGATTGAAACAACAGCACACCAAAAAAAACTCGACCATCTTCTATTTGTTGCTCGAGATGGATTTTTACTACAAAAAGCTTTTGAACATTTCCATTGTGGTGAGATAAAGACAAGTTATGTTTATGCACCACGTTTACTGAATCTGGTTTATCGATTGGATTATGACAAGCGTAATATTGAGCATGCCCAACCAATTGTTGATTTCTATAGCCAGAAATATGCAGATATTCGGGAGTTAAGAGATGCAAACTCTCTGATCAAAGCAAATGATTATCACGAATTTATTCAAGTACATAAGCTTAAGTTTGAGTCTTATGCCAAAGAAATGTATGCAGATTATCATGTCTATATCGATGCAATCGTGAATAAACAGGAAAGCGTTGGTCTGATTGATAGTAAGACCGTCGCATTTACTTCACAAAAAATGTTGGAAGATGTTTTACAGCGACCAGTTCAAGGCTTCTATTGGTCAACGTTTTTGCCTTATCGAACCAAGAAATATGCATTTGAGACGTTTATACCGAATAATTTAAATATACTCGATCCGAATGTATTTACTAAAAACTGGAAATTTGTGGAGCTACTTTTAAGTGCGCCTGAGTTTTCAATTCAGGGTGTTACACGAGAAGGCCAAGCGGTCTATAAGGATAAACCAAGTGCAGATGAGCGAATCATTAAAGATAATTATGCTCAGATTGTGCAAGGCGCTGAGGTGTTCTTTGCTGATGTAAAAGCTATGTTTGGGCAAACACCTATTTATCTTGAAGGGCAGGAGCTTGTTTCCTGGGTGAATATGTTTTGTGATCACCCTAATAGTCATGACATCAAGGAAATGGCGGAGATCAAATTGGCTGTCGATGTATCACATCGTCGTAGTGTGCCTTTATTTGCGATGAAGACTTCATGGCTAGATTTTTTAAAAAAACCAAAAGCCACTCTGAATCTGTTAAAAACTATAACGTGGAGAACACCTCTGCAATCACTTATTTTACATATGCTTAAGCCAATAAAAATAAAAAGGAAACAGACCAGGCAAATAAAAATCAACTTTTTCCCATATCTTAAAGTTCGATATTTCTTATGGACCTTATCACTGTTTAATCGGTTTTCTTTTCAATTGAGCTTAGGTGATCATAAAAAGCATATTACTTAGGCTCGGGCTTTGTTAAGCCTGCTTCAGTATGTTGCTTTTAGGGCTCAAATTATAGAAAGAAGCTTTAGTTTTAATGCGTATTTTTGTTTAGAAAAGGACGTGTTGAGTAATCTTGGTATTAGAACTTAATATTTAATGTTTTTTAAGTAATTGAATTTAATTAAATTAAGCGTAACTCTTGTTTGTGAAGAATGTACTTTAAAGCTAAAAAACTATTTTTTATCCAGTATTTATGAGATTCCCTCTCATCTCGATTGATGTGTATCTGAAATAATGTACATCATAATCAAAAACAAGTATTCTTAGCGCCTACAGGCATGTGGCCTAATTTGTATGAATTATTACTATCCCGATATGAAAAAGTTTGTTGTAAGTCTCTCAAGCGCAATCGAGCGTCGTAAGCATATTTCAGCTCAATTTGAGAGACAGGGCATAGAATTTAGCTTTTTCGATGCTGTAACACCTGATATTGCAGCTTCGGATGCGCAAGCAATGAAACTCAGTGTGCATGAAAATCATATTGCTCGGGGAGAGCTTGCCTGTTTTATGAGCCATGTTCATTTATGGAAAAAAATTGTTGAGGAAGATATTCCTTACATGGCTATCTTTGAAGATGATATTCATTTGGGTGAAAAAGCAGATTTCTTTCTAAATCAATCCGATTGGATTGAGAAAGATTGGCATTTAGTCAAATTAGAAGCATTTACGCCCAAAGTAATACTTGGCCCTAAGCAGAAGCAATTTCCTCAGGAAGGGCGTGAGATCTATAAATTAACAGGTAAAAACTTAGGTACGGCAGGTTATATCCTTTCATTTGATGGGGCAAAATTTCTATTAAATGAAATTAAGAAAATGGATTATATTATTCCATTAGATAATTTTATGTTTGAATATGCTGTTAAAAATCATAATTTTATGATGTATCAAATGCAGCCTGCATTATGCATTCAAGATACCATCTTGCATTATCGTTCTACCAGTATTCAACTGAAAAGCCAGTTGACCTCTGAAAGAAAGAAAAGAATGCACGCAAACAAGGCCAACGGTTTACAAAAAATTCTGGTCGAATTATCTCGAATTACGACACAATTGAAAATTACTCTGTTTGCTCGTCGAGTGACTTTCAAGTGAAAAATTTTGTTATTAGCTTAAAATCGGCTTCTGATCGTAGAAAGCATATTGAAGAACAGTTTGGGGATAAGGGAATTGCATTTGATTTTTTTGATGCGATTGAACCTCCTCAGGTTGATCTTCAAGCTGAAAAAATCGGACTGATTCTTCGTCAGGGTGATCTCAGCCGAAATGAATTGGCATGCCTATTGAGCCATGTGTCTTTGTGGCAAAAAGTTATTGATGAAAAAATTCCTGCGATCGCAATTTTTGAAGATGATGTACATTTGAGCCATGATGCAGAGCTGTTCCTAACAGATTCAAGCTGGTTGCAGTGTGATATTGTCAAGCTGGAAAAATCATATAAAAGTGTGATTCTAGACTTGGAAAAAATACAAGTTTTCAAGGATAAAGAGTTCATTTTGAGGAAGTTAAAAAAACCTCATTTAGGTGCTGCTGGCTATATCTTGTCGTATCAAGGAGCGGTGGCGCTTCTAGATTATATGAAAAGCCAGAATGAACTTGATCATGTTGACCAAATTGTTTTCCGAAAATATATTCATGAAGGCGAGCTTGGAATCTATCAATTGAATCCAGCTTTATGTATTCAGGACTATATTCTAAATCCTGAAGAACAAAAATTTAAAACCAGTCTGCAATGGCGTAATAAAGAAAAAATTAAGGTCAAAGGATTGAAGAAGTTATTGCGCGAACTGAACCGCTTTTTAACTCAGTTGAAAGAGTCTCCTTATAAAACCAAGCTAAAATTTATAAAGCGTAATAAGCTGTAAATTAGCGTTATATTGGTTTAATCAGGGCTTATTTTGATTTCGCATAGTGCGAATATTTCCTTGTAGTTCATTTTATACTGTTTAGTTGTATAATCCTGATTTTTATTCTCAAGCATGATGGTTGTCTAAGTGAGTATTTTTGTCATTAGTTTGGATTCTGCGGTTGAGAGAAGACAACATATTGAAGCGGAATTTAAAAAATAT
The DNA here is from genome assembly GCF_003815055.1 of Acinetobacter sp. BIGb0102. Taxonomy (NCBI): domain Bacteria; kingdom Pseudomonadati; phylum Pseudomonadota; class Gammaproteobacteria; order Moraxellales; family Moraxellaceae; genus Acinetobacter; species Acinetobacter sp. BIGb0102. The sequence continues at coordinate 85,416 of NZ_RKQE01000001.1, forward strand.
TTAGTTGATTTCAACTTTTATGATGCAATCACCCCAGTCACATCTGACGAAGCTGCAAAAAGTGTCGGGATTGATTTAAGTCGACGTGGTGACTTAACAAAAGGGGAGGTTGCCTGTTTGTTAAGCCATGTCATGCTCTGGAAAAAGATTGTTGATCTTGATCTGAAGTATATGGCTATTTTCGAAGATGATATTTATCTTGGTGAAAATATACAGAATTTTTTTAGTGACTTTTCATGGATCCCTGAAGACGTCCATATCATTAAATTAGAAGCTTTCGATAAAAAAGTTGATATGGCTTTTTTCCCAAAATTATCAAAAGATGGTAGAAGCTTATATCACCTTAAAGCGATGCATTTAGGTGGAGCTGGTTATATTTTATCAAAAGCAGCAGCTGAACATTATCTTGCACTCATTGCGAATATGCCAAAATTGGTACCTGTAGACCATATCCTGTTTGGTTGTGATGTTAAATATGGGAAGTATGAAACCTATCAAATCACTCCAGCGATTTGTGCTCAAGATTTCTATGTTTATAATAAATATGATAATTTGCCAAGTCATTTGGAAGAAGACCGTTCAGTTCGTCATAGAGCTGAGAAGTTGGCCCGACTGCAACAAAAGAAGAAATTAAGTCTATCTCTAAAAGTTAAAAGAGAACTTTTCAGATTAGTTTCGCAAATCTTGAAGTTGACGAAGCTCTCTGCTTATCGAACGGTAAAGTTTAAATAATTAGATTTATATAAATCTACGTGAGCTGTCTGTAATTCATTTATAGACAGTCTTATCACCACCCCTAAACCGTTTATAACCCCACATATATTCAGCAGGAAAGCGGTTGATCATCTGTTCAACTGCTTGATTGAGTGCAGTCGTTGCAACTTCGATGTTGCGATCATAAAGTGCTGGATCATTCAGATCATCGCAATACACATCAAATCCTTCACCATCGTCACGACGGAAACAGCTTAATCCCACCAGACGACATTGGGTTTTTTGAGCCATTTTGCTGGCCAGTGTACTGGTCAGGCAGGGAATTCTGAAAAAAGGAACTACGACACCGCCGGACGGATCGGGAACATGATCAGGCAGAATCACACTGAAACCACCTTGTTTTAGATTCTTAAATAGCGCTTTGACACCCGAAGCATCTGTCGGCACTAAAGTTGCGTTGAGGCGTTGACGTGCATGCAATGCAAAAGTATTGAAGCCTGAATCTTTCATGGGTTTATACATGATGGTCGGGATGCCATATTGATGTACCCATGCATTCATCATTTCCCATGTACCCAGATGCGGAGTAATGATCAGTGCACCACGAGGATCGCTCAGCGCATCGGTCAGGACTTCCAGATGATGCACAGTATGAATTTGTTGAATGCTCCATTCGGGTGGCATTGCCCAGCATTTTCCAGATTCGATATAACTGAGACATTGTTTGGTGACGCTTTCTCGTGCAAGCCGTTCTTTCTGCTCTTGACTGAGTTCAGGATAAGCCAGTCCAAGATTGACTCTGGTTTTCCACAGCATACTTTTATTCGGGTTTTGATTGATAAAGTAAGCTGCCACTTTTGCGATACTGCGCAAAAATGGAAGGGGGAGAATACGGAGCAGAGTAGGGTAAAAAGACATTCTAGTGGGTCTTATTTATCGGCGTTGCCTTTAAGCACCATATAAATCAGTGCAACAAAAATCAGTAAAGCACCTACCAGACTACTTACGCAGAAATATAAAATACGTTGGTTGGTATCCATATTGAAAAGTTCATTTGCCAGGATGTAACGCATAAAGAACCATTGAGCAAGTGAAAACACAATAATGATAATTGTATGTCGACGTACATCACGACGCATTGCCATAAGACTGACCTCTCAATAAAAAGCAGTCTATTATGCCATTAGCGGACATGATCTCAAAGCAAAACTAGGGATTATAAAAAAACCCTGCAGAGTGCAGGGTTTTTGTTGAAGCATAAACTCAAGGTTTATTTTTCTTCAGCTTTTGGCTTTTCGCGTAAACGAATACCCAAGTCACGCAATTGATTTGCTTCAACTGGTGCTGGCGCTTGAGTCAATGGACATTCAGCAGTCTTGGTTTTCGGGAATGCAATTACATCACGAATCGAAGATGCACCTGTCATGAGCATGATCAAACGGTCAAGACCGAATGCCAAACCACCGTGCGGAGGCGCGCCATAACGTAATGCATTCAGTAAGAAGCTGAATTTCTCTTCTGCTTCTTCTTCGCCAATACCTAAAGCTTCAAAGATTGCCTTTTGCATCTCTAAAGTATAGATACGAAGTGAACCGCCACCGATTTCAGTACCGTTCAATACCATGTCGTAAGCAACAGAAAGTGCTTCACCTGGATTGTTCTTCACTTCTTCAACGCTTGATTTTGGAAGTGTGAATGGGTGGTGAACAGAGGTCCATTTACCATCATCAGTTTCTTCAAACATTGGGAAATCAACAACCCAAAGTGGCGCCCACTCACAAGTTGCAAGGTTAAGATCATGACCGACTTTCACACGAAGTGCGCCCATCGCATCGTTTACAACTTTGGCTTTATCTGCACCAAAGAACACGATGTCGCCATTCTCGGCACCAACACGTTTCAATAGATCAAGTACGATTGGCTCGATGAATTTAACGATTGGTGATTGAAGACCTTCGATGCCTTTTTCAAGTTCGTTGACTTTGATATAAGCCAAGCCTTTCGCACCGTAGATGCCTACGAATTTGGTGTATTCATCAATTGCACTACGCGGTAATGAACCAGCACCCGGTACGCGTAAAGCAACGATACGGCCTTTAGGATCTTTTGCAGGGCCTGCGAAAACTTTGAATTCAACGTCCTGCATCAAGTCTGCAACGTCAACAAGTTTCAATGGAATACGCATATCTGGTTTGTCAGATGCATAATCACGCATTGCGTCAGCATAAGTCATACGTTCAAACTTATCGAATTTTACATTCAATAATTCGTTGAACATTTTAACTGTTAAGCCTTCCATTAAATCCATGATGTCATCGTCACTCATGAACGATGTTTCAACGTCGATTTGGGTAAATTCAGGCTGACGATCCGCACGTAAATCTTCGTCGCGGAAACATTTAGCAATTTGGTAATAACGATCGATACCACCAACCATCAACAACTGTTTGAACAATTGTGGTGATTGTGGAAGCGCATAGAAGCTACCATTTGAAACGCGGCTTGGTACTAAATAGTCACGTGCACCTTCTGGCGTTGCGCGTGTCAAAATTGGTGTTTCCACGTCAAGGAAACCATGATCTTCAAAATAGTTACGGATCAAGTTGGTCACTTTAGAACGGAAACGTAAGCGCTCTAACATTTCTGGACGACGGATGTCCAAGAAACGGTATTTCAAACGAATTTCTTCTGAAATATTGGTATTTTCGTCATTCAATGGGAATGGCGGAGTATCAGAAGCTGCAAGAACTTCGATCTCTTTACCTAAAACTTCAATCTGGCCACTCACCATGTTGGCATTTTCAGTACCTTCATAGCGACGACGAACACGACCTGTAATTTTTAAAACAAATTCTGAACGTGCTTTATCTGCTGTTGCGAATGCTTCAGGGGTATCTGGATCGATAACAACCTGTACAAGACCATCACGGTCACGCATATCAAGGAAAATCACACCGCCATGGTCACGGCGACGATGAACCCATCCGCATAAAGTAACTGTTTGATCGATTTGGGCTTCAGTTAAAGAGCCACAGTAATGAGTGCGCATCATATTGAATTATTTATCCAAACTATATTGGCTGTAGAAGGTGAATGCGTAAACAGCGCAGCACCAATGAAGGGGAGATTATGCCTTGTTGAACGTATAGTCTCAAGTCTTAATGTTTTCAAGCGAATTTTAAACAGACGCTTTTTGCTAAAATGCTTTCATACGGCTAGTCCGATCCAAAAACAAGAATAATAGACAAGCCATGGTAAAGACAGTTAAGCCAGCTTGTGTAAATTCATTAATCGATTTGCCAATAAAAAAATAACGTTCGGTATTCCAAAGATCAGTATTGATATGACGGTTATAGTCAAACACTGAGAACAGCCCATATAAGATGGAAAGAATCATACTGATGAGTGCAAATCCCTTGAGTTTAGAGGGAACGGGATAATGATGTTTATGCGTTTTATAATACTCCCAGCACATTTTTATCAAAAACGGCAAGGCAATAATTGAAGAGCCAATCTGTAAGACAAAATGTAATGGATAACTAAAACCCAAAAATGAAACGTTATGGGCCAGAATTCCTTTAAAAGCAAATGTTCGAAAATCAAGATGGGTTAATCCATCCCAGATCAAATGTGTGCTAATTCCAATAATAAGTGCAATGCAATTCAAAAAGCTGAAAGAAATAAAATCATCCAGTGACTTGATATTTAAAGGATCTTGAATCTCAAGACAACGATAAGTCACAGGTCGATAGATTAAATACCAGACTAAACAAAAGCATAGGCCCAATGGCAAGTTCGGAAATAAGATACCTGCCCATTGGTGTGTTAAAGGTGTATTTTCTTGCGTAAATAATCGATAAAGATCAGGTGTCATACAGCCAATTGCCAGTGCTGCAACAGGCAAATGACCCTGACTTAATTTGGATAACGGCGGAGCGAGAACTGCATGGGAAAGTGTAAAAGGCATATCGTTGGAAAACGACCATTCATTGAATCATGGATAAGCAGTGTAGCAAATGTCCTTTGTTGCACTGTTTTTTATTGCAAATTAAATGAAATGTTATAATATAACAAAAAATAACGATCAACTGATTCGGGACACGGTATGTCATTTCCGCAAAATATTTTGACCTTATCCATTTTAGCTGTTGTATCTGTATCTACATTTGCAGCAGAAAATGAACAAGTTACTACCTTAGATACCATACGAATTAAAGCGCATCCGCTTGAGCAAACCTCAAAAGATTTTGCTGTTGCAGATACCGTTGTAGATGAAAAGCGTTTACAACAGGGGGCTGTTACCATTGGTGAAGCGCTAAGCAGCGAGCCTGGCATTTATTCAAATCAGTTTGGTGCTGGTTCTAGCCGTCCTGTCATTCGTGGACAAGATGGGCCGCGTGTTAAGGTGCTGCAAAATTCATCTGAAAACATTGATGTATCCACCTTGTCTCCTGACCATGCGGTAACAGTCGATCCTACATTGGCAAAGCAGGTTGAAGTGATTCGTGGCCCATCAACTTTATTATTTGGTGCTGGAACGGTTGGTGGTTTAGTCAATGTCACCGATAGCAAGATTCCAACAGAAATGCCTGAAAAAGGTTACGAAGGTAATGTTGGCTTACGTTACAACACTGGAAGTGATGAAAAGCTGGCAACTGCGGGCGTAACGGTTGGTCTGGGTGATCAGGTTGCGTTACGTGTCGAAGGGTTAAAGCGTGAAGCCAATGATTATATCGCTCCAGATTATGTACATGAAGGAGAGCGAGAGCGCCGTGTGGACAATACCTTTGCTAAAGGTCAAACCGTGAATGTCGGTTTATCCTGGATTTATGATCGTGGCTTTACGGGCATTTCTTATAGCAACCGTCAAGATCAATATGGTTTACCTGGGCATAGTCATGAATATGAAAGCTGTCATGCACATCTTTCTGGACGCCCTCATTTACATTGCGGCGAGCATGATCATGGCGACGGTGAAGATGATCATGGTCATGAGGATCACGACCATGAACATGGCACAGGGCCTTGGATTGACTTAAAATCTGAGCGCTATGATGTGCGTACAGAACTGAATGATCCATTTGCAGGCTTTAAAAAGTTACGTGCTCAAGCGAGTTATACCGATTATAAACATGATGAAATTGAAGAAGATACCATCGCTACGCGCTTTAAAAACAAGGGCTATGATGGGCGTTTAGAGTTGGTACATAATCCAATTGGCCCATGGGAAGGGGTGATTGGAACGCAATATGGTCAACAGAAACTGGAACTCACTGGTGAAGAAGCGTTCTTGGCACCGAATACCACCAAGAAGTGGAGCATCTTTGGTTTAGAGCATGCACAATTTAATGATGTCCATGTTGAGCTGGCAGCACGCGCAGAAAAACAAAAAATTGATATTGATGACTCAAGCAAAAAAGATTTTGACGGTTCAGCCTTTTCTGTTTCAGGCGCTGCCAACTGGGAGTTTGCACCAGACTATAAACTTTCGTTGGTTGCTTCACATCAGGAGCGTTTACCTTTAGCGCAAGAGTTGTACGCCAATGGTGGGCATTTCGCGACCAATACTTATGAGCTGGGTAATGATCGTTTAAGTAAAGAGAAGTCAAATAATGTTGAATTGGGTTTCCATTATGACAATAACAAATTTGACTACCATATCCATGTGTACCACAACTGGTTTGATGATTATATCTACGCTCAAACCTTAGATCGTTATAAAGATTTCCGTTTGGTCAAATATACGCAGGATCAGGCACGTTTCTATGGTGCTGAGGCAGAAGCGGGTTATCAGATCTCGGACATGTATAAAGTTGGTGTATTCGGTGATTATGTTCGCGGCAAGATTGACAATGAAAATGCCCCACGTGTTCCAGCAGGTCGTCTAGGAACAAAAGTAAATGCGGACTTTGGTGATGGCTTTAGCGGTTCAGCTGAATACTACCACGTGTTCCAGCAAGACAAGATTGCAGCTTATGAAACCGATACGCAAAGCTATAACATGTTAAATCTGGGTGTGGCTTATTCAGGTAAATACAGCAATGTCGGTGATTATCGTGTTTATCTAAATGCCAATAACTTGTTGGATGATCAGGTTTACCAACATGCATCGTTCTTATCAACGATTCCACAAGTGGGCCGTAACTTTACCGTTGGGGTGAATTTTAACTTCTAATTTTTCACTTAAATCTTATTGAAAAATCAAAGTATAAGCTCTAGCCTTAGACCATTAGGCTAGGGCTTTTTTTGTTTATATGCGTATCTTCCAACGAATCCATCGAAAATTAAACTGGTCAGGTCGACGTTACATGGCAGTCATATTGAGTATTTTTGCGATTGGGTACATTGCTTCGGCAGTCTACCACACAGTAAAACCACTCCCGAAAGGGCTGGATTTTACTGGGCAGTTGCGTCATGCCAATGTGAAATTTTTAGCCGATCAGACTTATATCGATGCACAAGGCCAGCAACAGGTCGATCAGCATATTTTCAAGGAAGTTTTTCATTTAATTGATCAGGCACAGACTACGATTGTGCTGGATATGTTCCTGTTTAATCAGGAAGTGGGAAAGTCAAAGGTTAAGCAATTTCCTTTGATGCAAGAGTTGACAGATGCGTTGATCGTTAAGCGTCGTTTGCATCCAAATGTTGAAGTTGTGGTGATAACCGATCCGATCAATTCGGTTTATGGTGGAATGACACCGAAGCATTATCTACAGTTGCGCCAAGCGGGTGTGGATGTGATCGAAACTGATTTAAAACCATTGCGTGCTTCTAATCCGCTTTGGTCAGGTTTTTGGTATATCTGCTGTCAGAACTTGGGTAATAATCCTGAAGGTGGCTGGTTAAGTAGCCCATTTGGTGATGAAAAAATTACCTTGCGTAGTTATCTGGAGTTATTCAACTTCAAGGCCAATCATCGTAAAACCTTGGTAGTTGATACTGAACAGGGCTGGAAAAGTTTGGTGACCTCTGCCAATCCGCATGATGGTAGTTCGCATCATAGTAATGTAGCACTGGTGGTGGATGGGCCAACCGCGATTGATGTCTTACAGACTGAACAAGCCGTTGCCAACATGTCAAAGGGGGCTAGTCCTTTTGTGATTATGGGTGGGGTGAGCGAAGACAAAACCTTGCCGCAGGTGCAAGTGCTGACTGAAAAAGCCATTTATGATGGCATCTTGAAAATGATTCAGACTGCTAAGAGTAAAGAGCATCTGGATATGGCGATGTTCTATTTGTCGGAACGCAATATTATTGAAGCACTGAAGCAAGCGCAGCAACGTGGTGTCAACATCCGTATCATGATCGATCCGAATAAAGATGCATTTGGCCGTCAGAAGAATGGCATGCCGAATCGCCAAGTTGCATCAGAGCTCAATGCTGCTGGTATCCCAATTCGTTGGTGCGATACTCGTGGTGAACAGTGCCATAGCAAGATGTTGCTTAAATACAATGCACAGCAAGCTGAGATGATTCTGGGTTCTGCCAACTTAACGGCACGTAATCTGAAAAACTATAATCTTGAAACTGATATGCGTGTGATTGGTTCATCACAAGCGCCAGTGTTTAAAGATGCCGGACAATACTTTGATGCAGCATGGAGCAACGCCAATGCACGTCAAATCACAGTGGATTATGCAAAATATGCTGATGAGTCAAAAGTAAAATACTGGATCTATCGTTTTATGGAATGGTCGGGGTTATCTACTTTTTAATTCAGCATAAATAGAGTTCTACACAATGGCGAAAATTAAACTCAATATCAGACAGGATGAGCAGATTGATTTAGATGTACATCAATTCAATCATTATGCAGATATTGTTGAAATTCAAAGTTGGGCAGAACTCTTGGAATGCTATCGCTCCCTTAAACAGGAGGTTTATCCTAAAAAGGTGTTTCTGGTTCTGGATGATAGGGCACAGGCAGAATACACTTCTATGCATGCTCAATTGGGTGAGCAACTTTATTTCGACGATCGTCAATATTTTGAAGGAATCGAAGATCTTGGAAGTCGAGACAGTCTTCTGATTGAAAGTAATATTGTCACACCTTTGTTGTTTCAACACCATGTACAACAGCTGAGTCATCTAGACCATCAGCGGAGTTTTGAAAGCTTGGCTGGAAAAATGCAGCACTATGATAAAAGTGATCTAGAGGCGCTCGTTTATTTCAATCAACATCTATTGATCTCTACTCATACTGAAATCATGGTTAAAGTGGCCGTTGTTGAAACAGAAGCATTGAAACTGGCGATGATGCCGAATGGCTATTTTTCTTGTGATTTTGATCCTTTTGAAAATTATGCGCTAATTCAGAAAATGCAGCATTATGGCTTCGAATTTATCGGGCTTGGAGCAGCATTATTAGGATGGATCAAAACAGCAGATTTTAATGCAGAAAAAATTGAAGATTTAATTCAGGATCTCGCTTTGATTTATCCTTTAGATTTATCTCATCAAAAGGCAATGAAAGACTTGATTTTAAAAAATAATTATCTGATTTTACCTTATTCTGAATCACCACAAGAATATTTGGGTTATGACTTATCGTGATTCAGAACGAGAGTTCAAGAAGCTGAATTTGGAGGTTTACTTGATATTCAGCTTGTTGAAAGAAATACACGATCAATGAAAATTAAGGACTCGGTGGAATCAATTGATCCAGATCTTTATCTGCTAACTGATCCAGTTCACTTAAATCGGTTTTGATTTTCCACTGATTTTCATCATCGACAGGGTTGGGTAAACGCGCTTCTAACCAGTCACAGACGATATCTGGGCTAAATTCTGGATGATTACACTGGATCACCCAAGCCAGAAAATCTTTGGCTTCACCGTTCATATAGGGCGGTGGTGATACGGGGAAAAATTGGGTGGGTAGACGCTCATTCGTCGATAAATAATTGAGGACATGTCCCAGTTCCTGAACTGTTTGCCATGCCAATGGATGTTCAACATCAATATTGAACTTAAACCACCATGCATGCTGACCATCTGCACCATGCGCCACGATACGGGATTCTTGTACGCTAGGAACTTTACAGAAAAATTGATAGAGACGATCAAAATTCATTTCAGCCACAGATGTTGCCTCAAAACCAAAAAATTGATTCTAACATATCTCTGAGAGGCTATAGCGAGCTGCGCTTTATCCACGGAATTAAACAGTTAGTCTGAAAAAATATTATTACAACAGTGGCGCTTATTTTTTATTCTAAAATAAAAGCATACTCTGATTTTGGGAGATCATGATGCAGCAATCTAAACTTTATATCTATGGCTTGGTCAGCTTACTCAGCGGTCTCCCTGTAATGAGCTATGCTGATAATGCATGGGGTGGATATAGCGGGGTAGAACGCCGTTCATATCATCAGAATACACCTGCCTATCAACCGCCTGCGCAAGACCCATTTGCGTTCTCGAATCAGCGCGCGACACCTACTGCGCCACCGAAAGGCTATTATTATCAGCCGAATCAAAATAACTATTATCCCCATTCAAACCATCGCCCCGGCGTTCGGATTGAATATTATCCAGAGACTCAATATGACCGCAGCTATCGCCGTGAGTCCTTTGTGGTGGGAAATGAATTACCAGGTGAGTTCCGTAGCGAGCGTTATGTGGTGCGGGATTGGGATTATTATTCTTTGCGTGAACCGCCACGCGGTCGACATTGGGTAGTCGTCGATGGACGTTATCTTTTAGTGACCGATGATAACTTTACCATTGAGATTATTCGCTGATTTGACATCTGTTTTTAAATTTTGAATAGAGAGTATTCTCCACAATTTCTCGCTATTCATTACAAAGCTTTGCAATGTCGCGAGTTTTATTCATGCTTTCTCCTAGAGTTTTTCTTAATCTGATTTCAGATCGAAAAAACAGAGGATCACACAATGAAAAAGACCGTCGTATTGCTTGTATCAACACTCATGCTCGGTGTATCTGCATCAGCAATGGCAGATTCAAACCGTTGGAATAATGATCATAAAGACCGTTATGATCAGCGCTATGATCGTTATGACCACCGACATGATCACCGTGAGCAACCACGCTGGTCAAATGGTGATCGCGGTAATCATTATGGTCAACGTATCAACTTCAAACGTGGTGAGCGTTTACCGTCAGAATTCCGTAGTAATCGTTATATGGTATCCAATTATCGCTACCATCGCCTTTATCAGCCACCACGTGGCTATAACTGGATGCAGGTACAAGGCAAATATGTACTGGTTGATTCCAAATATCGTATCTTCCGAGTGGCATAATCCTCATATGAGAAAAGCAGGCAATCCGCCTGCTTTTTTTATTTATGCCAATTCATCATCTTGCGGTCGAGGCGTTTTATTGGAAGGCAATTGTTGCTCCTGATCTTTGCCACGAATCACAGAAGGGTAGTTCCATGATGCAAAACGCACCACCAGAATCGCAACTGCCAAAATCAGGATCGAACCTGTGGTAATGACTAAATCCATCGACGCTTTATGATTATGCTGAATATCAGCAATGAGCAAACGGGTCAGTGCAGTAATCGCGACATAGATCAGAAAGCGCACTGGCATATGATTGGTCTTGAAATAAATCCCGACCATGGCGCCTAGTTCCAAATAGATAAACAGCAGCAAGATATCATCAATGGTGGCGTACTGTTTAACCGTTAGAATCTCAATCACGGTATGTACGGCTGACCATGCAATCATACAGCCGATAATAAACAGGGCTAAATAATGAAAGGCTTCAACTGCGTAGTGACCGAAGCGATCAAGTAGACGAGGTAAGCCTTCAAGTTTATCTTTTGAATTCGACATGGCGATTTATATGCTCAACATGATGATTGGAATGATATGCAAGTTTTATGCTGTTTTTATTATAGGCATAAAAAAACTGCCTCAACCTAGATTGAGGCAGTTTTTATGATTGAATGCGACTTAAGCTTGATTGGTGAAGTAATCTTCGCTGAAGTTCATGATCAAGTCTGAACCTGCTTTGATTTTCGCTAAACGCGCATCTAATTCAGGCAAGATACGATCTACAAAATATTGCGCTAATGCAATTTTGTTTTGGTAGAAATCACCAGATTTGTCTTTGGCAGCAGCCGCAATTTTTGCGAACATATAAGCAAAGCTGAGTAAACCCACAGCATGTAGGTAATCAACCGCAGCTGAGTTCGGGAACTCTGCATTTTCGGCTGCTTGTTCAATGATGAATTGGGTGATCGCTTCAATTTCAGTTGCAGCGTCAAGAGTTGCATCTTTAATGAAGTTTAAATCCGTATCTAGATCATTGGCAAAGTCACGGATCTCTGTGATGTATTCTGCGATGAATGCACCACCACATTTAATGGTTTTACGACCAATTAAATCTTGAGATTGAACGCCGTTGGTCCCTTCGTAAATTTGAGCAATACGAAGATCACGGATACATTGTTCCATGCCCCATTCACGGATATAACCGTGACCACCGAAGACCATTTGCGCATCTAAAGTCGCTTGGAAAGCAGTGTCAGTGAGGTAAGCTTTTGCGATTGGTGTTAAAAGTGCAACGCGATCATTGGCTTTCTTCACGGCTTCAGCATCAGTTGAGAATTTAGTAATGTCGAGCTGTTGACCGACATACACCGCAAATGCACGAGAGGCTTCGTTGTTGGCACGTACATTGAGCAACATACGACGTACATCACCATGCACTAAAATGCTGTCTGCTGGTTTGTTTGGAGATTGAACGCCAGATGCGCTACGACCCTGTAAACGGTCAGTCGCGTATTGTGCAGCATTTTGATAAGCAAATTCAGAAGCACCTAGACCTTGGATACCCATTGATAAACGTTCGTAGTTCATCATCACGAACATCGCAGCAAGGCCTTCGTTTTCTTTACCGACAAGATAACCTTTGGCACCATCAAAGTTCATCACGCAAGTCGCAGATGCCTTGATCCCCATCTTGTGCTCAATTGAGCCTGGACCAACAGGGTTACGCTCGCCCAAAGAACCATCTTCATTCACCAGGAATTTCGGTACGATAAATAATGAAATACCACGTGAACCCGCAGGTGCATTAGGGGTTTTTGCAAGTACCAAATGAATGATGTTTTCAGCGAGATCGTTGTCACCACCCGTGATGAAGATTTTCGTACCAGTAATGTTATACGTACCATCTTCATTCGGTTCAGCTTTAGTTTTGATAATCCCTAAATCTGTACCTGCATGTGGCTCGGTTAAACACATTGTACCTGACCATTCACCCGAATAGATTTTAGGTAAATACGTTTCTTTTTGCTCTTGTGATGCATAGCTGTTTAAAGCCATACCTGCACCCACAGAAAGAAGCGGGTAGAGCATGAATGATGGATTGGTTGCGAACAGCATTTCATCAGACAGTACAGTCAGCATTTTTGGCATGGCCTGACCGCCCCATTCTTCGTCAGCACCTAAGCCGATCCAGCCGCCTTCAGCGTATTGACGGAATGCTTCTTTAAAACCTGCTGGGGTGAAAACTTCACCATTTTCCCAACGTGCGCCTTCTTCATCACCCGTACGGTTTAACGGATGTGTCACGTTTTGGGCAAACTTCGCCATTTCTTCTAAAATTGCTTCAGCTGTTGCAGCATCTACATGAGCCAGGTTTTCATTCGCCTGCCAAAATTGTTCTGCTTTAAATACATCATTTAAGATGAATTTCATGTCTGCTAGAGGAGCATTGTAAATTGGCATAATCGTTCCTTTCTACGCACAGCGTCATGTGCAAAATGATCAAATAAAACGAACAAATAAATTGAATCGTATAAATTTAGCATTGATTAAACAAAAAAAGGACGGTCAAAACTGACCAGTCCTTTTTCTGTGATGAACGTTGCATCTCATTCTAAACTATGTTTAGAAAGCGAAATGTTCCGCATCAAGTTCAAACAATGGCGCAACGCCAGTTGAAAGTACGTCTACATGAGAACGAACACGTGGCAAGATCTTCTTGAAGTAGAAGCGAGCAGTCGTCACTTTTGCATTGTAGAAGTCAACATCAGTTGTACCTTCAGCCAATTTCTCTTGCGCAACAAGTGCCATACGTGCCCATAAGTAAGCAAGCGTTACATAACCAGAGAAGTAGAGGTAGTCAACCGCAGCTGCACCAACTTCATCAGGGTTTTGCATTGCACGCATACCAATTTGCATGGTGATATCGCCCCATTCTTTGTTTGCAGCAGCCAATGGCGCAACGAATTCTTGCATCGCAGCATTGTCTTTGTTTGCTTCAACAAATTTGTGGATGATCTTGGTGAAGTCTTTCAACATTGCACCTTGAGTTTGCAATACTTTACGACCTAACAAGTCAAGCGCTTGAATCTCGGTTGTTCCTTCGTACAAACAAGCGATACGTGTATCACGTACGATTTGCTCCATACCGTGTTCAGAAATGAAGCCGTGACCACCAAAGACTTGTACACCGTGCTTCGCAGATTCAGAACCAGTTTCTGTTAAGAATGCTTTTGCAATTGGTGTTAACAAAGACAAGATGTTGTCAGCAAACTTACGCTCTTCTTCAGTTTCGCCTTTTTCAACGATGTCTGCATATTGAGCCAATAAGTAAACCAGCGCACGACCACCTTCAGCAAATGACTTTTGCGTTAAAAGCATGTTGCGGACAGCAGGGTGAACGATAATAGGATCAGCTTCTTTTTCAGGTGCTTTAGGGCCAGAAAGCGAACGCATTGCTAAACGGTCTTTCGCATACGCCAAAGCGCCTTGGAAAGAAGATTCAGATGCAGATAAACCTTGAACCGCAGTACCGATACGCGCAGTGTTCATGAAAGTGAACATGCAGTTTAAGCCACGGTTTTCAGGGCCAATCAAGTAACCTTTTGCTTGGTCGAAGTTAATGACACAAGTCGCGTTACCATGGATACCCATTTTGTGTTCGATTGAACCACAACGTACGGCATTACGCTCACCGACAGAACCGTCAGCATTCACGTGGAATTTAGGTACGATGAATAATGAAATCCCTTTGGTACCTTTTGGCGCGCCCGGTAAACGTGCAAGTACGATATGGATGATGTTTTCAGCCATGTCGTGTTCACCAGCAGAGATAAAGATTTTCTCGCCAGAGATTGCATAGCTGCCATCAGCATTTGGTTCAGCTTTAGAACGGATGATACCTAAGTCAGAACCTGCATGAGATTCAGTCAAGCACATCGTACCTGTCCAAACACCTGAAACAAGGTTTGGCAAGTAAGTATTTTTTTGCTCATCAGAACCGTGGTGTTCTAAAGTACGCACAGCACCATGAGAAAGGCCAGGGTACATACCCCATGACCAGTTTGCAGTACCCACCATTTCAGAGATTGCAATCCCTAAAGAGTTTGGTAATGCCTGACCGCCAAACTCTTCATCAGCAGAAAGAGACGGGAAGCCAAGTTCGATATATTTTTGATACGCTTCTTTAAAGCCTGTCGGGGTAGTAACAACACCGTCGTTCCAAGTACAACCTTCACGGTCGCCCACTTGGTTTAAAGGAGAAAGTTCGTTCTCGCAGAAATCAGCCGCTGCTTCTAAGTATTGATCAACCAATTCACGGCTTACAGTGTCTTGAAATGCAGGAAGTTTTGCGTAATGTGCTTCAGCATTTAATAATTCGTGCAATACGAACTGCATATCACGTAAGGGTGCTTTGTATTGTGGCATAGCGGGTTCCTCAATACTGGTTAAACCAGAGTTATAATCTTAGTCAATGATAAATGTGCCCAAGAGCACCATTTTGTACCGCTAATCGTGCAACAAGTTATAGTTCGGTACAAGCTTTTGCAGGTCATTTCTTAGTGACTGCTAAGTCAAAGTTTGTTGGTCAGCCTGCTTAAGCGCTTAGATTGTAGGTGGTTTTCCAGCATTTGAGTCAAACTGTTCATGTAAAATCGTAAGCAGCTGTGTAAATGAAAAATCAATCATTTAACACATAAAAAAAAGGCGCTTCGAAAGCGCCTGAGAGGAGAGGATGATTATGTTGTTGGATTCGCTTGACGCTTGAATTGTGATTTGTCTGGTGTAAAACGAACTTCACAGGTCCCTTCAATCACACGTTTATTCCATTGAACGTTCACGCGTTCTCCGATACGTTTACCTTGACATGCCTGTTCGATCTGAGCGCGTTGTGCCTGATGTTCCTGACGCATTTGTTCGCGTTGTTCTGAACGCTGTTCACGTTTCGCTTGCCATTCGGCACGCTGTTCAGGGGTAAGCGGTGCGCGTTGCATATTGTGACGATGGTGGTCACGATTCATTGACTGTTCTGCTGGTGTGGTCGACTGACAGGCAGCCAAACCTAAAACAGAACCGAGTAAGGTGGTCATCAATACAATTTTTGTCTTGTTCATTGTTTTATCCAGCGTAAGCAGTTGTGATTTGATGATTAAAGATTAGATAATAAAGATGAAGAAACAATGGAGAGTTTTTTTGAACCATGTTGGTTACAATCCATAAATAGAACACTATTGAGATTAAGCTTTTGAATGTTCGTCGTGTCCCTTTAGCCTTACGCCTGTTTTTAACGGTATTACTGACCACCTTACTGATCGCTACGATCAGCTTAGGTGTTTTGCACTGGACGATGCAAAAGAACTTTGCACGCTATGTGGCCGATGTCGAAATGCAGAAACTCGATCGGCTGATTGCCAACTTAGGCAATGTCTATACCGTTTATCACGACTGGGGCAATGCCATTCAGGCGCAGATCTTGCAAATCGAGGGAACCGCAGCGCCAGATGACTACGACCGGCTGTCTCAATGGTGGTTACGCCGTCAGTATGATATCGCTTTGCAGCAACGTTATTTTAATGACCATACTTTATTGAGTCTTTCGCCGACTTTGGCGCAAAATAATGTTGAGATGAGAAATCGTCAGATCTTTAATGATGAAGAACTCAAAATTCTAAAGCAGAATTTACCTTCCGAATATCAACCCTTTGAAGGGTTACGTTTTCCGCTCAGTCCAAGTCAGTTCCGTTTAAAGAAAGATGATAAAGACGATAAACAGGAGCATAAATTAAATACGCCTGTTGAGCATGGTAAAAAGCGTTTTGTCTCAATTCCAGATCGTTTAGGTTTGAGTTCTCGTTTATCCTTATATGATGAAAATCAGCAATTTATTGTTGGTGAGCCTGCGACTGACCAAATCTCGTTTCGTCCGATTATTGTGGATGAACGGGTGGTGGGCTATCTGGGATTAAAACCTGTACTTGATCAGGATGATGCATCCAGTATTAACTTCTTTAGTAATCAAAAACGTTATTTGCTTTTAGTCTATGCTTTAACCGTGCTGTCTAGTTTGATTGCAGCATTGCTAATGGCAACCTATTTTAAAAAGCCGATTCAGCGCCTGTTAAAAGCAACGCTAGAATTAACGCGTGGTAACTATCAGCATCAGGTTAAGATCAGACGTAATGATGAGCTAGGTGATTTGTCTAATCAGATCAACCATTTGGCTGATATTTTGCACCATCATGAAGAATCGCGTCGTCAATGGGTATCCGATACTTCACATGAGCTGAAAACACCATTGGCTGTATTGCAGGCACAAATCGAAGCGATGCAGGATGGGATTCGTAAAGCCACACCTGAACACCTTGCGGCCATGATGCGTCAGGTCAGCAGTTTGAAGAAATTAACTCAAGATCTGGCAGATCTTGCTCAGGCCGATGCGCAGCAGTTGAAATGCTATTTTGCTGAAGTTAATCCGTGGGATGTGGTGCTGCAAGAAGTCGAAAATTTCAGATCAACCTTTGAGCAAAATCAGCTAGACGTCAGCTTGTCTGGTGAAGGGGCTTTACTCTCATTAGATCGTGATCGTTTTAAACAGATTATTGTCAATTTGCTGGGTAACTGTGTTCGTTATACTGAACAAGGTGGAAAAATACAGATTCATACTCAACAAAACGAGCAACAATGGATATTGTATGTAGATGACAGCCCATTGGGGATGAATGATGAGCAGCTAGCCCGTCTGGGTGAACGTTTCTACCGTGTCGATGATTCACGTACACGTAGTACAGGCGGTACAGGATTAGGTTTGGCTTTATCATGTAAACTGGCACAAGCTTTAGGTGGTTCACTGACTTTCGATCATTCACCATTAGGTGGATTACGTTGTGTACTGACTTTCCCAAAACAAAATACGTAACTTTTAGATCCTCTCTGGTTGAGGATGATGGATAGGATGAAGACCATGAAACATATCATGTTGGTTGAAGATGAGGTTGAACTGGCACAGTTGGTTCGTGATTATTTAGAAGCTGCTGGTTTTGAAGTCAGTATGTTCCATGATGGTCAAGATGCTTTTACCCAGTTCCAGCAACGTAAACCAAGCTTGATGATTCTGGATTTGATGGTGCCGCGTATGGACGGTTTAACCATCTGCCGTAAAGTACGTGAGCAGTCTGATCTGCCGATCATTATGGTGACGGCACGTACTGAAGAAATTGACCGTGTCCTGGGTCTTAATATGGGAGCAGATGACTATATCTGTAAGCCTTTTAGTCCTAAAGAACTGGTTGCCCGTGTTCAGGCTGTTTTGCGTCGTTTAGAACGTAAAGCAGAGCCTGAGCAAAATGATTTATTCCGTATTGATAAAGCTCAGCAACGGATTTGGTATCAACAAAAAGCATTGACCTTGACACCAACCGAATTCCGTTTATTGGAGCTGTTTTTAGAACATCTTGGACAGGTCTATTCACGTGCACAGTTGCTTGATCATATCAATCCAGATAGCTTTGATGTGGCAGACCGTGTGATTGATAGCCATATTAAAAACCTGCGTCGTAAGATTTCAGAGGCGGCTGATACGGGTAATCGTCATGAATGGATTCAAGCGGTGTATGGCGTGGGTTATCGTTTTGAATATCCAGATGAGTAATCAGCTTTAATTGATCTGTTGTGGCTCATATCCAAGAAAATGTGGACCAGTTTCTATAGATAAACTCGTCTCTTTTCCTTCGTATAGAGAGGCTGATATGAGATGAGTTTTGATGAGGATAAAGGGTAGAGCACTGCAAAAAGTTTTATCCTGTGGATAACCACAGCGTTATCCACAGAAAATGTGGATAGTTTCTTAAAGGTTTTGTAGAAATTATCTTCTTTTCTAGTTTTAAGTGAACCATCACTGGATTCTGCTATAAATAAGATTACATTACTTTACAATCACTTGTGGTGAGCTAGATTGCGGTAATGAGATTATTTCTGGATGAGAAACTTATCCCCTGAATAAGCCTTGCTCGGTTTGATCACCGCCTTTATCCGCAAACTCGCCTGAGCGCTGCCCCATTAGGGGTGAATGATAATGGGTGTATGATCAGCAACCAGTTGCCATATTTCGTCTATATCCGAGTTGGTCACCGCAATACAGCCTAAGGTCCAGTCTTTGCGTGGCATATAGCGCGCACTTGCAGGAAATGAGGTGGCACGTGTCGGAACCGTACCATGAATCATGACATCGCCACCCGCAGAGCGATTGTGCTGTTGGGCATAGCTTGTATCAGTTTTATTGGGGTAGGAGATGTGCAAAGATTTATAATAAGCGCTTTGAGGATTGCGCCAATCAATAGAATAAGTTCCCTCAGGCGTTTTGCCATCACCTTCAAACTGTTTATGTCCGATCGGATCAAAGCCTAAGCGCATCGGATAGCTGCGAATGATTTCCTGTTGATGTTTTAATTGCAAAATACGCTGACTCTTAAAGACTTCTATTGAGGTGACAGGTTTATTCTGTTTGAGCTGCTGTATGTCTTCGGTTGAAAGCGGCGTATGTGTTGCTGCAAATGTTGGGATGAACTTGCCATACTGATAAAAAGCCAGTGCCAATAAAATGATTAAAACAACACATCCAGCAATCAATCCAGTTTTCATTATTTTCTTCTTTTAAAAATAAGTAACTCACTTGAGCCACAATAGCGACCCAAGTGAATCATAACGACTCAAAATTAAGATGAACAGCTCACCATTACCTCTGGTACATCACTTGGTAAAGGTGCCGTATCTGCTTCAGTTTCCAGATCAGGCTGTTTTTGGTAGGGCTGATTCAACAGCTTAAATAAACGGTCAACTTCACTAAAATCACCACGTTCAGCCTGTTCAATGGCTTTCTGCGCCATATGATTGCGCAGGACATATTGTGGGTTGACCTGTTGCATCTGCTGGTCTAATTCATCGGTATCCTGATGTTGACGGATATTCTGGTAATGTGTCAGGAAATCATCGAATTGCTGGACATGAATACAGTCATCTCTTAAAGCTTTGTAATCTTGTTGTTGTAGGCGAATAAAGCTTTGAGTGTAATCCAGTTGCTCGGTTTGCAAAATTCTCAAGAAGGCAAAGCTGCAATCCAAACTGTCTTTATGAAAATGCGGTAATCCCATTTTTTGACATAAGCCCTGACCATAATACTGCAAAAATGTTGGTTCAAATTTTTCTAGGCAAGTCGCTAGATCCAGTTTGAACTGTTCTTTGTCTTCGGTCGATGCTAATGGAATCAGATTGTTCAGCCATGTCCAAAGATTCCAGTGTCCAATACTTGGCTGGTTCTGATAAGTATAACGACCCTGATAATCGGAATGGTTGTTAATCCAGTTTGGACGGAAACGTTCCATAAAACCGTAAGGACCAAAGTCCAGTGTTGAACCTGTAATATTGAGATTATCGGTATTCATCACCCCATGCGCAAAGCCCACCAGTTGCCATTTGGCAATCATGATAGCTGTGCGCTCAATCACGGCTTCAGCAAACGCTAGAATTGGATTTTCAGCTTCAAGACATTCTGGATAATGCCATTCGATACATTTTTGCGTGAATTCAGCCAAGAGTTCAGGCGAGTATTGATTGATCCACTCAAAATGTCCCAAACGAATATGACATTCGGATGTGCGCAATAACATTGCACCCAGCTCTAGGGTTTCCCGTTGTACGCCTTGAGTTGAACTGGTAAAACCAACTGCATGACTTGATGCAACGCCCAAAGCATTTAACGCATGTCCAGCTAGATATTCACGAATTACCGAACGCAGCACAGCACGGCCATCGCCCATACGTGAGTAGGGAGTAGAACCTGCACCTTTCAGATGTAGATCAATTGTTTCGCCATGTTTATTCAGGATTTGTCCGATGAGCAAACCTCGACCATCACCGAGTTGTCCTGCCCATTGTCCAAATTGATGGCCTGCATAGACCATGGCAAGCGGTGGAAATTCAGCAAAGGTTTTTTGTCCACTACAGATTTCAACCCAGTTGGCTTTATCTTCTTCACTCCACTGCAACTCATCTGCTAAGGCTTCATTGAAATGGCCTGCTTTGGCACCACGCAACGGACTCGGCTGTTGCTGATGATAAAGCTTCGGATTTAAAGAATCATAGCGAGAATTGAATTGCATAACTGAAACATCATGGTGAGCTGAATCATGACTATAGCAAATTAACGGGTGTAATGGGGAAGGGTAAAACGCAGAGATGAAACCGCAGATATAAAAAATGGCCTCGATTTGAGACCATTTTTAATGGGTATTCTGTTATTCAGAAACAGGCGCTTTTTTGATGTTACGCATTAAGGTTTCTAAACATTCACGGTGATGACTTAAACGGTGTTCAAGTAACTGGAAATCAACTTTCAGCTTGTGATCCATTTGATGGATTTTTTCAGCCATTGCTGCTTTCTTGGCATGAAGCTCTTGTTCTTTCAGCTTTGCCCAATCATTTAAGGTATGGGTAAATGCTTCGTATTCTTGTGCAATACGCTGCTTCATTTGCACGATGTCAGTATTGACATCATGACCATAAATCGCAAGATCGCGTTCAGCATATTTAAACTTCATCGCAAGCTCAGCTTTTTTGATATTAAAGCTTGGAATACGACGTAAATTTTTAGCTAAACCAAGCTTTGAGCTGGTCCAGATTAACCATTTGGTTGGATCATATTGCCACCATTTCACGCCATTACGGTAATCGTACTGGAAAATGTGATGATAGTTATGATAACCCTCACCCCAAGTGAAAATAGCTAAGACAAAGTTGTCACGTGCCGTATTTTCATCGGTATAAGGACGTTTGCCCCACATGTGGCAAAGCGAGTTAATAAAGAAGGTAACGTGATGGCTGATGATTAAACGTAATAAACCACCCAGTAAAATCACGCCCCAGATATCGCCAGTCGCCCAACCGATTAAGCCTAATACACCGACATGAACAGCGATGACCATTGGCACATAATATTTATGCTGGAACATCACTAATTTGTCATTGAGCAAATCAGGTGCATTTTTAAAGTCAGGTTCAGATGGCGAGTGATCGCGAATCATCCAACCTAAGTGTGCGTACCAGAAACCACGTTTAATTGAATACGGGTCTTGATCCACATCATCGACATGGCGGTGATGGGTACGGTGACCTGAAGCCCAAAATAAAATACTGTTTTGGACAGCAAAGGTACCACCAATCATCAATAAAATTTTAAGTGGTAAAGCCGCTTCATAAGCACGATGTGCCCAAAGACGGTGATAACCTGCTGTAATTCCTAGGCTACTAAGTGCCAAAAGGAAGATCATGCTCACCCAAGCACTTACACTAAAATCATAATAATAAGCGTATAAAGGGATTAAAATAGCGGCAAGAATTGGTGTGCCAATTAAGGTAATGCTAGCAGTCCAGTTAATGGGTGCCTTTTTTTTGAGTGGGGCGGAAGTCATATCCGTCAGCGCTCCTAAAAACCTTGTTTGTACAAGATAATAAAACTAAACGAGATAGCAAAACCAATCATGACGATATATTGCTATTTTATCACTGATATTAGCATGTCCAAATCGATTAGCACTAGTATTATTGTACAGTTGTATCGAAAGAACAGTAACAGAATTCATTTGTAAATTTGATCAATGAATTAAAAGGTGAAATAAATCAATGTCTGAGCAAAATACCATGAAAAATCCTATTTTTTCTTTGAAGGCATTTTTTAACAAAACTTTAATATTCTCTGCTGCTGTCATGCTTGCAGCATGTCAAAGCCAACCCCAGCCGGCGCAAAAGAATACCTTGCAGCCGAAACGGGTGACACAGCCGCCTGCCATGCAAGTACGTAAAAGTACCGATGGTGTACAAGATGTGGATTGGCAAATTACCACCATTCAAGGCAAGCGAGCTTTGTTCTTTAACCAGTATCCGGGTTTTCAGCTCAACTCCATTTCAAAGATGGTGTCAGGGCATACGGGCTGCAACAATATTTATGGTCGTTATAAATATGATTTCACCCAGCGTAAACTGGATTTTGATGTGATGGCACAGCATCAAAGCTGTAACCGCGCTTTAGCGCAAGAGGCGGATTTGATGGATGCGATTCAACGAGTTGAGCGCTTCCAGCTAGATGGCGCAAACCTATATTTGTTAGATGCAAAAGGGCAGCGTTTGATTCAGGCCCAGCGTAAGAAATAAAATAAAAGGCGGAATTTATTCCGCCTTTTGTTATTTTAAATGTTGCAACATGGTTGTTGGAACATCAGTAATTAAACCTTGAATACCCAGCTGCTGCAGGTGCTTGGCACGTTCAACCTCATTCACCGTCCAGACACTGATTGCAAGATTTGCCTGTTGAGTCCGTTGAATAATTTCATCGGTTGCTAGAGCATCTCCCCAACCAATTTGACAACAGTCATATTGCTGGGCAAGTTCAATCGCATATTCCCCAATTGGAATTTCAACCAGTAGTCCACGCTTAAAATGACTGTGATAACGCTGTAACGCAGCTAAAATTTTGACATCAAAACTGGTAATGGTTGCGCTTTGCTCAAAATCTTTTAAATCTTGATGAAGTTGATAGACCAAGCGTTCAGCCGCTGCATCGTCTGTAACTGCTTTGATTTCAACTTCAATATGCTCAAAGTCCGTTAAGCACTCAAGGACATGGGGAAGACTGGGCGTATATTCTTCAAAGGCCCATGCCTGCCATTGATGACGATGATCGAATTGCTGCGCTTCTAATAAATTACAGCTTTCAACCTGTTGTGAGCGGCCCGCCGTGCGAACAAAGTCATCATCATGGATCACGACCAATTGATCATCTTTCAATTGGCGCACATCAAACTCGACTGCACGTACGCCTAAATCATGCAGATAACGAAAGCCACCTAACGTATTTTCAGGGGCTTCACCACGCGCACCACGATGACCAATAATTCGCATTTGTCTCTGCCTTTATTGAAAAGTTATGCTTGATCGATACTGTCGTTAATATTCTTTTGCCATAGCACTTCGCTACCACCTTCGGCGCGTTGAAGAGCGCGTGAGGCAACGAATAACCAGTCGGATAAGCGATTCAATAATTGTAGTGCAGTCGCTTGAATATTTTGGTCGCGATTATGTACTGATAATAAAGCGCGTTCTGCACGACGGCAGACAGCGCGGGCTTGATGGGCATAGCTACAAGCTAAAGTACCTGATGGCAAAATGAAGTCTTTTAACATCGGTAAAGATTCATTCATGTGGTCGATTTCTTTTTCCAGAAAGTCGATGCATACAGCTTGAAGCAGATGATAATTGGGAATACAGACTTCGCCACCTAGATCGAACAACCAATGTTGAATCAGGCTTAAACTTTTATCCCAGTGTGCTTTATTTTCAACTTGGCTGGCACTGATCTGTGCGCGAAGCACACCAATGGTTGCATTGAGTTCATCGACATCACCCAAAGCTGCGATGCGTAAATCATCTTTAGTAACACGTGAGCCATCTCCAAGACCTGTGGTGCCTGAGTCGCCTGTACGTGTATAGATTTTACTTAAACGATGTCCCATAGTTCTGTTTCTCTGATCCTGAAAATAAAAAGGGGATAATGTCGGTCAGAACATTACCCCGAAACTGGAGTTAAGAAAATGTTTTTATTATTTTAGCGCACGATTAATAACGGAATGTGACACCCGCAGAAGCTAAGCGACCACCGTTGATGTAGTAACTACCGCTCCCATATGCAGTACGATATTTTGAATCGCCTACATTTTGGATATTGGCAAAGATATCTACATTTTTATTCACTTTGTATTGTCCATGCATATCTACACGGAAGTGCCCAGGGATTTGAGCATTATCAAACGCACTGTTGTCATAATCACCATTCGCAAGCATTGTGGTCGAGAAGGTATATTGTTCATCTGTCCAACCAGCAGTCAACGCAATATTTTGACGAGGGCGACGACTTAGATCTTCATCATTTTTCTTGTCTTTAGCGCGAACATAGTTATAGCTTAAATTAGTAAACAGGTTTTCACCTTGCCATTTTACATACAGCTCACTACCTTCCATTTTAGCTTTTTCAAGGTTTCTCATTTGATTCAGAACGCCATCAAAATCAATAAGATTATCTACTTCTGTTGTATAAAGAGATAAACCCGTTGAAATGTTGTAAGCCAATTTTTGATCTAGACCGATCTCATATGAAAAGCTTTCTTCTGGTTTAAGGTCAGGGTTACCGCCATAAGCGTACATATCGTTGAGTGTTGGTGCCTTAAAGGCTGAACCAATATTTGCATAAATACTGGTTAGAGGTAGTACTTGGTAACGAACAGAGCCTTGAGCAACGGTATGGGTACCAAATTTTTCATTGTCTTCAACACGGACTCCGACTTGGGTATTTAACCCAGCTTGGTCATATTTGTGCTGAATATAATATCCTGTTGAATCAATATCTTCTTGGTATGGCGTACCATATGAAAGTACATCACCATCAATATTCCGGTGTGTAACACCAACTAATAGCTGTTGACTCGGTGTAAAGCCCCATTGACCATAGATTTCAGACTCTTGCGTTTTACTATGAACAAAATCTGTTGAATTATTTTGTTCTATTTCATCTTTGAATTGAGAGAAACGGGCATGTAAGGCTAAATTCTCAAGAATATTCAAACGACCTTTGATATTTATGATCTCATTTTTGAAGTCTTGAGAAACAAGGCTTCCATAATTGTCATAATCGCTATAACCCTGATTCTCGCTATAATCAACCGAAGCAGCGTACTGTTCTTTATCTACTCCAATTTTTGCACTATAACCTTTCTGGTCATATGAGGCATCTATTGCATTTTTTACTTCTTTTACTGGAGTGCCGTCAGTTTCTAGACGTTGCCCACGAATTTGTGCATAGAAACCATTTTCAGCCAAGTCTGCACCAACTACCGCTTTATAGGTTTTGTTTTCACCTATTTCACCGGTTACAAAAGCTGAAGTTTTTTCAGGTGTTTTTGAAATCAGTTGAACCACACCAGAGATTGCATCCGTACCATATAAAACAGAGGCTGGGCCTTTTAATACCTCAATCTGTTTAATATCTGTTGTATCAATAAATGATAAAGACGCTGTGCCAGAAGTCGCTGAATTCAGACGTACACCATCTCTTAAAACCAATGTCTGGTTTGAATTACCACCACGTAAGAAAATAGACGCGGTTTGTCCATAGCCACCGCTTTGTACCATATTGATTGAAGCATCGGTCTGGAGTAGCTGCGGTAAAGAGGCAATCGGAGACTGCTCAAGAATTGTAGGTTCAATAATATTGATACGTGCAGGAACTTCACTAATTTTCTGTTCACTACGAGATGCGGTCACAACGATTGTATCGAGCGTTGCAGTTTTATCTGTTGATTGATCTTGAGCAAAAGCTGGTGAAGTAAACCCCATCGCAATAGCGATAGCCCCAACTAAACGAGTTGGTTGAAAAGCAGTAGACATGCGCACTCCAGACATTCACCCGTCGTGAATGATAATGTGGAAATAAACAACAAGCAGGTCTCCGGACTTCACTATAATCATCAAACAAATGATATTACTCATCATCTTCCCACATCATACCGATGCAGTGATTTGGCGTTGAGCTGAGATGAGTGATTCGGTGTTACCGTTGCGAGGGCAGTGCTGGAATTTCACCAACTTCCCTATAAGCAAAAGAATTTGCTTTAGACTTGTTGCAAGATTACGCAAAGTATAAAGTGTTAACGTTTTTTAAACAATTGCATTTCAGAATGAACTTTGCACAAAGTCAGTCAAATTGCATTACAATGCGAGAGCTTCAAAAATATTCAGATTAAATTGGACAGCTCATGCGCCAAATGCGAACTCGCGCCAAGATTTGTGGAATTACCCGAATACAAGACATTCACGCCGTTGTACAATCTGGTGCAGATGCGATCGGCTTTGTATTTTTTCCGCCAAGTCCACGAAATGTTAGCATTGAACAAGCACAAGTATTGGCAAAGCAAGTGCCACCTTATGTACAACTGGTGGGCTTATTTGTAAATGCGACTGCTGAAGACATCCAAACGGTGCTTGATTCAGTCCCTTTGGATGTATTACAACTACATGGCGATGAAACGCCAGAACAATGTCAATTAATCGCAACGCAATGCAAACGTCGCTGGTATAAAGCCATTCAGGTCAAACCTGATCTGGATATTGTCGCTGAAATCCAGCGCTATCAAGCAGCAGGCGCCAGTGCAGTCTTATTAGATGCATGGCATCCTGAGCTAAAAGGTGGGACAGGGCACAGTTTTGACTGGACGCAATTTCCCCAACTTGAAATTCCACTCATCTTGGCTGGGGGATTAACCCCTGAAAATGTCAGTGAAGCTATTGATACCACAGCAGCATTTGCTGTGGATGTCAGCGGAGGCGTCGAGTCCGCAAAAGGTATAAAAGACCAACAACTCATTGAAAAATTTATGCAAGGAGTCCAACGTGGATCAGCAAAACTCTAATCAAGAAAATCAGGTTATTGATTACACCCAGTTTCCAGATGCTCAAGGGCATTTCGGTATTCATGGTGGACGTTTTGTATCAGAAACGCTGATGGCTGCACTTGAAGACCTCGAAAGTCTTTATGGTCGTATGAAGAATGATGCTCAATTCTTGGCAGAGTTTGATCGTGATCTTGCGTTCTATGTTGGTCGTCCTAGTCCGCTTTATCATGCTGAGCGATGGTCTCAGCACCTCGGCGGTGCGCAAATTTATCTGAAACGTGAAGACTTGAACCATACGGGTTCACACAAGGTCAATAACACGATTGGTCAGGCGTTATTGGCAAAGCTTTCAGGTAAAAAGCGCATTATCGCGGAAACAGGGGCTGGTCAACACGGTGTGGCGACGGCAACTATTGCAGCACGTCTGGGTATGGAATGTGTGGTGTACATGGGCGCTGAAGACGTGAAACGTCAAGCGATGAATGTTTACCGTATGCGTTTGTTAGGCGCGACGGTTGTGCCCGTACAAAGTGGTTCAAAAACTTTAAAAGATGCCATGAACGAAGCAATGCGTGACTGGGTTACCAATGTCGACAGTACTTATTATGTGATTGGTACTGTGGCTGGCCCACATCCATATCCGCAACTTGTTCGTGATTTCCAGTCAATTATTGGTCGTGAAGCACGTCGTCAAATTCAAGAACAAGCCGGGCGTTTACCAGATGCTTTAGTTGCTTGTGTAGGCGGTGGTTCAAATGCGATGGGCTTGTTCTATCCATTCCTGAATGATCAGGATGTGAAAATGTACGGTGTTGAAGCCGCAGGTTATGGCATTGAAACAGGTAAACACTCAGCACCATTAAATGCAGGTCATGTGGGTGTGTTACATGGGAACCGTACATATTTGATGTCGGATGAGCAAGGTCAGATCATTGAAACTCACAGTATTTCAGCTGGTTTGGACTACCCAGGTGTAGGCCCAGAGCATAGTTTCCTGAAAGACATGAACCGAGTGGAATATGTGCCAATCAATGATGATGAAGCTTTACAGGGTTTCCGTGATCTCACCAAGATTGAAGGCATTATCCCTGCTCTTGAAAGTTCACATGCGATGGCTTATGTCACTAAACTTGCACCGACTATGTCGAAAGATCAAATTATTATTGCGACAGTTTCAGGCCGTGGCGATAAAGACTTGATGACCGTTGCACGTATTGATGGCGTTGAAATGGTCGAGATGTAAGCTGCCGCTATGCCAAGTCTGTTTATGGTAATGTTGGGTGGCCGTCATGCGAAAGCCAATACGGAAGTGCATGATGTGGTCATGGCAATTGGTTATAGCTTGTCTGAGCTTACGCCGCAACTGAAACAGGCTTGGTTTGGTGAATTAAAAGATTTACATATTGATGCTTGGGCGCAGATTTCAGGTGTGCAGTCGCAAGGTGTGAATTATCAGATTCACTTCTCCGATGCTGCGCCATCAGTGGCTGATGCAAAGCTGTATCTGATTAATTTGGGCGGCTATACACCAAATGCATTTGGTGAGTTGCATAGCTATCATCTTGTCGTTGCACCTGATGCAGTGGCGGCAAAACAGTTGGGTAAACAGTTCATTGAACAACACTGGCATAAGCCGCATACAGATCGTGTCGTAGATGTCGATGACTGCATTCCAATAGATCATATCGCAGGACGTTATATCCATTTAATTCAAGGTGAGTTTAGTCCGATGATTTGGGAAAATACTTATCTCACCTTAGCTTAATAATCGTTTTAGAAAAGAAAGAGGGAAGCATTTGCTTCCCTCTTTTTATTTATGATGTGATTAAGGTATGACTTTGATTCGATCTGTTTTCGGTGCTGTCAGTGGAGAATGCAGAGATACATATTTTTCTAGGGCATCAATATCTTGCCCACCACCGACAGGATTTTTACCTTCTTTTAAGACGGTAAAGTTATCACCACCATCGGCAAGGAAGCTGTTTACGGTCACACGGTAAACCTTACTATCATCCAGCGCTTGTCCTGCTACCAAGATATTGCTGGCACGTGGTGAAGCCGAATTGTCTTTCTTATACGAATAACTGAACTCTTTAGATGGCTGTAAAATACGTACCGTAGCTGCATTGGCACCTGACCATTGTTGCTCTAAGACATCACGAATCTGTTTGCCGGTGAGGCTTAGCGTCACAATCGAGTTACCAAATGGCTGAACGGTAAATACATCACCAAAGGTAATCTGATTATTGGTATTGACCTGTAAATCGGCACGTACACCACCTGGATTCATCAGGGTGAAATCAGAACCTTGATTGCTCGCAGTTAATGCCATGGCTTGTTGCGCATCGGCAATTAAATTACCCAAAGCACTTTCACCGCTTTCAGTGGTATTACGATTAATCACGCCATCTGCTGTACCAACGACACGGGCTGAAATAGTGGTCACGGCCTGACGATATTTATCCAGAATGGCTTCAATACTTGGGGTTTTATTAAATTTTTGGTATAGATCCGTCAAGTTTACTGTGGTTGTGCCAGAAGTATAGGCTTCACTCTGAACAGGGACTTGAGCCGCATCTTTTTTGATGACATCGCCCGTTTTACCATCCAGTTCGAGCTGGATATTGGTAATAATCGTGCCGTATTGTCCAGCAGAAGTGAGTAAAAATGGTTTTTGTGGATTTTTGGTCGAGTAATCACAAATATAAGACTGATGAGTATGACCAGAAACCACCACATCAACCGCAGGGTCCAAACGGTCTAAAATACCTAGCAATGGGCCGCTTAAACCCTCACAGGTTTTTTTATTAAATTTGGTACTTGGCGCAACGCCCTCATGTACCACCACCACAATTGCTTCAATTCCTTGTTTCTTTAATTCAGGAATCAAAGCATTCACCGTATCGGCTTCATCATTAAAGTTAACATCTTTAATGCCCGCAGCTGACACAATGCTTGGTGTGGCTTTTAGGGTCATCCCAATAAAGGCAACAGGAATTCCGCCGTAAGTTTTGACTTTATACGCAGGAAATAATGTTTTGTTGGGATCTGCTTTCATCGAGACATTGGCTGCCAGAAAATTAAATTTGGCACCCTCAAAGTTTGGATTGATTTGACAAGGTTTGGCGCTGGTATATTGTTGACAGCCACCATTTTGCAAACGACGTAGTTCATCGGTTCCACGGTCAAATTCATGATTACCCACAGCATTGAAATCGATTTGAATGTCATTCATTGTTTCAATGGTCGGTTCATCTAGGAACAGTGATGAGGTTAGGGGGGAAGCACTAATCAGATCACCTGCTGAAACCACAGCATTGTTTGGATATTGAGCGCGTAATTTTTTAATGGCATCAGCAAAATAACTCACGCCACCGACAGGAATACGTACCGTTTTGCTACTATCATTCGGATCATCTGCTTCGATAAAGCGTTTGGGTGGTTCAAGATTCCCGTGAAAATCATTAAAGGCGAGAATGTTGATGGTCTGATTTTTTCGTTCTACCTGAGGAGATTCATGATCATCATTGTCGTTACAAGCCGTCAAGGCAAGCAGCATAAGGCAGCAGACTTGAGCTTTTAATAATTGTTGCGTCATCATTGTTTTTGATCGGGTGGTATAAGGTTGTTTTCAAAAATAAAACTTCTGTATGAATGTTTGATGAAATTATGAGCTAGAATCATTCGGAAGAAACTTGGATTTAGCGGTAAAAATGCAAAGTATTCATCATTTTTACAGACAAAACGATGAGTCAATTTGTCCGCTTAAGCTTTATTATTGAGGCAGATGCAAACCCGTAATCATGGAATGAAATAATGGATTTGATACAAACCAATGGTCAGCCACGTTATGGACGTTTTGATCAGGTACCATCGAGAATCAATCTGGATGACTATATTTATAAAACGCCGTATGGACAGGTCTTAACCGGCTGGCGCAAGCAACTTAAATATAAAAAATTTAAATTCTGCGGATTTCAGCATGAGCACTACAGCATTGGAGTGGCGATTGTCGATCTATCTTGGGCAGGGCATGGTTTCTTTTATGTCTATGATCATCAAACTCAAAAAGTGATTGAATGGAATGCAATCCAGCCACTGGCATTGAAAACCCATCTCGATGAACAACCGTTATTTAGTCAAAGCCATTTTAAAAAATCAGCTTATCAATTCGATATGCAGCATGCCAATGGCGTGCGTTATATTCAGGTCACCAAACATGGTGAGATTCAGTTAAAAGCACGGATTTTTTGTGCAGGTACGGATGCACTCAGTTTATGTAGCCCAACAGGAATTAATGGTTGGACTTATACACAAAAGCAGACCACGCTGGCAGTTGAGGGCTTTTTCATTAGTCCAGCTCAGCAACGGATTGAATTTAATGCACAGAGTTTAGCTGCTTTAGATGATACCTGTGGTTTTCTGCGACCTGAAACGGCTTGGTTCTGGTTGTCTTGCCAGTTCCGTGATGCGCAAGATCGCCGTATTGGTATCAATCTGGCATCAGGTGTGAATGAAAGTTTTGGTAATGAAAATGCTTTGTGGGTCAATGGACGTTTGTATCCGCTGACGGATGTTTTATTTGAGCAAAAAGATGAAAAAACTTGGTCAATTCGTTCTTTGGGTGGATGTTTAAATTTGGTGGTGGAAACAGGCTGGTGTCGGTTTGAAAATATTAATCTGCGTTTAATCGGCAGCCAGTTCAATCAATGGCAAGCCAAAGTCAGTGGCACCATTGCACATGAGCAGGTCGAGTTGGTGTCACTCGATAATGAATATGGTTTGTTAGAACAGCATTATGCGAAGTGGTGATGATGGAAATAAAAAATCCCCTCAATTGGAAGGGGATTTTTTTATGTCTAATAATGAACTAAAGCCCCGCTTGCCAAAAAGCTTCACCCGCAGCAATTGGATCATTGGTCTTGGCTAAAGTATCGATCCAGATATCGTATTGGCGAATCACTGGGTGTTGATTTGGATGGAAATCTTTTTTAAACCAGTCGCTATATTGTGCTCTTTTTGCAGTCAAAATACCGTTACGACCAAAGAACCAAGGCAAACCTTTACGTGCCATATCAAAACGTTGTCTCAAGTTAAAACCATCGGTTTTGAGCATCACATCGGTACGATAGAGAGTAAAACCAAACATCATCACTGTGGTAAAGACCAAGGCAAAGCGACGGGTTGCTTCAGGCACTTCACCAACTTCTCGCATCACATCAAATGCGACATCTCGATGTTCCATTTCTTCAATCGCATGCCAAGCAAACAGTGCGCGAACAAAAGGATCAGCTTCGGCCAACGTCTCTTTTCTGCTATAGAAGGTATCCGCCATCAGCGCAGTTAAATGCTCGGCTGCTGCGGTCATGGCAATGTTGTACTGAGGAGAGCGATTCTTGAGCTCAAAACGAAAAATTTTCTTTAAACGCGTCGTGAACTGGTCTACAGGCATGCCTTGATCTTTCATGACTTGGTTCATTTTGTCATGCGCAATACCATGCTGTGCTTCCTGACGAATAAAATCAGCCACACGTTCCTGTAGGTCTGGATCATCAATTTTGTCACGGAATAAACGGACACATT
The DNA here is from genome assembly GCF_003815055.1 of Acinetobacter sp. BIGb0102. Classification (NCBI taxonomy): domain Bacteria; kingdom Pseudomonadati; phylum Pseudomonadota; class Gammaproteobacteria; order Moraxellales; family Moraxellaceae; genus Acinetobacter; species Acinetobacter sp. BIGb0102. The sequence continues at coordinate 118,453 of NZ_RKQE01000001.1, forward strand.
CAATAAAATAACGCTCGCCATCGGGGAAGGTCAGGCTGAGGGCATCAAACATACGGGTACGGAATGGGTCACCACCGAACCAGAAGCGTGGTGCTTGTTCTAAATGGAAGTCCAGTTTGGTTCTGACCACAGGATCAACTTGATAGGAAACATGTGCATTCATTTTGACAATTCCTTATTTTTCTTCATGTCGCCAGTATGGAAAAACTCCGATGAAATGTTTTGACAGTTACAGCCAATTTTTATACAAATAACGACAGCTCAGGATGAGATTGGCCCATGTCAGTTAAAATAATAATCGGATACTTGCGTTTGTTTAGTCGCGTGTTGCAACAGGAACAAGTTGATTTATCTAAAGTTGTTGCACCTGAACTGTGGCAAGCCTTTCAAGCCTGTTTAGACAATCCCGATGAAAAAGACTTTGATGTCGAGCGTTATGCCTTGTTATTACAGGCTGCTCAACCACATTTTACTCGTCCCATTACCTTGGTTTTGGCAGAGAATGCCAATTTGCAGGACTTAGGTTTGATGGGTTATCTGGCATCAACCAGTATTGATCTACAACAAGCCTTGCAGCTATTACAACGTTATTATTCTCTGGTCTTTAAGCAAACCAATTTAGAACAGCTCGATGTCCAGCAGTTTCCAGACTATATTCAAATTGTGTGGAGTGCCTCTTATCGTGATTATCGGGAAATGTATGAATTGAATCTGGCCCTGATCTTCAAGATTGCCCAATCCATTGTCCAAGATGCCCTGATTCCGCCGCAGACAATCCAGTTTGGTTACGCGCCCCATACTGCGCTGTATCATTTTGAAAAATTTTATGGCTGTCCGATTCAGATTCAGCAAGGGCAGTATGCGATCCGTTTTTCTAACCAGATTTTAAAAGCAAAAAGTATTGCCGCAGATCAACAATTGAATCAGGTGTTATCTACTCAGGCACAGCAATCATTGAACAGTGTCAGTTCTTTTGAAATTCAGCAGCAGCAATTTAGACAAAAAATACATAGCCTGATTGAACAGGGTTTATTGCAGCAGGAAGAGGTATTGCAGAGTTATGTTGCCAAGCGATTGCATTGTTCAGAACGTACTTTACAACGTCAGCTTAAAGCGTATGAATTGAATTTTCAGGATGTGCTGGATCAGTATCGTTTGGAGCAAAGTAAGTTGTATTTGCAACAAGGTAAGTCTTTTTCAGAGATTGCGGAGCGGCTGAATTATGCGGATCAGAGTGCGTTTGGGAGGGCGTTTAAGCGTTGGACAGGCGTTACGCCCAAGCAGTTTTTAAAATCTTTGTAGATTTAAAATGAATCTTTTCACTAGGCATAATTCTTATTTAAATGGGGGAGGCTCAACGGAGTCATGTTGTATTCTCATCTAATTATTGGATAAACCACTACGTCTTGCACTTCAGTTGAAATATATTTCAACTTTGTTCAGGTTCGACCTGAGAAGCGTTTAAAGCTTCGCAAGTGTTTTGGCAAAAGTAGGCAAAACCATTGTCATTCACATGAGGAGTGATTGAAGCTCCGCAAGGTTCACTTCCTCGTTCTTGCGCTTCACCAAAGCTTCAGTCGCTTTGGCTTGCTCAGGTTGTGAACGACATTTTCGAGTCTCATATTCGTACAGGATTTTAACGTGTTTTTAAACGTGGATAATTAAAGACAATGGCAAGGACTGCGCAAATCGCAAGAATCCAGCAATAGTAGATATTGCCAATCAATTCAACGGGTGAGAGTTTGGCAATCGAACAAGCAAGCAGTAACTGCGCGCCGTAGGGAATAATCCCTTGAATGATACAAGAAAAAATATCCAGTAAAGCTGCACTACGTTTAGGATCTACGCCATATTCCTTTGCCACTTCACGTGCCATATCGCCAGAAAGAATGATCGCAACGGTATTATTGGCCACAAACAAATTCGAGAATACCACTAGAAAGCTTATGCCGAATTCACCTGCACGTTGTCGGCCAAATTTAAACAGGCGAGTAATGGCGTAAATACGTTGAATTAACCACTGCAATCCGCCTTCTTTTTGCATTAAAGCAGATAGCCCGCCCAGCAACATGGAAAGTAATGCCACCTCAAACATGCTGACAAAGCCATCATAGATTGAGCTATTGAGCTTCAAAATATCAAACTCAGGCTTTTCAACCAGACCAATTACACCCGATAAAATCACACCAATCATTAGCACGGCTAATACGTGTAAACGGGTAAAAGCGAGGAAGAATACTGCAAGATAAGGCAGAATTAGCCATAAATCATAAGGCTGTGATTGAATGGCTTCTGCATCGTGGCTCAGTGCAATATAAACAAATAGAGTGATAATGGCAGCAGGAAGGGCGATCCAGACATTGACCCGAAATTTATCTCTTAACTCAACATTTTGGCTACGGGTTGCAGCAATGGTTGTGTCCGAGATCATCGATAAATTATCGCCAAACATGGCACCGCCGACCACCGCACCAATCGCATAGATCGGTGCAATATCAGTAGCTTGCGCGAAACCAAAGGCAATCGGTGCACACGCTGCAATGGTGCCCATGGAGGTTCCCATTGCAGTCGCAATAAACGCTGCAATGATAAACAGCATAGGCAACACATATTCAACTGAAATCAGTGAGAGTCCGAGTTGTACGGTTGCATCGACACTGCCAATTGCACTGGATACACTGGCAAAAGCCCCTGCCAGCATAAACACCATAAACATTAAGATTAGATTGGGATGACTGGCCCCTTGCAGGAATTCTTCAATGGCTTTATTGAGTTTCTGTTTATATAGCAGAAGGGCAAGAATCACCGCTGGAATTGCAGCCACAGGTGCTTTGATCTGATAGAAGGCAAATTCTGTTCCGATCATTGAATGATACAGACCACTCCCGAGAAAGATGATCAAAAATACCAATAGCGGCAGCAAAGCAAGGGCATTGCTTTGTACTTTTTCCGGAGAGTGGGCAGACATAAAAATAAAAAGGAAACTTAAAAATTGCGGGTAGTATAAAGGAGCTTGGCGGATTTCTAAAATGCTACGTGATAAGCCCGAAATTAGGAATCTTTGATCATTGAGAAAAAACTCAAAATATAGATAAATGTACAAGGGGAGTTGTAAGTCTCAGGATTCGCTGTCGCATTCACGTCAAACTCTGTTCAATGAACAAAAAATAGCGTTACAATGCAGTGTTTTTAAATGACCACAAACAACTCCTTAATTTATATAAATCAGGAAAGCATAATCCTATGTCACGTCTTGCCACTCGTTTTGAACAGCTTAAATCTCAGCAACGTAAAGCGCTTGTTTCTTATGTAATGGCAGGTGATCCGCATCCACAGGTAACTGTTCCATTGCTTCATCAAATGGTAGAAGCGGGCGTTGATGTCATTGAACTGGGTCTTCCATTCTCTGACCCGATGGCAGATGGTCCCGTAATTGCTTTAGCGGCTGAACGTGCTTTGGCAGGTGGAACCAATACTTTAGATGCATTGAATATGGTGAAAGCCTTTCGTGAAAAAGATCAAACGACACCAGTGGTATTAATGGGATATTTAAATCCTGTTGAAGTCATTGGTTATGAAAAGTTTGTTGCTTATGCGAAAGACTGTGGTGTTGATGGTGTGCTTTTGGTGGACTTACCACCTGAAGAATCTCAGCAATTAGGTGAAGTTCTTAAACAAAATGGAATGGATCAGATCTTCTTGCTCGCGCCGACCTCAACAGACCAGCGTATTCAACATGTGGTAAATCAGGCAAGCGGCTTTGTTTACTATGTGTCATTAAAAGGTGTGACAGGTGCAGCAACTTTAGATACTTCTGAAGCAGCAGCGCGTATTGCAAAAATTAAATCTAAAACCAATGTGCCAGTCGGTGTCGGTTTTGGAATTAGTGATGCAGCGTCTGCAAAAGCGATGGGTCAGGTTGCCGATGCCGTTATTGTAGGAAGTGCTTTCGTTAAATCTTTTGCGACATTGCCAGCCGATGAAGCTGCGCAACAGACGGTGAATAAAGTGAAGGAGCTTCGAGCTGCGCTCGATGAGTTAGTATGAGTCAAGAGTTAACATCAGGGAAGGTTCTTAACCCTTCAACACCTTGGACTGAGCGTCATGTCCCTGGTATTCAGGTTGCAGATCAACAGCAAACATTTAAAGCGACCTTTACTGAGCCTACGATTGAATGTCCTGAGTGCCATGCACTGGTGACACGTACTGCCATGTCATTTAATGCCTATGTGTGTCCTCAATGTGATGAACACTTACGTATGCGTGCACGTGATCGTCTGAACTGGTTCTTTGATCAGGTGAATGGCGAATTAGGTCAGGAATTTAATGCCAAAGATCCATTAAAGTTTGTGGACAGCAAACCTTATCCAGATCGTATGCGTGAAGCCCAAGACAAAACTGGTGAGACAGAAGCGCTTGTGGTGATGCAAGGTTCGCTTAAAGGTTTAGACCTTGTTGCTTGTGCCTTTGACTTTGATTTCATGGGCGGTTCAATGGGTACGGTTGTGGGCGACCGTTTTGTACAAGCGGCTGAACGTGCAATTGCATTGCATCAACCGATGATCTGTTTTGCTGCTTCTGGCGGTGCACGTATGCAGGAAGGTATGTTGTCCTTGATGCAAATGGCGCGTACTGCGGCTGCCATCCAGAAAATGAAAGAAGCTCGTGTGCCTTATGTGGTGGTGTTAACTCATCCTGTGTATGGTGGTGTGACTGCTTCATTGGCGATGCTGGGTGATGTACATATCGCTGAACCGAAGGCGATGATTGGCTTTGCGGGTAAACGTGTGATTGAACAAACGGTACGTGAGAAACTGGAAGAACCGTTCCAACGTGCAGAATATTTGCTTGATCATGGTGTGGTCGATCAAATTGTTCATCGTCATGCATTACGTGATACTGTATACAGACTTGTTGCAAAACTGATGAACTTACCTTGAAACCGCACGCTCCACATTCAACGGATACATTAACAACATGGCTCGATTATTGGGGCCATGTTCATGTTACAGGCATTGATTTAGGTTTAGAGCGCGTTATTCCTGTGGCTGAAAAGCTGGGTGTAATGCAACCTGAGGCGAAAGTATTTACAGTCGCAGGCACTAATGGCAAAGGCTCGACTACGACAACTTTAGCTGCAATTTTAAATGCACAAGGTTATAAGGTTGGACTTTACCAGTCACCGCATATTTACCGTTTTAATGAGCGAGTGAAGCTGGCGGGTATGGAGGCTGATGATCAGACTCTGGTAGATGCTTTTGTACAAGTCGATCAGGCTCGCCGTAAATGTGGATTAAGTCTTTCTTTTTTTGAAGCAACCACTTTGGCTGCTTTTTTGATTTTTAAACAGCAGCAATGTGATGTCTGGGTGCTTGAAGTCGGTCTTGGTGGTCGTCTTGATGTGGTCAATGTGATTGATCCAGATGTTGCTGTCATTACCAATATCGGTTTAGATCATGTCGATTGGCTCGGCGAAACTGTCGAAAAAATCGCATTTGAAAAAGCGGGAATCATTCGTCCGAATATTCCGGTGGTTTTTGCAGGACAACAGCAGCTCCCGAAAGCCATTCAAGATAAAGTGGCTGAAACCCAAGCGCAGTTATATACACTCAATCAAGATTATTTCTATCAGCTAGATGAAGATGGTCAAACATGGTCATTTGCATCTTCTGGTAGCACTTTAAAGCTTCCGGTTGGACAGCTTGCCTTAGATAATATTTCAACTGCGGTTGCCGCTGTACTGGTGAGTGGGATTGAAGTATCACAACATGCCATTGCAACGGGTATTCAGCAGGCACGTCTACAAGGCCGTTTTGAAATCAGACAAATTCAGGATAAAACGGTTATTTTTGATGCTGGGCACAATGCGCATGGTGTCGAATTTTTATTGAAGCAGTTGCGAAAATTCTTAAAATACAATAAACAGTACACAGAAGTTGTTGCAGTATTTTCAATGTTGGCAGATAAAGACATTCCATCTGTCACTGATTTACTAAAAACAACAGTAAAAGATTGGTTTATTGCTAATTTAGATGTGCCTAGAGCCGCACCAGTGCAACAGATTCAAGACGCATTGCAAGGGCAACAGGTCCATGAGTTCGGCAGTATCCAGCAAGCGTTTGAAACTGTGCTGAAACAAGGTAATAACAATCAGCTGATTTTAGTCTGTGGTTCGTTTCATACTTTAGAAGCGGTCTGGGAGTATTTAGAAGAATGTCGATGAATAACAAACAACGTTGGATGGGTGGCGTTGTTCTATTAGGAGGTGGTGTTTTATTGGCCGCATTACTTCTTAAAGGTAATGAAGAAATAGAGCAAGATCATACGCAAGCTAACGTTACTCATCCTATTCCCAAAACAGAGTCTAAGCCAAAAACTGCTCAGCCTGCCCAAGAGAGTGAAATGGTTTCATTACAACCTTTAGCGGTTGATGTTGAAACAGAAAAACGTTTGCTTGAAGAACAACGTCGCTCTCGTGAAAAAGCGGTTGCTGAACAAGAGGCGCGTGCTGCTGAATTTTTAAAAATGCAGCAGCAAGCAGAAGCAGCGGCGGCTCGTAAAGCGGCTGAAGAATACGCGGCAATCAATGCACGCCGTACTGCTGCACAAGAAAGTTCAGACAATATTCCACCTGAATTGGTTGAAGATGAGAAAGCAAAAGCAAAACGACTGGCTGAAGACAAACGCAAAGCGGATGAAAAGAAGCGAGCGGAACAGTTAAAAGCAGACCAGCAAAAGACTAATGCTGATAAGAAGTTGGCGGAAGATAAACGTAAAGCAGAAGCGGCAAAGAAAGCGGAAGCTGATCGCAAAGCTGCGGAAGACAAACGTAAGGCAGAGGCAGACAAAAAAGCTGCTGAAGACAAGCGTAAAGCAGAAGCGGATAAAAAAGCTGCTGAAGATAAACGTAAAGCAGAAGCAGACAAGAAAGCTGCGGAAGATAAACGTAAGGCTGAGGCAGATAAGAAAGCCGCTGAAGATAAACGCAAAGCAGATGCAGACAAGAAAGCTGCTGAAGATAAGCGTAAGGCTGAAGCAGACAAGAAAGCAGAAGCTGAAAAAGCCCGCGATCTTATGGAAAATGGCGATAAGAAATGGATGGTACAAGTGGCACTGGCTGCAAATCAGGCCAATGCCGATGCTGTCGTTTCAAAATTACGTGCTAAAGGCTATAAGGTGACAACTAGCCCGACATCTAAAGGTATTCGTATCATGGTTGGCCCAGCCAAAGATCGTGATACGGCAGATACTACCCGTAAGAAAATTACCTCTGATGATAGTCTGAATATGAAATCAGCTTGGGTGATTGATTGGGTTCCGCTTGACCAGCGATAAATGCTGATCTTCCCCTAGACAAATTTGAAAAATCTCGCAGGCGTTAGCTACCCTGCGAGTATTCTCTTGAATTGGGGAAACAATATGAACATAAATACTGATTTTCGGATATTAGAACGGATTATTTTTGAATCTGATTCTGCGATTAGTGCACTATCTGGTGTTGCTTGTGTGGGGGAGAATCTTTATTTTGTGGGTGATGATGTTCGTTACTTACTCAAAACTAACCGAAACAATAGCATGGTCAGTGCAACGGTCTTTGAAAAAATTCCATTATTTGAACAATCCGAGCCAATATCACTTATCCCACTGAGCAAAGAAAAAAAGCCTGATTTTGAAGCATTAACTTGCCTCATCTTTAACGGACAGCCACAATTATTGATTATGGGGTCGGGTTCTACGGAAAATCGTAAACAAGCTTTACTCTATAATCCTGCCAATGATCAGGTCGAAACTTTTTTAGATGCGGTGGATTATCACTTTTTAGAACATAGTGCTGAATTAACAGGTGGAGCTGATCTCAATATAGAGGCGGTATGTTCAGATAGTCATCATCTTTACATCTTTCAACGAGGCAATATTAATCGCCATCATGGTGTTTTAGTCTTTGATTTAGCCAAAATTAAAGAAGGAAAATCGTTAGAAAATGCGCTTATAAATTCGTTCAATCTTAACTTGCCTGAGATTGGGGGCGCTGCAAGCGGGATTTCTGATGCCTATTTTTTATTGGATAAAAAACTAATTGTTGCCACGGCTGCGGTTGAGCAAACATTAAATACCTATGATGATGGTGATGTCTTGGGGAGTTTTATTTTGTTGTTCTCTCCAGATGGTCAAGCTTTATCGAGTCATTTAATTCAGGATGTAGAAGGCAAAACGCTACCCATTAAAGTTGAAGGAATTACGTGGCTTGAGTCACGACCTGATGGTGAAGTATTTTTATTGGTCACCGACAGTGACGGTGGCAATTCTGAAATTTTGAAAGTATTGCTGAGTCATTCTGCTTTTGAAAAACCACAAAATTAAGCCAAGTATGCTTTGCTGGGTAATTATCATCACTGAATTTAAGTTAATCAGATCGACAAAATGCGATTGATTAAATAAACCTTTTCATCTAATCAGAAGCATTTTGTCTATAAAAAAATAAATGTCTTAACGAGATGGATTTGACAGTTGCTGTTGAATCCATTTTACATTTTCAGGGCTAAGCAAATGATCGATATTCTTCCAGATCACATGAAAACCATAGCCGCCTTGTTTCATTTCTTTTACTGCATCTTCAATCGACCAGTGTTCAAAAATAATGCGGTACATGGCAATGGTCGCACCTGTACGGTCTGAACCATGATAGCAATGGATCAATACTTTTTGATTGTGCTGTTTTGCGGTTTGAATGGCACGCATCGCTTGTAATAAGTCTTCACGATTGATCGCCCAGGTATAAATCGGGATGTGTACCAGATTAAAGGGTTGATCTTTGAGAACTTTTGCATCTTCATTTCGAGCGCGAAGATTGATGACAGTATCAATGTTGTACTGTTTTAAGCTTGGAATTAATTCATTACTCGGCTGATCGCTACGAAACACATCATTGCTGATTTGATAAAAGTTATGTGTATTGGAAATCAATGTTCCCCAGTTTTTAGGGCGTTGTTCATCATCCAGACTTGGATGTTTCATGCAACCACCCATGCTGAGGGTGGAAATAAGTGTCAGGGCAATGAGTGTTTTTTTCATAAGATGGATTGATAGCGACTGAATTCAACGGGATCGTGCGCACAAATTAACTCAATCTTGGGTTCATGTTGAGCCAGATATTGTAAGCGTTTTAGGTTGTGCACACGTTGCTGGTTATCTTCAGCCAATAAGCGTTCGGTGAGGTCGAGTGCTCTGAGTTTATTTTTAGGGTTGAGCTCTAGGTGGGAAAAGTAAGCATCACCACAAAAGAGAATCCAGCCGTCCTGTTTTTTAATTGCAATGCCTGCGTGCCCAAGTGTATGTCCGAGCAACGGCACCATGAGAATTTCATCCTGAAAGAACGGAAGGCCTTTCACATGCTGGAGATTGAACCAGTCTTCACCATCGTTATGTTCTGCAAAGCTCCAATGTCGATGCTGTTTAAACTGCTCGGTTTTATAACGTAGTTTCCCTTTGGCAGATAATGTCTGGGTCGCATTAAATTCTGAGGCCAGCACATGTACGGTTGCATGGGGAAAATCAGAGATACCACCCGCATGGTCGAAATCCAGATGCGTCACAAAAATATGTTTTACATCGTTGGGACTAAAGCCGAGTTGCTGAATCTGTTGAATGGCACTGAGTTTCAGGTTCGGCACGATAGAACCAAATTGAGTCAGCAGGTTGCCCAGACGCTGTTCAGTATGTAAATAGTCTTGTAAGCCCAAGCCTGTATCAATCAGAACCAGACCACGATCAGTCTCAATCAATAGGCAATGACAAACCAGATGAGCTTTCCAACCTTTTTGTCCGAATAAGGGTGCGCAGACAGGGCAGAAGCTGCCACAATGCAGATGATGAATGTTATAGATCATGATGATTTTTATTGTGTTTCGGATCGAATTATTCTTATAACGTATTGATTAAAAAATACCAAAACAAATTTGAGTCTGGCATAAAAAAGCCTATCGGGGAGATAGGCTTGATATATCGTTTTGCACTGCGATTGAAGCTTTCGCTTTAATGTCTTAGCTCACAGCATAGCTGTTTACCTTCTTGCGAAGCTTTAGTCGCTTTTCAGGAACGAGCGTTGCTCGTTTTTAATTACTACGCACTACGTTTGTCTTACGCTTCGCTTGAAGCCTTTAATCGGCTTCAATCTCTTAGCTCACAGCATAGCTGTTTACCTTGCATTTCGGAACGAGCGTTGCTCGTTTGATCCTCACTCAGGCTGGGGCGTGAGTCTTAGATACGGCTTAACTGCTTTATAGCCTTTCGGGAAGCGTTGTTTGATTTCTTCTTCATCTTTCAATGACGGCACAATCACCACATCTTCACCCTGTTGCCAGTTTGCTGGTGTTGCAACTTTGTGATTATCGGTGAGTTGCAGTGAATCGACCACGCGCAACACTTCATTAAAATTACGCCCTGTTGACGCTGGATAGGTAATGATCAAACGCACTTTTTTATTCGGATCAATAATGACCAATGAACGAACAGTTAAGGTTTCACTGGCATTGGGATGAATAAATCCATAAAGTTCAGATACTTTACGATCTTTATCTGCAATGATTGGAAAATTAACCGTGGTATTTTGGGTTTCATTAATGTCCTGAATCCAGCCTTTGTGCGATTCCACATCATCAACCGAAAGGGCGATGGCTTTTACACCGCGCTTGTTAAATTCATCTTTCAGCTTGGCTGTGTAACCCAGCTCTGTGGTACAGACTGGCGTATAATCCGCTGGATGGGAAAATAGAATACCCCAGCTATCTCCTAAAAAGTCATAGAAATCAATGGTGCCTTCACTTGATTCTTGCTGGAAATTTGGGGCAGTGTCGCCTAAACGTAATGTCATGATCAGTCCTCTATACTTTTTTCTATGTCGTTTCTCCATTCAATATGCAGCATCCACTTTATAAATAAAATTATTGTTTTTGTATTTTGTTATGAACTTTTGAGATATTGCTTATGGATCTTGTTAAAAAATGAGCAGAAATTCACATTGAAGTCGATGTAAGTTAAATGCAAATTTGCTACATTAACGCTCTTTAGTTGCTTGATGTCAGAATCGCCTCGCAGATTTTTTTACCTGTTTGGATGCAAAGCACTTGTAGTTCTTATTTCTGACTCCATAATAACAGCTAAGAAAAAATTAACCGACCTAGGGTTTGTTGTTATTGACGAACCTTATAACAAACAGGATTAGAGAGTTTATTCATGTTGGCAAGTCTGATCGGAGGTATCTTCGGTACAAAAAATGAGCGAGAGCTCAAACGCATGCGTAAAATTGTTGAACAAATTAATGCGCTTGAACCGACGATATCTGCTCTTAACGATGCAGACCTCTCTGCAAAAACTCCAGAATTCAAACAACGTTTTAGTAATGGCGAAAGTTTAGATAAATTATTGCCAGAAGCTTTTGCTGTTTGTCGTGAAGCGGCAAAGCGTGTCATGGGTATGCGTCACTACGATGTGCAGTTGATTGGTGGTATTACCTTGCACGAAGGTAAAATTGCCGAGATGCGAACAGGTGAAGGTAAAACCTTGATGGGTACTTTGGCTTGTTATCTCAATGCATTGAGTGGTCAGGGCGTTCACGTGATTACCGTGAATGATTACTTGGCGCAACGTGATGCCGAGTTAAACCGTCCATTATTCGAATTTTTAGGTTTGAGCATTGGTGTGATTTACTCAATGCAAATGCCTGATGAAAAAGCACAAGCCTATACTTCTGATATTACTTACGGTACCAACAACGAATTTGGTTTCGATTATCTTCGTGACAATATGGTGTTTTCTCTACAAGAGAAAAAACAGCGTGGCCTAAGCTATGCCATTATCGATGAAGTCGATTCGATCTTGATTGATGAAGCGCGTACACCATTGATTATTTCTGGTCAAAGCGAAGATTCATCTCATTTGTATGAGCTCATCAACAGTATTCCTCCGACATTACGTCCACAGAAAGAAGAAAAAGTGGCTGATGGCGGACATTTCTGGGTAGATGAAAAACAGCGCTCAGTTGAAATGACTGAAGTGGGTTATGAAACAGTAGAACAGAAACTCATTGAAATGGGGCTGTTGGCTGAAGGCGAAAGTCTGTATTCAGCAACCAACCTGAATCTGGTTCATCATGTTACTGCTGCAATCCGTGCACACTATTTGTATCAAAAGAATGTGCATTACATCATTGGTATTAATCCTCAAACGCAAAAAGAAGAAGTGATTATTGTCGATGAGAGCACGGGTCGTACCATGCCAGGTCGCCGTTGGTCTGAAGGTCTGCATCAAGCGGTTGAAGCCAAAGAAAACATGGAAATTCAGCCAGAAAACCAAACACTTGCAACTACAACTTTCCAGAACTATTTCCGTCTTTATAAAAAGCTGTCAGGTATGACTGGTACTGCCGATACTGAAGCTGCGGAAATGAAAGAAATTTATGGTCTGGATGTGGTGATTATTCCAACCCACCGTCCAATGGTACGTGTCGATCATAACGATTTAATCTATTTAAATCGTAATGGTAAATACACTGCGATTATTGAAGAAATTACCAAGATTCGTCAGCAAGGTGTTGCGCCGATCCTGATTGGTACAGCCACCATTGAAGCCAGTGAAATCTTATCTGCCAAGTTATTACAGGCGGGTATCCATCACGAAGTCCTTAACGCGAAACAGCATGAGCGTGAAGCGGATATCATTGCGCAAGCGGGTAGTCCGAATGCGGTTACGATCGCAACTAACATGGCGGGTCGTGGTACCGATATTTTGCTGGGTGGTAACTGGAAAGCAAAACTTGCCAAAATTGAAAATGCGACACCTGAAGATGAAGCGCGTTTACAGGCACAATGGGAAAAAGATCACGAAGACGTTTTAAGTTCGGGTGGTTTGCATATCATTGGTTCTGAGCGTCATGAATCACGTCGTATTGATAACCAGTTGCGTGGTCGTGCAGGTCGTCAGGGTGACCCTGGTGTCTCTCGTTTCTATTTATCGCTTGAAGATGACTTGATGCGTATCTTCGCGGGTGACCGTGTCGTAGGCATGATGCGTGCGATGGGCTTACAAGAAAGCGAAGCGATTGAACACAAAATGGTGAGCCGTTCGATTGAAAATGCGCAACGTAAAGTTGAAGCACGTAACTTCGATATTCGTAAGAACCTATTGAAGTACGATGATGTCAATAACGAACAACGTAAGATCATTTACTCACAACGTGATGAAGTCTTGGCAGAAAGTACACTACAAGACTATATCGAAGAAATGCATCACGAAGTCGTAAAAGGCTTAATCGCTAACTTTATTCCACCAGAGTCAATTCATGACCAGTGGGATATCGAAGGTCTGGAAGGTGCGTTACAGTCTGATCTCGGTATTGAATTGCCAGTGCAGCAATGGCTGGATCAAGATCGTCGTTTAGATGAAGAAGGCTTGATTGAGCGTATTTCAGATGAAGTGGTTGCTCGTTATCGCCAGCGCCGTGAACAAATGGGTGATGAATCGGCAGCAATGCTTGAACGTCACTTCATGTTGAATTCGCTGGATCGCCATTGGAAAGATCATTTGGCGGCAATGGATTACTTGCGTCAAGGGATTCACTTACGTGGCTATGCACAGAAAAATCCTGAGCAAGAATACAAGAAAGAAGCATTCAACTTATTCGTAAATATGTTGGGTATTATCAAATCTGATGTAGTAACTGACTTATCTCGTGTTCATGTACCGACTGCGGAAGAATTGGCGGAACTCGAAGCTCAGCAACAACGTCAGGCTGAATCAATGCGTCTTTCATTTGAACATGATGATGTGGATGGCTTAACAGGTGAAGTAACGGCTTCTGAGGAAACAGAAGGCTTTACAGACAATGCACCATTCCCAGTACCAGAAAGCCGTAATGCGCCTTGCCCATGTGGTTCAGGCTTAAAATACAAGCAATGTCACGGTAAAATCTAAAGCTGGATTTTAGATTGCACTAAAATAAAAAAGCAGAGCATTGGACTCTGCTTTTTTACGATAAATAACTTGAGTCAATGACAGCTTTGTAGTTTCATTATTGAACTTACAGATCTTGATTGAATTCGCATTAAAAGCGGGAAGACAATGAAAAAACCATTACAACTTTTAATTTTAGCAAGTGCTGCAGTGTCAGGTTTTGCATTTGCAGCTGAAGCAACACAAACTACAACTGTCGATAAAGTATTGGCAGCAAAAGGTAGTAACACAGCAGAAGCACAAGTCAAACGTGAAGTGACGACTGTCGTGAGTCCACGTACTGGTATTCGCTATACGTTGGGTGAAACAGGGAACCGTCCAATCGTATTGCAAACTGCGGCAATTGCACCAGCAAACTCTGCAAACATCAATCGTATTGTGGCATCAAACCCGGCATTGTCTGCAAAAAGCCAAGAGAAGGCGAAGATTGCTTTGATTGGTGAGACTGCTGTTCAAGCTGCGAATGCTGCTTCTGCACAAACTGCCGGCGCACAAACAGCTCAAGCGATTCAATAAGTCATCGTTTTAAAATAAAAAAGAGATGCAATCGCATCTCTTTTTTTGTGGCTAAAATGGCCTTAAAGAAAACTTGGCAACAAGATCAGGCCAATAATAATCGCAAATAATAACCACTTTGATGCGTAGTAGAGTGGGCGATTACGTTCTTTTAAACCACGGCCGTAATGATGTACCGCATAGCCATATTTGAAGATGCGATTGATAAAGCCAGTTTTGTCCTGATCATCATTCGGTGAGCTTGCCGCTGACATGACATTACGACCGAACCAGTGGTTGAACTTTTGTGCCCAGCCCCATTTCATTGGACGTTCAATATCACAGAACAGGATAATACGCGTTTCATCGGTCTTATTCTCAGCCCAGTGTACGAAGGTTTCGTCAAATACAGTCGCTTCACCATCTCTCCAGCTATAACGCTCTTGATCGACTTCAATGAAGCAGTCATCGCTATTTGGCGTGACTAAGCCAAGATGATAGCGTACAGAACCCGCATAAGGATCACGGTGCTTACCTAGATAACTTCCAGAAGGAAGTTCGGTAAACATCGCTGCTTTTACTGATGGAATGCTTTCCAGTAAGGCAACGGTTTTGGGACAAAGTTGTTGTGCTGACGGATGACTATCTTGATACCATTTCAGATAAAAGCGTTTCCAGCCACGTTTAAAGAAAGTGTTAAAGCCAGCATCATTATTTTTTTCAGAGGCTTTAATCTGATTCTGTAGTTGAATGGCTTCCTCGCGAATGACTTCCCAATTATCTTGTAGCGGTTTCAGTTCAGGGAACTGAGCCACATCAAAGAAAGGTTGGTTCGGCAATTTGGAAAAGCCCGTCATAAACATGTTGATCGGCGCTAAAAATGTCGAATGGTCAAATAATTGTCGAGATGCTTTTAAGCGCTCTTTACCGCGTAAATAGGTATATAAGAAGCTGATTAAAAATACGGCAACGATAATCACTGCGTACATAACACAATCGTCTAAGAAAAAATAAAGGCGGTTATTTTAGCACAAAAAATATTTGGAAGAATGCAGTCAGAAAAGCAACTTTATAAGATAAAAAGGCACAAATTGAATGGTATTTCAGATGATCGGGATCGGTTATCCACAGATCATCTGAAATTAAGCGCTTAAATTTGATTATTTACATCATCATGCTTTGTTTCACGAATCAGTAAAAAGGCAATTAAAGAAAGGATTGATGCGCAACTGAGATATAAACCGACGGCACCTAAACCATAACTTTCAGCCAGCTTCGTTGCAATATAAGGTGCAAAAGAAGCACCGAAAATACCTGCCAGATTAAAAGTTAGTGCAGAACCGGTATAGCGTACCGAAGTCGGAAAGATCTCTGACAATACAGTCCCAATTGGTCCATAGGTTAAACCCATAATCGCAAGACCGATACACAGGAACAAGAATACCAAGAATGGACTACCTGAGCCTAAAAGCGGTGCAAAGCAAAGTCCGAACAATGCTGAAAGGACGCAGACAGCAATCGATGTATTCTTACGACCAAACTTCTCTGCAAGAATGGCAGAGAGCGGAATAAAGGCTGCAAAACATAAGGTCGCAACCAGTTGCAACACCAGAAACTCACCGCGAGCATAACCAAGTTTTGTGGTTCCCCAGTTCAGGGCAAAAACCGTAGTAAGGTAAAACACCACAAAGGTACAGATTGCTGCGATGGTACCTAGGATTAACATTGGCAAATGTTTGGTCATGACTTCCTTGAAAGGTACATTCACTTCTTTTTGCTTATTCAATACCTTCTGGAACGCAGGTGTTTCATGCAGCTTTAGACGGATGTATAAGCCGACCAAGACCAATACTGCACTGGCAATAAATGGAATACGCCAGCCCCAAGTCATAAATGCCTGTTCAGACATAAAAGCATTGAGCAGTAAAAAAGAACCTGTTGCGAGAATAAAGCCGATTGGCGCACCGAGTTGTGGGAACATGCCGTACCAGGCGCGTTTGCCCTCTGGGGCGTTCTCCGTAGCTAGTAAGACTGCGCCACTCCATTCCCCACCGAGACCTAAACCTTGACCTAAGCGGCATAGCGCGAGAAGCAGGGGAGCTGCAAGACCAATCTGTGCATAAGTTGGTAACAGACCAATACAAACCGTAGAAATACCCATCGTTAGCAAGGCAGCAACCAAGGTTGCTTTACGTCCGATCCGATCACCAAGATGACCAAAAATAGCAGCGCCGATTGGGCGTGCAATAAAGGCGATGGCAAACGTTGCCAGTGATTTTAGAACCGCAGCGCCATCGCTACTTTCTGGGAAAAATAAATGTGGAAAAATGAGTACAGCTGCTGTGGCATAGATATAAAAGTCAAAAAACTCAATCGTAGTACCGACAAGGCTGGCAAATAATACCCGTACTTTTGAATTGCTGGCCACTTCTGGGGTGGCAGTCGTAGTGCTTGACGACATACAAGAGACCTTCATGTTATTCGTTCAAGAAACAGAAGTCTGTCTTGAAAAATTCCTTTTGAATATGCAGTTTTACTTAGAAAAACTGAAAGCTATATATAGACTTATAATACATAACAGTAGATTGCTAAAAAGTGTAATCCTGCCCCTAGTAGCACAAAAACATGCCAAATTGCGTGGGTATATCTTACCTTTTTTAAAGCATAAAACAATGTGCCGATGGTATAAGCCAACCCGCCTGCAACTAAAAGTTGTATCGCATCTTTACTCAGATAACGTTGCATATCATCCATCACCAAAATCGCTAACCAGCCCATCAATAAATAAGCTGCCAAGGAAATCTTCTGAAAGCGATGGATAAAGACCAGTTTAAAAAGAGTGCCGATGAGGGCAATCACCCATAGTGCAATCAGTAAATAATGGGCTTTGGCGGTTGGAATCGCAATACTCAGAAATGGCGTATAGGTGCCTGCAATCAAATAGTAAATCGCAGTATGATCCAGTTTTTTATACCAATAGCGCTTACGTTCATCCACAGCAAAGTGATACAGCATAGAACTCGCAAGCAAGAGGACTAGGCTAAAGCCATAGACCCATAGACTCATCCATTGGCCTAAGGGGAGAGAATGTCCCTTAATGATAAGAAAAATTGAAGCAATTAGGGCAAGGACAGCACCCAGCCCATGACTATAGGCATTAATCAGTTCTTCTTTTGGGTCATAGTCCAGTAGTGTTTTTGAGTTCATCAAGCGATCAGGTTGCATAAAAATACAACTGTATCGTAATGCAATTTCCCTTTTAAAGTAAGACGCTTTAAAATTTAGTTTCTATTTGTCAGGTTTTCATTATGTTTGCGCCGAATTTTTCTTTTGAACAAGAACAGCAGTTTTTCTTGGATATCCAGCAATCTATTGAAAATAAAAGCTTTGATCGCCTGATATTGAGTCAGTACAAAGGCGATTTGGCACAATTAGAAAAAATGACTTTTCGTATGATCGAGTTGCAGGGACAGGCAACATTGTCCTGTTTGTACCATCACACCACGCAAGACATCACAAAAAACTATTCGATTACCGAAGGTCTGGAAAAAATTGCTGAATTGTTGGCACAATCTAAACAGGCAAATTTATTTACCTTGAATCAAGACATACAACTTAAGAAAAATAAAAAGAAAGCGATGTTGAATAGCCAGAAAAAACAGGCAGCAACAGACAAGGTTGAACAACAGCAGCATAATCGTGAAAAGCAGCGTTATGTGCAACAGCAAAGCCCATTCTTAAAACATCTTGGTATTACCGATGAAAAAGGGCAGATCGTGCCAAGCATGGCGCGAAAATGGAAACAGATTAATAAATTTATTGAAATCTTTTCCAATGCCTATGAGCAAATCGATGCTTCACAGCAAGAATTAAATATTGTCGACTTTGGTTCAGGTAAAGGCTATTTAACTTTTGCGTTATATGACTATTTGCAAGCACAACAGAAAACGCCTTTAATCACGGGTGTTGAGCTGCGTTCGAATCTGGTGGAGTTCTGCCAGAATATTGCTGATCAGGTCGGTTTTAATCACTTAGACTTTTTTGAAGGCGATGTTCGTACCTATCATCCAGAAAAACTGGATGTGATGATTGCTTTACATGCTTGTGATATTGCGACAGATTTTGCCATTCATACAGGGATTCGCCTCAATGCGTCGATGATCATGTGTGCGCCCTGCTGTCATAAAGAGCTACGTCCGCAATTACAAAGTCCAGAGGTGTTACAGCCGATGCTTCAATTTGGTATTCATGCAGGCCAGCAGGCAGAGATGTTGACCGATACCTTGCGTGCTTTATTACTAAAAGCCTATGGCTATGAAACCAAAGTCTTTGAATTTGTATCTTTGGAACATACCAGCAAAAACAAAATGATTCTGGCGACCAAGCGCAAAGATATTCAGCAGCCTGATGCCAAAATTATGCAGCAGATTCAAGCGTTAAAAGCAATGTATGGCATTGAGAAACACAGTTTGGAATTGTTATTACAAGATCAAATGCCAGTCGAGAATATAGGTTGTAAGTGTTAATGACATTCGAGGGAAATATGCTGCGCGTTCAACAGGGAAGTTGGGATCAATTACAGCGTGATGCCAAATTAATTCGAGAGCAAGTTTTTATCGTAGAGCAAGCCATTCCAGAACAGGATGAATGGGATGAACAAGATGCGATCTCACAACACTTTGTGATTTATCATCAGGAGCAACCGATTGCAACAGCACGATTATTACAAAATAATAGTGTGGGGCGGGTTGCAGTCCTCAAGGCCTATCGAGGACAAGGGATTGGTCAAATGATCATGCAAGAGATTCTGGCTTATGCGCGGCAGCAACATCGCGCATTTCTTCATTTGTCATCGCAAGTGCATGCAATTTCATTCTATGAGCAGCTTGGTTTTGTAGTGCAAGGGGAGGAATATGATGAGTGTGGTATTCCACATATTGAGATGATCATGCCAATCACAGGAATGGTTTGACCTGTAAGATTGGCATCAATCGACTGTTCTGACTACTGCTTAGTTTGTGCAGGCACTTCTGAACTTGCAGGAGAGGCTTCCTGAGAAAGCTCTTTTTGTTGTTGTGCCTTACGCTGTGCCCCAGGCATGTAATCTGGTTCTTGGGTCATTGCTAAATAGAAAAAGCTTAAAAAAATGGTACTGAGCACCCCAACAATGATGACAAATTTCCATCCCAATACGGTTTCATTTGAATCTTTTTGTGGGGATGGTTGCTTATTCATAATAAATTCCCAAATAAATAAAAAAAATAAAAGCAGATTTTGCGCCTTTTTAGCCGCTGTTGCCAAGTATAAAAATAGGAATGTGAATAATAATGTTAGGTTAGAGAAAACTTTTAAAATAGAAAAATTCGAGGGAGATGTGAGACAGGATGAGCATGATCAGGCTTATCCTGTCTCAATATATTATTGATGATTCGACAAGGATTTAAAGTTTATTCCAGTCTTCGATGGCTTGTAAGCCAACGTCTAAGCCGACATCGTAGCTATAGCGGATTTTGGCCTTATTCTTGGTGAGTCGACCTGCCATATTTTTTAGATCAGGTGGGCAAACTTCCAGAATTTTTTGTCCTGATGGTGTGCGCACAAACTGAACCGAATCATTGTAGCGCTGTGTTCTGGACAATAGGCTCTGCGCAAAGCCATGATTTTGCTTGAATAAATATTTTGCAAGGAACTGATCGCCTTTACTACTGGCTTTATAGTAGTTTTGAGGACGGGTTCTTAACACCATCAATTTCGATACATCATGTTGTTGTGCAGCCCAAAGCACAGGCAAGGCATCTGCTACGCCACCATCGAAATAAGGTTCCCCAAATACCTCAACTGCTTGGCGCGTCAAGACAGGAATTGAGCTAGAGGCTCTTAGACCATCCAGAATATTGTCTTTGGAAGCTTTGATATAAGTGGCTTCACCCGTAATGGCGTGAGTGAGTACCATATAAAATTCAGGATGATTCGCAAATAAATGTGCCTGATTCAAAGGATGTTCGCTTTCCACGATATCCCACATCCATTTTAAATCGAGCAGATCACCGCCTTTGAAGAAACGGCCATAATGAATAAATTCGGTGCGAAGTGAATGATCTAAATAGATTTGAAGCGTGCGGCCTTGTTGTGCGGCCAGATAGTTGGCGACATTGGTTGAACCAGAAGAAACACCAACACAGAGATCGAAGGGATTAAACTGTTGCTGTAAAAATGCATCTAAGACACCGCTGGTGAATGCACCTCGCATTCCACCTCCTTCAACGACCAGTGCCTGACGATTTTGTTGAAGCATTGAATATCTCGAATAACATGATAAATCACTGTTTAACAGGATTTACCATGTTCGACAAGCATTTTAGTGATTGTGCTGATGTGTTTCCGTGCTGGTTTCAGACATCATTGACGATTGTGACATTTCAGACTGAGGTGCCACTTTATTTTTGTTCATTGGCATATAGTCTGGCTCATTATTCATGGCTAAATAGAAAACCACCATAAAAATGAAGCTTAGAATACAGGTGATAATTAATGCTTTCCAACCCCACGGTGAGGTTTCTGGACAGAGTTTCTCAGACATAAGATAGTTCCAAAGGACAAAAAATTAAAGCAAAACTGTTGGTGGTTATAGCATAAATCGTGATGTAATGCTCGAAAGTTTTGCTACGGCCCTGTTGAAACCAGAAAAAGCCCGTATAGACAACGAGTTCCATACGGACTGATATGCAATGCAGAGAGAACAAAATTATTGAATAATTTCTTTTCTCTGAGCAAAGTCTTTTAACAGTTGCGGTGGCACAAAACGTTCACCATATTGGCCTGCCAGTTGTTCTGCACGTTGCAATGATTGCTCAATTCCATTCTGATTCAGGAATTGAATCGCGCCACCAGTCCAAGGTGCAAAACCAATTCCAAAAATTGAACCGACATTAGCATCAATCACAGACTCTAAAACACCTTCTTCATAGCAGCGTAAAGTATCCAGTGCTTGTACAAACAGGAAGCGGTCAATCATATCCTGTTCAGTAATACTGTTGTCTTTCTGCCAGCGGCTGAGTCCATCCCATAAATGCTTTTTGCCATTTTCTGGATAGTCGTAGAAACCCGCACTCGCCGCTTTACCTTTACGGTTCAGCTCGTGAATCATGGTGTGTACCACTTCATCCACAGGAGTTTTTGGCAAATCTTTACCTTCAGCTTGCAATGCTTTACGGGTTTCACCAGCCACATGTTCAGTCAAAGTTAAAGAGACTTCATCCTGAATTGCGAGTGGGCCAACTGGCATACCTGCTTTCAGTGCAGCCATTTCAATTTTGGCAGGGTGAACGCCTTCTGCAAGTAAACGCATACCTTCCTGAATAAAGGTTCCGAACACACGGCTGGTAAAGAAACCTCGGCTGTCATTGACCACGATAGGTGTCTTGGCAATTTGCTGGACAAAGTCATAGGCTTTTGCCAATGTGTCCGCAGAAGTCTCTTTGCCTTTAATAATTTCGACCAGTTGCATTTTATCCACAGGACTAAAGAAGTGTAGGCCAATGAATTTCTTGGCATCTTTACTTGCCGTTGCTAAACCCGTAATTGGTAAGGTTGAGGTATTTGATGCAAAGATCCCACCTTCAGCTAAATATTGCTCAGCTTCTTGTGTCACTTTGGCTTTTAATTCCTGATTCTCAAATACCGCTTCAATAATCAAATCACAGCCTTGCAGATCTGCTGCATCAGCGGTTGCAGTAATTAGCGCTAAAACCTGATCACGTTTTTCTGCCGTCATACGACCTTGAGAAACGCGTTTATCGAGTAGTTTTTGAGAATAGGCTTTACCTTTCTCTGCATTCTCAACTGATACATCTTTGAGTACCACAGGGATGCCTTTGATTGCTGTCGAGTAGGCGATACCCGCACCCATCATGCCTGCACCCAATACACCCACTTTGCTGGCTTGCCATTTCGCAACATCCGCAGGTCGACTCGCACCTGATTTGATTGCATTCAGACCATGCCAGAAGGTACCGATCATATTCTTGGAAACTTGACCTACAGTAAGCTGGGTGAAGTAACGTGATTCGATACGCAAAGCGGTATCGACGTCGACTTGCGCACCTTCAACAGCGGCAGCCATGATTGCTTCAGGCGCAGGGTAGCAACCTTTGGTTTTGTCGCGCAGCATAGCTGGCGCAATGGCAAGTACTTGAGCCACAGCAGGCGTTTTCGGATCACCCCCTGGGATTTTATAGCCTTTAACATCGAAAGGTTGTTGCGATTTGGGATTGGCTTTGACCCAAGCAATTGCTTTGTCTAAAAGCTCTTGTTCATTTTCAGCGGTGTCATGAACTAAGCCTAGTGATTTTGCTTTATCCACACCAAACTGTTTGCCTTCCATCAAGAATGGAAACGCATTCTGTAAACCAAGCAGGCGAACCATACGGACAATACCGCCACCGCCAGGCAACAAGCCTAAAGTCACTTCTGGTAGACCAAACTTGGTTTTCGGATCATTGATCGCGATACGGTAATGACAGCCTAAAGCGATTTCCCAACCGCCACCGAGCGCCGTACCATTTAATGCGGCAACAACAGGAACCCCTAATGTTTCAATCGCACGTAAATCGCCTTTGAGTTCCTCAATCATTTTAAAGAATTCAGTAGCATGTTCTGGTTGCACCTGAATCAACTCATCTAGATCACCGCCTGCAAAGAAAGTTTTCTTGGCAGAACGGAAAATAATCCCTTTCAGATCAGTTTCAGTTTTGAGTTTTTGGCTAACTTCTTGGAGTGACTCACGGAATTCTGCATTCATGGTATTGGCAGATTGACCAGATGAATCAAGGGTAAGAATTACAATATTGTCAGCGTTTTTTTCGTATTTAATAGCGCTCATGTTGTGCTCCTTACACCAACTCAATAATAGTGGCGATCCCCATTCCACCACCCACACACAAAGTGGCTAGGCCACGTTTTTTACCTTGACGCTCTAATTCATCAAGTAAAGTTCCTAAAATCATGGCACCCGTAGCACCCAATGGATGACCCATGGCAATTGCACCGCCGTTGACATTGACTTTCTCGGCAGGAACTTTGAGCTCATTGATAAAGCGCATCACGACTGCGGCAAAGGCTTCATTGACTTCAAATAGGTCAATATCATCAATCGTTAAACCTGCTTTAGCTAAAGCTTTACGCGCAGCAGGGGCAGGGCCTGTCAGCATGATTGTTGGATCTGTACCCACCAATGCGGTTGCCAATACTTTGGCGCGTGGTTTTAAACCTTGTTCTTTGACTGCTTTTTCAGAAGCCAATAACACCACTGCAGCCCCATCAACGATGCCTGATGAGTTGCCTGCATGATGCACATGGTTAATTTTTTGCGCTTCAGGATATTTCTGTAATGCGACGGCATCAAAGCCCATTTGTCCCATCATTTCGAAGCTGGCATTCAGTTTTGCTAAACCTTCAACTGTGGTCGTACCTCGAATAAATTCATCTTTTTCTAAAATCAGCACCCCAGAATGATCTTTAATAGGCACCACTGATTTGTCGAAATAACCGTTGGCTTGAGCCGCGGCTGCTTTTTGTTGTGAACCGACCGCAAAAGCATCGACATCTTCACGACTATAGCCATCTAAAGTGGCAATCAGATCAGCGCCGACCCCTTGAGGAACAAAAGACGATTTTAAGTTGGTTTCAGGATCAAGTGCCCACGGACCACCATCGGAACCCATTGGAATACGTGACATCGATTCAACGCCACCTGCAACAACGACATCTTCCCAACCTGAACGGACTTTTTGTGCTGCCAAGTTGACAGCTTCTAAACCAGATGCACAGAAACGGTTGATTTGCACACCAGCAACATCATCATTCCAGCCAGCTGCAATCGCTGCGGTTTTGGCAATATCACCACCTTGGTCAGCAATCGGGGTGACGCAACCTAAAACGATATCATCCACTTTTGACGTGTCGAGCTGATGGCGTTGTTGTAATTCATTCAGCAATGATGTGAGTAAAGTAATCGGTTTGACTTCATGCAGTGAGCCATCTTTTTTTCCTTTTCCGCGTGGCGTGCGAATGGCATCAATAATGTAGGCCTCGCTCATAGGTTTTCCTTGTATCACCTTAAAATTGTTGTTTATCGAGTGTACTCAATTTAAGTGTCAGCGCAATGATGATAAACATTGGCAAGTTTGATGTTTTTCGCCAATCTAACGACTTGATTGAAAAATAGGTTTATCAATACACTAGCCAACCATAAATAAAATATATTGATTACATGAAATTCATTAATATTATTGGTACCACAGGTTCGGGTAAGTCTACGTTTGCCCGAAAATTGGCAGCCAAACGAAAATTACAAAACATCGAACTTGATAATTTACTCTGGCTGGATGATTGGCAAGAATCGTCAAATGATGCTTTATTTTTGAAGTTAAAAATCGCGATGGAAAATGCTGAGACTGGGTGGGTCATTGATGGGCTTTATACCCGTACTATTCCAATGATTATGGAAAAGGTAGATACCGTGATCTGGCTCGATTATCCCTTTCACATCAATTTATACCGTCTTACCAAGCGTACCCTAGGGCGAGTAATTAGCAGAAAGAAGTTGTGGGAAAATTCAAATAATCGAGAAAGTTTGAAATTGATGCTGTCTAAAGAATCTATTTTTATTTGGCTCATCAAATCGTATCCTAAAAATCGTAAGAAATATTCCGACTTAATGCAAAATCCAGCATATCAACATATTCAATTTATTCATTTAACTTCACCAAAACAGACGGAAGCATTTTTAAAGCAGATGAAGGCAGAGTGATGCATATCAAAACAAAAGCCCTGTGCTTGTTTAGGCATCAGGATAAAGTGTTATTGTCTTATGGTTATGACCCTGCTAAAGATGAAACTTATTTAAGGCCAATTGGTGGGGGAGTCGAGTTTGGGGAAACGTCTACGCAGGCAATTGCGCGAGAGGTTTTGGAAGAAATTCAGCAGCAGATTTACAAACCCCAATTATTAGGTGTGTTGGAGAATTTATTCACTTTCGATGGACAGCAAGGCCATGAAATTGTTTTTGTGTATGAAGCTGAATTTGTAGCTCCAGCAGTCTATGAGTCGATTGAAATATCGGGTTGCGAAACGGATGGTTCTACTTATATCGCTCAATGGTTGAGTCGGGAACAGATTGAACTGGAACAATATCCTGTTTATCCCAAAGGAATAGAGCAGTGGTTATTTAAATCCTAGTCTAGCTAGTTCGGTGTCGATTGATTTGATAAAGATAAGTGGAAGAACTGGTTATAGGGTGATTCAGCATATTCTGCAAACGCCGCGCCTTGAACAAAACCAAACTTTTTATAAAGGCTAATTGCAGCATTAAAGTGAGCATCTTTGCCTGTTTCTAAACTGACGCGTTGATATTGACGTTGCTGAGCAACTTTCAATAAATACTCCAGCAATTGCTTTGCAACACCTTGACGTAAATGGTTGGGATGAGTCCGCATAGATTTGAGTTCAGCATGTTGAGGTGTCAGTTCTTGAATCGCGCCACAGCCAAGAAGCAAATCGTTATTCCAAAGGGTATAAAAGCTTATAGAATCGTTTTGTAGATGAGAGAGATCTAATGCAAAACTATGTTCAATAGGTGTGTTCTGATGCAGGCCATGCAAATGGATGTGGATCAAATTTTGAACTTGGGGATGCGTGAAGTCACCTTTTTTTATAATCATTGTTGTTCAAGCTTATCGTAAAATTAGGCTTGATTATTACCATAATTTTAAACAAGTGTTCAACCATATCAGGCTGAACACCCGTTTGGAAACAATTAGCTATGATGTCCGTGCAACTGACGATATAAACCAGGGGTAACACCTGTCCATTTCTTAAAGGCACGGTGGAACGTACTGGTTTCACTAAAGCCGACTTGTTGTGCTACATCTTCAAGGGTGAGATTTGGAGTGAGCAATAAGTGAATCGCAGCATCACGACGCAAGGCATCTTTAACACCTTGATAGCTTTTACCTTCGGCAGCTAAACGACGACGCAAAGTTTGTGGTGATAAATACAACATTGCAGCAACATCGTTGAGTGTTGGCATTTCTTCGCCAATCTGACTCTTTAATACATCACGAATACGTGAGGTAAGTGAGTTGGTGTTTTTGAATTTCACTAATAGTTGTGCAGGTGCTGCTTTCAGGAATTCTTCTAAAGTCTTTTCATCTTGACGGATTGGCAGGTCAAGATAATCAGCAGCAAAGGTAATCTCTGTACGTGGCGCATCAAATTGCATCACGGGCGCAAAGAATAAAGCATCGTATTCATCGGCATGACTTGGGCGTTCATAACCAAAATGAACACGTTCTAAAGGTAAACGGCGTTCGATTAACCATGAAGCAAGACCATGCCAAATCATTAGCATACTTTCAGTAATGAAATGGTCGGGATCTAAAGCTTTAGGAATGTGGGGAACCAAACGCGCTTCATGCTTGTCGCGTTCTAGGCTGACCGCCCATTCATCACCAAACAGCTTGTAGAATTGAGATGAAAGTTCCAGTGCCTGACCCAATGTTTTGGAATGGATAATCAACTGGCACATGATCGCAAATGTACCCAAGCGACGAGGCTGGATATCAAAACCGACATGTTCGTCTTGAGTGACCATCCATAGCATTTTTATAAAGCGGGTATATTGCTCTGGGGAGATTCGAGCTTTCGGTTGACGGAGTAATTCTGCTTCTATACCGACATGTGAAAGTAATGTTTCAACGTCCATGCCTAGGCGTTTAACACCTGTTAAAGCCGCATTCACGAAGTGGATGCTGATCGTATCACGGCTCATATTGAATCCTTCAGTTTCTTTACTATTCACGATAATTGACCTAAATAACCGTCTAAAATATCAAATTGAGCAATTGACAAGAAAAATATCTGCTCATTGTATACATGTTAAATTGCCGAAACTATCAAGGTAAATGGCTGAACATGACATTGTTTTTGTGTTTCTTCACACCTAGTATAAAAGAAAATTTGAACAAATTGAGTAAAAATTATCATGCCATCTGCTCTAAAGGGATTGAAAGTCCTAGATTTTTCTACTTTATTACCTGGGCCATTTGCCAGTATGTACCTTGCGGACATGGGTGCAGAAGTTATCCATGTTGAATCTCCAACACGTCCTGACTTGGTACGGATAATGCCACCCTATGCGAACGGACAGGCCACTGCACATAGTTATCTCAATCGAAACAAGCAGTCGATTGCACTCGATCTAAAAGATGCAGCTAATATTGAACTGATTAAAACAAAAATTTCCGAGTTTGATATTGTGCTGGAACAGTTCCGTCCAGATGTCATGCGCCGTCTAGGACTGGACTATGAAACTTTAGCCGAGATTAATCCTCGTCTCATCTATTGTTCAATTACAGGATATGGCCAGACAGGTGCTTATAAAGATCGGGCAGGGCACGATATTAATTACTTGGCACTTGCGGGCATTTCTGGACATAGTGGCCGTCAGGATGGTGGGCCACCACCTTTAGGGATTCAGATTGCCGATGTGGCTGGTGGATCCCTGCATGCCGTGATTGGTATACTTGCGGCTGTCGTTGAACGCCAACGCAGCGGTCTGGGACAATATATTGATATTTCCATGACAGATTGTGTGGCAAGCCTCAATAGTATGGCTGCTTCCGCAAGTCTGGCAGGGCAGACACCGCAAGCGCCTGAGGCCGGCATGCTCAATGGCGCGAGTTTCTATGATTATTATGAAACCAAAGATGGCCGCTATTTCTCTGTAGGAAGCTTAGAGCCACAATTTATGGCTGGTTTGGCAGCTGTTTTAGAATTGCCTTTACTACTGGCAAAAGGTGCCTCTTTTGATCCAGAAGATCGTCAGGCGGTAAAACAGGCGCTACGAGATAAGTTTAAGACCCAGAATTTTTCAGAATGGCAACATTTGTTCCAGAGTCTGGATATTTGCGTAGAACCAGTTCTCAGTCTGGATGAAGCTTTGGATTCACCAATCGCTCAGCAACGCGACTGGGTTGTAGATGTCCCTGTATCTGAAAACTCGGATCAAACCGAAGCGCAATTGGCCTGTCCAATCAAGTTTTCTCGTTCTCAAATGAAGTATGCATTCATCGGTCAGGGGCTAGGTGAAGGCAAATGGTAGAAAATATGTGCGACTAATCACTGATTGTTAAAATATTGTACAGATTGTTAACATTTTGAATAAGTTGTAATTTAAAAATAAGAGTAACCTTTTATACACAATAACATAAAAGGTTACGTAAACATGACAATCTCGAAGTCATTGATTGTTTCTTGTTTATCCGTTCTATCATTGAGTCTTTTTGCACAACATACTCAAGCCGCTTCATCAGCCTTTGATCCGAATGGTCAATGGCTATTTGGTGATTGGAACGGTCAACGCACGGCGTTGCAAGAACAGGGTTACAAATTTTCTGCTGATTACACTGGTGAATTCGCAGGGGTTTTAGATTCTAAACAGCATTCAAGCCATGGCAGTGAATTTACTGGACAATTGGCTTTAGGTGCACATTTCGATCTAAATAAAATTTTAGGTTGGCAAGATACTGAAGCACAGATCACGGTCACTTATCGTGATGGTCAATCTTTATCGCAAACGGCTGATGCATTACAGGGCCATTTGAGTTCTACACAAGAAGTGTGGGGGCGTGGTCAAACTTGGCGTCTAACAGACTTGTGGATCAAAAAGAAATTTTTAGATCAAGCTTTGGATATTAAAGTCGGTCGTTTTGGCGAAGGTGAAGATTTCAACAGCTTTGACTGTGATTTCCAGAACTTGGCTTTATGTGGTTCGCAAGTGGGTAACTGGGTAGGCGACCAATGGTACAACTGGCCTGTGAGTCAGTGGGCATTGCGTGTGAAGTACAACTTACAGTCAGATCTATACGCT
This sequence comes from Acinetobacter sp. BIGb0102, assembly GCF_003815055.1. NCBI lineage: Bacteria > Pseudomonadati > Pseudomonadota > Gammaproteobacteria > Moraxellales > Moraxellaceae > Acinetobacter > Acinetobacter sp. BIGb0102. Next base: position 147,884 of record NZ_RKQE01000001.1, read on the forward strand.
CAAATCGGGGCTTATGAATATAACCCTGAAAACTTGCAACGTGGTAAAGGCTTTAATTTAAGTACTGATGGTTCACATGGTGCGATTATTCCAGCCGAAGTGGTCTGGACACCAAAACTTGGTGCATTGTCTTTACCGGGTGAATATCGTTTCGGCTACTACTACAGTACGGCTGATGCAGCAGAAATTGAGAATCCTGCCAAAACTGGACACAAACAAGGGGGCTGGTTCACTGTGAAGCAGCAGTTAACCCGTCATGATGGTCAGTCTGATCGTGGTTTAACTGGTTTTGTGAATGTGACAGTACATGATTCAAAAACTAATTCTGTCAAAGACATGCAAAATGTTGGCTTGATCTATAAAGGTTTACTTGACCAACGTCCGCAAGATGAACTTGCACTGGGCGTAGCACGTATTCATGCCAATGATGATGCGAATGGTTTGTTGGATGAGGAATATAACACTGAGTTGTATTACGGCATTCACGCAACCAACTGGTTGACGATTCGTCCGAATATTCAATATGTCCACCATGTTGGCGCATTGAAAAATGGCGATAAGACATGGGTTGGTGGAATTAAGTTCCAAACCGTTTTCTAATTTCGATACTCGAGCAATTTTGCAGATGGTGTTCATAAAAACGGACTGTATCTGCAAAATACTTGTTGTGATTTGAACTCGACCATCCAGTCGCTCATGTATGCGCTGGATGGATCTAAAAATACAAAAGATGCAAGGTGATCTTATGAATCAATCTGCTTCAAAATCTGGGCTAAGAACATTGACGGTGATTATTATCGCCCTCATTGCGCTGTTCTTGCTCATTGGCGGTATCTGGCTCGCTGCCATTGGCGGGTCTTTTTATTATGTGATTGCAGGTGTGCTGTTGCTCATTGTGGCAGTACAACTCTATAAACGTGCATCAGGCCCTTTATGGGTGTATGCCGCGCTCATGTTAGGCAGTGTGATCTGGGGTGTTTGGGAAGTTGGTACAGACTTCTGGGCACTTGCACCACGTCTAGATATTCTGGGTATCTTGGGTCTTTGGTTACTTGTTCCTGCGGTAACACGCGGTATTGATAATCTGGCATCAAGTAAAGTGGCCTTATCTTCAACTTTAGCGATTGCTATCGTGGTGATGGTGTACTCGATCTTTAATGATCCACAAGAAATCAATGGTGTGATTCAGACGCCGCAACCTGCACAAGCGAAAGCGGTTGAAGGCATTGCGCCTGAAGATTGGCCTGCTTATGGTCGTAGTCAGGGTGGTGAACGTTATTCTCCATTGACACAGATCAATGATAAAAACGTCAAAGATCTTAAAGTGGCTTGGACATTACGTACCGGTGATTTCAGAACTGAAAATGATTCAGGTGAAACCACTAACCAAGTAACACCAATCAAGATTGGCAATAACATGTTTATGTGTACACCACATCAACATCTGATTTCGATTGATCCTGCGACAGGTAAGGAAAAATGGCGTTTTGATCCTAAGCTCAAAACGGATAAAACCTTCCAGCACTTAACTTGTCGTGGTGTGATGTACTACGATGCTGCCAATACCACTGAATTTGCAACCAGTTTACAAGCGAAGAAGTCGACCTCAACAGAGTGTCCACGTAAAGTCTTTGTTCCTGTGAATGATGGTCGTTTGGTTGCAGTGAATGCAGATACGGGTAAAGCATGTTCTGACTTTGGTCAAAACGGTGAAGTGAACTTACAAGAGTTCATGCCATATGCGTATCCAGGTGGTTATAACCCAACATCTCCGGGTGTTGTATCTGGTACGACCGTTGTTATCGCTGGATCTGTAACAGATAACCATTCGAATAAAGAGCCATCTGGTGTTATTCGTGGTTATGACGTGAACACAGGTAAATTGTTGTGGGTATTTGATACAGGCGCTGCTGATCCAAATGCAATGCCGGGTCAAGACACAACATTTGTGCATAACTCACCAAACGCATGGGCGCCACTTGCCTATGATGCAAAACTGGACATCGTGTATGTACCAACAGGTGTAGGTACGCCAGATATCTGGGGCGGTGACCGTACAGAATTGAAAGAGCGTTATGCAAACTCAATGCTGGCGATCAATGCAACCACAGGTAAACTGGTATGGCATTTCCAAACCACACATCATGACTTGTGGGATATGGACGTACCATCACAACCTTCATTGGCGGATATTCAGGATAAATCTGGTCAAACAGTGCCTGCAATTTATGTGTTGACTAAAACAGGTAATGCCTTTGTTCTAGATCGTCGTAATGGTCAGCCAATTGTACCGATTACTGAAAAACCAGTGCCACAAACAGTGAAGTGGGGACCACAAACCAAAGGTGAGTTCTATTCTAAAACTCAACCATTCTCTGACTTTAACTTAGCACCGAAAGATAAATTAACGGATAAAGACATGTGGGGTGCCACAATGTTTGACCAGTTAATGTGTCGTGTGAAATTTAAACGTCTGAACTATGATGGTATTTATACGCCACCTTCAGAAAACGGAACCTTAGTTTTCCCTGGTAACCTCGGTGTATTCGAGTGGGGCGGTATGTCTGTGAATGCTGATCGTCAGGTTGCAGTCATGAACCCGATTGGTTTGCCATTCGTGAGCCGTTTAATTCCAGCAGATCCAAACCGCGAGCCAGTTGCGCGTGGTGCGGGTACAGAACAAGGTATGCAACCGATGTATGGCACACCATACGGCGTTGATATCAGTCCGTTCCTGTCTCCATTCGGTTTGCCATGTAAACAACCTGGCTGGGGCTATGTTGCTGGTGTGGACTTGAAAACCCATGATGTAGTTTGGAAAAAACGTATCGGTACCATCCGTGACAGCTTGCCAAATCTATTCCAGTTACCGCCAGTGAAAATTGGTGTACCAGGTTTAGGTGGTTCAATCTCGACTGCGGGTAACGTAATGTTCGTTGGTGCAACTCAAGATAACTACATCCGTGCATTCAATGTTTCAAATGGCGACAAGTTATGGGAAGCGCGTTTACCAGCAGGTGGACAAGCAACGCCAATGACTTATGAAGCCAATGGTAAACAGTACGTCGTGATTATGGCGGGTGGACATGGTTCATTCGGTACGAAAATGGGTGATTATCTCGTGGCTTATGCTTTGCCAGATAAGAACTAATTTCATTTAAAAATGATAGAGAAAAGCTCAGATTCGTCTGGGCTTTTTCTTTTTATGGCAATTAGATAGGCTTATCAATAAAACCGTTATTAAATATGCAAAAAAAGCATTTTGTTGATGAATGAAAGCTCGCTATGCTAGTCGCCTTTATAATGAATGACTAGCCATACGCCATGTATTTATATACGGATTTCGATCAACAACTGATTAACCAACGTGTTGCTCAGTTTCGTGATCAAACAGAACGCTATTTAGCAGGAAAATTAACAGAAGACGAATATCGTCCACTACGTTTGCAAAATGGTTTATACGTGCAGCGTTATGCGCCAATGCTCCGTATTGCTGTGCCGTATGGCTTGATGAATACCAAACAACTCAGAAAAATTGCTGAAATTGCGACGGAATATGACCGTGGTTATGCCCACGTTTCAACGCGTCAAAATATTCAGTTGAACTGGCCTGCATTAGAAAATGTGCCTGATATTCTTGCTGAACTGGCAACAGTGCAAATGCATGCGGTACAAACTTCAGGTAACTGTATCCGTAATACCACCACCGACCAGTTTGCGGGTGTTGTAGCAGGCGAGATTGCTGATCCACGTCCAACGTGTGAATTGATTCGTCAGTGGAGTACTTTCCATCCTGAATTTGCGTTCTTACCACGTAAGTTCAAGATTGCAGTTTCAGCATTGCAAGAGAAAGACCGTGCTGCAACAGCATTCCACGATATCGGTGTTTATCTGGTTCGTAATGACGCGGGTGAAATGGGCTATAAGATCATGGCTGGCGGTGGCTTAGGCCGTACTCCAATCATTGGTAGCGTCATTCGTGAGTTCTTGCCACGCGAAGATTTAATTGCTTATCTTGAAGCGACCTTACGTGTATATAACTTGCATGGTCGTCGTGATAACAAATACAAAGCACGTATCAAGATTTTGGTGAAAGCATTAACACCAGAAGTATTTGCTCAAAAAGTAGAAGCTGAATTTGAACACACGCGTGAAGCTTTGAAAATTCAACCTGAAATCTTGAAAAAAATGGATGAAGAATTTACACCATTTGATTATCAAGATCTGGAAGATCAAGATTTTACGGCTTTATTTGCTGAATATCCTAAATTCAAGCAATGGTTCAACGTCAATACCAACGCACATAAAGTGAAAGGCTATCGTATTGTTACGATTTCCCTGAAACGTGCAGGGGTTGCGCCGGGTGATGTGACTTCTGAAGAAATGAACTTAATTGCTGATTTGGCGGATAAGTACACCTTTGGTGAGTTCCGTACCACACATGAACAAAACATTTCATTGGTGGATGTACCACAAAAAGATTTATTTGAATTGTGGCAAACTCTTGAACATCACAACATGGCACGTGCGCATATCGGCTTTATTACCGATATCATTTGCTGCCCAGGTGGTGATTTCTGTTCATTGGCGAATGCGAAATCAATTCCAATTTCAGAAGCAATTAGCCGTCGTTTTGAAGATTTAGATACCATCTATAATCTTGGTGAGCTTGACTTGAATATCTCAGGTTGTATGAATGCTTGTGGTCACCACCATGTCGGTAATATCGGTATTCTGGGTGTGGATAAAAAAGGTGCTGAGTTCTATCAAATCACTTTAGGTGGTCATGCGGATCATGATGCATCTTTAGGCGATATCTTAGGCCCATCTTTTGCTGCCGATGCCGTACCTGATGTGATTGAGGAAATCTTGAATACTTACCTTGACTTGCGTAATGAAGGTGAGCGTTTTATTGATACCTATCGCCGTGTTGGCATTCAACCATTCAAGGAGCGTGCTTATGCTTAATACATCGCTACAAGTGCTTTCTAAAGATGGCACAATTGCAGACAATACTTATCAAGTCATTGCAGAAGATGGTGCGCTTCCACAAGGTGATGTTGTATTAACAACGGCACAACTTGATCAATTGGCACAGGTACAAGGCAAAAAAGCATTGTACATTACAGTAAACGATTCACCTGAAACCCATCAATTTCCACTAGATGAGTTTGATGCAATCTTCATTGAATTTGCGGGTTTCAATGATGGTCGTGGTTATTCATTTGCTGCCTTATTGCGTCGTCAAGGCTACCAAGGTGAATTGCGTGCGGTCGGTGATATCTTTAAGGATGTTCTAAATTATTTAAAACGTTCTGGCTTTGACACTTTTGTGGTGAAAGAAGGAAAGGATATTCATGAAGCCGCTGCTGGTCTTCAGGATTTTACCAATCCTTATCAGGCGTCAACTGCCGTACCTCAAGCAAGTTATCAGACGGGGGCTTAAGCCTTCTGAAATAAAAAAGCTGAACTTTGGTTCAGCTTTTTTATTTGATGTCGATTATTCATCGAGCTGACAATTGATCATCCATTTGATCCCGAACTGATCGGTAAAAGCGCCGTAGAGTGCACCCCAGAAGGTTTTTTCCAAGGGCATTTCAACTTGACCATTGACGGACAAGGCATCGAAAAGTCTTTGAGCATCCTCAAGTTCATCAGGATCTAGATTAATAGAAATATAATGATTGTTGCCTTGGGTAAATACACTATGCGGGGTACAGAATTGATCGTTGATATCCGAAGCCATCAATACGGTAAATTCATTGATGGGTAGGGAAACATGTAGAATCAAGTTTTTATCAGCATCAGAAAGTGTGATTCCTTCTGTGGGTGGCATATCACCATAACGGCTGAGCATGGCAAACTCACCGCCAAATACAGATTTATAAAAATTAAATGCCTGTTCGGTTTGTCCTTTAAAATTTAAATAATGATTGAGTTGCATGGGGGACGTCCTGTTGTTTTTTTATACAAAATATAACTTATCGGGAATTGCGCTATAGGTGCATTATTTTTTGTAATTCTCAAAACAAAAAATCCTGCGCTTGGCAGGATTTTTAAGTTATCAAATTGATACTTAGATCAATTCAATTGCAACCGCTGTTGCTTCACCACCACCGATACACAACGCTGCAACACCTTTTTTGCCGCCTGTGCGTTTAAGTGCATGAATCAAAGTAAGAATGATACGAGAACCTGTAGAACCTACAGGGTGGCCCAATGCACAGGCACCGCCATTGATATTCACTTTTTCTGCATCTAATTTGAAATCATCAATTGGGCACATGGTAACCATTGCAAATGCTTCATTGATTTCCCAAAGGTCAACCTCTTGTGCATCCCAGCCCGCTTTCTTCAATACTTTTTCAATCGCGCCCACAGGTGCAATGGTAAACTCAGAAGGGTGTTGTGAGTTTGACGCAGTTGCAATAATTTTTGCCAAAGGCTGTAAGCCACGTTGCGCTGCAACATCACTAGACGTTAAGACCAGTGCAGATGCACCATCTGAAATTGAGCTGGCATTTGCTGCTGTAATCGTACCGTCTTTTGCAAAAGCAGGTTTAAGTGAGGGGATCTTGTCAATTTTTGCACTAAGCGGTTGTTCATCTTGGTCGACAACCACATCGCCTTTACGCGTTGAAACCGTTACAGGCACGATCTCATCTTTAAAATAGCCTTCAGTGATTGCTTTTTGTGCGCGGTGTAAAGAACGAATTGCGAAGTCATCCATTTGTTCGCGAGTATAACTACGTTGATTTGCCATGTCCTGAGCAAAAGAACCCATCAAGCGACCAGTTTCAGCATCTTCCAGACCATCTAGGAACATATGATCTTTAATTTCACCATGGCCCATACGGTAGCCACCACGTGCTTTGGGAAGAACGTATGGTGCATTGGTCATTGATTCCATACCACCAGCAACGACGATGTCTGCACTACCAGCCTTGATCATATCTGCTGCTTGCATCACCGCTTTCATGCCAGAACCACACAGCTTATTAATGGTGACTGCACCTGTAGAATCTGGTAATCCTGCCTTACGCATTGCTTGACGAGCTGGGCCTTGTTTGAGACCAGCAGGTAATACGCAACCCATGATGACTTCTTCCACATCAGTGGGTTGTAGGCCAGAACGGGCAATTGCTTCTTTAATGGTTACTGCACCTAATTCAGGCGCTGTTACGCCAGAGAGTGCACCTTGGAAGCCGCCCATTGCAGTACGAGCGCCATTAACAATTACGATGTCAGTCATTATGTGTCTCCACACTTATAATTTATAAAAAATGTTCCAAACTTAAGCAGTATATTAAAAAAAGAACTGGAATAAAGCGTTTTACTTTTTTTAAGCTAGACTGAGGAGTTTTTAACAGCTGGATATTTTCTCAAAGCGAATATTTCCCATGCGGCTTAAGCGTATTTTACTGTGATAGTCAGGTGACGTTGAACAATAGGTAAAGCTACCATTTGCAGCAAAGGGGAGTCCATTTTCTCCCTGAAAAATGATCGCATAGGGCGTCGCACCAAAAGCACTATAATGTAGATGACCATATTTGAGATTAAGTGATACGGCAAAGAGTAAAGGTTCATTGTGATCTCGTTTTCTATTCTTATTGGTGTCAACGAAGCCGATAAAGCCCTTATTCCAGTCTTTGCTACAGTCAATCAGGTCATTACTTGGGCACAGCATCACATTTTTATGGTAAAGCTGTGCATCGGTTTTTGCTTTTTGTATGTGAATTGTGAGGTTTCTTTTTAAGTGATTTGCTTCACCTGAAACCATTAAGTCGCGAAAATATGGTAGGGCGATATAGCTAAGAATGGCCAGAATACTGATAATGATAAGCAATTCACCCAATGTAAATCCATGTGGTCTAAACATGTTTTTCCTGTCTATTTTTATTAACTTTTTTATTAACAATATGTTAAGCATAAACGTTATTTGTTTTAATAAAAAACACTAACAAATAAGTTAAATATTACTTAAACATAGATTGATAAACAATAATCTATTCGCCGATGTATGAAAATTGAAAATTTACGGAACTACAACGGAAATTGTAAGCAATTTTGTCAATAATTTACGAGGTTAAAGTTATCAAGCACTTGGAAAATTCATCAAGTGTTTGTATGATTCAAAGTGAAGTGAATGGCTTAAAAATAATGTTGTAGAACATTAATGTTCTCAGTACGAAAAATCATAGGCTGAGCTTACACAACAAACAATTGTTATCTCTGGAGGATATCCATGAAATTGAGTCGTATTGCACTTGCTATGCTTGTTGCTGCTCCTTTAGCTGCTGCTAATGCTGGCGTAACAGTAACTCCATTAATGCTTGGTTACACATTCCAAGACACTAAACACAATAATGGTGATAAGCATTTAACAAATGGTCCTGAAATTCAGGATGATTTATTCGTTGGTGCTGCATTAGGTATCGAGTTAACACCTTGGTTAGGCTTTGAAGCTGAATATAACCAAGTTAAAGGTGATGTTGACGGTACTGTTGCTAACGCTGAATACAAACAACAACAAATCAACGGTAACTTCTACGTTACTTCTGATTTGATCACTAAAAACTACGATAGCAAAATCAAGCCATATGTATTGTTAGGTGCTGGTCACTACAAATATAAATTTGATGATGCTACTGCTGCTGAATTCGGTCGTGCTGGTCGCGGTTTGAAAGAAGAAGGTACTTTAGGTAATGCTGGTTTTGGTGCTTTCTGGCGCTTAAACGATGCTTTGTCTCTTCGTACAGAAGCTCGTGGTACTTATAACATCGATGAAGATTTCTGGAACTATACAGCGCTTGCTGGCTTAAACGTAGTTCTTGGTGGTCACTTGAAACCTGCTGCTCCAGTAGTAGAAGTTGCTCCAGTTGAGCCAACTCCAGTTGCTCCACAACCACAAGAGTTGACTGAAGACCTTAATATGGAACTTCGCGTATTCTTCGATACGAACAAGTCTGACATCAAGCCACAATACAAGTCTGAAATTGCTAAAGTTGCAGAGAAGTTAGCTGAGTACCCGAATGCGACAGCTCGTATTGAAGGTCACACAGATAACACTGGTCCACGTAAGTTAAACGAACGTTTATCTTTAGCGCGTGCTAACTCTGTTAAATCTTCACTTGTAAACGAATACAATGTTGATGCATCTCGTTTGTCTACTCAAGGTTTCGCTTGGGATCAACCGATTGCTGACAACAAAACTAAAGAAGGTCGTGCTATGAACCGTCGCGTATTCGCTGCGATTTCTGGTAGCCGTACTGTTCTAGTACAACCAGGTCAACAAGCTCAATAATTTGAGTTTTTGAACTGAATAAAAAAAGCGACTCGTTAGAGTCGCTTTTTTTATGGATAAAACGATGAGGTCGTATTGGTCAAGAAAATGGCTCATCATATTTAAAAGTACAATAAGCTGGGTTTAACTTCGTATGTTGTGTAGGAATTATTTAGCTTTATTGAAAAGATTTTGATAGCTTGTTAAAATTTTGATTAAAAAGTGATAAGCTCTCACAGCTTTGTTAGGTGTTGTTAAATTAGAATTTTCTAAGCTTTTTGAAGAGAAATAAATCGTTTTCAGTGGCTGCTGACTAAAATGTTATTAAATACTTGGAAAATTGATCAGGTATTTGTATGATTTAACATAAGGTGAATGACTGAAAAAGATACAACAAAACTATTTCTCAGCATTCAAAAGCTATTAGCGTTTAGAGAACAAACAATTTTTTGTTTTTGGAGGATATCCATGAAATTGAGTCGTATTGCACTTGCTATGCTTGTTGCTGCTCCTTTGGCTGCTGCAAATGCGGGCGTAACAGTAACTCCTTTAATGCTTGGTTATACAATGTTCGATACAGAACATAACAACCGTGGTCATAAAGGTCAATTAACTCCAAGCCCAGAGCTTGAAGATGATTTATTTGTTGGTGCTGCGCTAGGTGTAGAAATTACTCCTTGGTTAGGTGCTGAAGTTGAATATAGCCAGATTAAAGGCGACACAAGCACAAATAATGATTACAAAGGTCGTAACATTGCAGGTAATGCTTATGTTACTTCTGATTTGATTACTAAAAACTACGATAGCAAAATCAAGCCATACGTATTAGCTGGTGCTGGTCACTACAAATACGAAGGTGATGATATCTATGGCGGTAAGCAAGAAGGTACATTAGCTAATGCTGGTGGTGGTGTATTCTGGCGCTTAAACGATGCTTTATCTCTTCGTACAGAAGCTCGTGGTACTTATCACTTTGATGAGAAATTCTGGAACTATACAGCGCTTGCTGGCTTAAACGTAGTTCTTGGTGGCCACTTGAAACCTGCTGCTCCAGTAGTAGAAGTTGCTCCAGTTGAGCCAACTCCAGTTGCTCCACAACCACAAGAGTTGACTGAAGACCTTAACATGGAACTTCGCGTATTCTTCGATACGAACAAGTCTGACATCAAGCCACAATACAAAACTGAAATTGCTAAAGTTGCAGAGAAGTTAGCTGAGTACCCGAATGCGACAGCTCGTATTGAAGGTCACACAGATAACACTGGTCCACGTAAGTTAAACGAACGTTTATCTTTAGCGCGTGCTAACTCTGTTAAATCTTCACTTGTAAATGAATACAATGTTGATGCATCTCGTTTGTCTACTCAAGGTTTCGCTTGGGATCAACCGGTTGCTGACAACAAAACTAAAGAAGGTCGTGCTATGAACCGTCGCGTATTCGCTGCGATCACTGGTAGCCGTACTGTTCTTGTACAACCAGGTCAACAAGCTCAATAATTTGAGTTTTTGAACTGTCTCGTCCTGAAATAGGTTGACACTTATTTCAAACAAACGCCTGATGCATTTCATTAGGCGTTTTGTATTTTAACGATAGATGAGGTCTACGA
>NZ_RKQE01000002.1:0-94991 GCF_003815055.1 Acinetobacter sp. BIGb0102
TCTCGATGATTCGTCATCATCAAGCTAGGTCGGCTATATTACTCTAAATTTCTTCAAAGTCAACAGGTAATTTCGATATTTTTAAAACTTATCAATCAACCCAAGAATCCAACCTATCTAGCCAAATCCTTGTTTATCAACAAGTTTTTATCTGCATCACCGCCGATGGATGTGCATTCTACAGCATTCCCAACCCAATGCAACACCCTTTTTTAAATTTATTGGAATTATTTGATCGAGTGTTTATTTTTAGAGCAAAATTACATTTTTTCTTATATTTTTCGACCGAATTTGTTTTAATACGATAAGAACAATTAAACTGTACTCTTGATATCTATGTTTTGCGTTAAGTGACGCAATCATTTTAATGACTGTATTTCGCTCTCACAGCGATTAAGGACTTATATGCATTACTCGAATTTTATCTTGCTTGGGTTGTTAACTGCTGGAGCTTGTTCATCAGTATTCGCTCAAGAGACTCCAAATGAGTCTGCCAATCAATCTGCTACGCCGCAACCACAGGTTATGGCTGAGCAAAAGGTTTCAACGATTCAAGCAATAAAAGATTTAAAGCATCTCACCAAGAATGATTTAAAAGTAAATGCTAATGCTGCACAACCGGATGCAGTTAAAGATCCTTTACAGCCATTGAATCGCCAGATTTATGCATTTAATGACATGTTAGATCGTAACTTATTAAAGCCAGTTGCAATTCAATATGTCGCAAAAGTTCCTGAACCTGTGCGTAGCCCCTACCGTCAGTTCCGCAAAAACCTCGGTGAGCCATGGAATGCAGTTAACCAACTGATTCAAGGTCGTCCAGCACGTGCTGCTCAAACTTTAGGACGTTTCACTTTAAATACCCTTACAACTTTAGGTTTTGCAGATCCTGCACGTCGTTTAGGATTGTCAACTGAAGAAGAAAGCTTTGGTGTGACACTGGGTTATTACGGTGTACCTTCTGGCCCTTATGTAATGTTGCCATTCTTTGGTCCAAGTACGTTCCGTGATGGTTTTGGTTTAGCAGCAGATAGTTTTGGGCGTCCACAGAAATATTTACTGGATGATCAGGAAGGTATTTACTGGTCAACCAATGTCTTGCAAGCAGTTGATGCACGTTCACAAATTCTGGATATTGAAGAAAGCCTAAAAGGCGATAAATATTCAATGATCCGTGACTTCTATTTACAACGTAAGGCTTTTCAGATCGCAGAGAAGCGTGGCGACTCTGATGATGTTTCTTTTGTTGGTGATGAAGATGATGTTGACGACTCATCTTCTGATGAAAAGTGATCACATTAAAATAATGTTTTACAAACTTATGTATTGTCAGAGAATTTAAACTCTGGCAATACTATGTTATAGATCATCTTTCATCTACGATGAATCAAAAATGATCATACAAAGGATTGACTATTCATCTATGTATTTCATTCAACCCACACGCTCCATACCCTGTTTAGATCAAGCTTTAACTGAGTTGCCAAGTTTGCAGATCATTCAAGTTGATGATCTGGATTTGTATGATCAAACAATTATTGCAATTGCCGATGTACAAGATTTCTTAAAATATCAATGGAAACTGCCGACTGTTGTGCTTGCATTTGAGCACGAAGGCGCAGCTTTGGCTCAGGCATGGGAATTAGGCGCTTTAGCGGGCTGGATTTGGGATAGCTTGCCAAAAAATCCAATTCATTCTTTATTCAAAATCGATGCTCAATATAAACGTAATCAAGATAGTCGCGATTTGCCTTCTGCGGCCGAATTACAAAAGCGTTTGTTGCCGAATCCGATTGAGCTCCCCAACTATCAGTTTGAATCGTTCTTTCAACCCTCGGCTTATTTGTCGGGCGACTGGTATGACTATTGGCGTTTAAATGATGAAGAGGTTTTATTCTATCTTGCGGATGTGTCAGGACATGGTGTCACCAGTAGCCTACTCACATCTTGGATGGCAGCTTTTCATGGTCGCTCAAAAACACCTAGTCAATTAATTCAAAAACTGAATGCAATGTTGGTGCAAGAGAATATTGAAAAGCACATCACCATGGTGGCTGGTATTTTAAATCTGGCGACACATGAAGTACGTTGGTCTAGTGCAGGACATTACCCGCCTCCAATCATTTTTGAACCGAACCAGCCTCCACAGATTTTAACTACAAGCAGCTTTCCTTTAGGACTCACAGAAGAACTGGAAGTTGAAGAACATCGTTGTGTATTAAGTCGCCATGCGCGGTTTATTGTTTGTTCAGATGGGGCGCTTGAACCCTTCGATGGTGGCCTGAATGATCAATTCAATCAACTGGTGGAACACTTGCAAAATGATTCCTTTAAAGCCCCAGATCACGTGGCTGATGACATTGCTATTCTAAGCCTCCGCCGAATGAATTAACTTAAATATCAAAAACTTAATTAAATCTAGACCTCCGACCACTTGTGTCTGGAATATCACTATGGGATAATTTTATATCCTTTCTCTGAAAATGGCATTTATATGTCAACAGGTCATGTTGAATATGCAAGTTTGAACGGAACGCATATTTTCAAGCTTATTGGCGAAGTGCGTGCTCACTCTTGTATAAGTCTAGACAAACTGCTCAACCGAATTGAACAACAGCAAAATGTTGTTGGTGCAATCGTTGACTTAACTGAAACCACGTTTATTGACAGTACCGTTTTAGGCATTCTGGCAAAACTGGGTTTAAAGCTAAAGCAAGTTCATCAGATCCAAGCAGTCATGCTGTCAACAAATCCAGATATTACAACCTTAGCCAACAGTATGGGGCTAGGACAGGTATTTGTGATTTTAAATTACTGTGGTGATCCGAGTGTATGTACTTTGGAGCTTACCGATGAACATGTCACTCATAGTGCCATGCTCAATACTGTGCTCGATGCACATAAAACGTTGATGCGTTTAAACGAAAATAACCAGAATATGTTTGAACCTCTGGTTAAACAATTGCAAAAAGAACAAGATTGCCTCAATCTCGATGCACATAAACAAAACGCTTGATCACTCAACCTGATATCGCGGCGCCTATATGACTTTACTTTCTGTTGCACAAATGAACTCCCAAAATGATATCGAAACAAATTTCGATGTCATTGAATCATTAATTCAACAGAGTAAAGCTCAGGCTGCTGAGCTCATCGTCTTACCTGAAAACTTTGTCTGCTTTGCTGCGGGTAAACAACGTGAAACCGCAGCTCAATTCGAGAGTATTCAAAAACGATTAGAGCAACTGGCGCATCGCTATCAAATCTGGATAATTGCGGGCACGCTCCCATGCCCTTTCCGTCCAGATGGTTCAATCATTCAGGATGGTCGGGTTCGAACCGTCAGTTTATGTATTAGTCCTGAAGGTACAGAAGCTCGCTACGACAAAATTCATTTATTTGATGTGCAAGTCAGTGATGCAGTCGGCGGTTATCAGGAGTCTAAATTCTTTGAACCTGGTGATCAGGTCGTCGTTGCCAAAACACCTTTTGGTAACATTGGTCTGATGGTTTGCTATGACTTACGCTTTCCAGAACTGGCTTTAACCTTACGTCAGCAAGGTGCCAATATCTTAACGGCCCCTGCTGCATTTACCTATACAACAGGACAGCTTCATTGGCAGTTGCTGCTACAAGCACGTGCCATGGACAGCCAATGTTATGTTTTAGGTGCTGCCCAGCAAGGCTGGCATGGTGAAAAACGTCAAACTTGGGGACATGCAGGAATCACGGATAGTCGTGGACAGCTGCTTCAAATGATCGAAACTGAAGGTCATGGTCTAATCACCAGTGCATTTGATCTTGAAGAACAAAATGCAATTCGTGCCTCTATGCCACTGATGCAACATCGCAAGCTCATCAATTATTAAAAATGAAACGCGATCAGCTTTTTTAATCGCAATTTTGCACAAAATACCAACAATAGAATATATTCTGACCGTCTTGGTCAATTTTTACCAATGTACCATTTCTAGATTCATGATTTAATACAATTTATTGATCATCATAGAGCAAAGTCGAATGATTTTGGGATATGCATGATGTAACATCATCAACTCATTCTTATTAAGCTTTGTTCATGTTTAGATTTATCGCTGCTTTGTTTTTTTTTGGGGCCACCGTACCACTTCACGCCACAACCGTTGATGCAAATACGGATGACTCGGCCACTTCAACAACAGTGTTATCTACACCACAAAATTTATCCCTGAATGCTTTTGGCCAATGGATTATTGGCTGGGGAACAGGCCCAGAAGGTGCCAGACAACGTCTCGATAATATTCGACGCGAAGATGTTGCCGTGATTAAGCAAAAAGGCACCACCCTAGACATGATTCAGGCTTGGCAGAAGCATTTTGAACTTGAAGCAGAAAATAACCTTGGCAACCCGACAGCGCGTTATCGTGCCCGTCTCATGAAAAAAATTGCCGATCTCTGGTAACGGACACATCAAATTTATTATCTAGCACTGGCATAAGTCTTATCACTTATGCTTTTTTGTTTTGGGCGAATAATAAAAATGATTCTCCAAATCAATTTATTGCCTCCCCAATAGCCAATCTTTATGATTCAAGCGATTCGCACTTATGTCCTTTATCAATGTGAATTGGCACAACTAATCATGACCTCTACTCATCAATAAAACACCTACAAAACATAGAAACTCCCCTACACATATCACGACCAAAGATGGCAGGATCTATAACGTTTGCTGACTTGTATTTTAATTTAGATCCAGTACGATCAAATTGCATTCAATAATCTTCAGGAAGAATAATCATGTCATTAGAAAAAGTGGTTTATCGTGCAAAAGCAAAAGCAACAGGCGGTCGAGATGGCCGTGCAACTTCTTCTGACGGTGTTTTAGATGTAAAACTCGGTGTACCTAAAGAAATGGGCGGTGCTGGCGGTGAAGTGACCAACCCAGAACAACTCTTTGCTGCTGGCTATTCTGCATGCTTCTTGGGTGCAATGAAGTTTGTTGCGAACCGCGATAAATTCAATATCAGCAAAGATGCCTATGTAGAAGGTGAAGTCGGAATTGGTCCGATTCCAACGGGTTTTGGTATTGAAGTCACTTTAAATGTTTATCTGATCGGAATGGAACAAGCTGAAGCAGAACAATTGGTTGCTGCTGCACATATTGTTTGCCCTTATTCAAATGCGACCCGCAACAATATTGATGTGAATTTTAATATTGTGACTGCTGAATAATTTTAGCAACCATAAAAAAACAGCATGCGATCTGCATGCTGTTTTTTATTTCAAGGCTTAAATTTATTCTTCCGCAGCTTCATTGGTGACACGAAGTACTTCTTCCAATGTGGTTTTGCCAGCCAAAACTTTCAATAAACCATCATCTCGAATTGAAGCCGCATGACGACGCGCATGATTTTCCAATTCATACTCAGCCGCATTGCCATGAATCAAACGGCGCATCGACTCATCGACTGGCACGATTTCATAAATTGCAGTTCGACCGCTAAAGCCTACATGTGAACATTTTTCACAACCCTGTGGTTCAGGCAATTGCATATATTCATCAACTTTAAGATGCTGGAAAACCTGACGCTCAAAATCATCCGCCTGACGCCATGTCACACAATGCGGACATAGAGTACGAACCAGACGTTGGGCAATCACGCCGATTAAAGAGCTTGCCAAGAGGAAAGGTTCGATCCCCATATCTTTTAAACGTGTTACCGCACCAATTGCAGTATTGGTATGCAGTGTGGAAAGTACCAAGTGACCCGTTAACGAAGCTTGAACCGCAATTTCAGCAGTTTCCAAGTCACGAATCTCACCGACCATGACCACATCTGGATCTTGACGCAACATCGCCTTCAACGCACGCGCAAAGGTCATATCTACTTTGGTATTGACCTGAGTTTGTCCAATCCCTTCCAGTTGATATTCAATTGGATCTTCGGCTGTCAGAATATTACGGGTATTGTCATTCAGATCAGACAATGCGGCATACAAGGTGGTGGTTTTACCCGAACCTGTTGGGCCAGTCACCAGAATAATGCCATGTGGGCGATGGACCAGTTGGGTTAAGCGCTCGTAGTCATTTTTCATCAAGCCCAAATGGGTCATGTTTAAACGCCCTGCCTGCTTGTCCAACAAACGCATGACCACACGCTCACCATGCGAAGAAGGCAAAGTCGAAACACGTACATCCACTTCGCGTCCAGCAAGGCGTAATGAAATACGACCATCTTGTGGAATTCGCTTTTCGGCAATATCCAGTTTCGCCATGACCTTGATACGAGATACCAAGAGCGGTGCCAGCTCACGACGTGGCTGCACGATCTCACGCAATTGACCATCAACACGCAAACGTACTGACAGTTTTTTCTCAAAGGCCTCAATATGAATATCTGAGGCACTGACGCGAATCGCTTCCGATAATAAGGCATTGATTAAACGAACAATCGGTGCATCATCTTCCTGATCCATCAAGTCTTCGGCTTCAGGTACCTGATCGGCCAGACTCAGTAAATCGGGATGATCTTCCAGTCCTGCTGCAACTTGCTGCGACTCGCCTGTATCGCCCGCATAACTGGAACTTAATAAGGCATGAAACTCCTGATCACTACACAATTGATCGTGAGCAGATTTCCCCAGAATTCGACGCGCTTCCTGCAACGCAATACGCGCAGTGTCCTTGCGTCGTACAATAAAAATTTGATCACCTTCATAGCGCAATAAAACGCCATGTCGCTTCGCAAAACTATAAGGAATTTGTATTTGTTTAAGTATTTGCATCACACAAATAATGATAAGAGAAAGTATTGAGTGTACTCTAAGCAGATTACAGCGTGAAGTCTGTTTAGCATACTCACAAAGGAATTTTGCATCTTGTCTCAAAATAATCAATTTGAAGTACCACCTTCCAATACTTTGAAATGGTGGGGTGAACAACAATTCGAACTTCAACAGGCCAAAGCTTGGCAATTCGGTTCATTGCTCTTTCGTTTGACTCGCGGCATTAAAGAATGGCGTCTTGAATATCATCGTCCTCAGTTTCAGCATGACTACGAACAACAGTGGCGAATATTGAACGATATTGAATTTGCCATGCCGCCTCCAGCAAAAATTGAACGCTACATGTTTCATAAAACCAATAGTACGTTTCATTTAATGCCGCGTCTGGCTGATCGTTCAGTGGTGATTCGTCCTGTGGATCCGATTTATATTCCAGCGGGTCAGCGCGGAACTTTATATATCAGCACACCGTTGTGGATCGCAGGTCTGGTGGATGGGCTTTCTGAACCGCTTTTTGATATCCCAGTCATTCAACCGAAAGACACCTGGTTTGGTAAAGACCCACAAAATGGTGAGATTTGCTACGCCACTTCAGTCGATGGTCGTATCGATTTGAATCTCCTTAAACCACGCGCTTTCCGAGCGGTCACGCCAATTGAGTTTCACAATACCAGTCATCATCAATTGCGCTTTGACCGTATGAATGTGCCTGTGCCTGCCCTGCCATTATTTTATAGTGAAAGTACAGGGCGCTTATGGACCTCGCAAATCAAAGTCTATTACGAAGGCACAGATCATCCGGCACGAATTCGCATTGAAAACAAAACCCCGACTCAGGCAGGTGAAGTCACTTATGTACATCCCCCTCGAGCTCCCGGTAGCACCTTATTCAATATGTTTGATTCATTCTTCTAAGGGGTTGCCATGCCGAATTCAAATATTCCAAAAGATGTTGCTGGCAGCCTGACCAGTGTTTTTACCAACATTAATTTTGAGCGCCTCAGCGAAATCGTGGTCGCCATTATTTTATGTTTTATCGGCTTCCTGATTGCTCGACTGGTCTCCAATGCCTTTATCCGCACCATTGGTAGCCGTTTTAATGCACATCAACGCTTATTATGGCGTCGAGGCATTTTTTACTTTATTTTCTTGCTGTTCATCATGACCAGTTTAAGGGAAGCGGGTTTTAAACTGAGTGTCTTTCTCGGTGCAGCGGGGATCTTGACGGTCGCTTTGGGTTTCGCCTCTCAGACTTCTGCAACCAACTTGATCAGTGGCTTGTTCCTGATTGGTGAAGGTTCCTTTGAAGTCGGTGATACCATTCAAATTACCTTGATTCGGGGTCAAACCATTGAAGGTGAAGTCATTTCGATTGACTTACTCTCAGTCAAACTTTTGACGCTGGATAATGTTTATATTCGCTTGCCGAACGAACAACTGATTCGAACGCCCGTGATGAACTTATCCAAATATCCGATACGGCGTATCCCGATTACGCTCGCGATTAATTTCCATGAAGATATCATCAAAGTGCGCCAAGTCTTGTTAGATGTGGCAGCGAAATATCCACTGGTGATGGATGACCCGAAAGCCACGGTCACTGTTACTGCATTTAGGGAATCTTCAATTGAGTTGTTATTTGCGGTGTGGTGCCGTCAGGAAAATTCACTTAAAGTCCGCGATGAAATGCAGGAACGGATTCGTAATGGCTTTCTGGAAAATGAGATCGAAATTCCAGTACCGAAGATGGGTCTGATTGATCGACCTCTACCTTTGGAAAATGATGAAATCGATCAATATGCCAATCAGAAAGAACTGAAAAAAGACGAGAAAGAAAGATAATTAGCTTTCTTTCTTGGTCTCACTTAGCGCAGGTGGCAACGGTGCCAAATAAGCAATCACCAGCATCACCGCTCCCGAACCGATAAACGAAATCACGCGGGTTAAAGTGCCACTTTGCGATAAGTCCAATAACAACAACTTCATGACCACGATTCCCAATAAAGCCGCACCGACAAACCAGATTTGGCGGATGTGGCGGCGACTGGAAAAAGTCATGAGAACGAAGGCTAAAATAACCCATAGCAATGTCAAACTGAGTTGCACATCGCCATTTGACCAGATTGCTGTCCCCCAGAATGGTGTTCCTAGATAATGATGCATGGCACGTACCACCACACTACTCAGTACCAATAGACCAATCAAAATCGTGGTCACTTTAAAGCCCCATTCTATCGAACGCTCTGCACTAAAGTCATGATGATAAATTACCCAGATCAGACCGAAGAACATCAATAAAGACAGGATATCCGTCAGATTAAGCAACGGTAGCACATAATATTGCTGTGCAGAATATAGATCTAGACTGACCAATACCAGCCAGACTAAGGTTAGACACCAGATCGGAACCTGATGGAGCAACTGGGTTTTATTCGATATAAATCGCCATATACTATAAATGGCTGGGACAATCGCAAGCGCAACAAGTGGCATGATGGGGAAAATAGCCAATCCAATACTGGCAAGACTGAGCCAAAGCAAAGCTGACCACAACATGAGCGACGCTTTAGATGTGTAAGCACTCAAGCTGGTCAGTATTAACGTCATCGTAATCGAAGCCACAGCAAAGCTGATCTGATTTAAACCACTCGACCAGTGCCAAACGGCATACACATTTTGAGCAAAACTTTCCGCATAGAGCAAAGCTAATAAGCCAGCCAATAAGATCAGTTGTACATTGCCCCACTGCAATCGTGATTTAACATGCACCACCAGACTAAACAGTGCCAGTAATATTACCGCAATCGCAAGATAAGGACTTAGCCCATGCTGTTGCCAATGCATCAATTCAACAGCCGCAATTGCTCCAGAATATAAACCAAGCGCTAAAAACACGCCGCTCAGCATCCGTGCACTAAAGTACTTTTCGACTTCCTGATAATGCAACAAGTAAAAGGCCGAAATAAATTGCGCTAAAGCAAAAATTGCGGTGCTTAAAATCGGGAAATGATCATTTGACCAGACCTGAAACAGTAGTGCTACCGAACTGAGCAAGACCAAAGCGACGCCAATATAACGACTTAAACGGTATCGCTCAGTGACACCCCAAACGATTAATGCCGTGCCCTGAATCACCCAGCCAGTTGAAGTCCAATGTGCTCCTTTAGCCAATGGGAAAATCAATGCAACAAACACCACCGCAAGGATAAAGAAACTTTTGGCCAAGATTGATAATTGTGGATGCTGACGTTTAATCCAGAGATTTAAAATAATATAAGTCGCGGCAAGTGCAACAGCCCCCCAAGTGAGGGCTGAGGTTGAGTTATGCATTAAATAAGCATGTAAGGAAAAGCCCAAGACAGGCACACTAAAGATCAGACCAACATCTAAAATCGGCTGTAAGCGCTCAGATGTCGGATCTGTTTGTTGCTGCTGGTTTTGAGCACGCAGCATCAACTGGCTATAACGAATACTGAGCCAGATGAATAAAACCATATGCAACCACAGGATCATATCCAAGGTATTAAACTGCGCTGAATTTGCATAAATTCCGATGGTCGAACCACCAATAAACATGGTGGCAAAGAATGCAATTTGATGCAGGATTTTCCAAGGTTGAATAAAGTTCAACGCTGCCACTGCCAAGTTAATCACAAAGTAATAGCCAAACAGGAAAATCACATCAGGATGATTTTGTGGAATCACCAAAGGTGCAAGATAAGCCATGGTCAATGCCAACATGGCTAAATACAGGGCTTGCTGCTTTAAACTCAGATAAACTGTGACTAATAATAAAATCACAAATAAAATACTGGCAGTCGTTAAGCTGGCAATTACGGCAAAATGATGAGAGAAAATCAGCGTCAAGAAAATGACGGCTAACCCAACGCCTTGTAACGCAACTGCAAATAATTGATTTTTCTTTTGCAGTAAATAACCTGCAACCGTCGTCACTGCCCCTGCACTGGCAATAAAACCCAGCTTCACGCCAAGACTGAGCTGCCAATGTTCACTGGCAAAACGTAATAATAAAACCACACCGACCATGAGTACGGCGACAGCAACACGAAGGATTGGATTACCGTGCATCATCCAGTCCAGTGCAGGCTGCCACCAACTCGGTGTTTTAGGCTCAACGGCTTGAGTAACTGGAGTCGAAGTCTGTCCCAATGTTGCTTGAGCTAATGAAGTCTCTTGATGCATCCATTCAGGATGCTGCTCGGGTTGAATAGAATGTGAGGAAACTGTAGCTGTGGGAATCGTTTCAATCTTCTGATCAGGATGGCTCTGCTGTGAGTGATCGAAGCTCTCCATCCCAACCTGATGTCGCTGAATCGCGTCATGCTCCAAATGTAACAAACGGGTTTGAAAGGCACTGATCGTTTGAATCAGGCACAACAGCAATACCAATAAAGCGCCGCCAGCCAGCCACATCCAAGTATTGGCATAGGCAAATAGCGCGACGAGCGCCGCACCATATATCACAACTTTTTGTACGCCAATACCCGCTGTCTGTGCAAAATGATTCGGCATTGCCTGTTCAAGTTGCAGCAAGCGCTGATGAATCTCAGACAGAATGTGCACAATAACAACGGTCAGCCCGATCGTCGCTGCGATAACAGTCGCATGCCATTTAAATGCAACCGCACAAGCAAGCAGCACCGTCAAAGCAATCAGGACAAAAACCATTCCCTGTTTGTCTTTTTTATACATAGACTTATATCAATTATGACAGCTTCATTGCAGGTATCTTACTTGATCACTGCATAAGCAGGTATTTTCACATACAAAATACTGCAAATCTTAAACGACAAATCCAGCCGTACTCATCCGCGTTCAGATAAGACAGCCACGGCTTTTTCACGTAAAATACCGACTAATTTATAATTAGGATTTGCGCAATGCCACCTTTTGTCTTGGTTGACGGGTCTTATTTCTTATTTCGTGCTTTTCACGCTTTACCGCCATTAACGACGTCTACTGGCTTACATACCAATGCAATACGTGGTGCAATTTCAGCAATCCAGAAATTGATGCGTCGTACCCAACCGACTCACATGGCTGTCATTTTCGATACACCAGAACCAACTTTCCGTCATAAGTTATCACCGATCTATAAAGGTGATCGTCCAAGTATGCCTGAGGAGCTGTCTCAGCAAATTCCTTATTTACATGCTTTGATCAGAGCTCAAGGTATTCCGTTGTATAGTCTTCCCGGTGCGGAAGCAGATGACATTATTGGAACATTAACCAAACGCGCTTTGGCAGAAGGTCATCATGTCCTGATTTCGACCGGTGACAAAGACATGGCACAGCTGGTTAATGAGCACGTCAAACTGGAAGATAGTTTTAAAGAACGTGTTTTAGATGAAGCCGGTGTTTTTGAGAAGTTCGGGGTACATCCAAATCAGATCATCGATTACCTGACCCTGATGGGCGATGCTTCTGACGGAATTATGGGCGTTCCAGGAGTCGGCGCGAAAACAGCGGCGAAACTGTTAAATGAATACGGTACATTGAGCAATATCATTGCCAATGCCGATCAGTTGAAAGGCAAAATCAGCCAGAACATTAAAGATAACGTAGAGAACATCAAGATTGACCATCAATTGGCAAGTATTGTTTGTGATCTTGATCTGGCTTTAGATTGGCATGACCTTAAACTCACTAATCCAAATGTAGATCAGTTACGTAATCTCTATACTGAGCTCGAATTCCGTAACCAGTTACAATCGCTGGATCATCCAAATAATCCAAACAGTTCAGCTTATCAACAGACATCACAAAGTATTGCCAAAGCTGAGCAAAAAACCGAGCAAGTGGTGGTTGAAGATCATGCCAGCCTTTCTAGTCAGGATGATCAACTCGGTACAGCAACTTACCATACAGTGCTGAGCCAACAAGATTGGGATGCATTATTGCAGCGCATGCAACAAGCAGATCATTTTGCGATTGATACAGAAACCACCAATCTGGATTACCGCTTTGCTGAGCTGGTCGGTTTCTCGGTCGCATTTGATGCCAATGATGCTTACTATGTTCCTGTCGCACATGACTATGAAGGTGCACCAGAACAACTGAATCGTGAACAGGTTCTGGCTCAGATCAAACCAATCCTTGAAAATGAACGAGTGAAGAAAATTGGTCATCATTTAAAATATGATGCTCATATCTTTGCCAATCACGGTATCACTATTCAAGGCTGGTATTTCGATACCATGCTTGCTTCATATGTGTTGAATGCTGCTGCAACACGACATGGCATGGATGATGTTGCGCGTCTTTATCTCAGCCATTTGACCACGACATTTGAGCAAATCGCAGGTAAAGGTGCTAAGCAAAAAACCTTTAACCAGATCGAACTTGAAGTGGCAGCCCATTATGCTGCTGAAGATGCGCATGTTACCTATCGTTTATATGAAGTGCTCGCAGCAAAACTGAAAGCCCATCCTGAACTGGTAAATATCCTGCATAACATTGAGATGCCAGTTGCTCGCGTGCTCACAGGCATGGAAGAAGATGGTATTAAGCTGGATCATCAATTCCTCGATCAACTCAGTGTTGAGTTTTCAGAAACGATTCAAACGCTTGAAGCTCAAGCAGCAGAACTGGCGGGCGAAGCTTTTAATGTGGCGTCACCTAAACAGGTGGGTGAAGTCCTGTTTGAAAAGCTTGGACTCAAAGGTGGTAAGAAAACAGCCACAGGTCAATACAGCACCAGCGAAAGTATCCTTGAGAAAATTGAGCATCCTTTAGCAGAAGTGATTTTGGAACATCGCGGTTTGGCAAAACTCAAAAATACCTATACGGATCGCCTGATTGTACAATCGAATGATACTACCCATCGTGTGCATACCAGCTATCATCAAGCTTTAACCGCGACAGGTCGTTTGTCTTCAACTGATCCAAACCTGCAAAACATTCCAATCCGTACCCCGATTGGTCGTCAGATTCGCAAAGCCTTTATTGCACCTGAAGGTCGTGTGTTATTGGCTGCCGATTACTCGCAAATCGAATTGCGTTTAATGGCACATTTCTCTCAAGATGATGCTTTAGTTCATGCCTTCCAGCAAGGTCAGGACGTGCACCGTCGTACTGCTTCCGAAGTATTGGGTATTGATATTGAAGATGTCACCAATGACCAACGTCGCCAAGCCAAAGCGGTCAACTTTGGTCTGCTGTACGGGATGTCTGAATTTGGTTTAACCCGTCAGCTTGGCTTTACCCGTGAAGAATCTCGTAGCTATATCGCACGTTACTTCCAGCGTTATCCGGGCGTACTGGATTATATGGAACGTACCCGCCAGATCGCGCGCGAACAAGGCTTTGTCGAAACGATTCTCGGCCGTCGTTTGTATACGCCAGACATTATGGCAACCAATAAAATGATTAAGCAGGCAGCCGAACGTGCAGCAATTAATGCGCCGTTACAAGGTAGTGCAGCAGACATTATCAAGCTTGCCATGATTGCAGTCGATAAAATGTTGCCGAAAGATCAAGCCAAGCTGTTATTACAGGTACACGATGAACTTGTGTTTGAAGCGGATGCTGCGATTGCAGATGAACTTTCAAAACAAATTGCGGAAGTGATGCAATCTGTATTGCAAATTTCTGTGCCATTTGTAGTTGAAGTCGGTCAAGGACTAAACTGGGACGCTGCGCACTAAGCCAGCCCTCAGCTCATAAAAACATAATGTTTCTTGCAGACAGGGGATTAACTCCCCTGCGCTACAAGAACACGAATAATAAAGAATACCCGATAAAAACTAATCCGCATAGGAGAAAGGAATGCAATATGTCCTTTAATCAAGTTCAATTTAACCGTTACCATTCCATTGATTCATTACGCTTTATCTCCATCTTTCTGGTATTACTCCATCACTTTAATATTCCTTATAAATTGTTTGATACTTCCATCAATTTTCAAATTTTTGGAGAGAATATCACCACGCTTTTGGCCCGGAATGGAAATTATGGCGTCACCATGTTCTTTGTCATCTCAGGCTACCTGATCACCTCACATAGCCTTAAACGTTGGGGATCTCTAGCCCAGATCAATATTCGGGATTTCTATATTTCAAGATTCTCTCGCATTATGCCCACCATGATTTTACTCATCTGTCTGGTGAATCTTCTCGGTGCGTTTGAGCTAAAACCCTTTATGACCCAAGCGCCTAATGAGATCATCGTTGCGCAATCCACTGTCAATCTAGCAGCCCTCACCTTTTGGATGAATATCCTGATTATTGAAAATGGCTGGGTCAACTATGTCTTGGGTGTCTTATGGTCGTTATCGGTTGAAGAAGTCTTTTATTTAAGCTTCCCACTGGCTGCATTGTTCTTCAGAAAACAAAGTTTATTTGTCTTAGTCTGTATCGGTCTGATTCTATTCGCGCCATATTTTAGATTCTTACATTACGGTGAAGAAAGTGGGGCTTATTTATACCATTACTTTTCCAGCTTTGATGGCATTGCTTTTGGCTGTCTCGCTGCTCTGCTTGCCCCAAAGCTGATCATTCAGCCTAAAGTCTGGTCGGCACTGAAAACGATTGCAATTGCAGTTATGCTGCTCATCTACTTTTCAGGATCGATTAAAGAAAATTGCATCTGGGGAATCAGCTTATTTGCATTTTCCACCGTGATCGTGATTCTGGCAAATGTCACCAATGAACGGGCAGATTCAGTATCTTCACATTTTGATTGGGTCAGAAATATCGGTAAGAATAGTTATGAGATTTATTTATTTCATCTCATCATTCTGGGTTTCTTTAAATTGTTTTATACACCCGCCTTGACTGAAGGTAATATTAAGCTCTTGTTATTATTGATTTACTTTATTCTGGCAATTGTCCTAGGGAGTTGGATTGCACGCTACTTTTCCAATCCACTCAACCAAAGCATAAGACAACGCCTGATCAAGAAATAAAAAATGGGCATTAGGCCCATTTTTTATTGAATCAAATTTGCTTAAAGACCTGTTAACAGTACTTTAGCTGCTTCATTCATCAAGATCTCAGCAACATATAAAGCCAAGAACGCCAAAATTGGAGAAAGATCAATCATTCCCATATTTGGCATGATACGACGGAAAGGTGCAAGCAATGGTTCAGCCAGCTCCTGAATCACTTCAATATACGGTGAACGTGTCTGTGTAAACATCACCACCCAGCTTAAAATGATGGTGGCAAAAATCAAATAACGACAGAAACGGATCAAGTCCTGAATCATGGTCACAAATGTTGTGATCACCAGATACACTGCGCTGTGCGGCATCTGTCCAGATAAATACATCAAACCGAACATTTTCAGTAAATACAGCACCACCAACAAAGCTACTGCCGCTAGATTGACACGACCCTTACCTACTGTTGGGAAAATACGGCTAAAAATATCTACAATCTTGGTTGCTTTCACTGTCGAAAGTACCACTGGATTGTATGGACTCACTGCCGCCAATTGCATTAAAAAACGGAAAAAGACCAATAAAATTGCAACATTGATCAAAACACCAAAAATTAGCGCAGAACTTGCACCCATAATTGTCTTATCCTACTTAAACCGATTTAGTCTTGTCACTCAGCTCTTGCGCAAGCTCTTGGCTACGCTTCTGAGCTGCTGCAAGCGCTGCTTGAATATTTTGTGAAATCTGCGCACGATCAAACACCTCTAAAGCTGCTTGTGTGGTGCCATTTGGAGAGGTCACATTTTTACGTAATTCTGCTGGAGAATTTGAGCTGGTAATTGCCATTTGCGCCGCACCTAATGCAGTTTGCAAGGTCAATGCAGTTGCAACTTTTTCATCCAACCCCAAGTTTTTACCTGCACGAATCATACTTTCCATCAAATAGAAGAAATATGCAGGACCAGAGCCCGATACTGCAGTTACTGCATCAATTTGTGCTTCATTTTCTACCCAGATGGTTAAACCTGTCGCTGCAAGAATCTGACTGGTTAATTCACGGTCTTGTGCATCAACAGCTTCAGAGGCATAAATACCATGCGCACCTGTTTGAACCAAGGCTGGCGTATTTGGCATAACACGAACAATACGCTGACTGCCACCAATCAAATCTGAAATGGTCTGAATCTCAGCGCCCGCAATAATCGAGATCACAAGTTTATCTGACAACAAACCATTTAATGGTTGTAATACCGTTGCCAATACTTGTGGTTTTACTGCCAATACGACGACATCTGCATTTTTGATTGCTTCCACATTATCTGTGGTGGTCTGAATCCCTTTTTCTTCTAATACGTGACGAATTTGCTCTACCGGATCAGAAACAGTAATACGTGTCGTAGGTAATCCACGAGACAATAAACCGCCAATCAAGGCTTGCGCCATATTACCGCCGCCAATAAAACAAATATTTTTATTCAATGCTGTCGCCATGTCCTACTCGTCATATCAAAAAGACTGCTGAAAAGTACAGTCAGAAATTAAACTTGGTTGCCAACCACCCTGCTCTAAATACTCAGATTGCGCCAACCAAAAACCTTTTGGGCTAAAAACCCCAAGCATAACATTATCCACGACTAATATTTGAATTGTATGACGTAACCAAGGCAAAATCTGTGCTTCTTGAATGGCTTTTTTGAGAGGCCAATGTCCAACACGACCATAAAGATGAATTTTTTCTCCACCCTGACGTTTGAGTAACTTCAACTCACGCCCTAATAGCTGTGCAGAAAGGCCCATGGCTTGCGATTCAATCTTAAATTGCCCAGCTGCAACCTGAACGACCTGTCCTATTTCGTACTGTTGAGAAATAATATTCGGAAAGCTTGTTTGCTGTTCCGCATACAATTCATCATGGCTTAAACGGTATATTTTTTTCTGATAACGCGCATAGTAATACTGATAAATATGCAAACTTGCCTGCGCATCAGGTTTTGACCAAATGACTTCATTCTGTAGGCGCTGCACCATATCGTAACTTGGCCGATATTGGTCTTTACCTTTAATCCAGGCGGATAACAGTTGTCGTTGCCGTGCAGTTGAAAGCCCAGCCAATTTCGTTAAATCCAGCTCGCGATCCGTTGCACAATGCTGCCAGTCCTGTTTCAACACATCATTTAAGATTTCCGCTGCATCTTGCATCAAATAACTGCTTCGTGCCACAGCCGACTGCATTTTAGGGAAACGGTTTTCTAGCAGCGGCCATAATTGTTCACGGCACCATGCCCGATCATAATGTGTATCGTGATTGGTCAGATCGGTGACATAGTTCAAAGCCAGTTGTTGTGACCACTGTTCAATCTGTTCCCGACTCAAATCTAAAAATGGTCGCCAGATGGTCATATCCTCTCGGATATCAAGCTGTTGCATGGCAGCGAGTCCATTGACTCCCGCCCCAGAAAATAGACGCAATAAGAACGTTTCAGCCTGATCTTGCTGATGATGTGCTAAGACAAGAATTTCATTGGATTGTAAGTGTTGCTGATAAGCATGATAACGGGCTTGTCGCGCTTGCTGCTCCAGATTGCCAGTTTCAACAGTGACTTTTTGCAGAATAACAGGAATATTGAGTGCTTCAGCTTGCTGTTGGACGAACAATCCCCAGCCAGCACTCAGCGTTTGCAGTTGGTGATCGACATAAATGGTACGAATTCGATTTGGGAAAAGTTCAGACATCAGATACAGCAACAGCATGGAATCCATGCCGCCGCTACACCCAATCAAGAATTGAGTTTGTTCAGAAAAATGCTGTGTTTGTCCTAAGACGCGATGCCTAAATTGCTGCTGCCAAACTTCATTAAACGTTGATAACGTGCGTCGCATCGTTCTTGGGCATCCATCGGTTGCAATTCATCTAAAGCTTGCTTTAACACATCTTTTAAATCATGCATGACTTTTTCAGGTTGCAAATGCGCACCTTCACCTTCATCCACGACATATTCAACGATGCCTAAAGCTTGGAGTTTATCGGCAGTTAATGCCAGCGCTTCACTTGCTTGTGCTGCTTTTTCTGCGGTTTTCCATAAAATAGAAGCACAGCCTTCAGGTGAAATCACTGAATAGATACTATGCGAGAGCATAATCACACGATCTGCTACACCAATACCTAAAGCACCACCAGAACCACCTTCACCAAGTACAGTCGCAATCACAGGAACCTTCAAACTTGAAAGTTGCGCCAAGCTGGTTGCAATCGCTTCAGCCTGACCACGCTCTTCTGCACCTACACCTGGGTAAGCCCCCATAGTATCAACAAACGTAAATACTGGTAAATTGAAGCGCTCAGCCATATCCAGTAAGCGCTGTGATTTACGATAACCTTCTGGGTTACACATCCCAAAGTTATGCTGTAACTTTTCACGGGTACTGCGGCCACGGTGCTGACCGACAACCATCACAGGTTGCCCATCAAAACGTGCCAGACCACCAATCATGGCACCGTCATCACCAAATAAACGGTCACCATGAAGTGCATCAAATTCAGTAAAGATTTCACTGACATAATCTAGAAATTGCGGACGTTCAGGATGTCGTGCAATTTGAACCGTAGCCCAAGCCTTGGACTGAGTCGCTTTATTTTTCATAAGTCAAGAATGATCCATAATAATATGGTTAATCAACAAATTTGTCTGACTGAATATTTAACTCAATGTCCCAATGCTTAAACTGCAATTGTTCATCATGCAGGTCAGCAACTAATAAAGGCCATTGTTTAGCATCGCCAGATACGCTTAGTTGCCATTGTTGATCATTTACAACACTGAGTTCAATGGCAGGAAGCATCTGATCACTACGACTATGGTTCAGCAAAACAGCCAGACGAAGCAATAAACAAAGATAAAGTAAATGGCTACCACCGACCTTTAAAACGTCATTTTTTGCATCTGCACGCAACTTGCGACGGTGATGTGAAACCAGATGAGACAAATGGTTTTGATCAATTTGTGAGAAACCAGGAATATCCGAATGCTGCAATAAATACGCACCATGACGATGATAACCAGCATGACTAATCGCCAGACCAATTTCATGTAAATAAGCTGCACGACGCAGTAAGTCACTGTCTTCAGTGGTTAAATTCAGACTTTCAGCCACTCCGTCAAACAATTGCTGAGCAGTGCTGACCACACGTTCTGCCTGTTTCGGATCCGCATTGTAGCGCCCCATTAAGGCTTGCACACTACGGTCACGAATATCTTCATGCTTAAAACGACCAAGCAAGTCATACATCACGCCTTCACGTAACGCACCATCAGAATATGCCAATTTATCGATATCTAAAACTTCAAAAATGGCAAATAAAATCGCAACGCCAGCTGGCAAAACTGCTCGACGGTCTTCACGTAGACCTTCAAAATCAATTTCAGAGATATGTTTAAATTTAAGTAAACGATCTTTTAACTTATATAAGCCATCACGGGTCAGATTTTCCTGTTCATCACTTAAGCCAAGATTGACCGCAATCTGACGACAGGCTTTGATGGTTCCACTTGAACCGACAACGGTATCCCAACCCACTGATTTATAGGTATTGGCAATACCTGACATTTCTTTACGGGCTGCTACTACAGCTTTATCAAATGCTTTGCTGGTAATCTCACCATCAGAGAAAAAAGTTTTGCTATAAGCCACACAACCCATCTGTAAAGATTCGGTATGCAACGGCTCAAACTCTTCACCAATAATAAATTCTGTTGATCCACCACCAATATCAACGACTAGACGACGACCGCCATTGGCCATGGTATGGGAAACACCCAAGTAAATCAGGCGTGCTTCTTCACGACCTGCAATAATTTCAATCGGTTTTGGTAAAATTTCTGCAGCTTTCTGAATAAATTCGTGACCATTTTTCGCTTGTCTTAATGCGTTGGTCGCCACAATTCTTAAACGATTCGGTTGTACCGAACTTAAACGTCCCACAAAACGGGCTAAACAAGCCAGTCCGCGCTGTTGTGCTGCTTCTGTTAAATTCTTATTTTCATCAAGCCCAGCTGCTAACTGTACTTTTTCTGACATTGAAGCGACTTTCTTAACCTCACCGTGATCAACACGTGCAATTGCAAGATGGAAACTGTTCGATCCCATATCAATCGCAGCAAGTAACTCTTCATCAATCAGAAAATCAGACATTATTCATATAAACCCATGCTCAATTCACGCATTAGAGTAATTCACATGCTTACAATTTTAAAGTCATTTTAATCAATAAAAGTTACCTATTTCTGCTTTTAATGCATAAATCATTGTAGAAGTCGATGATCAACATCGTGAGCATCCATTAGACTTTTCATTTTCAAACTTGAATAATCGGAACAAACCCTTACATTGAGTAAAGTAGCAATGTAATATTCATCGTGATGATGAACTAATTCGCACTTTATTTCTTAAATTTGGAGCAACCTTATGTCTGCGACTATTGTTAATACAACTGATGAAAACTTCCAAGCAGATGTTTTAGATGCTGAAACGCCTGTACTTGTTGACTTCTGGGCTGGCTGGTGTGCGCCATGTAAAGCAATTGCACCTGTACTTGAAGAACTTTCAAACGAATACGCAGGTAAAGTTAAAATCGTTAAAGTTGACGTTACTTCATGCGAAGACACTGCTGTGAAATACAACATCCGTAATATTCCAGCATTATTGATGTTTAAAGATGGTGAAGTTGTTGCTCAACAAGTTGGTGCAGCGCCACGTTCAAAACTTGCAGCATTTATTGACCAAAACATCTAATACGACTGTTGAATTGTCAGTGCTAGAAATACGCTATTAAATGAATAGTGTATTTCTAGTTAAAAATTGACAAATCCCCTGATTTCATCTATATTTCTGGATCAAGAAGCTTTGAATGGAATCTACTTCATTGCGCTTCTTACAAGACACAAAACATAAGATCGCCGCTCGGCAATAAACAATTGTTTTCACATTTCTCTCTGAAACAATGAACCAGACTACTGAATTGTGGTTGTGTAAATACAATTACATCAGCATGTATGTATGCGGTCGATTTTTATTCTTTCCCTAACGTAGTCCTCCACTTATTCCATTCTGTCTGACCACTTATGAACTTAACTGAACTCAAGAAAAAACCCATTGGCGAACTCATTAAAATTGCGGAGTTTATGGGCCTTGAAGGCATGGCACGTAACCGTAAACAAGATATTATTTTTGCCATTTTAAAGCGCCATGCCATGAATGGCGAAGAAATTTTTGGTGATGGTGTTCTCGAAATTCTTTCTGATGGTTTTGGCTTCCTACGCTCTGCGGCTGGTTCATATTTAGCTGGACCAGATGATATCTATGTCAGTCCATCACAGATTCGCCGTTTTAACTTACGTACGGGTGACACCATTACAGGTACAATTCGTCCACCTAAAGAAGGTGAGCGTTATTTTGCCCTATTAAAAGTTAACCAAATTAACTACGACACCCCAGAAAACTCACGTAATAAAATTTTATTTGAAAACTTAACCCCACTCTTCCCGACAGAACAGCTGATTATGGAACTCGGGAATGGTACAACTGAAGATTTAACAGCACGTGTTGTTGATCTTGTTGCACCGATTGGTAAAGGTCAACGTTCAATCATTGTTGCACCGCCGAAAGCGGGTAAAACAATGTTATTGCAAAATATCGCGCAATCCATTGTCCGCAATAACCCTGAAGTGTTCCTGATCGTCCTTCTTATTGACGAACGTCCGGAAGAAGTAACCGAGATGGAACGTACTGTTCGTGGTGAAGTTGTTGCATCAACATTTGATGAAGCACCTGCCCGTCATGTTCAAGTGGCTGAAATGGTCATTGAAAAGGCGAAGCGTCTTGTTGAGCACAAAAAAGATGTCGTGATTCTGCTGGATTCGATTACCCGTCTTGCACGTGCTTACAACACTGTCATTCCTTCATCAGGTAAAGTATTGACAGGTGGTGTGGATGCGCATGCTTTAGAACGTCCAAAACGTTTCTTCGGTGCAGCACGTAATATTGAAGAAGGTGGTTCACTCACCATTATCTCAACTGCTTTGATTGAAACAGGCAGTAAGATGGATGACGTGATCTACGAAGAATTCAAAGGTACAGGTAACCAAGAGATTACTCTTGATCGTCGTATCGCCGAGAAACGTGTATTCCCGGCAATGAATATCAAGAAATCGGGTACTCGCCGCGAAGAACGCCTCATGAGCGAAGAAAATCTACGTAAAGTCTGGATTCTTCGTAAGCTTCTTCATCCAATGGATGAGCTTGCGGCAATGGAGTTCTTATTGGATCGCATGAAAGAAACCAAAACCAATGATGATTTCTTTGATCAAATGAAAAGAAAGGCATCGACCTAAAGTCGGATAAAAAAGCTACCTTAATGGTAGCTTTTTTTATTTGGTTGACATACTTACATAATATTTACATTTTTTTAAAAAAGTTACCAAAAACACTATTTCGTTGATTTATTTATATATTTATAAAATAACTTATTTAATTTCCGCAACTTACCGATTTAGATTTTATAATCTATAGTTATTTTCTATCAAAAAACAGCCGAATTTTGCCCATTTTTGTCGTTTTGTTGGGCAGAACAGTAGTAATTCACGAATTGCTTTGATACGATAGCGTCAGACCAGTTAGGCTGCTCCCTGCGTTGTTACCTAAAGCGTTTAGGAATAATAAAAGCACAAACAGACTAACTTAAGGTTTTTTTTAATCTCACAATTTTATGAGAGTGATGCCATGTTATTCAAAAAATTCGCTGTTGTTGCTGCTATTGCTACTACTTTAGCTTTCGTTGGTTGCTCTAAGAAAGAAGAAGCGCCAGCTGCTGACGCTAACGCTGCTGCTTCTGAAGCTGTAGCTGCTGCATCTGAAGCTACTACTGCTGCTTCTGAAGCTACTGTTGCTGCCGCTGCTGCTGCTTCTGCTCCAGTTGCTGCTGCTTCTGAAGTTGCTGCACCAGCTTCTGCTGCTAAATAATCTAGTTTTTAGATTATCGAAAAAAGAGAACCTTTCGGTTCTCTTTTTTTATGCCTTAAATATTTAGAATTCAATCAAAATAAAATATAAAAAAAGCAGATCAATCGATCTGCTCATTTCCAACACGCTGTCTAAATTTCTGACCCGCTCGGAACGTTACCACGCGACGGGCAGAGATTGGAATCTCTTCACCTGTCTTAGGATTACGTCCTGGACGTTCACGTTTGTCACGCAACTCAAAATTACCGAACCCAGAAAGTTTGACTTGCTCACCCGCAACCAGTGCTTGGCTGATTTCGTCAAAAAACAACTCGACCATTTGTTTTGCTTCGCGGCGATTTAAGCTAGTAAGCTCACTTAAATGGTCCGCCATATCTGCTTTTGTTAATGCTGTCATGAGGCCCTCAATGTCGCTTGGTAAGTGTCTTCCAACACTTGAATAATGTTATCCATACCAGATTTAATTTCAGCATCTTCAAGCGTACGAGTTGGATGTTGCCATAACACTGCAAAAGCGAGAGAGCGTTTGCCTTGTTCAACTCCTTGCCCCGTATACACATCGAACAACCATGTCGAGTCGAGTAACTCTCCACCAGTTTGCTCAATTAACCGCTGAATATCTCTTACCTCAATATTATCAGAGATTAAAAGCGCAATATCACGTCTAACTGATGGAAAACGTGATAATTCTGTAAAATTAGATACATAAGATTGCAAAACAGCCTGCTGATCCAGCTCTGCGACCCAAGTTGTGCCCAAATCTAGTTCATTTTCCAAAGATGGATGTAAACGACCGAGATAACCAATCGACTGTCCATCTACCAAAATTTCCGCAGATTGACCTGGATGTAACCATGCACGTTCAGTACGAACAAACTCAACAGCAATACGACCTGCTGCCAGAATCTCTTCAACCTCACCTTTAAAGTCAAAGAAATCCATAGCCTGAGGTTTTGCATGCCAAGATTCAGGTGTACGTGAACCGACAGCAATCAATGCCAGCGTTGGGATCTGTTTAAGGTCATGAATACTTTGTGCATTCTGATAATCAAAACGTAAACCGAGTTCAAAGAAACGTACACGTTGCTGTTGACGGTTTAAGTTGTACTGTACACAAGGAATCAAGCTTGATAACAAGGTACTACGCATCGCAGCCAAGTCACTTGAAATTGGATTCGCCAACATCAATGGCTGTACTGCTGGATTCAACTGCTTTTCAAGTTTTGCATCAGCAAAGCTAAAGCTGATGGCTTCTTGATAACCTAATGTTGCAATCGTTTGACGTAATTGTGCAACCTCAAAGCGGTCTTGATATTTTTCTAATTTCACATCAATTTTTGGCAAACTGATTTGAATATTGTCATACCCGTCGATACGTACAACTTCTTCAATCAAATCTTGATAAATCGCCATATCATAACGATGCGAAGGAGGAACAACACTCCACTCGCCTTCAGCGATTGCGGTAACCACACAACCTAGGCGTGTTAATGCATCAGCAATAAAATCACCCGCTACTTGGTATCCAAGTAACTGATCAACTTGCGCCTGTTTCAATACAATCGCTTCACGTTTTGGCAATAAAGTCGTTTGCTCAGCCACTGTGATTGGGCCAAACTCACCACCAGCAAATGCTTGGATCAATTCAGAAGCACGATGCATTGCAATCATTGGCAATTCAAAATCGACGCCACGTTCATAACGTTGAGATGAATCCGTATGTAAACCAAAACGGCGCGCACGGCCAGCAATGGCTAAAGGCGCAAAGAATGCACTTTCAAGGAAAATATCTTGCGTATCATCGGTGACTGATGATGCCAAACCGCCCATGATACCTGCGATGGCTAATGCTTTTTGATCATCAGCAATCACCATCATGTCATCTTGCAACTCAACTTCCTGATCATTAAGCAACACTAATTTTTCTTTAGACTGTGCTTGACGAACGTGAATTGAACCTTCGATTTTCGCCAAATCAAAAGCATGCATAGGTTGA
Organism: Acinetobacter sp. BIGb0102; assembly: GCF_003815055.1. Lineage (NCBI taxonomy): Bacteria > Pseudomonadati > Pseudomonadota > Gammaproteobacteria > Moraxellales > Moraxellaceae > Acinetobacter > Acinetobacter sp. BIGb0102. The sequence goes on from NZ_RKQE01000002.1 coordinate 25,683, forward strand.
CCTAACTCAAGCAATACGTAGTTAGTAATATCAACCAGAATGCTATGCGTACGGATACCTGAACGTGCTAACGCTTGCTCCATCCAGTCTGGTGTCGCTGCTTTGACATTTACATTTTTAACAATACGACCCAAGTAACGTGGTGTACCTTCAGTCGTGATGGTCACTGCTTTTTCATCAGTAATAGTTGCAGGAACAGACTGAATCTCAGGCTCATTCATCATTAACTGATTGATCACTGCAATTTCACGTGCAATACCACGGATACTGAAACAGTCACCGCGGTTTGGCGTAATACTGATATCAATCACGTTGTCATCAAGTTTTAAATATTCACGGATATTGATCCCAACAGGTGCATCAGCGGGTAATTCCAATAAACCGTCAATCTTGTCTTCTAAATCAATTTCAGAAGCGCCGCACAACATGCCATGTGATTCAACACCACGCAGTTTGCCTTTTTTAATTTTAAAATCACCTGGCAATACCGCACCCACGGTTGCAACAGGCGCTTTCATACCAACACGTACATTTGGTGCACCACAAACGATTTGTAATGGCTCACCCGAACCAATATTCACCGTGGTCACACGTAAACGATCCGCATCTGGGTGCTGTTCAACGGTGAGTACTTCACCCACAACCACACCTGTAAATGGTTTCGCCACAGGCGCCAAATCATCAACTTCCAAACCGAGCATGGTTAATTGATCAGACAACGTATCGCTATCAATGGCTGGGTTCACCCACGTGCGTAACCAATTTTCACTAATTTTCATTTTATTAAAAACCTATAAATCTACTTTTGATCCCCTCTCCTTTTAGGAGAGGTTAGGGAGAGGTCCAAATCTGTTTAGGCAAACTGGCGTAAGAAACGCACATCATTTTGATAGAACATACGCAAATCATTGATGCCATAACGCAACATGGCAAAACGCTCTACCCCTAAACCAAAAGCAAAGCCTTTGTATTTATCAGGATCAATACCTGCAGCACGAAGTACATTTGGATGCACCATGCCACAACCTAAAACCTCTAACCAACGACCGCGTTCATCCATGATATCCACTTCGGCACTTGGCTCTGTGAATGGGAAGTAAGACGGACGGAAACGTACTTTCAAATCTTTTTCAAAGAATTCATTGAGCAAGTTAATCAATAACCCTTTTAACTCGGCAAAGCTGGTGTTCTCTGCAACATATAAACCTTCGATCTGATGGAACATCGGTGAGTGTGTTTGATCCGAGTCACAACGATAAACACGGCCTGGGCACACAATACGAATCGGTGGCTGGCTGGTTTCCATAGTACGGATTTGGACACCCGAAGTATGCGTACGCAATAAATGTGTCGCATCAAAATAGAAGGTATCGTGCATGGCACGCGCCGGGTGATGTCCCGGAATATTTAAGGCTTCGAAGTTGTGATAGTCATCTTCAACTTCAGGACCATGCGCAACCTGAAATCCCGCCTTGGTAAAAAATTGGCAAATACGTTCTTGTACTTGAGTAACAGGATGAATACTTCCCATGCGCTGACCGCGACCTGGCAGAGTAATATCAATGGTTTCACTTGCCAGTTTCTTCGCAAGTTCAGCTTGTTGTAATGACTGTTGACGCTCGGTCAAAGCTGCATTGATTGCTTCACGAACAGCATGGATGGCAGCACCTTGTACTTTTCGTTCTTCAGGATCCATTTTTCCAAGTGCTTTCGACTGCTCTGCAAGCTGGCTTTTTTTCCCTGTAAATTGCACACGTACTTGATCGAGTGCAGCAAGGTCTTGAGCCGCTGCAATGGCAGCAAGCGCTTCAGTGGTCAGGGCTTCCAGTGACATAGTAACTCTCAAAGCAACAAAATATAGAAATATAAGAAAACGCTATAGTTTATCAGCTTTTTACCCATTTTATGAAGCAAAACCCAGCTTTAAATCATCTAGTTTTTCTGCATAAACTTAGGAATAAAACAATAGCAGAATGAAAGAGATCCATTATTTTTTTGAAAAAAATGATCAATAATTGAATAAAATGGATAAGATACTAGGGTCTATTGACATTTCAACCATGCATTGCGTTATCGGCTAAAACGACATAAACAAGGCATGAAACGCAGACAATGGCAAACCCCTTGCCAAGTTTCATAACACAGTTTAGGGAAGTTTTAGCCATAACCCTATGGGACAGGGACATTTTTTGCAGCTACTGCGTTATGTCTTATTTATTTAGAATGACTAAATTACATAAGACAGGCCTTGTAGCATCAAAAAAATGTCCGCTGTCGCAAGCATCTGTGAAATATCAATAAACCCTAATTCGTCAATGAGAAATAACAACGATGGCGCTTGATCAAATCTGGAAACAGCAGCTTACCCTTGTCACCTATGGCAATGAATACCTTGCGGGAAATCTTAATTTTAGTCGCTGGATCGAACATCCAGTTTTTGATCAGAATCGTCTAATCTTCAGAGATTTACTTTCGCAGCATCTACTGGCTCAACATTTCCAGATCTGGCTTGAAGGCTTAAAAAAACAAGGCGTAAAAAAACTGAGTCTACATTTGTCCAGCGTACTCAATGATGAGCAGAATCCGAATGCCAATGTTGAACTGCTTCCCTTTGCACATTTTATCGTAAGCCATCAAGCCAACAAAAAAACAGCTTGGATCTGTGGACACGAGCTTGCCGAATGGGACAATAGCGATAGTGAATTTCAAGCGCCCGTTTCTCAACAATCGGTTCTACGTCAAGAAGATCTTTGGCGTTACGAGTTAAATGATAAATTCGCCAAGAAAATCGATGCCGATCTAAAAAAAGTGAATTGGAATGAAGTTGCTATTTTTCTAGAAAGAGAACTGTTTGACAGCAAATATGCGGACAACTTTATAGAACCTGAACAGCAGGATTTTCCTTTCTATGGTTATGAAGTCGATCCAGACGGCCTCTCCAGTCAGCAACTGGCCCTGATCCCAACCGACTATCTAGCTGACTGTGCACACCGCTTATTACACCGCACCCAAGCATTAGTGAATCATTTAGAACAGCAAAAGAAGCACCCTTACACTGCGACCGGCGAATTACTTAGTCCTGAGGAGCAGATTAACCTACGTAACTTTTTGCAAAAAGCGGATGACCTATTTGCCAAGCTGATCGTGAAAACCGCCAATCATTACCAAACGGCGCAACTAACGGCAGAGGAACCAGAAATCATTGATCGAACCATGGAAATTCCACAACAACGTAACCCAACCCAACAGCACCACAAAGTTGGCGCTTCAGGTGTGATTAAATTAATTCTCCTCACCATTATCATCTGTGTTTGTGCATATTATTTTGGTTTATAACAACGGGCTAAATAAAAAAACCTAGATCACTTCATCTAGGTTTTCTGTTTAATCTAAAAAGTCGGCCTGATTTTGATAATGATTTTATGACCACCATCATGCTGATTGACAATGTGATGGATATTTTCAATTTCACCCTCCACTTCCGCATCGGGGCCATAAAAGATCCGAATGGTTTCGCCCTTTCTTGGCAAGATACTTAATTCTGTTTCAATCGCGCCTTGTTCTAAACCTTCTACACTCACTCGCATATTTTTATCCCAATCTTGTTTTCTTTACTGTAAAAAGATTCAGGAAGAAAAGTCTATTGCAACATGTTTGGGTTATGTAATCTCTAATTAAATCAAAAGGTTGGTTTATTCATGATAATCCAGTTCATCTTCATCCACATTGATAAAATCTGGTTCAGGCGTTTGTGCGAATTGCACAGCAAGAATATCGCCATGTCCCAATAAACTTGCTTTGGCAACACGATGCATACCGTCCATCACCCGACCTTCCGCACACAAAATAATGGGATAACTCAGATCAGCAGCTTCAACCAATTGAAAATGTTCAATGATTTGCTGTGTCGTCGGAGATTGATTTGGGAACCAATAAGCTTCGTTGAGTTCTCGAATATCAGCAAGTTCCACTTTCTTAATCACAAAAGTTTTGGTTAGCTCAACCAGATGATGTACATCCCAGATATGAGTATCTTGACCCACTTGTCTAAAGTGATATTGTCTGCGCACGTTTAATCCATAGATAATTTCAGCTATGATTATCAACTTAACTTCTCATCAATAATAGTATTTATAAAACCATGACCGAGAATTACTGGAAGTTTATATTAGGTTTACAACATAATGCTCAGCGCTTTTTTGACCATAAAATTGCTGAATATAAGATCGAACATAAATGGTGCGATATAACTCATGACCTATTTCTGGTACGTGATTTAGAAACCAATGAATTACTCTATGATTCCATTTCACACTTAATTGCCGATCTCAGAGATCAACAAATTCAGCGTTGCCAGCTCATTCCCTCAGACCTACTCTTTCCTGAGTTTACCCAGCATTTTAAACAATTTGTTTTTGATACAAGCAATTATCCTGTAGCCGTCTTCTTGGGAAGAGATCAAAATTTTGCTTTAGTTAAAGTACATGCAGAAAAAGTAAAGAAGTTCTCGACTTCTACAGATCCTCGTGAATTTAGTGGTTTTACATCCTCTCAAAACTATAATAAATATCTATTATTTACTCTCATCAGATTAGATCAAAAACAATTAAAAATTGTTAATGAGTTTAAGAAAAGTCCGAATTGGAAAAACTTACATGAGGATTTTCAAAGTAGATTTTTAGATAGCCCATTTAATTTTAAACAAGATAAAAGTCTACTATTAACCAATAACTTATTTTTAAAAAATGAAATAACCGATTATCCTCTTCTTGATGAGCCGAGTCCTGAATTCAATCTGGCATTTTCTTGGATAAATAAACTCGGTGACTTACAAGACCAAATTGGAACTGAAGTGGCAATGGCACTAGCGTCAAGATCATTTCATGCTGATATTATTGATCAAAATTCTATAAAAATAGATCTTTTCCAAGAGGATTTAAACAATGCATTCATCAGCCTAGTTTCACATAGTGCAAATAGCTATGAGAAAGCATATGTGAATGAAGATTTTTCCTATATTCCACCACACGCACTACAACATGCATCCCAAATTAATAGTGAAACGAATAATGAACTAAACAGTGATAGCTCTACAGAAGAAAAACCAACATCTGTTACGGCCTCGACACTTTATCTTATCTTCTTTTTAGCGGTTGTCATTGGGCTACTCTACGGGGTGTTCTGGTTGGTTAACCATTATGAATTTGCCAAATTTATGGTGATCACCGCTGGCGTTATTATTTTCTTGATGATGTGGTCTAAAAAGTAAAAGTGAATGTTCTAAAAATAAAAAAGACCGCTAAAAAGCGGCCTTCTTTGAATCTCTAAGCTTATGCAGCTAATGCGCCTTTAGCTTTTTCAGCTAAAGCAGCAAATGCAATTGCATCATGCATAGCGATGTCAGCTAATACGCGACGGTCGATGATCACTTGAGCTTTTTTCAAGCCATCGATCATACGGCTGTATGATAAACCGTTTTGACGAGCACCAGCATTGATACGCGCAATCCATAAAGCACGGAATTGACGTTTCTTTTGACGGCGGTCACGGTATGCGTATTGACCAGCTTTGATTACCGCTTGGAACGCTACGCGATAAACGCGTGAACGAGCACCATAGTAACCTTTAGCGCGAGCAAGAATTTTTTTGTGACGACGATGAGCCACTACACCACGTTTTACACGAGCCATTTATAATCTCCTTAGATGTATGGGCACATAGCACGAACTGATGCAACGTCACTTACGTGAACCATTACACAACCGCGCAATTGACGGATACGCTTAGCAGATTTTTTGGTCAAAATGTGGCGCTTGAATGCTTGTTTGCGCTTGAAACCGTTTGCAGTCGCTTTAAAGCGTTTAGCTGCACCACGGCGAGTTTTTAACTTAGCCATAGTAACCTCTTTTGGGCACCTGTTCGGCACGTTCGCACTATTGCAAATCGACCTGCAGGTAAGGAAGGCAGTATGATATAGCATCTATCGCTAAAACAAAAGTAAAATGCTCATTTTTTGATAGAAATAGACGTGTTTTCCCCAAACGTTATTTTCCATAATTAATTCTCAAATTATGAGAAACATACACAAAATCAGCGCCTATAATAGAGTCAAATTCTTAAATACCCATCCATATGAATATACAGAATGATGCTTTTGCTGCCTTGCGGTATCGGGATTTCTCTATCGTGACTGTTAATCAGTTCTGCTTAACACTGGCTATCCTGATTCAGGAAATTATCGTTGCCTATTCACTGTATCAAATTACCCGTGATCCACTCACACTCGGCTTTATCGGGCTGGCAGAGGCGATACCTTTTATTACCTTGTCTTTGTGGGGCGGCTATTTTGCAGATAAGCTGAATAAACAAAGCATCATGAAAGTCTGTTTATTCTTTTCTATTCCATTACCCTTAGTGCTTTGGGGTTTATTCCATTTACATGGCTTAGAAAAAATTGGCACAACAACCCTCTCTTGGGGCATTTATGCGGTCATTTTTGCCTTAGGTACGATTCGAGGCTTTTACAATCCTTCCGCAACATCGCTCAAGCCTTTTTTGATTCCACGAGAACTATATGCCAATGGCGCAACATGGACCACGATTGGCTGGCAAAGTGGTGTCATCATTGGCCCCATGCTCGGTGGATTTATGCTGGCGTTTTTGGGGCGTGAAACCAGTCTCTTTGCAGTATCTGCATTACTGGCCGTTTGCTTCATTTTAATTAATTGTCTAGAGAAGCGAACTTTTCCTAAAATGGAAACCGAAAATGTGCTGCAAAGCCTGACCGATGGATTCCGCTTTATCTGGAAAACCAAGATTGTGTTATGGGCGATTTCACTCGATCTAGTTTCTGTACTGTTTGGTGGTGTAATTGCACTATTGCCGATTTTTGCCGAGGAAATCTTAAAAGTCGGCCCCGAAGGCTTAGGTTATCTACGTGCTGCTCCTTCAATCGGTGCACTGATCACCATGATTGTCCTGACCAAGTTCCCACCCATGCATCATGCTTGGCGTAATATGCTGTTGGCTGTGGCAGGTTTTGGTATTTTTACTATTCTGTTCGCCTTCTCAAACCATATGTGGCTTTCCCTGTTTGCCCTCGCAATGACAGGTGCCTGTGACAGTGTTTCGGTTGTAGTCCGTCAAACCGTGCTGCAAATTTTCCCGCCTGAAAATATGCGTGGCCGAGTGGCTGCGGTAAATGGAATGTTTGTGTCTTCAAGTAATGAATTGGGCGCATTTGAATCAGGTCTGGCAGCCAAATATCTCGGAACTATCACAGCCACCATTTTCGGAGGTTGTATGACTCTTGCCGTGGTGAGTTATTGCTGGTTTAAAACCAGTGACTTATTCAAGGTCGATATTACCAAAGGTTCAGATCAATAGACCTGAGAGGAAGGTTTGCCCCTCCTCTTTATTTTTAAAAGATGCCGAGATATAAAGCATATAAGGTTAAATAACGCCCACCTTTGGCGATTGTGACAATCACTAAAAATCGCCAAAAGTTCTCTTTCATCAAGCCTGCAATCAGGGTAATCGGATCACCAATCACGGGTGTCCAACTCAATAGCAGTGAATAAAAGCCATATTTATGATAAATCTGCTGGGCTTGTTGTAAGCGTTGCTCAGAAACAGGAAACCATTTTTTATCTTTAAAATGTTCAATTTTCAGGCCAAGCCACCAGTTCACACAGGAACCCAAGACATTACCAATGGTCGCAACCAAAATTAGATAAAAAGGATTGGATAAACCTTGTACCAGCAAAGTCATTAATACCGCTTCTGACTGTAAAGGTAATAACGTCGCTGCACCAAAAGCCGAGAGAAATAATAAAAAATAAGACATCAATTTAAAGGGATCACTCAATATCGATCAAAGTATATCAACCTACAGCAATATAACTTGAAATTATTGAGTCCGTGCCAGTTTTTCCCAAGCAGCCTGTAATTGCTCATCACGGATATTCATTTGAAAAACGGTCTTAATGGTGCGTTCAAACTCATCAAAATTGGTTAACTCTTTTTTATTAGATCCACCTTTGCCATGCGTTCTTAAGATCCTGTCTTTTAATGTAATCCGCATTTCGGTATTGGCAGTAGATAACATTAAGTGCTGGGTAAATAAAGATTCCGAAGAAGTCGAAATAAACCAGTTTGCGACCTGTGCATCGGCATGTGCAATCTGTTGCTCTGGATCAATGGCATAGACATTTATCCATTCATTATGGATACAGACCTGCAACATATATTTCATTCCTGTAAGCACCTCACCACTTAAACCACTTTGAGCCACTTCCACAAACCTAAAGGATTCTAATGGGGTTGTTTGAGCCTCACCAATGCGATTCATCGACAAGATAATCGTCGGTGTCATCCCGCCAAAACCAGGATCATATAAAAAGAGTTGCTGATCAATACGAACCAGTGTCACTAAATGACTCATTACAGGGGTGGTTACAGGTGTACCCTGATAATACACTCGTCCCAGCACATTATAAGCATCATATCCTAGTTCATTTAACGCGAGTCTGGTTAAGGTACTATGTTCTAAACAATACCCCCCTTGATCGTTTCTTAATAACTTTTGAGCAAGTTGATCCGATGCTAATGAGACCTCCCTTCCCAAGAAAGAAGAAAAATTGCCAAAAGGAATCGCCTGAACATGAAGGCTTAATAAGGTTTTTAGATGAGCCAAAGTAGGTGAAAAAGCCTCATTAAAACCGATTTTTTCTAAATACTGTGCCGAGATTGCAGGAGTCATCATCTGTTATATATTTTAAATTTACTTGGGATAAGGATTACTCTAATTCAAGAATAAAACAGATACAACAATTCTTATATGACGTAAAAATGCAGCTTCCCAAGAATTCTCAAAATAGAAAGTTCTTGGGAGTAAAAAGTTATTTAGGCCTTATCCCACCTTGATCGACAAGGCTTTCTGTATCGCAGGACGGGCCGTGAGACGTTCAATATAATCTTTTACGTATGGGTAATCTTCAAGCTGGATGCCCTGCCATTCATAACGCAATGCCCATGGCAAGATTGCCATATCTGCAATTGAATATTCGCCTGCCACAAACTTCTGGCCAATCAACTGTTTGTTTAAGACACCATAGAGACGTTTGGTTTCATTGAGATAACGCTCAATGGCATAAGGAATCCGTTCGGCAGCAAATTTATTAAAATGATGATTTTGTCCCAGCATTGGCCCGAAACCACCCATTTGCCACATCAGCCACTGCTCAACCTCAACCCGTTCCTGTTCATCAGTTGGGTAAAACAAACCCGTTTTTCTACCTAAATATTGCAAGATCGCACCCGACTCAAACACTGAAATCGGTTCACCTCTTGGCCCATTCTGATCAACAATCGCAGGAATTTTATTATTAGGAGAGATTCTCAAAAAGTCAGGCTGGAACTGGTCATTTTCAAGAATATTGATGGGAAAAATTTGATACTCAAGTTGCATTTCTTCTAAAGCAATTGTTATTTTATGTCCATTGGGTGTGCCCCAGTAGTATAAGTCAATCATTTATGTTGTCCTATTGATCGTTATCTTGACTGTTGTTGCGTTATAGCACACTTCACCTATATTGATCAGCAAATAGGCACGAAAAGATACAATAACACCATGTTTTTAAACTAAATATCGGGAAAATTATTTGTGCTTTTCCTGAAATTCTCTAGCTTTTTCACCGACAAATTTACGCCCAGCATTTGTGCCATTAATCCACTCTTCTACAGAGAATAAATCAAACATGCCCACCTTAAATAACGTTGGGACAGCTAAGGCTAATTCTTCTTCAACAGCCCCACGCACTCCAGCATTATAAAGATTAATATTGTGAAGCATGGTCGCAACGGTACCTGTTTGTACACGACTGCCATCCTTCAGTTTAACTTGTGGTAGAACCTCTCCTTCTTGCACAACTTTTTGATTAATTTCAGAGAGTTCTTGAGTACCTTTAATTGTAGACATGAATTTTTCCAGTTTTTAAATCGTGTAATTATCAAGCAATCTTATCATAGCCTGTTTTTATTCTTAGACATTAGATTTAGCACATTTTTAACAAACCATTGCCTGATTTAGACATAAAAAAGCACCGCCTGTTGCGGTGCTTTTTTATCAAGAAAAAATTACTTTTTCTTTTTCGGACCAAGTAACATGCCCATCTGACGGCCTTCCATCTTCGGAGCTTGTTCAACAACACCAAACTCAGCAACGTCAGCTTCAATTTTTTGTAATTGAGCAAGACCAAGCTGTTGATGTGCCATCTCACGACCACGGAAACGCAAGGTAATTTTCACTTTGTTCCCTTCTTCAAGGAAACGTAAAATTGCACGCAATTTTACCTGATAATCACCTACATCCGTCGCAGGACGTAACTTGATTTCTTTCACTTGCACTTGATGCTGTTTTTTCTTCGCATCTTTTTGCTTTTGTTTCAAGTCAAATAAGTGCTTGTTGTAGTCCATGATTTTACAAACAGGCGGTTCTGCATTAGCAACAATCTCAACAAGGTCAAGATTGGCTTCTTCTGCAGCACGTAATGCTTCATTTAATGAAACAACACCTTTTTGCTCCCCATCTGCAGCGACGAGGCGTACTTCTTTCGCACGGATCTCATCGTTGATTGCAGGACGGTTACTTTTAGCACCTTGTTGTTGGTTACGGTCAGGCTGTTTAATCTTTATTACTCCACAATGTACCGGCCACGTTCGGCAACGGCAGATTTCACTAAGTCAATAAATGCATCTACTGACATAGTACCTAAATTTTTTCCTGAGCGAGTACGCACATTAACTGTACCTTCTTCAACTTCTCGATCACCGAGAACTAGAAGGTAAGGAATACGCTCTAGGGTACGCTCACGAATCTTAAATCCGATTTTTTCATTTCTCAAGTCAGAAATAGCACGAAGGCCATTTTCTTTGAGTTTTGCGACCACTTGTTCACTTGCTTCTGCTTGTGAATCAGTAATGTTCATGACACACGCTTGAATTGGTGTAAGCCACGGTGGCATGAAACCCGCATAGTGTTCAATTAGTATACCAATAAAACGCTCAAAACTGCCAAGAATTGCACGATGAAGCATAACAGGTTGGTCACGTTCATTGTCTTCTGTAACATAAGAAGCATCTAAACGGATTGGCAAGTTGAAGTCACATTGAATCGTACCACACTGCCAGATACGGCCTAAACAGTCTTTCAATGAAAATTCAATTTTCGGACCATAGAAGGCACCTTCACCAGGTTGCAAGTCCCATGCCAAGCCAGCATCATCAAGCGCATCTGCCAAAGATTTTTCAGCCAGATCCCAAAGTGCATCATCACCCACACGTTTTTCTGGACGTGTAGAGAGCTTCATTTGTACGTCTTCAAAACCAAAGTCTTTATAAACGTCTAAAGTCAGCTTAATGAAATCTGCAACTTCTTTACCAATCTGTTCTTTGGTACAGAAAATATGTGCATCATCTTGAGTAAAGCCACGAACACGCATAATACCGTGTAAAGAACCTGATGGCTCGTTACGGTGACAAGAACCAAACTCAGCTAAACGGATTGGTAAATCACGGTAAGATTTCAAACCTTGGTTAAAGACCTGTACGTGACATGGGCAGTTCATCGGCTTCACTGCATAGTTACGACTTTCAGAATGAGTCGTAAACATGTTTTCAGCGTAGTTTGCCGCATGACCAGACTTTTCCCAAAGCGTAAAGTCTACGATTTGCGGTGTCTTGATTTCCTGATAACCATTCTCTTGCTGAACTTTACGCATGTATTGTTCAAGCACTTGATAAATCGTCCAGCCGTTCGGATGCCAGAACACCATACCTGGTGCTTCTTCTTGCATATGGAACAAGTCTAGCGCTTTACCAATTTTACGGTGATCACGCTTTTCAGCTTCTTCAATACGTTTGATATAAGCCGCTAACTGTTTTTTGTCAGCCCAAGCTGTACCATAAATACGTTGTAATTGTTCATTTTTCGCATCACCACGCCAGTATGCACCAGAGATTTTAGTGAGCTTGAATGATTTTAAGAATTTAGTATTAGGTACGTGTGGACCACGACACATATCTAAATAATCTTGATGGTAGTACAAGCCCATTTGTGTTTCATTCGGCATGTCTGCAATCAAGCGTAACTTGTATTCTTCGCCACGTGCTGTGAATTCTGCAATCACATCTTCACGAGGTGTCATCTTTTTGATGACATCATAATCCTGATCGATGAGCTTTTTCATGCGCTCTTCGATCGCAGCCATATCATCCAGCGTAAACGGACGTGGCATCCAGATGTCGTAGTAGAAACCTTCTTCGATCACAGGACCGATCACCATTTTCGCCTCTGGGAACAATTGCTTAACCGCATGCCCTACCAAGTGCGCACATGAGTGACGAATGATTTCTAAACCTTCTTCATCTTTCGGGGTAATAATCTGAACTGTCGCATCTTCTGTGATTAAATCACAAGCATCCACCAAGCGATCATTGATACGGCCGGCAACTGTATTTTTTGCAAGACCCGGACCAATGCTTTGAGCAAGTTCCATCACGGAAATTGGCTGATCAAACTGTTTCTGATCACCATTTGGTAAAGTAATGATTGGCATATAAAAAAATCCTTAAGGAGTGATGCCCTATACGAAGGAGCATATCACCGCGAGATTATGTATTGAGGCGAGGCCTCAAAAGATAAAAAACGGCGGATAAAAAAGTATCCAAGATTTTACACGGGTTTAGCTGTGGATGAAACCTCTGAACCAGAAAAACCCGATATCTCTTACGATTCACCTCCGACTAAAGCCTAAATGATTTAGACTCGACGACAGAATAGTTTAGTAATGAATGAAAAGAACAGAAATGGAGCAATACACATGGTGAGTGCATACGACGAATTACCAAGAACACCCGCAAATTTTGTTGCCTTATCCCCACTACGTTATTTAGAGCGTGCCGCTTATATTTACCCCAATCAAGCTGCAATTATTCATGGCGAACGTCAAATCACATGGCAACAAACCTATCAACGCTGCCGTCAGTTCGCTCATCAACTGGCAAATCTGGGTATTCAAAAAAACGATACCGTTTCAGTGTTACTTCCCAATATTCCAGCCATGATCGAAGCACATTTTGCTGTACCAATGGCAGGTGCGGTACTCAACACCTTAAATACGCGTCTTGATGCCAAAACCATCGCTTTTATGCTGGAACATGCTGAATCCAAAGTACTACTGGTTGATCCGGAGTTTCGTGAGGTCGCAGTAGAAGCACTCAAACTAGTACCTCAAGAGATCGTGGTTATTGATGTATTTGATTCCGAGTTTGAAGGTGAACAGATTGCCATTGGACAATATGAATATGAGTCATGGATTGCTCAAGGTCATCCCGAATTTGAATGGTTACTTCCACAAGATGAATGGGATGCGATTAGTCTCAACTATACTTCTGGTACGACTGGTAATCCTAAAGGCGTGGTCTACCACCACCGTGGTGCTTATCTCAATGCAGCCAGCAATATTCTGGCATGCGGAATGAAACCACGCGCGGTTTATCTCTGGACACTTCCTCTATTCCATTGCAATGGCTGGTGTTTTGCATGGTCTATTGCGGCCAGTGGTGGCACCAATATTTGCTTGCGTCGCGTCGACCCTAAACTGGTTTTTAAATATATTGCAGAATATAAGGTTGATTACTTCTGTGGCGCACCGATTGTGCTGTCCATGCTGATCAATGCCCCAACGGAACAGCGAACTTCATTTGATCATCATGTCGAAGTGATGGTTGCGGGTGCTGCCCCACCGGTTGCGATTATTGAAGGTATGCATCATATCGGCATCAATGTAAATCATGTTTATGGCCTGACTGAAACCTATGGCCCCTCTGCCCTATGTGCTTCACAAGCAGGCTGGAGTGATCTCTCCATTCAGGAACAAGCACAATTGCATTCACGCCAAGGTGTGCCGTATCCCTTACAGGACAGTATGCGGGTACTTGATCCAGAAACCATGCAACCTGTACCCAATGATGGACAAACCATGGGCGAGATCATGTTCCGTGGCAACATTGTCATGAAAGGTTATTTAAAAAATCCCGAAGCAACTCAGGAAGCATTTAAAGGTGGCTGGTTCCATACAGGCGATTTGGCCGTGAGCCATCCCGACGGTTATGCCAAGATTACAGATCGTTCAAAGGATATTATTATTTCAGGGGGCGAAAATATTTCATCCCTAGAAGTTGAAGATGTGCTGTATCGTCATCCTGCTGTACTGACTGCCGCGGTTGTGGCGAAACCAGATCAACGCTGGCAAGAAGTTCCTTGTGCATTTATTGAACTTAAACAAGGAGCAACTGCCTCACCAGAAGACATCATTGCGCATTGTCAGCAAGAACTGGCGCGTTTTAAAGTTCCGAAAGATGTGGTGATCGCAGAGATTCCAAAAACCTCGACAGGAAAATTACAGAAATTTATTTTAAGAGAATGGGCAAAACAAAGAGCCAATGGCGAGTTCGGAAATTAATACAAGAGATAAAAAAAGAAGTTTCTGAGGAAACTTCTTTTTTTATTTTTAAGCCTTATTGCTCAGATAACAGTGCGACCTGCTGAACATAATTGACGAACTTACGTTTCGAAGCTTCCAGCTCTTCCTCACTCACTTGCTGCTTCATATCACGATGAATACGTAATACATGCTGACGCAAAGTATGGCGTTCAGAAGCGTTAAATACTTTACTAAACTCATTGATGATTGGGTCACCTTGATCAATCATACGATCAACCCAACGCATCAACTGCATTTGTTTTTTAGCGCCTTGTTGCGGCGTGAGATAAGATAAAATCGTGCTCTCATCTTCATTACGCAATAACTTACCAACGCGTTGGAACTGACGACGACGCGCTTCAAATGAGCTAATTCTCTGCACTTCAAGCAAAGCATCAATTAAACGCTCATCGACAGGAAGTTTTTGAATCTGCTTTGGATTGAGTTGAGCCAACTGCTCACCCAAAGCGGCCATGCGCTGGACTGCTTTTTTTTGCTCAGTTCGACTCGCACGCCCTTCTAATGACTCAAAATCTTCATCTGTATAACGTTGGGGACCACGTGCCACTATTACTCTGCCTCGTAAAATTTTGCTGCGAACAGCGTTTGAATTTCTTCCAGTGCCTTTTCTTCATCAGCACCATCAATCACCAGTCTTAATGTAGTGCCTTTACCTGCACCCAACATCAACAATGACATAATATTTTTTGCATCAACTAACTTATCGCCCTTACCAATCTGGATAGAAGAACGAAATTTTGTCGTCACTTCAATCAGTTTACCAGATGCGCGAGCGTGTAAGCCGAGTTTATTAATTACATCAATTGTTGTGTCTATCATGACCAGTGCTTCATTTCTCTATGTAAGATTTGGACAGCCCATTTTGCCTCAAGGGCCTGTTTGAGTCTATCCACGATATAAACCGAACGATGCTGCCCGCCCGTACATCCCACAGAAATGGTCATGTAATGGCGATGTCCTTCGGCAAAAGCAGGTAACCACTTATTTAGAAAGCCATAAATATCTTCAAACATTTCATTGGTTTGTTGACTGCCTTCTAAAAAGCGGCGCACAGGTTCATCTAAACCTGAAAAACGGCGTAATTCTAAGTCCCAATGTGGATTTGGTAAATGCCGTACGTCAAATACATAATCCGCATCGAGTGGAATACCGTGCTTATAGCCAAAAGACTGTAAAATTACAATTAAGTTATCCGACTGTCCCAGTTTAGACAATAGGATATGTTTTAAATCATGGACACTTTTATCCGTGGTATCAATATGCACTGTGGAACGGAACTGGATCGGGATGAGCAATTGTTTCTCTTCCTGAATACATTGCAACAGGCTATTGAAGCGACTGGCCAACGGATGTGGACGACGTGATGCACTAAAACGTGCAATCAAATCCTGATCCTGCGTGGTCAGATAAATAATATCAACCGAACCATGGCGTTGTAATTGCTCAAACACATGATCGAACTCTTGCATATCAGCACGGGTACTACGGATGTCTACGCCCAATGCCAACTGTTCAAGATTATTCTCATGATCCAGTTTTGCCACAATTTCAGGCAATAATGCCAAAGGTAAGTTATCTATACAATAATAGCCCAAGTCTTCAAGCACTTGTAATGCAGATGATTTGCCTGAGCCTGATTGTCCTGTCACGATAAGAATACGCTTCATGGCATTTTGCCCTTCATTTTTTATGTTTTAAAATCAACTTGTAGGTTATCAATCAAACGGGTTGCACCCAGTTTTGCAGCAACAAAAAGAACAAGATTCTGATCAAATTGCGCAATCGGTTGCAGGTTGGTCTGACGAGCTTCCACATAATCCACAACAAAACCAGCTTGTGTCAATTGAGCAGAGATATTTGCTAACACTTGGTTAAGCGCCTGCCCTTCATGCAACTGCTGTTCAGCCTGTTTGAGCGATTGATAAATGGTTGGTGCAATTGCCCGTTGCTCTTCGGTTAAATAACCATTACGAGAACTTAAAGCCAAACCATCTTCGGCCCGTACAATCGGCACGCCAATCACTTCAAGTGGCATATTCAAGTCTTGGACTAACTGGCGAATCACCGCCAATTGCTGGTAGTCCTTTTGACCAAAGAATGCGAAATCAGGCTGTACAATATTGAACAGCTTGGTCACCACAACTGCGACACCGTCGAAATGACCCGGACGTGATTTTCCACATAGATCATCGGTAATCTCGCCCACACTGATATTGGTCAGACGTGGATGAGTGCCATACATTTGCTCTACTGTAGGCGCAAAAATAATGTCGCAATCCGCATCTGCCAATAAACGACTATCTTGTTCCAGCGTACGCGGATAACTTTCGAAATCTTCACCAGCACCAAATTGGATCGGATTAACGAAAATACTCACCACCACCACATCACAGATTTTTTTGGCAGCACGCACCAAAGTCAAATGACCTTCATGCAGATTGCCCATGGTCGGTACAAAACCAATCAATTTTTTTGAACTACGTGCAGGAGAAAGTGACGCAGTTAAGCCTTGTATCGTTGTTTCAGTTTTCATGAATTAAAGCTCAACCTGAAAAGTATGTTCTTTGGCTGGGAAAGACTGATCCTGAACGGCAGCATGATACGATTTAAATGCATCTACGATTGCAGTTTCACCCGCTTGCTCTTTCATGAAGTTACGTACGAAACGCGCAACACGACCAAAGGTCAGGCCAAGCATGTCCTGAACGACCAGCACCTGACCATCCGTTTCATTACCCGCACCAATCCCGATCACTGGTGTATTCGGGAACAATTCTGCAATTTCTTTACCCAATTGTGCAGGAACACATTCAAGTAATAACACCGCTGCACCAGCATCAACCACGGCCTGACAATCTGCAATCAACTGATCCGCTGCTTCGCGTGTTTTTGCTTGCAACTTATAGCCACCTAACACATGTACAGATTGTGGCGTTAAGCCTAAATGTACACACACAGGAATACCATTACGAGTCAATACAGTAACCAGTTCGCTAAGCCAAGCACCACCTTCGATCTTGACCATTTGTGCGCCAGCTTGCATGACAGTTTTTGCATTTTTCAAACCATCTTCAAGCGTTGCATAGCTCATAAATGGCAGATCCGTCATAATCAGGGCATGTGCATTACCACGACGTACAGCAGCAGTATGGTAAGCCATGTCTTCCACAGTGACAGGAAGTGTAGAATCTCTGCCTTGAATCGCCATTCCAAGAGAGTCACCGATTAAAATCGTATCAATTTCAGCCAACTCCATCCCTTTAGCCATACTTGCATCGTAACAAGTAAGACATGAGAACTTGCGTCCTTCGGCTTTAAACTTTCTTAAGTCACTTAGACTAATCATGATGATGTCCTCTACAGGCGTTTCCAGAACGAAACAGTCTTAGGCGGTTGCCCAAGACTGGTCTGCTATTACAGTCAAGTTTGCTTGCTGTACCAGTTCTAAATCTTTTAAAGAATGACCATTTAATTGTAAATGAGCATCTAAATCTAATAAAGGAATAACGACGAAATCACGCTCTAAAATACCAATGTGTGGCACCGTTAAACGTTCATTCTGGATCTGTTCCTGACCATAGATCAGCAAATCCAGATCAAGCGTTCGCTCACCCCAGCGTCGTAAACGGACACGTCC
This sequence comes from Acinetobacter sp. BIGb0102, assembly GCF_003815055.1. Classification (NCBI taxonomy): domain Bacteria; kingdom Pseudomonadati; phylum Pseudomonadota; class Gammaproteobacteria; order Moraxellales; family Moraxellaceae; genus Acinetobacter; species Acinetobacter sp. BIGb0102. The sequence continues at coordinate 43,887 of NZ_RKQE01000002.1, forward strand.
TGCTTCTTGCTCAAATTGTTGTAATTGATCTAACAGAGCAAGCGCTGCAAGGTCGGTATCCAGTTGAACAACTGCATTGAGATAATTGGGCTGATCTTGTGGCCCCATCGGTGGACTTTGATAAAGTCGAGAAACCTGTACAGCGCCGAGCGTTGCCAGCTTCGCAACAGCTTCGCTCAGAATCTGCTGCGAATCGCCTAAATTACTGCCAAGACCGATATAGGTTCTAATCGTCATTGCGTTGGCCCAAAAACCACTTGGCTTAAGTCACGTTGTACACGTTTACGCTTAAGAATCGGATGATCCGCATGAACCTGTCCTGAATTGCCAGCCGCTTTTTCAATAAAACGACTCGCTGACTCATCAGCTCTGACACGTTCTTTTTTACCGCGACGACTTCTTGGCTCAGGTACATTGACCAAAGGCTCAATTTCAGTCGTTTTCGGCTCATCTGCTTCAATCGCCTTACGACGTGTCTTGCTGCGTTGACGATTGTATTGACGAATTGCCGCTTCTTTTTGGTCAGTGGTCATTTCCTGATAGGTTTCCCACCAAGTGCCCATGCCTTCTGTACTACTGTCGCCTGATTTTTCACGTAACAGCAAGAAGTCAAAGCCTGCACGGAAACGGGCATGCCCTGCCAAAGCCTCAATCTGTTGTGATTTTGGATTCAGCAAACGCGTCTGCATTTCCCAAACTTCACGAATAAAGGTTTCAGCAAAACGAGGAATAATGGTACGAGTGGCCTGACGTTTCAACACATCAAGTCCAGCTTGTGCACGCGCTTCCGCAGGCACGACACCTTTATTCAAATAGTAGTCACAACGTTCTAAAAAGGGTTTCCATAACAATACCGCATAGAAAAATGCTGGATTGATGGTTTTACCCACTTGAATGCGCTGATCGGTATTTCGTGCAGCACGCTCAATAAAAGCGGTAATATTCGGCGGGATTTCGGCGAAAAGCTGTTTCCACACACCAAACTCGATCAACATTGGCAAGACACGCGTCAAATGCCCCATGGTGAACAATTTTTGTGATTCATCATATAAGCGATGTGGCGAAACATCACGCAATAATTGCGTCATTTCAGCACTAAAAACATCGAGAATGGATTGATCAATCTGGAAGTTTAATTTCGCAGCAAAACGCAATGCACGTAACATACGTACAGGATCTTCTTCAAAACGCTGTGCAGGTTCACCAAGAAAACGTAAAGTACGAGTCTTGATGTCATCTACCGCATGGCAGAAATCAAGTACGATGCCTTTCCGTGGCTGGTAATACAAGGTATTGATGGAAAAATCTCGACGAGCAAAGTCTTGCTCAATCGTTCCCCAGTTATTATCACGAAGAATCATACCAGAGGCACTGGTGACTGCTTTTTTCGGCGGGGCACGGAATGTCGCGACTTCAATCAGTTCACGACCAGAATACACATGTGCTAACTCAAAACGTCGTCCGATAATTCGGCAACGTCGACCAAAAACTTCTTTCACCTGAGCTGGTGTAGCATTAGTAACCGCGTCAAAATCCTTTGGATTAAGACCTAACATCATATCTCGAACACCACCGCCCACAATATATGCCTCGTAGCCTGCTTTAGTCAGACTATCAATCACATCTAGAATTGAGGAAGGAAGTTGAGTTGTGGACAAACCACATTTTGACGCACGCAAAGTTTGCAAAAGACACTGTCTCCTACGTCAGGACGTAAATAACAATTTGTCGCTAATCATAGCTCTAACACACACAAAGGGCAATTTATTCTGTTGGAAGTTTCAACAGATCAGTCTGCCTATTCCATCACATTATTACAATTCTGAGCCTATAACATCAGCCTTGCTTTGTTTTTTTCAAACAATTTTGGCCCGATTCCCTTGATATTCATCAGCTCATCTACACTTTTAAAGCCACCATTCTTTTGACGATATTCCATAATCGTCTGGGCTTTTTTCTCGCCAACACCATTCAGCGTCTGCAATTGCTGTAAATTTGCCTGATTTAAACTGATTTTATCGCCTTGAATATTAAGAGAAGATGAAACCTGTTTTATATTTTGTTGGGAAGCGGGTCGGGATAAATAATAATTATTGTTGGCCTGATTCGCCAACTGCTGGTCACGTGCTTGCTGCTGAGCTTTCCATTGTTGATAGGACTGATCAAACTGTTGGGCGTTGAGATGTGAAATACATCCCACGCACAAGATCATCAATAAAAAAAGTCTATATTTACTGCTCGCTTGTCGAAAAATCATGGTTCCCCTCCCCAGATTTTAATTGAATTTTGGCTTGCTCCCAGAGTTCATCCATTTCTGCCAAACTCATTTTTTGCAAGTCTTTGTGTTGTTGTTGCGCCTGTTGTTCTATATAAGCAAAGCGGCTTCTAAACTTATGAATGGTCGCCAATAGCGATGCTTCACTCGATACCCCCAGCTTTCGTCCCACATTAATTAATGAAAATAGACAATCCCCAAACTCTTCCTCGATCTCATCCGCGCTTTCATGCTTGATTGCGTGCTGCAACTCCCCTAATTCTTCGTCCAGCTTCGCATAAGCATCGTCTAGCGTTTCAAAATCGAAACCCAGTTGTGCCGCTTTTTTTTGAATTTCATGCGCTTGTACTAAAGCAGGTGCATGCTTCACCTCATCAAGACGCGATTGTACTTTACCTTGTTTTTCTTGCAGTTTGATTTGTTTCCATAACTCACTCACTTGCTCAGGCGTTAAATTTTGATATTTTTCTGCCTCAAAAACATGCGGATGACGGCGAACTAACTTTTCACTGATCGCATTCACAACATCCTGAAAATTAAATAATCCTTTTTCATCAAACATTTGTGATTGAAAAACCACTTGCAGCAATAAATCACCGAGTTCATTACGAATCTCATCGATATCACCCGAACGAATTGCATCCTCAACTTCATACGCTTCTTCAATGGCATAACGGGTTAAACTCTCAGGTGTTTGTTGTTGATCCCACGGACATTTTTCTCTTAACTCTTGCATGATTGCCAATAATTTTTCCATGATGATCTCCAAACCAGATGCAGCCAAATTGTTGCAGCTTAAACACGCTTATGCGTAATATACAGGCACGCAAAATATCAATATAAAGCAAGGGAAAGCAATGCAAAATAGTGTTTTTATTAGCGGGGCTGCACAAGGGATTGGTGCTGAAATCGCTCGTCTCTTCTACCAACATGGTTTCAAAGTTGGAATCTACGACATCAATACCGAACAGGCTCAACATCTGGCACAACAACTGGGTGTGAATGCCAAAGCGGGTTATCTAGATGTCAGCGACTATCAGCAATGGCAAACTGCGCTACAGGAATTTACGCTTTGGGCTGGCCAACTGAATATTCTGGTTAACAATGCAGGCATTCTTTACTCGGGCGCATTCGAAAACACCGAGATCCAATCACACCATCGCATCATGGATATTAATGTCAAAGGTGTACTCAATGGCTGCCATGCCGCTTTAGCACATCTACAACAGGCCCGTTTTGCCCGTGTCATTAACTTATCGTCAGCCTCTGCGATTTATGGACAAGCTGATTTGGCTTGCTACTCTGCTAGCAAGTTTGCGGTACGAGGTTTAACTGAAGCCTTAGATGTGGAGTGGCAAAAATACAAGATTCGCGTTCTGGATGTCATGCCACTCTTTGTGCAAACCAATATGGTGAAAGACATGGATGCAGGTAGTATTCAACATATGGGCGTAAACCTCACAGCTTCAGATGTTGCTCAACAGGTTTTACAACTGGCACAACAAAAAGATCATGCCCTACTTGCAACCCATACCCCTATGGGGATGAAAACTAAACTCATGTATCAGCTCTCTCATTTGAGTCCACAGTTTTTAAATCGAATAACCAATATATTATTATCAAGAAAAAAATGATTTTAGCGCCTTTGATATTATAAAAAACATCAAAGGCATTTTTAAAAACACTAAAATAAAAACAAATAGGCCAATATTAAAATCCAAATTTAAATACACATTTAAAACAAGAAAACACCTAAAAATCACAACAAAATGCCAAAAAATTTAAAAAAAATTCAGACTGTCAATTATTAAGGTTTTTAATGGTAAAACTTAATCGTATTTTTTTATTATTATGCGACCCTTCTTTTCGAGGGATTTAATAATGAAAAAATTACTAGTTTTAACTTTAGCGGCAACATTTTCATTTTCAGCTTTTGCTGCAAGCGAAAATACAGATAAACCATTTTCAACTACTGAATTAAAAGCCATGAACTGTGCTGATCTTTCTGTTGAACAAGCAAATGCCAAACGCGAACTTGCTGAAGCAGACAAGAACATTGCAAACATCAATGCAAATGCACAAGCACCAGGTAAAGCAGTGAGTAAATGGGCTGGTCTTGCAAGTGGTGCTATTAGTGCTTTTGCTGGAAATTCGGAGAAAGCTGCTAAAGTAGGTCAAATTGCCAATAATCTTGCGGGTGAAGAAGATACTTCTGATGCGACTAATTTAACCTTACAACAAGCGATTAAAACAAAGGCACAAACCAATATTGATAACATGACTGTTTATCAAAAAAGTAAGAAGTGCAAAATGTAATTTCTAAATTAGACATTATTATTAAAACCCAACATACGTTTTAATAATAAAAAATAAAACCTGCAATATTGCAGGTTTTATTTCTCAACTTAGATCAATTAACTTCCTTGAACTAAACGTCTTGCGCTAATAATTCCGGGCTGCTGCTCTAAACGTGCCAGCAAACGAGATAATTGAGCCAATCCTTTTACTTCAATCAACAACTTCATATTGGCAATACCATCTGCCTCAGAAATTGTATTGACCTGACGAATATTAATTTGATCCGAGAAAATAACCTGTGTCAGATCTTTAAGCAGACCACGGCGATCATAGGCTTCCACCACGATCTGAACACTCTGACCACGCGTTGGCTGCATTTCCCAATCGGCTTCAACAGCACGTTCAGGTTCTTGTGTCGTCATGCGGATATAGTCTGGACATGCAACTTTATGAATACTCACACCACGATTCAACGTGATATAACCACCAATCGATTCACCATGTACAGGCTGACAACACTGTGCAATATGCAGTTCAACGTTGTCCAGACCATCAATCAAGATACCGTGTGCAGATAAAGTATGACTAGCACGCGGATTCAATGCAGGTTTTAACACCAGTTCAGGCTCATCCTGATCCAGATGCATTTGACGATTCACCTGATTCATCAAGGCATGCAGACTGATATCGCCGCTCACCAATGCAACCAAGATATCATCGCCTGCCTTCAGATTGAAATGCGATGAATAATCTTTAAGGTCGATACTCTTTGGATGGATCGCTAAACGCGCCAGCTCCTTATTGAGTAACTCGCGTCCAACTTCGACATTCTTACTACGATCTTGCTGTCTAAACCAGTGGCGTAACTTGTCACGCGCACGTGCAGTCTTGATATAACCAAGCGAATTCACCAACCAGTCACGGTTCGGTTCACGATCTTTTTTGGTTAAAATCTCAACCTGCTCACCCGTCTTTAACATATAGGTTAAAGGCACATAACGCTGGTTTACACGTGCGGCATAGCACTTGTTCCCGACCTCGGTATGCACATGGTAAGCAAAATCCAGAACGGTTGAACCGCGAGGCAACTCTTTGATGTCACCATCACGACTAAATACATAGATCTTTTCAAAATTTTCAAAATCCTGAATCTGATCAATGCCGTTCGATTCTTCATCTTCGCCATGTGGCGTGGTTTCGGTACGTTCCTGATAGTGTTCAAGTACCGCACGTAAAGAATGCAAGCGATCATTAAAGGAATGATCGGTATTCTTGGCGCCTTCTTTGTAGTTAAAGTGCGAACACACCCCAAGCTCAGCTTCGTTATGCATTTCAAAAGTACGAATTTGTACTTCCAGTGATTTGTTCTCAGCAATCACCGCTGTATGCAATGAACGATAGCCATTGGCTTTTGGATTGGTGACATAGTCATCGAACTGGTTCGGAATATGACGCCAGATTTGATGAACAATGCCCAAGGCATGGTAGCAATCAGGCACATTTTTCACTAACACACGCACTGCACGGATGTCATAAAGCTGATCAAAGCTGAGGTTCTTGCTTTTCATTTTTCGATAAATCGAATAAATGTGCTTCACACGCCCAGTAATTTCCGCATGGATATCATATGCAGCCAATTCAGTTTTCAGTTTATCAATCACAAACTGAATATACTGCTCACGCTCCAAACGCTTTTCATTTAATAAAGACGCAATTTCTTTATAACGTTCTGGTGCCAAATAACGAAAGGCAAGATCTTCCAGTTCCCACTTTAGCTGTGCAATACCGAGACGATGCGCCAGCGGCGAGTAAATGGTGAGAATTTCGCGTGCTACACGTTCCTGACGTTCTTTACTTGCTGTTGCCAGTTCACGCAAAGCATAAGTACGCTCTGCCAGCTTAATGAGTACAACCCGAACATCTTCCGTTACTGAGATCAGCATTTTATAAATGCCATTTAGATGTTCGCGTTGATTATTATTAAAATGGTCTTCTAAACGCTTATTCTTTTCAATCAACTCCGACAGTTTACCCATTGCAAGGGTGCCTTGAACCAAAGCTAGAACCTGTTCGCCAAACTGTTGTTGAATGTCCTCTAAAGTAATGAGACCTTCACGTACACTACGATATAACACTGCCGCTGAAAGCGTGTCTTCGTCGACATGCAAATGGGCCAAAATATCTGCCATACCAATCCCTGTACTAAAGGTATTGATACGATGATCCGTCGCTTGTAACTCTTTTGCTAAGGTAAGCTCGGCAACTTTTTGAAGTTGTTTTAGCTCAGCCCCATCCAAAATACCACGCACTCGATCTAGCCAAGAGACTAGACTACTTTGCGCTTCAGCGGCATGTTCTACAGTCGCTTCCTCAGACAACTCTTGAAGTCGTCCAGGTAACTGTTCACGTACTGTGACCATACCTTTCTCCTCTGGATATGTAACTCATTTTTTAATCGTTTATCTCTTCGATTTTTTCAAGCTTCTCAATCTTTTCAAACAGGGCAATCGATTCAACATGTTCAGTATGCGTAAACATGTCCATCACCGCAGCTTTTTTCAACTGATAGCCATATTGTGCCAGTACACCTGCATCCCTTGCCAGTGTTGATGGGTTACATGATACATAAACGATTCTTTTCGCTCCAAAATTAGGTACATATTGCATAACCTCAAACGCACCTGATCGTGGAGGATCAATTAATAATGCATCAAATCCCTGTTTCGCCCAAGAATGATGCGAAAAGTCTTTTGTTAAATCTTGTGAAAAGAATAGCGCTTGTGACAATTGATTTGCTTTCGCATTTTCAGTTGCCCGTTGCACCATCTCATCACTCGCTTCAACGCCGACCACCTGACCTGTTTCACCCACACGACGTGCAATCGGGAGCGAGAAATTGCCTAATCCACAGAATAGGTCAAGCACTCTTTCCCCTTCCTGTAATTGAAGCAATTCACATGCCAAGTGAATCATCTGTGCATTTACACCACTATTCACTTGGGTAAAGTCTAATGGTGAAAATGCAAATTTGACTGCAAAATCATCCAGACTGTAATGCAAACGCATCGGTGCCTGTGAATCATCTACGCGATGTAAACTATCGCCCCCTTTGGGCTGCAAATACAACTGCCATCCTTTGAGTAACGTAAACTGACGTAATTGGTTGACATCCGACGCATTTAATTCATCCAGATGACGAATCAGCAATGCCACCTCAGTATCGCCCATGGCCAATTCTATATGACCAATATGAGCTTTGCCTGTAAGACTTTCGAGTAACTTCTTAAGTTCAGGCAAGGTTGCGGATAAAGTTTGATCTAATACATTGCACTGCTGAATAGCGGTGAGATGATTACTATGATGCTCACGGAAACCCATCACCAAACGGTTCTGCTTGGCAATGTAGCGCACACCGATACGGGCACGACGACGATAATCTGTTTTGACCGAACGGATCGGCGCCAGCCATTGCTCAGGCTCTAAACCCGCAAAATGTTGTAAATGTGACTTCAACACATTCTGTTTCAACAAAATCTGTTCGTCAGGATGAATATGTTGCAGGCTACAGCCACCACATACCCCAAAATGAGGGCAGATCGGATCAACACGACCTTCAGCTGCCTCGCCTTCCAGCTTGATCATGTCAGCTTCTTCAAGACGAGAAGTCTGGTTGGTTATCTTTGCCTGCACCGTTTCACCAACGAGGCCATAGCGAATAAATACCTTCTTGCCATGCTTTTCTTTAGGATGGTCAGGATGCGTTCCATAATGCGCGATGCCGCGCCCTTCATGAGAAAACGCTTCGATTTGAAAGGTATATGTTGGATATTGGGCTGGGCGATGTTTCGCTTTGTGTTTCAAAAGATGAACCTAATTTTTTGGCGCAAAAGTGGGTGCGGTAAATACAGTATATTGCGATGTTTGTTGCCATACCTGTAAAAATTCTGTTTGTTGCGTTTGAGTTTGTAAATAATCAATCGTCGCTTGAATCAACTGTTGATGATCTTTTTGATTCAACTGACCTTTTAGCAGCAACCAACGGATATAGACCAGCCATGTATTCAGCACATCGCCTTCACAATAACTGGTCAATTTTAACCATTGGTCAGTGCGTACATAGTCTGGCACATGATAGCCCGTCTCACCACGTTTACCTGGAAAACCCAGCAAACAGGCAATATCATCGAGCTTCTGGAAATTACGACCATTAAACATGGCCATCACATCCATCAGGTCAACATGACGATGGTGATAACGGTTCTGATAATTGTTGTAACGCTTCTGCTGATCAATTTCACCCTGATCAAATAAGCTTGGTGCAGAAAGCCCATGATACATGGCGCGGAACAAAATCACTGGCAAGTCAAATTGCGAACCATTCCAGCTCACCAGTGTCGGCTGTTTCTTATCAAAAATAGACAAGAACTTAGCCAGCATTTCTGCTTCGCTATTCTGTTCCTGACTGAATGAAAACAGGCGGAAACCTTTTTCATCAATCCATAAACCAGAAATACAGACAATCTCATGCAACGGTAAACGCTGAAAATCGACACCCGATTCTTGACGGCGAATCTTGGTCAGTGCCTGTTCCACATCCGCTTCTGGCAAGTCCAGATCATAAAGATGAGCCCCTGCCTTTATATCGGTCAGGGTTTCAATATCAAAAACTAAAATCGGAAAGCGTAAATTCATTTCAGAATTCCCTTACGGAGCGAAACAGCTCCCTTGAACCAAGGGTGAGCTGTCATTATAACAGCGCCCGACGGGAGATTAGTCTTCATCTTGAACTGAAAATAAACCTGTTGATAAATAACGGTCACCGCGGTCACAGATAATGCAGACGATCACGGCGTCAGGTGTTTCTTCGGCAATTTTAATAGATGCCCAAACTGCACCACCTGACGATGTACCAGCACTGATACCTTCGGTACGTGCCAGCTTACGCATGGTTTTTTCAGCTTCAATCTGGGGAATATCAATAATACGGTCAACACGACGACGGTCAAAAATAGTTGGCAGATATTCTTCAGGCCAGCGGCGAATCCCCGCGATGCTTGAACCATCTGAAGGTTGTAAACCAACAATTTGAATATCAGGGTTTTGTTCTTTCAAATATTTAGAAACACCCATGATGGTGCCTGTAGTGCCCATCGAGCTGACAAAATGGGTAATTTTGCCACCTGTTTGCTTCCAGATTTCAGGCCCTGTAGTCAGGTAATGCGCTTCAACATTATCAGGGTTACCAAACTGGTTCAGAACAAAGCCCTTACCTTCTGCCTGCATTTGCATAGCGAGGTCACGTGCGCCTTCCATCCCTTGCTGCTGAGTCACTTCAATCAACTCTGCACCATAGGCCAGCATGGCATCTTTACGTTCCTGACTCATGTTGTTTGGCATGATCAGCTTCATTTTATAACCGCGCATTGCTGCAACCATTGCCAAAGCAATACCTGTATTGCCACTGGTGGCTTCAATCAAGGTATCGCCTGGCTGAATCTGCCCGCGTTTTTCTGCCTGTACAATCATGTTATAAGCAGGACGATCCTTGACTGAACCTGCTGGATTGTTACCTTCTAATTTGGCTAATACCGTGGCCTGGGTATGACACGCTAAACGCTGCAAACGTACTAAAGGGGTTTTACCGACATAATAATCAAGTAAAAATTCATCTGCTAAAAAATCAGTTTGCGTATTCGTCATGATCGACACCGATATTAAGGTGGCGACTATTGTATGAAAAAAACAGAAATACTGCACCATTTCACTCTGCTTTTTATTGGCAAGCAGATGTCTGCGCTTATCAGAAAGCATGCTAAGATATTGCGCAGAATGATAAATCTGACCGAACTATGTCAAATTTCAATAAGACCATATCGAAACGTTTACGCCTCAATCATGCTTATGGGCAGTTGATTGCACTTATTCTTGTGCCAATTGCGATTTTGACAAGTGTAGGAATTCTTTGGGTTTTAGCCGAAACGACCAACTCAGCCAAGCAACAACAGCGCTCAGATGCCTCTGCCATTCTGGCACGCTATCATCAAACGGCGAATGATTTATTAAAGCTGGTTCAAGAGCAACCCGATCAATATGATCGCGCGCAAAATATCATGCAAAAAATGTTTGATGAAAAGAATTTACAACGTGCGGTGCTGATTGATAACAAAGGACAGACCTATTTAAGTGTCGGTTATCAAAACAACCGCTTCTGGCCTAACTTCCCCAATAACAGTAATTTTTTTGGCCCCATTTCGCATAATCACAACAATATTTATGGTGCAAAACTCGACAGCGGTAATCCTGACTCTGTCTGGCTGATGATTGAGCTGGATAATCAACCACTGGAACTGGCTCGCTATAAAGTTTTACTTTCATTGGTGGTCACAGGCTTATTGACCATTCTGATTTTACTGTTCTGCCTGAATGTATTCTCCCGCCGCTGGCTCGCACCGATCTATGAGATTCGTATGCAGATGCAACGTCTCAACGCGGATACACTCGATCAGCACATTGTCGTAAACAGTACTGGTGAACTGCGTTTACTCCAGCGCGACATTGCCAACGTGGTGAAACGTCTACACTTTAGCTTTCTCGAATTAAAAGAACATACCGAACAAACCGAAGAAGATTTACGCAGAACCTTAGATACCTTAGAAGTTCAGAACATTACCTATCGTCAGGCGCGAGACCAAGCGATTTCATCAAATCAGTCCAAGTCTGTTTTCTTGGCCAATATCAGTCATGAGCTCAGAACGCCACTGAACAGTATTGATGGCTTTATTCATTTGTTACTGCGTCAGCAAAACCTGAGCAATGAACAAAATCTCTATCTGCAAACGATTCGAAAATCCTCTGCCCACCTATTGGCACTGATTAATGATGTACTGGACTTTTCTAAAATTGATGCGGGCAAATTAGAACTCGAAACCGCCCCGTTTGACCTTGAAGAAGCCATCTTCGATGTGATGGATATGCTCTCGCCACTGGCGGCACAAAAGCATATCAATATGGCCTTCTATTATGCTGAAAACATTCCTCAGCATGTGGTCGGTGATGCGCTACGCTTTAAACAGATTCTGACCAACCTGATTTCCAATGCGATCAAATTTACCCCTGACGGCGAGATTATCGTGCGGGTGCGTATGGAAGATGATGAGATTGGACAATGTCTATTACATTTCAGCGTACAGGACAGCGGTATTGGCTTAAGCGGTACTGACCGTAAAAAACTATTTGAATCCTTTTCTCAAGGGGATGCCTCGGTTACCCGTCAATTTGGTGGTACTGGACTTGGTCTGGCAATCTCCAAGCAGCTCGTACATTTGATGCATGGTCAGATTGGCTTTGAGGATAATCAGGAACGCGCGCCAACAGAAAAAGGCTCGACCTTCTGGTTTACCGCCTCCTTTAAAGTGGAAGAACAAGATGAGTTTGTGGAACATCCTCATTTTGACCATTTACAAGTAGTGTCTTATCTGGCTCATCCTGCAACAGCCAGCGTCCTGCGTTCATATCTAGAAAATTATCGTGTTTCACATATTGAAACCCAATCTATTCTGGACTTGTTCAGTCGTTTAAATCATCTCAACCAGCAAGAAAGCACTTGGCTGATTGTGGATCACAGCGGCGATACCGAAGCATTACTAAAAGAAATTCGTCAGCGTTATCATGGCAATCTTGCGGTTTATGGCTACCAGATGAGCCTTGATCCGAATATGCTTAATGAATATCGCGCACGTCCGCTCTATCAACCGCTCAGTCGTCGCGAATTGGTTCAGTTGCTCGGCAACCAGCCTATTTTTGAACAGGAACCTGAAGACTTTAATGGTCAAGGTCTACACGTACTAGCGGTTGATGATCATCTACCCAACCTGATTGTGCTTGAAGCTTTACTGGGTGAACTCAATGTCACCACCACCAAGGCTTTAAGCGGACAGAAAGCCATCGACATTATTCAGGAACGTATTGAACAAAAATCACCACCATTCGATCTGGTGTTTATGGATATTCAAATGCCTGTGATGTCAGGTATTGATACGACCCGTGCGATTCGCTCTTTAGAATCAACACTGGATAATGGCATGCAACTGCCAATCATTGCCCTCACCGCACATGCACTGGCAGATGAGAAGCAGAAGTTACTCAAAGTCGGTATGAACGATTACGTAACCAAACCGATTCAGATGGAGCAGATCATTCAAATCCTGACACATTGGACCAAAAATAACTTTAGTGTCCAACCAGTCAATATTGAACAAAAACGCCCAATCGAATCGATTGATCCAAACATCCTCAACTGGCAACAAAGTATTCAGCTGGCTGCCAATAAAGAAGATCTGGCGCAAGACCTGTTAGGCATGCTGGTCGATAGTTTTGATACTGAACTTGCTGAAATGCAGCAGTTGATTGAAATGGAAGACTTTCCACAACTCGAGCATGTGCTGCACCGTCTATATGGCGCAACACGTTATGTCGGCACGCCAAACCTGCAACAGGTTTCAGGTGAATTTGAACAGTTTGTCTCAACCTTACGTAAAGAGCGTCGTAAAGCAGATGATCAATTTATCCGTGAAACCAATCATCGTTTCAGTGAGCTAAATACTGCAATTGAACAAGTCAGACAGGCAGCAAATTTAATCTTGCATGCGCACGACAGTTAACGTGACTGGGGTGTCATGTTTCAACTCTGACACTCATGCTATGCTGCCTCATCGAACACAATAAGAGTAAGACAGATGGCACTTTTACGCGTTGAAAAGAACAATGGAATTGCAACCGTTTCTTTAAACCGACCAGACAAACGCAATGCAATGAGCTTTGCTTTGCTAAAAGAACTGGTTGCAACCGCAAAAAAAATTGAAAAAGACCGTTCAATCCGTTGTGTCATCTTAACGGGTGAAGCCAATGTATTTAGTGCTGGCATCGACCTATCTGATCTAAATAATCCGAAGAATACGGCATTTGCAGCATGGGAATTGATCAAGCCAGGACAAAGCCTGTTTCAAAAAGCATTTTTGATCTGGCAGAACCTGCCGATCCCTGTAATTGCAGCCATTGAAGGCTATTGCTTTGGCGCAGGCATGCAACTGGCACTTGCAGCGGACATTCGCATTGCAACACCAACTACTAAAATGTCAATTATGGAAAGTCGTTGGGGTCTCGTCCCAGATATGGGACTGACCCGTTCGCTCAAAGGTCTGATTGGCGTTGATCTTGCCAAAGAACTTACCTTGACTGCCCGCATCTTTGATGCTGAATACGCCAAGGAAATTGGTCTAGTAACGCATTTAGACAGTGATCCATTGGCAAAGGCAAATCTCATTGCTGAAGAGATTTTACAGCGTTCACCAGATGCGATTATGGCAGCAAAACGCGTTCTGGATGCAATGGAACACCAACCTGAAAAAGCATTACGCCTAGAAAAGCTTTGGCAACTTAAACTACTATTAGGTAAAAATAGCAGTCTTGCGCGTAAGAAAGACAAAAATCCAGAGGTTGAATTCCTGCCTCGTCAATATAAATAAGCACAACCAGAGTACATTCACATGCATGTTAATCAACAAACACCAATCGCATTTCTAGGTATGGGTTTAATGGGGACACGTATGGCGAGCAGGCTACTGCAATCGGGTTATCGCGTGGCAGTCTGGAACCGTAGCCCACATGCATGTGAAGCACTGATCCAACAAGGTGCTCAAAGTCTAGAATTGAAAGAAATTGGAAATTATCCCGTCATTCTGACTTGTCTGGCAGATGATCAGGCAGTTCAAAGTGTCTTTTCCCAGATTCAACCCGAGCTAAAAGCGCAGCAAATCATTATTGATTTTTCCAGCTTGTCCGTTGCCGCTACGCTAAACCTCGCACAAGCAGCACAGCAACAGGGTGTGACATGGATTGACTCTCCTGTATCAGGCGGAACCATGGGTGCTGAACAAGGAAGCTTAGTCATTTTTGCGGGTGGAGATGCAGCAACCATCCAGCAACTTGGTCCAATTTATCAAGTTCTTTCTCAGCGGGTGACCCGTATGGGTGAATCTGGCACAGGTCAGGCCACCAAGATTTGTAATCAACTGATTGTAGCTGCCAACAGCACTTTAATTGCTGAAGCGGTGGCACTGGCAGATCAGGCTGGCGTGGACACCACACTACTGGCACCCGCCCTTGCAGGCGGCTTTGCCGACTCAAAACCGTTCCAGATTCTTGCTCCTCGTATGGCGACTGATACCTTTGAACCTGTGCAATGGAAAGTGCAAACTTTGTCAAAAGACCTCAACAATGCACTACAACTCGCACAAAGTTTTAACTTAAAGATACCTGTGGCACAAAAAGCTCTACTACAGTTACAAGCCCACCAAGAAAATGGCTTTGCCGAGAAGGATTTAGCTACTATTATCAAAGTTATAGAACAATAAACAGGGTCTATTGATTCAGGGAGTCAGAATATGAGCCATCTCGCAGTCAATTTATCAATGATTTTTACGGAAGTCCCTTTAATTGAGCGTTTTGCTTTAGCCCATGCACACGGATTTCAACAGGTTGAAATTCAATTTCCTTATGAATTAGACATTATTGATATCCGCACCCAACTCGAACAATATAATCTTTCTTTATGCCTGATCAATGTTCCTGCTGGCGACCTAATGCAAGGCGGTAATGGCCTAGCAGGGATTCCCGGCCGCGAAATTGAATTCCATCAAGCACTTGAACTGGCGATTCGTTACGCCAATGCACTCAATGTCCCGCGGGTCAATATTCTGGCAGGCAAACAACCGCTGGATGCAGATCTGCTGCCTTGCCTCAATACACTGGCCAGCAACTTGAAGCTTGCTTGCCACATGTTCACCGAGCAAGGAATTGAGCCTGTTTTTGAAATGATTAATGGTACGGATATGCCACGCTTTCTGATCCAGAACATTGCACAAGGTCAGGAAATGCTGGAGGCCGTCCACCACCCTGCCTTAAAAATGCAATATGACTGCTACCATATGGCGATGATGGGTGAAGATGTTTTAGCTGGGCTACAAGAAAATCTACACCAGATTGGACATATCCAATTTGCCGACTGTCCCGGTCGCCACGAGCCAGATACAGGAAATATCCCGTATAAACAGATCTTTGACTGGTTGCTACAAAGTGACTATCGAGGTCTTATTGCGGCGGAATATCGACCAAAAACCCAGTCAGATCAATCTTTTGCATGGAAAAAGAAGTACTTTTCCAATGATGTGAATACATAAACTGTTACTGCTAAAATTTGAACTTTTTAGAGAAAAACGGTATATTTGACAATGAGCAATTGTCAGGAAAATATACCCTCTATGAATTTAGAACCATCGCCCAGCGCTTCTAATTCTCACGACCTAAAAATCAAAACAGCGAACAAAGATGTACAAGCTTGCCTTAAAGTTGTACATGAAGCTCTCACTGATGTAAAAGCCAAAGATATTCTTGAACTTGACGTAAGTACGATCAGCAATGTTGCCGATGCAATTGTAATTGCAAGCGGTACGTCGACTCGTCATGTTAAAGCCCTTGCAGATAATGTTGCTGATGAAGCACGTAAAGCAGGTTTCCGCCCAATCGGTGTCGAAGGTGAACGCGATGCCGAATGGATCTTAATCGATCTCGGTTTCGTTGTGGTACATGTAATGTTACCAACCGCGCGTAAGTTCTATGATCTAGAAAGCTTATGGCGTGCACCCGAATCTGTAGCGTAAAGCTCTCCAAAAAAGCGACCGAATCGGTCGCTTTTTTTATATTTAGATTCCCCACGAGAATCTCTTTCACACAGTTTTTATTATTCCTTTCTCCAGCTTCACAACTCTTTCTTCTGATTGCCAATCAACACAACAATGCTAGTATAAATACACCCATCACCCATTAAATCTAAAACAATATGAAAGATTCAACAGAATGGATTGAAACACTCAACAAAATTACTGGACTCGCGCAAACAGGTTTGTACTACTCAAAAGATGTCTATGACAAAGAACGTTACGACCAAATTATCAATTATGTCCGCACGTTAATTGATTTAAAAGAAATTGACACTCAAGACTTTATTGAAGATGTGCTTCAAGATGTCGGATATGCAACACCTAAAATAGATGTACGTGCAGTTGTATTTAAAGACAATAAACTCTTATTAGCCAAAGAAACACAAGATGGCTTATGGTCTATTCCGGGCGGCTGGGCTGATATTGGCTATTCAGCAGCCGAGAATGCTGAAAAAGAAGTGTTAGAGGAAACAGGATTAGAAGTTAAAGCAACTAGATTACTGGCACTCACAGATCGAAGAAAACATCCTCATCCAGCCATGTTTTTACATGTGTATAAGGCTTTCTTTTGGTGTGAACTCATTGGAGGTGAGTTAAAACCAAGTATTGAAACGTCTGAAGTTGGATTCTTTGGTAGAAATGAATTACCTCCTATTTCGACAGCTCGTGTTACAGAAACACAAATCCACCAATTTTTTGAGTTACGACAAGAACTACCTGAGAGTACTTATTTCGACTAACTCCCCCTTCAAAAAATTATCAGAAAAACATAATCCCCAAAAAAAAACATCTTTACCATCTTAAGGGCCAGCAAATACCAGTTATCACCCGCCCTTAATTTTGACATGACAAATTGTCAAAATTCCAGCACTATACAGATAATTGAAATCTCACCAATAAATAGCATAACTGGAGTACAGGAAGTGAAAATACTGATTACAGGTGCCAATACTGGCATTGGTTTTGCCACAGCAGAACAGTTGGTTAAACAAGGGCAACACGTAATTCTCGCATGCAGAAACCCACAAAAGGCGCAAGAAGCACAAAGCAAGTTACGTGCACTCGACCAAGGACAAGTCGATCTTATCTCCCTCGACCTCAACAGCCTTGAACTTACCCGAAAAGCAGCCGATGAAATCGCAGATCGTTACGGCAAGCTGGATGTGTTGATCAATAATGCAGGCTTATTTGCCAAGACTAAACAGCTAACAGCCGATGGCTTCGAGCAACAATTTGGTGTCAATTATCTGGGTCATTTTTTATTGACGCAAAAACTGCTTCCTGTTTTAAAACAATCTCCTCAAGCACGGATTGTCCATTTAGCCTCGATTGCACACTGGGTAGGTTCAATCAAACCCAATAAATTCCGTGCAGAAGGTTTTTATAATCCCCTGTTTTATTATGGGCAATCCAAGCTTGCCAATTTATTGCTGAGTAATGCCCTAGCAGAACAACTGGCAGATAGCTCAATCACCAATAATGCCTTACACCCTGGTGGGGTTGCCTCTGATATTTATCGCGACCTACCTAAACCTATTTATGCAGCAATGAAACTCGGCTTAGTTCCAACTTCTGTTCCTGCAAGGCTGATTACCCAAATGGCGATTGGAAATGAATGGGCAAAGCGTAATGGGGAATATGTGAGCGCACATATGCCTGACTGGAAATCTTCACATGCCAAAAATCAGCAGCTGGCACGTGACCTCTATCAACAGTCCATGAATCTTGTTGAAAAGTTTATTTAAACCCAAATAACTTTAAATAAAAAAAGCCACCCGAAGGTGGCTTTTACAATCTTGAGTGAAGCGGATTAGTGCCCGCCACCATTGATTGCTTTCGTCATATCTTCCACAACTTTCTTGGCATCACCAAAGATCATCATGGTTTTTTCATTGTAGAACAAGTCATTGTCTAGGCCAGCATAACCTGTCGCCATAGAGCGTTTGATCACCATGATCGTACGTGCTTTATGCGCTTCAAGGATCGGCATACCATAAATTGGTGAACTTGGATCATCTTTCGCAGCCGGGTTAACAACGTCGTTCGCACCAATCACAAGTACCACGTCTGTTGCAGGGAAGTCCGAGTTGATCTCATCCATTTCCAAGATGTCTTCATACGCAACATCTGCTTCTGCCAACAATACGTTCATGTGACCAGGCATACGGCCCGCAACTGGGTGAATCGCAAAACGAACTTTTACACCCTGCTCTTTCAAGATTTCACATAACTCTTTAACAGCATTCTGTGCACGACCTTGTGCCATACCGTAACCCGGTACAATCACAACGCTGTCTGCATTTGACATCAGGAAGCCTGCATCATCTGCTGAACCAGAACGGTGGTTACGTTGAACTTGCTCACCTTTGTCTGCTGACGCAACTGCTGCACCACCCATTGCACCACCAAACAATACGTTGATGATTGAACGGTTCATCGCCTTACACATGATGTAAGAAAGAATCGCACCAGAAGAACCAACCAATGAACCCGCAACGATCAACATATTGTTTTCAAGTGTGAAACCAATACCTGCCGCTGCCCAACCAGAGAATGAGTTCAACAGTGAAACCACGACTGGCATATCACCACCACCCACTGGCGCAATCCATACCCAACCAAATGCAAGTGCAAGTGCTGTCATTGCCCAGAATGCAGTCATGTTGCCTGTGGTAAAGAAGTAGAAACCACACGCCAGCATTGCAATAAAGATGATGGCCTGAACAGGTTTAACCCATGCACCAGAGATTGTTTTTGCCCATTTCTTTGCAGCCAATTTACCATAAGCAAATACAGATGCAGTGAATGTAATCGCACCAACGAAGCAACCTACGAACAATTCAAATAAATGAACTGAACTCATATGTGCATGTTGAACACCCGCAGCCGTTAAAGCAGCTTCATTTTGCGCAAACAATGCAGTGAGCTGGTTGTTATGCAAGATCGCAGCAATCGCAATCAATACCGCAGCCAAACCGACCAAAGAGTGCATCAATGCTACAGTTTCAGGCATTTGTGTCATTGGAACAGTTTTCGCACGTGCGATACCAACAACAGCACCTAACACCATTGCACCACCAATCATCCAAACCACTGGATGTTCAGCGACAAAGAAAGTCGTCACAACAGCAATCGCCATTGCGATCATACCGTAACGGTTACCTGCAATTGCAGTCTTAGGGCCAGACAAACCACGTAAGGTTAAGATAAAGAGGACAGCACCAATCAGGTAGAACCAATCCGCATAGTCTCGAATGAATTCCATCGCTTAGCCCTCTTTTTTCTTTTGCTTCGGCTTGAACATTTCAAGCATACGAGCAGTTACAGCAAAGCCACCGAAGATGTTAATGCTCGCCAAGAACACAGCAATCGCACCAAGCACACTCACCACATTGACACTTTGGAATGCAACATTTGCATCAACACCAATCGCAGGCATACCCACGGTCTGGATCATCGCACCAACCACAATAATTGAAGACAACGCGTTGGTTACCGCCATTAAAGGTGTATGCAATGCAGGTGTTACGCCCCACACCACGTAATAACCTACGAAGATGGCAAGGACGAAAATTGTAATCGTTTCAACCATGAGAACTCTCCTTAACCGCGCTTGAGCAGTACTTGACCGCCATGTGCCACAAGTAACGCTTTCTGGATTTCATCTTCCTGATTAATCGCAAAGCCTTTCTCTTTGTCGAATAATGTCTCAAGGAAGTTAAAAACGTTACGCGCATACAATGCCGATGCTTCTGTTGCAACCGTGCCAGGAATGTTTGGGATACCCAAAATTTTCACACCATTTTCAGTTGTTACAGTTTCGCCTTCTTTAGAACCTTCAACGTTACCACCCGTCTCAACTGCCATATCTAAAATGACAGAACCCGGTTTCATTTTGGCAACGGTTTCAGCTTTAATTAAACGCGGAGCATTACGACCTGGAATCAATGCAGTAGTGATTACGATGTCAGCATTTGATACCGCTTTATCTACAATCGCAGCTTGATCTTTGATGTATTGCTCACCCGGCTGCCAACCATAACCGCTTTTCGCAGCTTCAGCAGCCCGTTGTTTTTCTTCATCGGACATTGGCACGTCTAGCCATTTGCCGCCTAAAGATTCAACTTGCTCTTTTGCGGTCGGACGTAAGTCTGTTGCTTCTACAACAGCACCCAAACGTTTCGCAGTTGCAATCGCCTGAAGACCAGCAACACCAACACCCATAATCACAACACGTGCAGGTTTTACTGTACCTGCTGCCGTCATTAACATTGGGAACATACGTTGATATTCAGCCGCTGCTAACAATACAGACTTATAGCCTGCCAAGTTTGCCTGAGAAGAAAGTACATCCATGTTTTGTGCGCGTGACAGCGTACGTGGAAGCAGTTCTAAAGCAAAAGCAGACACTTGCTGAGTAGCAAACTGGTCTAATTCTGGATTGCGATAAGGGTCAAACATTGCAACCACAGTCGTATTCGCCGCAAGTTTTTGAATTTCATCGCCTTTAGGGGCACGTACCTTCAAAATAATTTGGCTGCCTGTATATGCATCGTCCGTAATGGTTGCGCCAACTTGTTCATAAGCACTGTCAATATACGCAGCTTTAACACCAGCACCACGTTCAATGACAACGCTATGACCTGCGTTAATCAACTTCTTTACTGTTTCCGGTGTAGCCGCTACACGACTTTCACCAGCGACAGTTTCGGTTGGGATTCCGATCTGCATGAGCGTCCCTCAAGCTAGTTTTTCTTAAGTAAACATCGCAAATAGCAATGTTTCCCCCAGGAGTATTCTTTGTAGAAATTTGGATTCTAATGGAAGTTTTTTAAATTTCCACCCAATATTTATTTAATAAATACCCATATTTTGAACTGATGATTCACATTTATATTGAAAACTTGTATGCTCAGCATGTTTGACTTTTTGTAAAGCAAACCTCTCCACTCATATATTCTCAATATGAAATTTTGATCAGTATTAATCATCATCTGTTCAGTTTTAAACGCAGTATTCCCTATTAAAAGGCATGTCTACGCCGTATTTATTCAACAAATCCACACATCATCCTTATCTTGAACAGCCTTGAACCAAGTTCCATTTATAGCACTTTGCTCTTTATTCTGGTTGTTCAAAAATAATGGGTTGAATCAGCATCATAGACATGCCGGTAGAGAGTGGGATTGGCTTATCTCCGTTTTCTCTTGGTCGTTTCGGCGACTTCTTTATGAATGTGTCAGCAATACTTGCTGGATCACTTGTGATGAAATGACAAATTCCCTTATCAATAAATTTGAATTGAATTGATATGAACCCTAAGAAAAACCAAAAAGAAATGTAAAAACTTGAGTAGGCATTTTTTCAAGTGATATTTGTATCGTTTTGTCTAGCAAAAGCCGTATTTTTGCACAGTATTGGTGCAAAAATTAAACAGTTAAATGATCTGCTTCATCATTCTGGTTTAGCAACAGTAAAATTTCCTGAAAATGTGCCCCCATCGCCTCTTCTGCAAGACAATCTTCTGGGTTTCGTAACGGACATTGCTCCAATGACAGGCAGCCACAGCCAATACATTGATCCAGTTGTTGACGTAACTGTAGCAACATCATAATTTGATGATCAAGCTGTCCCTGCCATTGTTGTGACATGATTTGCCAATCTTTTTTTGTGGCAACTTGCTGCTTAGGTAGGGTCGCAAAGGTCTCTTTAATCTGTTGCAAGCTAATCCCGACTTGCTGGGCTGCTTTAATAATTGCAATCCTTCTCAACATGGCCCGTTGATAACGACGTTGATTGCCTGCTGTTCGCGTACCCCAGATCAATTCTTTTTCTTCATAGAAACGAATGGTTGGCACTGAAACACCACTTCTTTTCGCCAGTTCGCCAATACTCAGCCAAGTCTGTAATTGTTCTTTCAAAATCTGCTTGACCTCTAGTTAACTTGAGCTTTGATACTAACATACCACAGCAACCAGAATGAGTTTTAGCCATGAATCAGCCCCATACAGATGCATTTCAACTGATCAATCCCGATGCGCTCTATGACCCGCGTAGCAATGGCTATAGTCATGTCGCAATTATAAAACCCAATATGCGTATTATTCATATTGCAGGTCAGGGTGGAGAAAATAAAAATGGCGAGCTTTCTGAATATTTTGACCAACAGGTACAACAAGTCTTCTATAATATTCAGCAGGCATTAGCTTCAGCCCAAGCGCAACTGTCAGATATTGCCGTGCTACGTATTCTGGTCGTCGATCATGATTCTGATAAGCTTCAGGCGCTGGTAGCTATCATGCAAAGCTTATGGAAAGATCAAGCATTTCCTGTCTGCACCCTGATTCCTGTACCTGCGCTAGCCCTAGAAAACATGCAAGTCGAAATCGAAGCCACCGCTTATACCGCATAAATCAGAATAGAGAATCCTATGTCTATCCCCCAAGAAGATATCAGTCAAAATAAAACTTTACTTTGGTTTATGGCAGCAGCGTGCGGTTTATGTGCGGGTGCCAACTATTATAGTCAGCCATTGATTCATTCGATTCAACAATACTTTTCTGTTACCGAAGGTCAAGCTGCCCTGACCGTAACCTTTGCTCAAGTGTCCTATGCACTCGGTCTTTTGTTCATTGTTCCAATGGGCGATGTGGTCAATAAAACCCGATTTATTCCTTTACTCATGGGGTTATGTGCTGTTGGCTTATTCATCAGTGCATTTTCAGTAAATTTACCAATGTTATGGCTTGGCACCGTGATGGCTGGGCTATTTTCAGTGGCAGCTCAAGTGCTGATTCCACTTGCGACCATGACGGTAAAACCTGAAAAAACAGGAGAAGTGATTGGCTTTTTAATGAGTGGTTTACTGGTCGGCATCTTGCTTTCAACCAGTCTCGCAGGCTTGTTTTCCAACCTGTTTCACTGGAAAGTCATCTATGTGGTGAGTGGCATTTTAATGCTGATTCTGGCCTATGCCTTAAAAAGCCGTCTGCCGTATGTCATGCGTATGAAGCTGAATTATGGTCAGGTTTTTGTCTCCATGGCACAACTGCTTAAAAAGGAAAAGCGCTTGGTGTTACGCGCACTTGCGGGTGGTTTTGCCTTTGCAGCAGTCAGTATTTTATATTCAACCATCGCCCTATTATTGACTTCAGCCCATCATCTACAAGACCTGCTGATTGGTATGGTGCCGCTGGTCGGTATTTTTGGGGCGCTTTCTACCCAATATATTGGTAAATATGCAGATCAGGGCTATACCAGCCGACTGACCTGGATCGGTTGTGCCTTATTCATTCTCAGCTGGATATTTTTCTATTTCGGTCAAACGGCTTTAGTGAGCTATATTCTTGGTTTTGCATTGATCCAGTTGGCTTTAGCATTAGTCCATACCAGTAACCAGAGTATTATTTTCCGTTTACGACCCGATGCCAAATCACGGATTAATGCCATTTATATGACAGCCTACTTCACTGGCGGCGCTGGCGGTTCAGCGTTAGGGATTTTTGCATGGAATCATGGCGGCTGGAGTGCAACCTGTCTGGCAGGCTTCAGTCTGGTCTTTGCCTGCATGCTATTTAGTTTTATAGATTATCTTACGATCAAGCAAAACAAGATTATAGCGTCTTGAATCTTCCTATTGATGCTTAAAAATTGAAGTGATCGGGATGAGCATTGGTGAAATTTTCTTAAAACTCGTATAATGCTGCCCTTTCTTTTCTTGTCCACATCCGAGAGCCCTTTATGCAATCACTAGAATCATTAAAGCCACGTATTTCCGTTGCGCCAATGATGGATTGGACAACTAAAGATTATCGTTTCTTTGCACGCCTGTTTAATCCAAATGTGGTGCTCTATACCGAAATGGTGACAACGGGTGCGATTATTTACGGTGGTGCCAATCGTCATCTTGACTTCAACAAAGAAGAACACCCGATCGTGTTACAACTGGGTGGCTCGAATCCACAAGAACTCGCAACCTGTACCAAAATGGCAGAGGACTGGGGTTATGATGAAGTCAATTTAAATGTCGGCTGTCCAAGTGATCGCGTTCAGAATAATAAAATTGGTGCATGCTTAATGGCGGAACCTAATCTGGTCGCCGAATGTATTCATAGCATGCAAAAAGCCGTATCAATTCCTGTGACGATAAAACACCGTATCGGAATTGATGATATGCAGTCTTATGAAGAAATGCTGCATTTTGTCGATACTGTAGCGGCAACGGGTTGTACCCATTTTATCGTGCATGCGCGTATTGCGATCTTGCAGGGCCTCTCACCGAAAGAAAACCGTGATGTGCCACCTCTACGTTATGAAGATGTATATCGTCTGAAACTGGAACGTCCTCACCTGACCATTGAAATCAATGGTGGCATTAAAACCTTTGAAGAAACTCAGCAACATTTACAGCATGTTGATGGGGTGATGATTGGGCGTGAAGCCTATCACAACCCTTACCTGCTTGCAGAAATGGGACAACTCTGGAATCTAGAGGCGCCTGATCGTTTCGAAATCATGCAACAGATGATGCCGTATATTCATCAACGTGTTGCAGAGGGTGCACCATTATCCATTATCACACGCCATATTTTAGGTCTATTCCAGAACTTGCCAGGTGCAAGAAAATGGCGTCAGGCGCTCAGTGGTGGCAATGCAAAAACGATTAGTGATATTGAAAATGCCATTCAAAATATTCAGGCCGCCATGCAACGTACCGAAGACTACCTAAAAGAGCATCAACCCTGATTGATGCTTCAAAAAAACGCCAACTTAATCACACTGTGAAATATGATTTTACAAATCTGAAATTTTTTCTGGGGTCGAACTTAACTTCTTTATAATTAAGGTAATCTTCAAAAAATCTTCATTAAGATTTCATTATAAATCGCAAAAATTGTTATATTATTACATTACATTTTGGTTTTTTTGAATTTTATCGCTTACTATGTGCCGCGTAATAGATTCTGGCACACGTTCAGTTGTTTTGAAAATGCGGTAGAGATTCACAATGATTTATGATGTACCTTCAGTTGATCACAGTATGATTCACCCACCCTCGCAACAGGTGGTTATTCCTTATCGAGAAATGCCGAAGCCTCCATCAGTAGCAGGGATTGATGTAGATAAATTCTCTCAAAAGCTCGCTAAAAGAGCATCGTATCGCAGCTCATCTCAATGTGCCAAATTCGTCAGAATCGCTTTACAATCTGCAGGGGCTAAAATCGTACAACACCCTGTCGCAGCTTCAGACTGGGGTGGCACCTTAAAACAAATCGGCTATCAACAAATTACGCCTGATTTTAATAACCCTCAGCCAGGTGATATTTATATTATTCACCGCACCAAAAAACATCGTTACGGCCATATTGCAGGCTTCACAGGTTCACAATGGGTGTCTGACTATAAGCAACGCAGCTATGACGTTTATAAAGATCCAAATGTTACTTACAGCTATTACCGCTTAGCACCGCAATATCCACAAGCTTAATCGTTCAGAAGATTTAAGTCCTGAGCTTATCCAGTTTTTTCAGGACTTCCGCAACGGCAACCATCGCAAAGCTTGACGTCACCACCACTGCAGAACCATAGCCACCACAACGTAGACCAGCACTTGGACACACCTCTGCGCTCGAAAATGGATTATCGATCGAATAAACGCAAGTGATACCAAACTTCTCTTTTGGCTTTTTGCAAATCCCCATTGAACGAAGTTGAGTACGCAACTTTGCCAACATCGGATCTTGCTCGGTCTTCGACAAATCTGCGACACGAATTTTCAGTGGGTCCAGCTTACCGCCTGCACCGCCCGAAACAATCAAGGGAATCTTGTTAAAGCGACAATGCAACATCAAGGCAAGCTTGGCTTTGACGTCATCAATACAATCTAAAATGATCGTCGGAACTGGATCTAATATTTCTTTGACATTTTCTGGTGTGAGATAGTCATCAATCACATTCACTTTCATGCGTGGATTAATTTGACGGCAACGTTCAGCCATCACTTCAATTTTCTCTTGTCCCAGTGTTGAACTCATTGCAGGCAATTGACGGTTAATATTCGATGCCGCAACGACATCCATATCCACCAACGTGAGCTCACCAATTCCCGTACGTG
Source organism: Acinetobacter sp. BIGb0102 (assembly GCF_003815055.1). NCBI lineage: Bacteria > Pseudomonadati > Pseudomonadota > Gammaproteobacteria > Moraxellales > Moraxellaceae > Acinetobacter > Acinetobacter sp. BIGb0102. Next base: position 70,351 of record NZ_RKQE01000002.1, read on the forward strand.
CCAGTGCTTCGACGGCCCAACTTCCTACACCACCAATCCCGATGACCATGACATGGCTTTGCTCATAATGGGCAAATGCACTTTCTCCATAAATTTTGGCAACACCAGCAAAACGGCGGTCATATTCATCATTTACAGGTACATCGGTCATAACAGTGGTGATCTATACATTTCAGCAAAGCACTATTTTAACGTGTTTCACGCGGTTTGGGTTAGGAAGATGAGACTTTGCCCGCGAATTGGTGGCGTCGGCTTAACATCAGCAAGACCACAAAAATAGCAGCACTCAACAATAGCGCCAGCAGATTGGCATTCACCCAGCCCAACTGAGTCAAAATCGGTGCTGGCAGGAAAGCACCTAAAGTTGCGCATAAGGCAATGATTGTTTCATTCATACCTTGTACACGATGCTTTTGCTGATCATTTAATCCAGCCAGTAAGGTAGAGGCACCAGAATATGCAAAGTTCCAGCCCACACCCAATACAATCAGGGCCGCATTAATATAAAGCCCCTCTTGTCCAAGCATTGGAATCAAAGAGGATAGCATCAGTAAAATAAAACCCGCATAGATCGTACGATGCGTTCCCCAACGTTGAATCAGCTTAGACACAAAGAAAGAAGGAATAAACATGGCCAAGACATGGAGCTGGATAGAGATCGAAGCGTAATGAAATGAATGATGCTCCTTTAAATGCAAGGAGGACATAATCATCATGACATTCATCACATAATAGGCAAATGCCCCACTGATCACAGCCGCAACAATCAGATTAATCGGTAATTTAGCGCGCTGTATGTTATCAGTCACAACGTGCTGCGCCTGCTGTAATTTAAATTTCTGATTCCATAAATACAAAATTGGCGATAACAGCACAGCCAATACACTAAAAATTAAATAGATCGCAGTAAAATCAGGTAAGCCTTGTACCTGTTGAAACTGAATCGCTAACATCGGTGCAATCACAGCGGCAACTACACCACCAGAAATGACCATCGCCGTCGCTTTCGGGATTAAATCCGATGCCAGACGGTCCGAGGCAGCAAAGCGGTAAAAGTTAGCCGTAGAAATGAATAAACCGAGTGAAAAGTGACTGAGACACAATAAATAAAACTGCTCAGTCTGTAAGGCAAGATAACCAAACACACCTGCCAGAAACAGACAAATGCATCCCAACTGGAACACCAGATGTCGCCCTAGCTTTTTCATTAAAAATGAAAAGATAAAGGTAGTCATTAATATCGCTAAAAACTGCAAACCATAGGGCACTGTCGCTAAGACCTGCGTGGGTGCAAGTTTTAACCCTACAATTGCTGAAACCGTTACAGATAATACTGCTGCAATTAAATTAAATGCTTGTGCAACCAATAAATAATAAACATATCGTGGCAGCTGATTCAAAGCCATCATCCTTAATGATTAATTAAAAACACCTTAACTCTGAACCGCTAAAATTTAAATAAAAAAATAAGGAAATTAACCTTTCATTTTTAACTCTTATTTTAGAGATTAATCCGCTCCTAGCTATATCTTGGCATAAGAACTTAATACGAAATAGATTTTATTAAAAAAGTAACTAGCCCAACAACCTAACTCAAGTTATTAGAATGCATTTCATCATAAATAAAAAAGGAAATTAATAAGGATTATTGTATGATAAAAAATAATGCATTCGAAAACATAATTATGAATAAACAAGATCAACAGAATATTATCCTATGTATTCCTGGTATCTGGAAAAATCATCAAGACTTATTACATGCTCTCCTTACTCATGACACAGGATATATTTACGCAGGCGTAATTATTAAATCTTTAACCAGTGATTATTTTGCTGAAATTGAAGAATATCAAAATGATCCTAACGTCAGTCAGGTATTTAGACAGCAGAGTATGAATCGTTTTTCAGAGCGAGAATTACAAGAAATCGAACAACATCATATGGTCATTTATGTGATTTGCGAAGCTGGATCAATAGCGTTAGCACAACAAGCTTTATTATTGGGTCAGGCTCTACTCAAAGCGGGTGGCTTAGCCATTAAAATTGAAACATCTGGAATAACTCATCTTCGATCTGATTGGCTAAAGTTCGATGCAGAGAATCTATTTGATTTATATAAGGCATTTATTCCAACTGTTTATGATCAGGACTCGCTTTATTCTTGTGGCATGCATCAATTTGGAAAATCTGATGGATGTATAGACTTAAAAGTAGAACATGCATCATATATTTTGAATCAGTTTTTACTCTATCTCCTTATAGAAAACCCAACACTTTTAGAGAAACAAACTTTTTCTGTAGAAGAAGGCGCTGAAGTATTAAAACTTCACAGAAAAGAATCGAGTGATTTCTTCGAGAAGGACTCATTATATTTTAATCGATGGGGTGTTTGGTCGTTGAAGCCGAACTTTAGCTTGAAGAAGTTATTCAGATTTAGCTAAATTTTGATGTGAAAAAAAAAGCCCTGTAAATTTACAGGGCCATATCAAACTAAGCAGCAATCAAATTGCGTAATACATAATGCAAGATACCGCCTGCCTTAAAGTATTCCACCTCATTCAAGGTGTCGATTCGACAGAGCACTTTAAATTTGGCCTGACTGCCATCTTCCCGAACCACTTCAACATCGAGTGTCTGATGCGGTTGGATATCATCGGACAAGCCATGAATAGAAATAACTTCATGCCCAGTTAAGTTCAAGGATTGGCGAGTTTGTCCATCTACAAATTGCAATGGCAACACGCCCATTCCCACCAGATTCGAGCGGTGGATCCGTTCAAAACTTTCTGCGATAACGGCTTTAACGCCAAGTAGGTTGGTTCCTTTGGCAGCCCAGTCCCGTGACGACCCCGTACCATATTCCTTACCAGCAATAATGACCAATGGCGTGTGTTGCTGCTGATAACGCATGGCGGCATCATAAATCGCCATCTTTTCGCCTGTCGGGATATAAAGCGTATTACCGCCCTCTTCTCCCCCAAGCATCTCATTTTTAATCCGGATATTGGCAAAGGTACCGCGCATCATCACTTCATGGTTACCACGTCGCGATCCATAAGAGTTAAAGTCTTTCGGCTCAACGCCCTGATCCTGTAAATAACGTCCAGCAGGACTATCTTTCTTGATATTACCCGCAGGTGAGATATGGTCCGTTGTAACCGAGTCTCCCAGCACAGCTAGAATATTCGCCTGTTCAATATTGCGGATGGCTTTCGGCGGCTGGTTAACTTCCTCAAAAAATGGAGGATGGCGGATATAGGTTGAGTTGTTTTGCCAAGCGTAAGTCTGGCTCTGTGGAATCTGGATCGCTTGCCATGTCGCATCTCCATCAAAGACCGCCGCATATTCCTTATGGAACATGTCAGTATTCACTTTCTGTAATACGGCATCAATTTCAGACTGACTTGGCCAAATATCTTTGAGATAAACATCTTGCCCATCTTTGCCTTGTCCAATTGGTTGCGTGGTTAAATCAGTACGGATATTGCCTGTTAGGCCATAAGCAACGACTAATGGTGGTGATGCCAGCCAATTGGTTTTCACCAATGGATGCACACGTCCTTCAAAGTTACGGTTTCCTGAAAGTACCGATGCCACATTTAAGTCATGACATTGAATAGCTGCTTCAATCGGTTCAGGTAGCGGCCCCGAGTTGCCGATACAGGTTGTACACCCATAACCCACTAGGTTATAGCCCAATTGATCCAGATAAGGCGTTAAACCTGCTGCTGCCAGATAATCCGTCACCACTTTAGAGCCCGGCGCAAGTGAGCTTTTGACCCAAGGTTTACGCTGCAAGCCTTTCTCAATCGCTTTTTTAGCCAGTAGACCCGCAGCCAGCATCACGCTTGGGTTTGAGGTATTGGTACAAGAGGTGATCGCAGAAATGACGACATCACCATCGTTTAGAGGATAAGATTTTCCATCAATGGTACAAGATGGTTCTTCATGTGCAAGATTGGCTTTCTTGGCCTCTACTGCCGTACCGCCACCGCCTTCATTTTCCAGACGCTCTTTGGCTTCTTTGGCAGGTTTCAGGTTCAGTTCCATTAAGGCATTAAAGGTTTTTGGTACATCAGACAACAACACTCGATCTTGGGGACGTTTCGGCCCTGCCAGACTGGCTTGCACCGTGCCCATATCCAGACTCAAAGTATCGGTAAAAACAGGCTCATCGCCTGCATTACGCCACAGCCCCTGAGCTTTACTATATGCTTCCACCAAATCAATACGTTCTTGCTGGCGGCCTGTCAGAGCTAAATAACCGAGTGTGACTTCATCGATTGGGAAGAATCCACAGGTCGCACCATACTCTGGTGCCATATTGGCAATCGTGGCACGGTCTGCCAACGGTAAATCAGCCAGACCATCGCCATAGAATTCAACAAATTTACCCACTACACCTTTTTGACGTAGCATCTGGGTAATGGTCAATACCAGATCGGTTGCAGTAATGCCTTCATTCAATTTACCCGTCAATTTGAAACCAATCACTTCTGGAATCAACATCGATACAGGCTGTCCCAGCATTGCCGCTTCAGCTTCAATCCCACCCACACCCCAACCAAGTACACCCAATCCATTAATCATGGTGGTATGTGAGTCTGTGCCAACCAAGGTATCTGGAAAAGCAAAGTTTTGCCCTTCATCTTCTCCCAGCCACACCGCTTGCGCCAGATACTCCAGATTAACCTGATGGCAAATTCCTGTACCTGGTGGAACCACACTAAAGTTATTAAATGCAGACTGTCCCCAACGCAGGAATTGGTAGCGCTCACCATTACGCTGCATTTCAATTTCAACGTTCTCGGCAAAGGCCTGATCATTGGCGAAATAATCCACCATTACGGAATGGTCAATAACCAGATCTACTGGCGAAAGCGGGTTAATACGGTTCGGATCCCCTCCTGCTTGTGCCATTGCTGCACGCATGGCAGCCAAATCAACGACGGCAGGAACACCAGTAAAATCCTGCATCAATACACGAGCAGGACGATATTGAATTTCCTGATCGGAGCGTTTGCTTTTCTGCCAGTCTACCAGCGCCTGAATATGCTCAACTTTTACACTTTTTCCATCTTCAAAGCGCAGTAAATTTTCTAGCAAAACCTTGAGTGATTTGGGTAAGCGGTCAATATTACCCAGTGTCTGTGCGGCTCGGGTGAGGTTAAAAATTTGATAGGATTTCGAACCGACTGTTAGTGTTTGTAATGCATTGAAACTATTGATTTTGCTATATCTGGCCATAAGGTTACCCTCCCAGTATTGGCTGATTGTTTATTATGAAGTTCTTTCTTTAATGTAACCCTGTTTGAAAAAGGATGTGTTCCCTTTTAGTTACCTTATTTTTAACGGGATTATTATTGTGATCCGAGATGCAAGGCTGCACATGAGTTTTGCCAGAGTTGCTGGGCAAGTTGTGCTTGAGGTCGCTCAAGTATTTGCGCCAGACTGCCTAAAACATAAGGTAAATTGACAGGCGTATTGCGGGTTCGATGTTCAGTTGACGTCTGACAGCACAACGGCGTCATATCTGGACAATCGGTTTCAATGACCAGATGTTCTGGGCCAATAGCATGAACCACCTGATGCAGTTTTTTGGCATTTGGATTGGTAATTTGCCCTGTGATGCCGATTTTAAAACCCAGCTTGATCATGGCTTTGGCTTCTTCAACACCGCCGCTGAAGGCATGCGCAATCCCACCCAATTTGAATTTTTGAGTTTTTAAAATTGCAATCGTATCAGCATGTGCTTTACGGATATGTAATAACACCGGTTTCTGATATTGCTTGGCGAGTTGCAATTGCTCAATAAAATAATGCTGTTGTTTGCTAAATAATTCTGGCTGTTTATGTTCTTTTAAAAAAGTATCCAGACCAATTTCACCCACCGCCACACAATCATGTTGCTGCAAAATCTGTTCTAAATCTTGTAAATGTTCTGGCTGATGTTGCTCGATATAAAATGGATGTAATCCAGGCGCAAGATAAGACTGCGGCACATTCTCCCAGCTTTGTAATTGCTGATGTGTCTGGATCAGGTCATTAAATCGTGATTGTAGAAATCCGATTAATACCAATGCATCGACCCCAACTCGTTTGGCCTGCTCAGCCAGATGTTGCCGATCATGATCGAAATCGGCAACATCAAAATGGGTATGGGTATCGAACAGTTGCATTAGCGCTTACTTTTTCTCATTTGCGACAGGTGTAGATGCAGCTGGCGCGTCCACTTTTGGTAAATATTCAGGTTTTAATACCCCTTGTAATTCACTAAATGGAATCACCAAACGCGGTAAACCCACCACATAAGGGCCAATGTCATATTCACCATATTGCAGGATCAAGCCCTGTTCGCCCAATAAGAAATTATCTGTCAGCTGAAAAGGCCAAGCTTGCTCATATTCTTTAGGATCAGTAGCCAGCTTTGAATCCACAATCCATGTTTTAAATGCTTCATGTGCCAGCTTGTCTAAAGTCGCTTTTTGTTTTGGCAATAGCAGATCATGCAACTGAACCTGTTTCTGATTTGCCAAATCAAAGTTGTAATAACGTTGTGAGGTTGCGCCATGCGCTCCACCTAAATAACTGCTGCTATTGAGCACCACTGTGGCTAGCTTACCTTTCGGCTGTAAGATCTTCGGCTTGATCATTAAGCTGATTTGATGGCTACTACTTAAGGCTTTCAGCTCTTCATCAATTTTGACAAATGAATCTGCATATAACTGCGCCTGACTGTCCAGATCTGATTTAGATTCAGTGTTTTTGGGTGTTGAAGCCGCAGGTGTATCTGCATCAACCACCTCTAGCATCCGACCAAGCTGGTTAAGAATTTGTTGATCCAGTAATTGATCGATAAATGGGAAATTACTTTGCAAGCGTTCAACAGTAAAGTCTGGGCAGGTATTACCTTTGCATTCAGGTAATTTCACCTGAATCTTAACCGTTTCCCCTTGTAAAACAGGTTCAGCCTGTTGCTGTACCGCAGGTGGATTTTGCGGCTTATCCTGTGATTCTTTTGGCTCTGATTTCGGCTGGCATGCTGCAAGCAAAACAGCACATGCAAGAACGCTATATTTATAAAATGTTTTCATCTGAGACCTATAAGCATTGTTATTACACAAGATTTTTAAATGCTATCGAAGTTAGTGCAAAACTGCTAGAAGCACATGCAATTTCTATACGAAACTCAAAAAAGCTGTTCTAAACGGAATCAAAACATGCGTTGATAAATTTCAGCTTGCAGCATTTTTTGAGTCTGTTCAGTGGTTAAATAAATATCCAGTTGTGGGGCATCTTTACTGATTTCATTGGCACGATAATGTAAGCCAATGCCTTCCCCATCAAAGAACCAGTCCGCCTGTCCCCAATACAGTTTTTTCGGTACCTGTTTTTTTACTTCTGCAGATTGTTTTGCAATCCACTGTTGATAATGCGCCTGAACAATTTCGTTTAATGCATTTTGCTGATTTTTCTGGATCACATCCAGCACACTAAGACTCTTTTGTAACTTGCGATCAGCAACAAAGAAATAGAAGCGATCTTTCACTGCCATATCTTCTTGCTGGGCATTAACCCCAACTTGTAACAGTACATATTGATTGCGCTGTGAAGCGATTCGGGTATTCAGGTGCAGTTCATAGGCCTTATTTTTTGAATACTTGTCCTGCCACTCATCTGACTTTTTCACATAGGCATTAATGGCTTGTTGCAAGGTCAGGTTTTTATCCAGTTCAATCTGTTGCTGGATCACTTTGGACTGATTTTTTGCAATCCATGCATTTAGCCATTCGTCCTGAGTTTTTACCGTCTGGATATCGACATCAATACAGTTTTTCTTTTCACAAAATGGCAAAGCATAGTCTGCCTTGACCTCTTTCATATTTAAGTAAGGCAGGACTTCAGCTTTTTCGACGGGTGCCGCAGCCTGTTTGCTTTCGGCGGTATCGGCTTTATTTTTATCTGGATGATCACATGCGGTTAAAGCCATCATTCCAATCAAGACACTGACAGCAAAAAGTGGTTTTAAAGCATTCATTTCATCATCCTTTATTTTTAGATCGTTCAATTAAAAACAGCCTCTAATTAGAAGCTGTTTTTATGCAATTTAGTGTTCTCGTGTGTTACGGAACTGGATATCAGGCCAACGTTCTTGCATCAACTGCAAGTTTACACGGCTTGGAGCCAAATAAGTTAGGTGACCGCCACCATCAACAGAAAGCTGATCATGCGCCTTTTTCTTAAACTCATTCAAGATTTTGTCATCATCACAATGAATCCAGCGTACCGTATGAACACTCACAGGCTCATAAATACAGTCCACTTTATATTCTTCTTTTAAGCGATATGCGACCACATCAAACTGTAACACACCGACTGCACCAACAATCAGGTCATTACTGATTTGTGGCATAAACACCTGTGTTGCACCTTCTTCAGATAACTCTTTCAAACCTTTTTGCAATTGCTTCGATTTCAAAGGATCTTTCAAACGTACACGGCGGAACATTTCAGGTGCGAAGTGTGGAATACCGGTAAAATGTAAGTTTTCACCGCTGGTAAAGGTATCACCAATCTGGATCGTACCGTGGTTATGCAAACCAATGATATCACCCGGCCAAGCTTCTTCCAGATGCTCACGCTCACCCGCAAGGAAGGTCAATGCATCACTAATACGAACGTCTTTACCGATACGTACATGATTCATTTTCAAGCCTTTTTCATATTTACCTGAGCAAATACGCATGAAGGCAATACGGTCACGGTGTTTCGGGTCCATATTGGCCTGAATCTTAAAGACAAAGCCTGTGAAACCTTCTTCTTTCGCTTCAACCACACGTTCTTGGGTTGGATGCGCTTTAGGTTCTGGTGCCCAGTTAATAAAGGTATCCAAAACATGGTCAACCGCGAAGTTACCCAATGCGGTACCAAAAAGCACAGGCGTTTGCTTGCCTTGTAAGAATAATTCACGATCTAGTGGTTCATTGGCCATTTGAACCAGCTCAAGAGATTCTTCAAAAGAAGCCCATGCCAACTCACCCACTTTTTCACGGATATCTGGATGATCATAACCATCACGAACATCGATATCGGTAATGGTTGAACCAAAACCAGCCTTATAGACATAAAGCTTGTCTTCAAGCAGGTTATATACACCTGCAAAGTCACGTCCCATACCTAAAGGCCATGTGATTGGTACACAACGGATGTTTAGAACATTTTCAATTTCATCCAATAACTCTAATGGCTCGCGGATTTCACGGTCCATTTTGTTCACGAATGAAATGATTGGCGTGTCGCGCATACGACACACTTCCATCAATTTAATGGTACGTTCTTCGACACCTTTTGCACCGTCGATCACCATCAATGCAGAGTCAACCGCCGTTAAGGTACGGTATGTATCTTCCGAGAAGTCTTCATGTCCCGGCGTATCCAGCAAGTTAATCGTGTGCTTTTTATAAGGAAACTGCATCACTGACGTGGTAATCGAGATCCCACGCTCTTTTTCCATTTCCATCCAGTCGGATGTGGCAGAACGGTCAGACTTACGGCTTTTTACCATACCCGCAACCTGAATTGCCTTACCCCATAACAACAGTTTTTCTGTCATGGTGGTCTTACCCGCATCGGGGTGGGAAATGATCGCAAAAGTCCTGCGACTTGCGACTTCTTTAGCTAATTGCTCTTTAAACATAGGGAAAATCTTCAATATGTACACAGTTATGTACACATTTATAAATATGTACTTGAACTGAAAAAGTGGTAATTCAAAATTGGCGCAATTGTAGCAGATTTAGAGAAGATATTGATTGATTGTTGATAGATCTTGAGTTATCCACATCACAGTTAAAATCCACCTTATTTATTAACCTTTTATGACAATCTCACCTTCAAAATCTCAATTCATATTCAGCAGAATTTTTTAGCCATATACTCTCTTCGCCCAAAGATCGTTAAGGAGATAAGAATGAGTAAATCAGTTCTTTTAGCTGAGCTAAATGCGATGATTGACCATTATTTTAAAAGAAATGGTTATCAACCGACTCGAATCCTGCTTGGCTATAAAGCCTATACAGAGCTCATGCAAGATCAAAGTTTTGCAAATGAAATCAGAAACTCAGCCCTTGATCCCAATAAACGTAAGTATAAAAAACTAAAAATTAAAGTGACCAAAGACGATCATCAACTGGAACTCGAGTAACCCTATACCTAATGCTCTAAGCAGAGCATCTAATCAACCCAATCCTAAGCCAAGATTCCTCAAGTTGCCCACTCTATCGATTTAGGTAATACTGAATAAAATGAGTAAGACCTCTCAATCCCATGAATCAAAAAAGCATTTTTAGTGAAAGTTACTTCAGCTAAAGTCAACGAGAGAAATTCGCGAAATTCATTTATAATTAAAGAGATATAAGTTCAATAAAATAGATATCACAAAATATGGCTCAAAAGATATTAACTATTATGACCCTGACAAGTTTAACGGCTTGCTCAACGATTCCGCCTCAATATGAATACCAACCAGTGGTTCAGGATAAAATTATAGCGATTGGGAAGATGGTAACCCCGACCCAGCAGCAGATTGTTTTTGCTGGAGAACGTTATACCTACATCGCGGATCAGGGTGGTGCAACCGTCTTTAATATTATTCAGAATACTCGTCCTGAGCAACGCTTCTTAATGAATCAAATGCCAATACAATTTGAAATGGTATCTGATAGCCAATTTAAAAGCACATTAAGACTTCGTTATAATCAACCTATAGGCCTGCTACCCACCAATGAGTACCAAAAATTAAAGTCCTTGGGCTTTACACAAACAACCACACACTGTACTTCAGCGCTGATCCCAATTGAAAACTGTGAATATCCCGTAGCCTTAGTTGAGCTTTCTGGACGAATTTACCAACAGGCTGCCAATCAGCAATCCATTCCCTATAAATTAAAACAGCCTTATCCGATTTCTATTGTGAAAAAAGTGGAACACCGCCGTCAGGGTAATTTTAAGAAGAAGGCTAAAGATGTCGCTACTGGGGTTGCTATTGTGCCTTTAGCGATTGTTGGCGTTGTCATTTATGTGCCGATTGTATTGGGAGCCACATTACTGTCAGGGGGGAAATTAAACTGGCATTAATTTCTAAGATTGGATGAACTAAAAAATATTGAACTACTCTTCTCAATCCTAGCTTGAAATTTTTATGCTGGCATTTTTTGCTTTGATTGCTCCATCCACTACAGAGTATTCAAGCACAATGATTTTACCCGAGACCAAGTTGATCTGCTATCGGGTAAGCTAAACTAAAGGCGTTTCAACTGTACCACTATCTTTCCATGAAGAAAAAAGTATAGCCAATGACTCCAATCAATTTAAGTCTGAATTGCTAAACCAGTTTTTCCATGAACTGGTATAGCGGGTTTCAATTGAAATCGCTGGGATCAATTTGCTTCTTAAAACCTCGGTTTGATCTATGCTTTTTGCCAGTCGGGCTTTGATTGAATGGATACATTCACGATCCCCAAATTCACATCGATCTAGGGTTGTGCCGCCACATGGACCATTGGCAAGACCTTTGGGGCAGGTTTCAGGACAGATATAAAGCGTATCATCCAGTCGGCAGTGACCACAGCTTTCGCAACCCACCAGCTGTTGTTTGCTCCAATGTTCCATTTTCAATAAAAGATGCTGCGGTCGTGGTTTATTCCAGAAATTGGCTTTAAAAATAAAACGTCCCACGCCTAAAGCAGCCTGAGAAACAAAAAAAATGTGGTGCATTAAATGCATTTTCTTATATTTTAGAATTTGAATCTGGGAAACAGGTTTTGAAAAAGTGGACAGCTCAGGTTTAAGCTCAAGGCCTGAATCAATTTTCCACAGGTCTTTCCATGCTTTTTCACAAGCTTCTAAAGACCAGCTTTCAAATTGCTTTAAAAACTGTTCCAGTTTCTGTTGTTCTTGTGGCTTATGACAAGCCGATAAATGCACACCAACATAACCGAGATGTTTACAGATCAATATCTGCAATGCACAACGCGCGTAGACATTTGCTTCCGCCTGAACAGGATCCGCCGCATACTCACACTCAAGAACATCCACAATATGTGGAGCAATCACCAGTCCAGCGACCTGATTTTTCACCATAAATTGCGCGCGTTTTAAGGTCAGTGGCATTACGCAGGCAATTAAAGGAAATTCGTTATAATTCTGAGAGATAAAGGATTGGCTGTGCTGAAGACAATCCAGATCAAATCCAAGCTGAGTAATCAGAAAATCCGCACCCGCTTTTATCTTTTTATGCAATTTTAGATATTGGGCATCCCGCTCAGCCTCAGTATATTTAAATGGATTAAAAGCCACTCCAATATTAAACACATGCCGTTGTTTGGCTGCCATCACAGCACTCACAGACTCTAAATAACGAGAGCGTTGTGCAGGAATTTCCCGCCCAAAATTATGGTTCTTCAGTTTATCTCCAGTTAATAAAAGAAGATTGTGATATCCCTGCTGCTCGGCCTGATCGAGAAAGTGTTCAAATTCTTTAATATCCCGACCTTTACCTGAAAAATGTAGAAGTTTTTCAATCTCAGAAGAATATCTTTGTGCCAATTCTAATGGCGCTGGATCTTCGTCACTGTGCACGCGATCGGCCAAAGTCATCATTGCCGGAAAGCCAGCCAGACTTTGTGTTACAGCCAAGGTATCACGCTTAGAGCAAAGATATTCCACCAGAATACAGAATCGTTTCTGCTCTAAACACTGAGAAAATAAAGACATAATGAAAGAGATTTAAAAAGGAAGAAGTCAGGCAAATACTGCTGGCCTGAAATTATAAGTGATACGTTTTGAAAGTAAACCTCAGAATAATTTCAGGTTCAGAGGCTTCAAATTATAGGCACGCTATCGTCGTGAAATGCCCGCTACGCCTAATGAAACACACAAACATGAATTTTACTCACTTTCCATTGAAACAAAATCATTTTTATTCATGTCATGTTTCAAGTATAAATTAACTCATGCTCTTCATACGAGACAATCTGAGGGTTGATTCTGATGGAACTGCTTCGGCAAACATCAGAACAGACTGAAAATCCGATTGACTGGGAAGATCCAAAAAATTGGAACATCCAGAAAGGGCAACACAGAAATAAGGTTTTATCTCAGAAATTAGGGTATCAGATCATCATGAGCAAAGAGTTTACATTTACGATTAAGCGCATTAGTTTCGATGAAAACTATCAGCCCTCAGACAATACGCGTATCACCACCAACTTTGCCAATTTGGCGAGGGGTGAAAGCCGTCAAGAGAATCTGCGCAATACCTTAAAGATGATTAACAATCGTTTTAATAGTCTGGCACATTGGGATAACCCGACAGCAGACCGTTATTCTGTTGAGCTCGAAATTATTTCAGTTGATATTGATGTTGAAGGCAAAGGTGAGACCTTCCCTACCATTGAAATCCTGAAAACAAATATTGTTGATCATAAAAACAATCAACGCATTGATGGCATCGTAGGAAACAATTTTTCCTCATATGTCCGTGATTATGATTTTAGCGTATTACTGCTAGAACATAATAAAGATAAACCGCAATTTAGCCTTCCAGAAAACTATGGCGAGCTACATGGGAAAATCTTTAAATCATTCTTGGACTCAAAAACGTATAGCAGTAATTTCCAGAAATCTCCTGTAATTTGCCTGAGCGTTTCGAGCAGTAGAATTTATCATCAAACTGCAAATCAACATCCCGTCTTAGGGGTTGAATATCAACAAGATGAATATTCTTTAACGGATCAATATTTCGAGAAAATGGGCTTGAAGGTTCGCTATTTCATGCCACCAAATAGCGTTGCACCGTTAGCGTTTTATCATCGCGGGGATCTGCTTGATGATTACACTGATCTTGAATTGATCGGCACCATTAGCACGATGGAAACTTTCCAGAAAATCTATCGTCCAGAAATCTATAACGCGAATTCGGCAGCAGGAAAAACCTACCAGCCAAGCTTAAAGCATCAGGACTATTCATTAACACGTATTGTTTATGACCGGGAAGAACGCAGCCAGTTGGCGATTAAACAAGGCAAATTTACTGAAGAACAGTTCATCAAGCCTTATCAAAAGATTCTTCAGCAATGGGCTGCAAACTAATTACTTTATTCACCTAGATAAACAAGATTATTGATTATGAAAATATTATTACCGACTTCAACTGCTGGCAGCTTACCGAAACCTTCTTGGCTGGCAGAGCCAGAAAAGCTTTGGTCACCTTGGAAGTTGCAAGATGAGCAATTAACTGAAGGCAAACAGGATGCATTGCGTCTGTCCTTACAAGAACAACGCCATGCAGGGATTGATATTGTCAGCGATGGCGAGCAAACCCGCCAACACTTTGTCACCACCTTCATTGAACATCTTGATGGGGTCGACTTTGAAAAACGCGAAACAGTCCGAATCCGTAACCGATACGATGCAAGCGTGCCATCGGTCGTCGGTGCAGTGTCTCGTCAAAAACCAGTGTTTGTTGAAGATGCCAAGTTTTTACGCCAGCAAACCAATCAACCGATCAAATGGGCGCTACCTGGCCCAATGACCATGATTGATACACTTTATGATGGTCACTATAAAAGCCGTGAAAAACTGGCTTGGGAATTCGCCAAAATCCTGAATCAGGAAGCAAGAGAACTAGAAGCTGCTGGCGTCGATATTATTCAATTTGATGAGCCTGCATTTAATGTATTTTTTGATGAAGTAAATGACTGGGGTGTAGCGACTTTAGAGCGTGCACTGGAAGGGCTGAAATGTGAAACGGCCGTACACATTTGCTACGGTTACGGCATCAAAGCCAATACTGACTGGAAAAAAACACTCGGTTCAGAATGGCGCCAATACGAAGAAGCCTTTCCTAAGTTACAACAATCTAAAATCGATATCATCTCACTCGAATGTCAGAACTCGCGTGTGCCAATGGATCTGATTGAACTGATTCGCGGCAAAAAAGTGATGGTCGGTGCGATTGATGTTGCAACCAATCAGATTGAAACACCTGAAGAAGTTGCCAATACGCTCCGTAAAGCACTTCAGTTTGTCGATGCCGACAAGCTCTACCCTTCAACCAACTGTGGTATGGCGCCTTTATCACGTCGCGTCGCGACAGGTAAACTGCATGCCTTAAGCGCTGGTGCAGAAATCGTTCGAAAAGAGCTATCAGCTTAATATTTACCAATCTCTTGATGGCTAAAGGGTTACATCAGTTAGCCCTTGGCTTCTTCAAAAGATCAGGTTCAATTTGGGAATAAAGTGATGATTGAAGCGACAGACTTTAGAAATGCAATGTCTTTATTAACCAGTGCCGTCAATGTCATTACCACGGCTGGCCTGTCTGGTCGTTATGGATTCACGGCCTCTGCTGTGTGTAGCGTCACCGACACGCCTCCGACATTATTGGTCTGCATGAATAAAGCATCGAGTTCCCATACACATTTTGTGGAAAATAAAATCCTCACCGTAAATGTGTTAAGCGCTCAGCATGAACATATTTCTAAAGCGTTTTCATCCCGATTAAGCCCAGAAGAAAGATTCAAACATGGTATCTGGACAGAATTAGAAACAGGTGCACCAGTCTTAGAAGATGCGCTGGTCAATTTTGATTGTGAAATCGAGCAGATTCAAGAAGTTGGAACCCATACCATCTTTATTTGTCGTATTGTGGCGATTAAGAAAAGCCATCATGATCAAAGTCTGGTTTATTTTAATCGTGCTTATCATCAAGTGGGGCTGACGGAAATCGCTTAACTTCAGCTTTTGTATCAATCCTATTTCCGCCTTAAATTAAAATCTTCTGTTTAGCACTCCACCTAATGTGGATATGTCTTCATTTATCCACAAGTGCACCCCTGCTGATCTTCAATGGCTCATCATCTTCTTTGCAGAATATCTATCATCCAACTTGAGAACCGCCAGTCAAACGCGATGACTTTAGCTTATTGCCTGATTCAGTTAGGATGAAGTAGGTTTCGAAACATCATCTCTTCTGTTGCATTCTTAAAAGAGTAAAAAATATGTCACAACAAGATTTTGAAAATGGATTAAAAGTTCGTACTGAAGTTATGGGCGAATCATTTGTAAAGCGTGCACAGGACAATACCGTGCCTTTCACACAACCGTTACAAGACTGGATTAATGAACACGCTTGGGGATCAACCTGGCAACGTGAAGGTGTATTACCACGTAAATATCGCTCTCTGGTGACAATCGCTTTCTTAACCGCACTGAAAAGTCCAACCGAACTCAAAGGGCATATTCGTGGAGCTTTAAACAATGGCGCCAGTGTTGAGGAAATTCAGGAAGTCTTGTTACATAGCCTGCCATATTGCGGCGCACCTGCAACTCAGGAAGCCTTTCGGGCAGCACTTGAAGTGATTAATGACTATCAAAAGGATCTATAAGTAATTTCTTATATATTTTCAATAAGATATAGAGCAATCTACCGCAAAAAGCCCTTATACATTAAGGGCTTTTTAAATATGTTGTGTAAACTTTAAAAGATGATGCTGTTCCAGAATAATGGCTTGTTTTAGCGATGGATAACGCGATCAGTCTCTTAGGCATACTTGTATGCAATCTACTTAATTATCATTAAAATAATGTTTTTTAATGATTTTAATAAAAGAATCGGCTTGATCAATGCCTATATACTGAGAGATCACGACACCAACATTTAAATGTAGAGAAAAATCATCTAACTCAATAACTTCTAAATCACTATTTTCTAATGCGAATTTTTCGAAAAAAGGTTTAGGAAAGACACCTAAGCCTTCACCTTTCAAAATACTTTGTAATTGAAATTCAACGCCAAAGATTTCTTTGTTGATATAAAATCCTAACTGCTTATCGTATAAAACTTTAGCCAAACTTTCTCTGAAGCAACATCCTTCTGGATGTAAAATCCAACCTTTTTTACTACATTTTTCTAAACTATTATATTTATAAGCTTCTCCTTTTTTACCCACAATCACAAAAGGAAATGTCCCAATCTTTGAGAAATTTATATCTTCTGGCAGCTGGAGATTTGATGGAATCATCAACGCAGCCAGATCAATTTCACCCTCGTGAATTTGTTGAACCAGACTACGTCCCCAACCACTCGAAATATCAATTTCAGAAAGATGAGTCACCTGTTTTGATTCATAGATGACGGTCTCTAATAAATCATCAATCAGTGTTTGTGGTATTCCAATTTTTACTACTTTTTCAAAAATTTCATTGTTTTCATAGTGAAAACTTTTGAGTAATTCTAATTGCTTTAAGATAAAGCATCCTTTGAAGTAAACTTTTTCCCCTAACCGTGTCAGTTGCAGGGGGCGCGTTTTTCTATTCAGTAGCGCACCTTTGACTTTTCCTTCAACATTATAAATGCGCTTGGTGACTGTTGATTGCTTCACACCTAGCTTCTCTGAAGCAACTGTTATTGATTGATTATCAACAACGTATATAAAAGTTTTTAGATCCCTAATATCCAAATTTATACACCTCACAATAGTTACCTGAAATACTTTCTAAATTGGCCAGGTGAGCACCCTGTCCAACCCCTAAAAGCACGTGTAAATGCGCTGTGCTCTGTGTAACCTAACGTATACGCGATATCAGATAGGCTCACATCTTTATCTTGCAGTAAAATTAATGCTTTTTCATATCTTTTTTGTTTAACGAGCGCTTTAAATTCCTCACCCTCAGTGATTATTTTTTTAGATAACACTCGTGGTGTTAATCTCATTTTTTTTGCAACTTTGAATAGATAAGGCTCTCCTTCTGACAATGTCTCATTGATTTGTTCATTTACTTTTTCAATAAAACCAACAGAGTCTTTGTGTCCTCGTGGATATAATCTAAAAAAATCCTCGATACTAAACTCATCAAAGGTTTTACAAACCGTAGTAAAATCAAAGATCTGCCTTGAACACAATGAAGTTTTATAAATATCATCAAGACCAGACTCTAAAATACAATGGGTACTCTCCATATTCAGATGATCAATTAAATGTTGAATACCTTTTTCAAATTCCTTAAGTAAAAACTCCCGACTTAATACATCACATCGATAGATCAATACCACTCTAAAATAATCTAAAGATAATTTATTAATTATAGAAAAAAAGGTCTCTACCTCTAACAGAAAAAAGATAACTGCATGTTTTAGCTCTTTATTTCCAATTTCAATAATATGCAGCTTTATATTTTTTTCACTATGTGAAAAAGTATGAAACATATTATTTATCTCATTTTCATCTCTTACTAAAGCGTAGCAGACTTTTAAAATTGATCTTAAACAGTTTAGAACTACAGAATAAACATTTTAGGAAAATTAAATAAAAATATAGTGAACTATACATTCACTGTCATTTAGAACAAACGATGACAAATATGTTTAATTTATATAATTCAAGTTTTTATTAAAAAAAATCCTCAACACTTATGGCTTATTGATATAAAAGCGTAATCTTATCAGCCTGTCTTGTTTCAATAAACCATAAGCAATGTATCCAACTGAATTAAAAATACTAACTTATCAATCCCTGACACCCATCTTCTTTCCAAGATAGACGTTCAGCAATATATTCTTTATTAAAATCAATACGTAATTCACACCGTTTATAATCCTGTGTATTCGGTACACGAATATCCAGCACGTAATTCCATGTTTTAACAGCAAACAATCCTTCATTAAAATGAGGATTTCCAAGAATATGGCGAAGCTGATCCTTATTCAGTCCGACATCCAAACGGGCAACGTCGTTATATTCATAACGTTTCACCTGTTTCAGGTAGCTCTTGTTCACTTCTGGAAAGGTGATTTCCTGAGGTTGTTCAAATCCAGCTTGTGCTTCCGTATTTGCCTGACTATTAAATGCAATGCCCGCAAGTGCAATCATCATTAAAGTTTGAATCTTATTCATATCTGTTCTCACTTCTTTATTGTTGGGAAAAAGGAGAGCCGAGTGACTCTCCTTTGTAGATAAATTTAGGATTAATTAAATGAACCACTTAAACCAACACGGAAACTTGGATCACCTTGCGATGCAGCTGCAACACCACCTGAAAGAGACCAGCGTCCGTTATCGGCTGTCTTACGTAGCGTGACGCCCACTGCATTTTCTCCACCGTGATAAGCCGCGCCCACTGCATAGGTATATTTACCCGCAAGATATGGTGCTGCTTCCAATGCCATTGCTGCCGCAATACCTGCATTGGCATGCTTTTTAACATCATCAATACGTTGGTTGGTATCGTAGAAAGCCTGTTGCATTTGATCACCCAAGTTCGTCACACGGTCATCAATTGCACCCAACGCATCACCAACATTGTTATAACTGCCACCGGCAACGTTGTAGCTCGGTCCTTTCCAGCCTTTCTCTGGGTCATAACCTGCTCCGCCGCCCAATGCAGCACCAACATCTTCATAAGATTGATGTAACTGCCCACCATTGATCGCTTCTTGTGAGCCTTTCTCAATCCGTCCGTCCGCAACACCTTTCACTTTCTTACCGCCAGCATTGATGCCGTCAGTTGTCATGCTTGGGCCTTGTTCTCCGTTCGGACCAGAGATGCTTACGCCTCCTCCTGTGATCGTGGTTGAACCGTTGTCGCCTTTGACATTGACTTGACCAGCAGTGACTTGATCAGCTTCAACTTCTTTCACCTTGATCTTGTCTGATAAGCCGACTTCGTAGTCTGTGCTGCCATCAGCGTTCTGTTTGGTTTTCACGGTGACGTTGTCATCACCTTTGCTCACAGTTGCTTTCGCACCTTTGGCCTCATTCTTCACTGAAGCGATTGCATCGTTGATGTTGTCATGACCTGTTCCACCGATGTCACTGGCGTTGATCGTGCCGTCTTCATTAACTGTGGTGTTGCCTCCAATCGCATCGCGAACGCTATCAGTGATGCCTTTGACCTGACCGCCGTTGATGGCATCTTTCGAGCCTTCTGCAATCGTTCCGTCTTCAACACCTGTGATTTTCTTGTCACCTGCATCAATGCCATCTTTGGTTACGCTTGGGCCACCTTCGATGTGTAAACCATCACCATCGACTCGGGTATCGCCAGCAGTCACACTGTCGACCTCTATATCTGGTGAAGTCGATACTTCGTAGTCCGTACTGCCATCTGCATTCTTGCTTTCTTTCACAACAATGTTTTTGCCTTCACTCACCGTCGATTTGGCTTTTTCTGCCGCATCGCGGACTGAGTCAATCGCATCATGGACGTTGTCTTTACCTGTGTTACCGACATTGCTGGTGTTGATCGTGCCATCGTCATTGACGGTGGTATTGCCACCAATTGAGTTTGCAACGCTATCCGATACGCCTCTGAGCTGGCCTCCGTTAATCGCGTCTTGGGAATCCGCTGCAACTCGGCCTGCTGCGACACCACCAATCACGGTGTTGCCTGCGTTAATGCCGCCTGCGGTGATGCTTGGTCCAATGTTGTTACCCATTGGGTCAACGAAGCTCAGACCACCTTGGTTCAGAACAGTGCCATTGCCATCTTTGTCTTGCAGGGTGATGCCTTTGGCTCCGTATTCTGCTTCGTTACCTTCGCCATCTTTGACTTGGGTACCTTTGGCAGTGAGGACGGTTTCGTTGCCTTCGTCATCGGTTGAGGTCACGCTGTCGAATTTCACGTCTTTGGCAGTGGCAACTTCATAGTTGGTGCTGCCATCGGCATTTTTGGTTTCGCTGACAACGATGTTGTCGCCTTCGGTCACTGTGGTTTTCGCGGCTTTCGCTGCATCACCGACTGCGCCAATGGCATCATTGATGTTGTCTTTGCCTGTACCACCGATGTTCGGGTTGGTGTAACGACCGGTGTTCGGATCATAGGTGGTGTTCCCACCAATGATGTTTTTCACACCTTCGCCTTGGGCATGGAGCTGGCTACCGTTGATGGCATCAGTTGAGTCTGGGCTCACCGTACCTGGGGCAACATTGGTGAGTTTTTTACCACCTGCATCAATGCCCTCTTTGGTCACGCTTGGACCACCGGCAATGGTCAATCCATCTGTGTTGATGATGGTATCGCCCGCAGTCACGCTGTCCACTTTCAGGTCACGGTTCAAGCTGTACTTGATATCATTGCCTTCTTTGCTGACCTGTAAGTTTTCTTCGCCATCTGCTGTACCGATATCAACGGTATCGCCAGCTTTCACCGCAGCTGCATTTTCACCATTGCTTTGCAGTGTCCAGCCTTTGTCTAATGCGGTGATCGCATCGCCAACATTATTAACACTGTCACCATTCACGGTGTAGTTCGGTGCAGTCACTGTGCCATCAGGATTGACGGTTGAACCACCGCCCAACGCATCTGATACGCTTTGCGCTGTACCTGCCAATTGGCTACCGTTGATCGCATCAGTTGAATCAGGATTCACATCACCTGCTGCAACACCACTGATTTTGCCTGTTGTACCATCAATGTTCACATCACCAACTTTCACCGAGTCAAAGTTTACATCACGTGCAGTAGCAACTTCATAGTTGGTGCTGCCATCGGCATTGGTTGATTCAGTCACAACAATGTTGTCACCTTCAGTCACTGTGGTTTTCGCTTTCGTTGCAGCAGCGCCTACTGCACCAATCGCATCATTGATATTGTCTTGACCTGTACCACCAATGTCAGGATTGGTGTAACGACCTGTCTCTGGATCATAAACAGTGTCACCACCGATGATGTCTTTCACACCTTCGCCTTGCGCATGGAGCTGGCTACCGTTGATGGCATCAGTTGAGTCTGGGCTCACCGTACCTGGGGCAACATTGGTGAGTTTTTTACCGCCTGCATCAATGCCCTCTTTGGTCACGCTTGGACCACCGGCAATGGTTAGTCCATCTGTGTTGATGATGGTATCGCCTGCAGTGACGCTGTCCACTTTCAGGTCACGGTTCAGGCTGTACTTGATGTCATTGCCTTCTTTGCTGACCTGTAAGTTTTCTTCGCCATCTGCTGTACCGATATCAACGGTATCGCCAGCTTTCACCGCAGCTGCATTTTCACCATTGCTTTGGAGTGTCCAGCCTTTGTCTAATGCGGTAATGGCATCGCCAACATTATTAACACTGTCACCATTCACGGTGTAGTTCGGTGCAGTCACAGTACCGTCTGGGTTCACAGTTGAACCACCGCCCAACGCATCTGATACGCTTTGTGCTGTACCTGCCAATTGGCTACCGTTGATCGCATCAGTTGAATCAGGATTCACATCACCTGCTGCAACACCACTGATTTTGCCTGTTGTACCATCAATGTTCACATCACCAACTTTCACCGAGTCAAAGTTTACATCACGTGCAGTAGCAACTTCATAGTTGGTGCTGCCATCGGCATTGGTTGATTCAGTCACAACAATGTTGTCACCTTCGGTCACTGTGGTTTTGGCCTTCGTTGCAGCAGCGCCAACGGCACCAATCGCATCATTGATATTGTCTTGGCCTGTACCGCCGATGTCTGGATTGGTGTAACGACCAGTGTTTGGATCATAAACAGTGTCACCACCGATGATGTCTTTCACACCTTCGCCTTGGGCATGGAGCTGACTACCGTTAATCGCGTCAGTTGAATCTGCACTCACCGTACCCGCAGTCACACCACTGATTTTGCCTGTGGCGCCATCAATGTTCACGTCACCAACTTTGACTGAATCGAACTCAACATCATCCGCTGTCGCAACGGTATAAATGGTTTGACCATCTGCACCCGTTTCACTTTCAACGGTCATGTTCTTGCCAGCTTCAACTTCGGTTTTCGCTGCCGCTGATTCACCTGCAATGGCATCGGCAATGTTGTCATAACCTTTGTCATTGACTGTGAATGGACCATTGATCTTGCCACCCTCGTTGGTTACGCCGCCACCAATAATGTCACCGACTGAACCCACGCTATCATTGAGCTGACTACCATTGATCGCATCTTTCGAATCAGCCGCAATCTCACCCTCAGCAACATTGGTAAGTTTCAGACCACCTGCATCGATACCTGTACGGCTCACGCTTGGTCCAACTGGTGCACCTGATGCATCGGTAAATGCTAGACCAGTACCATTCAAAATGGTGCTATTGCCTTGTGCGTCTTTGATGGTCGTGCCAGCAGCTGTCGTTGCTGTGCTGTTGCCTTGCGCATCTTTAACGATAGTGCCACCAGCAACCATCGTGGTTGAGTTGCCCACAGCATCTTTCACTTCAACACCACTGTTATCCAGACGGGTATTGCCTGCTGTTACGCTGTCTACTTTCAGGTCGCGGTTCAGGCTGTACTTAATGTCATTACCATCCTTCGCGACTTGTAAGTTTTCTTCACCGTCGGCTGTACCAATATCAACGGTATCGCCTGCTTTCACCGCAGCTGCGTTTTCACCATTGGTCTGTAGTGTCCAGCCTTTGTCTAATGCGGTGATCGCATCACCCACATTGTTGACATCACTGCCATTCACCGTGTAGTTCGGTGCAGTCACTGTGCCATCTGGGTTCACGGTTGAACCGCCGCCCAAGGCATCTGATACGCTTTGTGCTGTACCTGCCAATTGGCTGCCGTTAATGGCATCGGTTGAATCAGGATTGACATCACCTGCTGCAACGCCTGTGATCTTATTACCACCCGCATCAATGCCATCTTTAGTGACACTTGGGCCACCCGCAATGGTTAGTCCTTCGTTATTAAGAACAGTGTCGCCAGCAGTCACGCTGTCTACTTTCAGGTCACGGTTCAGGCTGTACTTGATGTCATTGCCTTCTTTCACAACTTGTAGGTTTTCTTCGCCATCTGCTGTACCAATATCAACGGTATCGCCTGCTTTCACCGCAGCTGCGTTTTCACCATTGGTCTGTAATGTCCAACCTTTGTCTAATGCGGTGATCGCATCACCCACATTGTTGACATCACTGCCATTCACTGTGTAGTTCGGTGCAGTCACTGTGCCATCAGGGTTCACAGTTGAACCACCACCCAAGGCATCTGATACGCT
Organism: Acinetobacter sp. BIGb0102; assembly: GCF_003815055.1. Taxonomy (NCBI): domain Bacteria; kingdom Pseudomonadati; phylum Pseudomonadota; class Gammaproteobacteria; order Moraxellales; family Moraxellaceae; genus Acinetobacter; species Acinetobacter sp. BIGb0102. The sequence continues at coordinate 94,367 of NZ_RKQE01000002.1, forward strand.
TTGTGCTGTACCTGCCAATTGGCTGCCGTTAATGGCATCGGTTGAATCTGGGCTCACCGTACCTGCTGTCACGCCACTGATCTTGCCTGTCGCACCATCAATGTTCACGTCACCCACTTGCACCGAATCAAAGTTCACATCACGTGCTGTCGCAACTTCATAGTTGGTACTACCATCAGCATTCTTCGATTCAGTGACAACAATGTTTTCACCTTCTGAAACCGTTGTTTTCGCTTCTCGTGCTGCCTGTCCGATAGAACCAATCGCATCATTGATATTGTCTTGGCCTGTACCACCGATGTTCGGGTTGGTATAACGACCTGTCTCTGGATCATAAACAGTGTCACCACCGATAATGTCTCTCACACCTTCGCCTTGTGCGTGTAATTGACTACCGTTGATCGCATCAGTTGAGTCTGGACTAACAGTACCTGGTGCAACATTGGTGATCTTGTTACCACCAGCATCAATGCCATCTTTAGTGACACTTGGACCACCTGCAATGGTCATACCATCTGTGTTCATCACGGTATCGCCAGCAGTCACGCTATCCACTTTCAGGTCACGATTCAGGCTGTACTTGATGTCATTGCCTTCTTTCACAACTTGTAAGTTTTCTTCGCCG
>NZ_RKQE01000002.1:95087-150760 GCF_003815055.1 Acinetobacter sp. BIGb0102
TGAGTTGACCGCCATTCACTGCATCTTTAGAACCCGCAGCGACTTCGCCATCAGCAACATTGGTAATCTTGTTACCTGCTGCATCGATACCATCTTTGGTCACGCTTGGACCACCTGCAATGGTCATACCGTCTGTGTTCATCACAGTATCGCCAGCAGTCACGCTATCCACTTTCAGGTCACGATTCAGGCTGTACTTGATGTCATTGCCTTCTTTCACAACTTGTAAGTTTTCTTCGCCGTCTGCTGTACCGATATCAACGGTATCGCCAGCTTTAACCGCAGCTGCGTTTTCACCATTGCTTTGGAGTGTCCAGCCTTTGTCCAACTCGGCAATCGCATCACCAACATTGTTCACGTCAGTGCCATTTACACTGTAATTTGGTGCAGTCACTGTACCGTCTGGATTGACCGTTGAACCACCGCCCAAGGCATCCGATACGCTTTGTGCTGTACCTGCCAATTGGCTACCGTTGATCGCATCGGTTGAATCAGGATTCACATCACCCGCGGTCACACCTGTGATTTTGCCTGTTGCACCATCAATGCTCACGTCACCAACTTTGACCGAATCGAACTCAACATCATCCGCTGTTGCAACGGTATAAATGGTTTGTCCATTGGCACCTGTTTCGCTTTCAACAGTCATGTTCTTGCCAGCTTCAACCTCGGTTTTTGCTGCTGCTGTTTCACCTTCAATCGCATCTGCAACGTTGGCATAGCCATTGTCATTCACTGTGAATGGACCGTTTAGCTTGCCACCTTCATTGGTTACACCTCCACCAAGCATGTCACCGACTGAACCCACACTGTCATTGAGTTGACCACCATTGACTGCATCTTTAGAACCCGCAGCAACTTCGCCATCAGCAACATTGGTAATCTTGTTACCTGCTGCATCGATACCTGACTTAGTGACACTTGGACCACCCGCAATGGTCATACCGTCTGTGTTCATCACAGTATCGCCAGCAGTCACGCTATCCACTTTCAGGTCACGATTCAGGCTGTACTTGATGTCATTGCCTTCTTTCACAACCTGTAAGTTTTCTTCGCCATCTGCTGTACCGATATCAACGGTATCGCCTGCTTTCACTGCAGCCGCATTTTCACCATTACTTTGTAGTGTCCAGCCTTTATCTAACTCAGCTAAAGCATCGCCGACATTATTCACGTCGGTGCCATTGATATTGTAGTTCGGAGCAGTCACTGTGCCATCAGGATTGACCGTTGAACCACCACCCAACGCATCCGATACGCTTTGCGCTGTACCTGCCAATTGGCTACCGTTAATGGCATCAGTTGAATCAGGATTGACATCACCTGCTGTCACGCCAGTGATTTTACCTGTGGCACCATCGATGCTCACATCACCGACTTTGACTGAATCGAACTCAACATCATCAGCTGTTGCGACGGTATAAATGGTTTGTCCATCTGCACCTGTTTCGCTTTCAACGGTCATGTTCTTGCCAGCTTCAACTTCAGTTTTTGCTGCTGCTGTTGCACTGTCTAACTGGTCTTTGTTAACTGCATCTGTGCCTTCTGTTCCTTCTGCAACATTGGTAATTTTATTACCGCCTGCATCGATACCAGACTTAGTCACACTTGGACCTCCAGCAATGGTCATACCGTCTGTGTTCATCACGGTATCGCCAGCAGTCACGCTATCCACTTTCAGGTCACGGTTCAGGCTGTACTTAATGTTGTTGCCTTCTTTCTCAACCTGTAAGTTTTCTTCGCCATCTACTGTACCGATATCAACAGTATCGCCAGCTTTCACTGCGCCAGCATTTTCACCATTGGTCTGTAATGTCCAGCCTTTGTCGAGTTCAGCTAAAGCATCACCGACATTATTCATGTCATTGCCATTAATATTATAAGTTGGATTTGAAACGGCCCCAGTTTCTGGGTCATAAGTAGAACCGCCACCTAAGGCATTGGCTGTGCTTTCGCCTTGTTCATCAACAACATCTTTAACGTGTTTTAATTGACGCACATTCACAGCATCAGTGTCTTCCGCACCATCAGAAAGGTGTTGAATACGACGTTCATTGCCTGCAGATCCAACAGAAACTACGGAAGCAGGTGCTGCTATTCCAGTTAAGAAACTGTCACCTGTTGCTGTAGAAGTAACACTGCCTGCACCTAAAGCAACATCATCTGCATTGGTCGCTACTGCATTTGAACCTAAAGCAATGCCTCGTGCCGCTTGTGCATTGGCTGAGTCACCTAAGGCAATCGAACCAGCTTCTGCTGCTGTAGATGCGTTACCCAATGCAACGGAACCTTGACCAATCGCTTTGTTTTCATTACCAATCGCCACTGCGCCATCTGCAGCTTCTGAAGCATCATCATTGCCCGCCGCAGTATTATTACGACCTAAAGCAACTGCACCATTACCATTGGCATTATTCGGGTCACCAATCGCAACCGCGCCATCACCACGAGCCACCTGATCACGACCAATCGCAACCGCGCCACCTTCCGAGGAAGCTGCATTCGCTGTGGTTGTGCCTGAACCCATTGCCACATTTTGGCCTGTGTCTCCTGTAGTCACGCCATGACCAATCGCGATGTTATCTTTAGTACCTTCCGAAGTTGCAGCATCATAACCAATCGCAATATCATGATCACCACGTGCTTGGGCACTATCACCCACCGCTACAGAGGACTCACCAGTCGATCTTGCCGTACGTCCCATTGCAAGGGATTCTGCCCCTTCTGCTACAGCACCATGTCCAAAGGCACTTGAGCGTAATCCAGATGCTTTGCTTGCATTACCAATTGCTGTAGATTGAATACCTGAAGCTTCAGCCAAATTACCATAAGCACTTGAAAAATCTGAAGTTGCTTTAGCACCATTACCACTTGCAGTAGAGTCTTCCCCCGAAGCCTCAGCAAAATTACCAAAGGCACTTGAACGCAATCCAGATGCTTTGGTTGCATTACCAATTGCTGTAGATTGCCCTCCAGAAGCTTCCGCTATATTACCAAAGGCACTTGAACGCGCTCCTGATGCTTTGCTCCAAGTACCATACGCACTAGAAAAGTCAGCTGATGCATTGGCACGATTACCACTTGCAGTTGACTGATTCCCTGTCGCTTCAGCAAAGTTACCCACTGCACTTGCAAAATTAGCTGTTGCTTTTGCCGTATTCCCTAATGCAAGTGACTCTTCACCTTCTGCACGAGCTCCTCGACCTACCGCTGTCGCAGACGCATTATTAGAACCTTTTGCATATGCATTTCGGCCAATTGCAACATCACCATTTCCTTCCGCTGTAGCTTCATCTCCCATTGCAGTTGAGCTATCACCAGAAGCAACCGTTCTACGCCCAACAGCCGTTGAACCAGCTCCAGTACCTTTTGCACCCGTACCAATCGCAACCGAATCGGCACCATCTGCATTGGCTGCCGTGGTTGCATCGTAGTTTGCACCACCAGTACCGCTACCAATCGCGATACCACGTACACCTTTGGTCGTTGCAGCATTACCCATCGCAATACCACCCGTCGCACCTTGAGCTACCGTGGCAGTATTACCCTGCGCAATTGCAAAGTCTGCATCTGCATAAGTCTGACGCCCCAACGCAATTACAGTATTGCCACGCGCACGGTTGGCGACACCAATTGCGACATTTGAACTACCATCTGTTAAGTTACCAATACCGAGTGCTGTACCAAAACCACCACCAACTGCCCGGTTACCCTGTCCAATCGCAACATTGGCAAAAGTTGCACTCGACTCATTGGCATTACCAATAGCAACACCGCCACCAGCGCCGGTCACGTTTTTATTGCCGATTGCCACTGCATTTGGGAGATGATTCTCCGCACCATCAGGATAGGGCTGAGTAGTGCCTCCGCCACGACGTTGGGCAATACCCTGTACCTGATTATTGGTTTGATTCACGCGAGAACCACAACCAATCGCGACGCTGTTGGGCATGCCATTGACTGTGGCTTGTCCTGGGTTACCACACTGGTCATTGGTCGGTGAAATTGCTGTACTTGAGCCTTGGTTGGAGGTTCCTCCTCCCATATTCGCCCCAGCAAAGGCACCTGTACTAAAGAAAATCGAGCTAATCGTAAGTGCAATTAAGCTTGGTTTAAGCTTTAAAAGATTATTATTTTGCTCTAAGGAAGTGGACGAGAACGCATTAACTGTTTGAATTGTATTCACATTACGTTTTTTTGTGACGCCTCGTGCATTTTCAGAAACAACGGTCCATAAACTTAGACTTTTATTCCAGACTAAACGGTATATTTTATTCATGATTATGTGCCTTAAAAGGGATCAAGCACATATAAATCTAATGAAATAAAACCTATACACATTTAACAATTAATACATTGTTTTAACAATTACGACATTTTTTTATCATTTTTTGCCCATTATTCCTCAAAGGAATATTAATAAACATTAAAAACCATATGAATTAACAAAACAGGTCTTTGTTTTATAAAAACATAAAAAATATAATAACCTAATGTATAAGGATTTTTAGGTCAATATCTTCTTTTTGCTATGAAAAAACAGTTACTTAATGTTCATAATGATTATCTAAAAATCCTTGTCGACACAGCTTCTAGATTTGGAATCCCTAAAGGGGAAATCATCAGATATTGTCAAATTCCTTTATCTTTGCTAACTGACGTCAATCAGAATGAACGCATGAGTTTCAATCAATGGATTGATATTGTGATTCGCCTGTTAGAACTCCTACCAGAAAAAGGCTTAGGCTATCAGTTGGGTTTTAACTGTAAGCTTACTACTCATGGTGCTCTAGGCTTTGCCCTATTGACCAATAATACTATTGGAAAAGTTTTAGTTGACTTGCAAAAATATTATAATATGCGCCTTCATAAAATGGACTTATCCATTTTAAATAAAAACAATAAAATCATTATCCGACTTAACCCACTTTATCAACTACCTGGCCATTTAAATGAAAGCAAAAAAAATATTATTAATAAGTTTTTCATTGAAAGCGCATTAATTGATATTGTGAATAATCTTCAACTCATTACTAACTACAACTTAACAGGCATAAACATTAATGTAACATGGGACCAAGCCGATTATCATCAATTCTATGAAAAGCGCTTACCGATTATTCATTTTAATGAAGAATATAACCAGATCAGTTTTGATACCAAGTGTTTGGATTTACCGCTAACATTTAGTTCACCGAGTGCTTATATGATTGCAATGGAACTGGTTAATAAAGAATACCTTTTCTATCAAGATCAAGACAATAAGATTATTTTAAAGGTAAATCAACAGCTTAAATTTATACCTGGTTTTGGTTTTCCGAGCTTAACGGATGTCGCAACAAAGTTAAAAATTTCTGAAAGAACGTTAAAGCGAGAACTCTCAAGCGCCAATACAACATTCTCATCCTTGCTACAATCCAAAAAATTTGAGTTAGCTAAAAAGTTAATTAACTCGAACCGAAATATTCAGGAAATATCAGATTTATTGGGTTATAGCCATATTAGTGCTTTTTCAAGAGCATTTATTGGCTGGACAGGTAAAAAACCAAGTGATTATATTCGTGAGCAAAGAGTCTCTTTTAAAGACTACTATCTAAAACAATCTAAAAAGATCTCTTGATTAAAACCTTAAAGCAGAAGCAAAATTTAAGATAAAAAATTAAAAACAATTTTTCTTCTAAAAATTAACATGTTATGCATTTTCTTGATTTAGAAGATAAATAACAATATTCTATTTAAGCAACTCCTCTTCTACCTCAGCAATTTTCTTTAGCTGAGGTTTTTTTATGGCTAGAGTATTTCTATAAAACCCTACAAGCCAGCTAAAAAAATTTAAACAATCTCAATGCTATTCTATCAACTTAAGAAATCTATTTTATTCTTCTTTTTTGCCCTCATTTTTACATTATGATTTTAGATCTTTTATTTTACTCATAAATTAAAAAGAAAAATTAAATATATCTTCTATAATATTTCAAACTCAACAGTATTAAATAATATCGGTAGAACAAAGAGAAATAGAGAAAATCTTATTAATATTTTACAATCATTTAATTCAACCATTTGGTAAAAAAAACCAAGATTATAAAACAGACAGATTATTCCCATTTCGGTTTATCAAACTTTAAATTCGATAAAAAATGATAAACCCAACTTTAACAATCCATATATTTGAGCTTAAAAATCAATAAGTATGATTTGCTTTGAAACGTATTGCCCCCTCAATATAATCTTTTAAATATTTACCAATCAATCGATGATCTTTCACATTGGTTGGCCAGAAATGTTCAAGCCCAATGTCACTAATAATATTTAAGATTGTATTGAAGGTGAACAACACTTTGAGCGATAGCGCATCCTGCTCTGCTTCAGGTAAAGCAAGCATTAAAAGTTCAACTGCTTTATTTGAAATAGGTACCAGTGTCTTGGCAACGATCATTCGCCCCTCATCTCCTGCACTGATTGTCTTGGAGAAGAACTTCAAATAATGAATACCATTTTCCTGTAAAAGGATGTTGACCATGGGCTTCATGAGCGCATCTACAACGTCTGAGACTTGTACCTGTTCTGGCTGGATTGTATTAAGCAGAGCCAAGCTATCATTGACGTAAGGTTGCATTACATGTGCCAATGCAGCTTCGACCAATCCCCACTTATTTTTGAAGTGATAATAAAGTGCAGATTTATTTGCTACCCCAGCAGTTTCATTTATTTTCTGAACAGAAAGCGTTTCAACATTGTTCTGTGAAAAAAGAACAATAGCTGCTTCGATCAGCTTCTCTTTCGTTTGATTGGTCATGCTATGTCACAGGGAAAGATTTGAATCGAGTGCTTTTATATCACAACGCATCAAAATTAAACCAATCTTTCAACAAGATTGGTTTAATGCGTGAGGTAGATGTAACAGCTTAAACACAGCCTTTATCTTCAAAAGCAGCTTTAGAGGTATAACGGATATCTGGTAAATAATCTCCCATTACCGCTTTCTCTTCCCCCATCGCTTTGACATTTTGTACGGCGTGCTTAAATGCAGGGTCAGGCAGTAAATTACGCATGATCAATAGACCAAAGTCAGGGTGTCCAAATGCTTTTCCATCTTCAGCAGTATAACCAGAACCTCTCGGACTGAGCTCAAGGAAATATACACCGCATTCTTCACGTGCATTTGCGGGTCTATCTTCGGCTAAAGATGCGACAATGGTATAGAACCCATCTTTATCAACTTTCTGAATATTTTCATCATACAGGCAATAGTTGGTTGCTGTGGTAATCACTTCATTGGTACAAATCGACCAATAACGTACATCCGTTTTTTTCACAAACTGATCATTATTAAAGGTTTTTTCTGTACTTGGCATTTTAGCCCGTAGCTCAATTACTTCACCCAATCGTCTACTGGTCGCCGCATAGACATATTCATTGTCAGGAGTGGCCCAATAACCCAACTTTGGTGTGACCGCCATCCCTTCACATTTATCGATTGGTGTTTTAGTGATTGGATCAATTTTATAAATACATTTAAAGCTATCTAACGCACTAAAGGCTTTATACCATTTCGGTTCCTGTTGTGCAGGGAAGCCTTCATAACGATTCTGATTAAATGCTGCTAAAGTCGCTTGTAAAGGCAATGTTGATGTACGATCAATCGGCCCTTGCTTAACCTGTAAGATATTACAAACCTCATTGCCCTTTTTCACCTCACCATTGGCAAGCTGAACTTTAAAACGTGGAAAACTTACATTGCCTTTCTCATTCATATTTTTGTTAGGAACATAGACACGATATAAAATGGCAACTTTATTATCTGCTGTTTTAGGCGCATAAAGGGTGTTTTTGGCTGGTGTAGCAGGTAAGTCTGCCAGTTGTAGTTGTGCTGAATATGCACGGTCTTTTCCTAAACGATTATTGCCTTCTACAAAAGGATTAGTCGCCCCTTGATTTGGTTCAATCGCCCGATCAAGCAATGAATTGACCCGCTCTCCTTTTGCGGTATAGCTGACCAGAGAAAAATGACGAGAGTAAGGATAATCCCCATCAATCATCACTTTGGCACCTTCTGGTACCGTAAACTCAGATGACCAGTAATTTACATTGGTATCAGGAAATGCAAAATTAAGTGGATCTTCGCCAGTATGTGATTTACTGGTAACCGAGTTTTGCCACATACAATCAGTGAGTTCAGTCACTGGAGGTGGCGGATTGCTGGCCGAACTTGAATGATCATTGTCATTGCATGCTGTTAGCCCAGCAGAACCCATCACCGTTAAGAAAATTGCCGTTTTTACTTTATTGCGTTTTTCCATGAATTTTTCCTTTTTAATCAACTTCTAATCAACCTATCCACTGGTTTCATACTTATGATTCTGGATCTTGCTCACTTATGATCTAATCCATCTAGATTAAAATAATAATCTAAATGGATTAAATTTCAAGCGATTTACAATTTATGCCAAAAATAAAACTTAGCTGATTGAATTTTTTAACTTTTTTTAATATTTCTTTTAGCCGCTTAATTGAGGAAATAATCTCTTTCTTAACCACAAAGACACACTAACCAGTGCAATCAACACAGGAACTTCAACCAATGGCCCAATCACCGTTGTAAAAGCCACAGGTGAAGCCAAGCCAAATGTTGCAATGGCAACAGCAAGGGCCAGTTCGAAATTATTCCCCGCAGCGGTAAAAGATATTGCTGTTGTTTTGGGATAATCATTCCCCATCCATTTGCTCATAAAAAAGCTAATGAAGAACATTACAACAAAGTAAATTGTCAGCGGAATCGCAATACGGATCACATCTAAAGGCAGGCTAATCACCTCACCACCTTTCAGGCTAAACATAGCGACAATCGTGAACAGCAAAGCCAATAAACTAAATGGACTAATCTTGGGAATAAAATGATGCTGATACCATTCCAGCCCTTTAGTTTTCACCAAAACCAAACGAGTCATAAATCCAAGAAAAAATGGAATCCCTAAATAAACCAGTACAGCATGGGTAATTGTCCAGAAATCGACATGGATCACTTGTCCTGCAATACCAAAATACGGCGGTAAGACACTCAGAAATAACCAGGCATAGGTACTAAAAAATAGAATCTGAAACACACTATTAAAGGCCACAAGAGCAGCGACATACTGGTTGTCACCACAAGCCAAATCATTCCAGACCAAAACCATCGCAATACAACGCGCCAAACCAATAAGAATGAGTCCCGTCATATATTCAGGATAATGATGCAAAAAAATAATCGCCAGACCAAACATCAAACTTGGTGCAATCAGCCAGTTCTGTATCAAAGATAAGCTCAGCGTCTTTTTATCTTTAAACACCTCAGGCAGGCTTGCATAGTCCACTTTTGCCAAAGGAGGATACATCATCAAAATCAGCCCGATTGCAATCGGAATATTGACCGAATCAACATGCATCCGATCCAAAGCAATAGAGGCTTGCGGGAAAAATACGCCTATTGCAACGCCTAAGCCCATTGCAAGAAAAATCCACACGGTCAGATGACGATCTAAAAAGGATAACTTTTTCATAGGTTTTATTCGCAACAGCTTTTGCGATCTAAGCGGTGTAATTGAGGGAAGATTGTTGTGTGCTGTAACTTCAAAACGTCGAGGATTTCATTACACCAACTTGGTAAATGGGCCGCAATACTGTAGTACACCCATTGTCCCTGACGGCGATCTTGCAATATTCCACTTGCACGTAATAAAGCTAAATGGCGAGAAATCTTTGGCTGACTTAATTGTAATTTTTCAGTTAAATCACAGACGCATAATTCTTTATGCTCCGCAACGAGCATCACAATACTCAGCCTTGTTTCATCCGATAAGCATTTAAAAAAATTGACGGCATCCATCTCTATCTCCGACTTAAATTATTCATTTTATTCATCAGGGTTTACTGGATACGCTGTCCATTTTCATCAATGATCTGCTCGCCATCTTCTTTATAGAAAGCACCTTTTTGAGCAAGCACTAAAATATCGAGTACAACTTCTGACGGACGACAAAGGCGGGTTCCCGTTGGGGTCACTACAAAAGGACGATTGATCAGAATTGGATGCTCAAGCATAAACTGGATCAGTTGTTCATCCGTCCAGCCATCACGATCCAAGTTCAGCGCCTCATAGGGCTCGACATTTTTTCGAATCGCTTCTCGTACAGTTAACTGCGCATCCTGAATCAGTTGTACCAATTCATTTTGTGTCGGGGGATGAATTAAATATTCAATGATGGTGGGTTCAATTCCAGTATTTCGAATCAACGCCAAGGTATTACGTGAGGTTCCACAAGCGGGATTGTGATAAATCTTGATTTCTGCCATGAGAAAGACATCCAAAGAATAATATAATCTTTATATATGATTATCCATATATATGCAATTTCATATATATTGAATTCGATTATTTCTAATCAAATCAATCCTCCTCGCCTTTTGGGGCCAGATGCTTTGTAGAAAATTGATCATTTTGGAATATAAGTTAAGCGAATGAGTCACTGAGCTGCGGCACTTTTTCTTCTAATATGCCGCTACTGAATAGTAATAGCTTAACGTTTTAGGTTCACAATGACTCAATTGCCAAAAGCGAAACGTACTTTGTTGAGTACACAAACGGCGAAAAGAATTTTGCATAGCCGTAAAAGCCACCAAGCACGTCATATCTTTGCCAATGCTGTAGATCGTGTCTTTCGTGGACAACAGCTTGCCCTTTCAGGCAAGACACCTTTTGACATCGTCTATCAACGTGAAATTATCAGCTTGCGTCACTACACCACCGATCATACGACAGCAAAACATCGAATTCCTCTCGTCATTGTGCCTCCCCTTGCAGCCAACATGCTGATCTATGATTTATTTCCAAATCGTAGTTTAGTCCGTTATTTTCTTGCGCAAGGTTTTGATGTTTATTTAATTGATTGGGGTACACCGAGTCTGCGACAGGCAAAATATAATCTCGGTACTTATGTCAAAACCTTTATGCCAGATTTTATTGAACAGATTCGCCAGCATAGCGGTCAACAACAACTTTCACTCTATGGGTGGAGTTTAGGTGGCGCACTTTCGCTTTGCTACACCTCTCTCTTTAAAGATAAGAATATTCAAAATATCGTGATTCTGGCATCACCCATTAATACGCATAAATCAGGTTATATGGGCAAGTTTTATCAAAAACTGACTGCACCCGCGCAATGGATTCGTAGCAATACCAAGTTCCGTATCTATCAGGTGCCTAGTCGCGTCTTCCATATCCACGGCTGGCAAAATACCTTGGGATTTAAACTGACCGATCCGATTGGAAACTTTAAGAATTACTGGGAACTGGTTAAAAATCTGAATGACCGTCAGTTTGTGATTAATCACGCGACTTCCAGCTCTTTTGTCGACAATATGCTGGCTTACCCTGGGGGAGTCATGCGCGATATCATTTTACGTTTCTGGATTGATAATGAACTTTCTACAGGAATGGTGAAATTCGGTGAACAAACTGCGAATCTAAAAGATATTGATTGTTCGGTACTGGCAGTAGGTGGCAGCACCGATATTATCGTGACTGCTGAAGCGGTACGTCCGCTGATGGATTTAATTAGCAGCACTGATAAACAATTTGAAATCGTCCCGGGCGGACATATGGGACTTGTCTCAGGTAATCAGGCACCCCTTTCCGTTTGGCCCGTAGTCACCAAGTGGTTGGCACAACGTTCTGATTAATTATTTCAGCAAGATCAGGCTGTAAGGTTTAAATAACCGAGCAGCCTATATAAATAACTCAGGCAAAATGCTGCTGGCGATGCAATACCAGACTTTCAACATTTACGGGTGTTCCCAACAGATAGCCTTGTAACTGATTGCAGCCTAAACTGGTCAAAATATCGGCCTGTTGTTGTGTTTCTACGCCTTCTGCGGTCACAGTCAAACCCAGCTTTGCTGCTAAATGAATAATACTTTCCAAAATCGCTTCTTCTTTTGAATTTGGCTGCAAGTCAATCAAAAAGCCCCGATCAATTTTAAGTTCATCCACAGGTAAATCTTTTAAATACAGGAAACTCGAATAACCTGTCCCAAAATCATCAATAGCAATACGAATCCCTAACTTCCGCAAGCGTTCTAAAGTACGGATACTGGAATCGATATGATGCATCGCTGTTGATTCGGTAATTTCAAGGATCAAATGATGTGGCTGGATTTGATATTGCTCGAGCAATTGTTCCAGCACGCTAAATAACTTTTTATTTTCAAACTGAAGGGCCGACAGATTGACTGCAATCGGGTAAAACGCACTGTTATTTCGCTCCCATTTCTGGATCTGCTGACAGGCTTGCTCGAGTGCCCAGTATCCCATTGGAATAATCAAACCGGTTTTTTCTGCCCCTTCGATAAACATTTGCGGCGTTAACAATCCTAAACTTGGATGTTTCCAGCGAATCAAGGCTTCGACACCACAAACTTCATAGTTAGCCGTAAATTTAGGCTGGTAAAATAAAACAAATTGCTGCTCATCGACCGCTTTATATAAATCATTAATCAACTTGGACTGACTGCGGACATCGTGCTGGTCAGACATTGAATGGAACATGGTATAGGTATTGCGGCCCTGCTCTTTGGAGATCAGCATCGCGACATCAGCATTAATTAAAATGTCCTGCACATTTGTGGCATGTTCAGGATACATGGCAATCCCGACACTGGCAGAGATATTGATATCTTTGGTCGCAATTAAATAAGTTTCCTGAATGTAATGCAGAATATTTTCTGCAAGCTGCATCGCTTCATTGATATCCGTATTTTCGGCAATTAAGACAAACTCATCACCACCAATCCGAAACAGCTTATGGCGGCTATTGTCTAATTTATTATGCAAACGATTCGCCATCTGAATCAGGAGCTGATCACCGATATGATGCCCGAAAGCATCATTCACCGACTTGAAACGGTCTAGATCGATATATAAAAAAGCCGCTTTTTGTTCATGCAGACGATGGTGACTAAATACGACTTCAGCATAATCGGTCAGAAATAAACGATTGGGTAATTTTGTCAGTGCATCATGTAAGGACTGTGTAGCCAACTCTTTATTAATTTTTGTGAGCTGTTCATTGCGTTCTTCCAGACGAGCTTCCAACACAGCAACTGCAAAACCTGCAACGAAAACCAGACTGGTAATAAAAATAATGGTAAAGAGTAAAACGCTTTGTTCGGTCTGATCCGAAGTCAGGATTTGAGCCAGACTTTCATCAAAGTAGGTGGCTGCCATGCCCGTATAATGCATGCCAACAATACTAAATGCCATCAGGACAGCGATGATTGCTTTAAGTAAAGTTCGATATTTGACAGCGCTTTTATATTTGAAAATGAAAAAGAAACTTAAACCAGAACCACTAATCGCAATCAGTACCGAGCAAATCACCAACAGTGGATCATAATGCATGCGGTGGTGTTCAACCGTTAACGCCAGCATGCCGGTGTAATGCATACCCGATATTCCAAGGCCCATAAAAACGGCACCGAGAATCAAACGGGGCAACGGTAACGTGGGTCGCGAGGTTAACCATACTGCAAAAATGGAAGCCACCGCACCCACCAGATAAGACAGTACGGTTAAATTAACATCAAAATGATACCCTTCTGGCAAATGGCTAGCCAGCATTCCCACAAAGTGCATTGACCATATCGCTAATCCCAAGATTAGCCCACTCGCCACTAAAATGCTTTTTTCAAATTTTTTATAAGCAACTTTAAAAACGAGTTCTTCCATTGAAACTGCAGCATAGCATGTCGCTATTGCAACCAAAATGGAAACGATGACCAATGTGCTATCGTAATCAACGTGAACCATAAAGGACTTCCATGATTATTCAGTACTTTTTTTTATTTGATGAGCAAAAATGCTCGAAATCCGAACGACCTTCCACACCCCAAAAAGCAATGAATCTGTGATTCATAAACTTTCCTTAACAATAGCATCATCTCACATAAGGTCAAGTCCTTTTCACTTTATAAATCAATAGAATAAAAGCAAATGTTAAATTCAAGCCGATGAAAAACCTTATTTTTTTATTTCAACTATTTCCTAGAGATCCTTTTATCTTTATCAGCATTTATTTAATTTTCACTTTCTTGATTTTTATTTGTTTTAAATCGTATCTCTACGCAAAAATCCTAGCGCATTGTTATTCTCAATCAGCGATCAATATCTCATAAAAAAATGCTTAAAACTCAAACAATACTAATCTGATTTTTTGCCCATATTGTTATAACTCTGTATCTGCTCACATAAAAAAGCCCTTGTATAAACAAGGGCTTTCTAAAGATTAAACTAAAACTTAGTTTAATCTTTATCTACATCTACGATTTTGTTTGCTTGAATCCAAGGTACGAAAAAAGATGAAAGCACTGCTTTCATCTTTTTGAGGCACGTAAAGATAAACATAAAAAACCCACTCAAATAGAGTGGGTCTTCGCATTCAAATCAATTGATTCGAGAAATTAATTTTTCTCTTTATCAACAATCTTGTTTGCTTGAATCCAAAGCATGAGCAGGGAAAAAGAAAAGCGACGCTTTTCCCCTGCGCAAGAGTGAAGCTATGCTTCACTAACGCACGTAATAGTAGAATTATCCAAAAAAAGCCCTTGCATAAACAAGGGCTTTTTTAAAGATCAAACTAAAACTTAGTTTTTCTCTTTATCTACGATTTTGTTTGCTTGAATCCAAGGTACGAAAAAAGATGAAAGCACTGCTTTCATCTTTTTGAGGCACGTAAAGATAAACATAAAAAACCCACTCAAATAGAGTGGGTCTCCGCATTCAAATCAATTGATTCGAGAAATTAGTTTTTCTCTTTATCAACAATCTTGTTTGCTTGAATCCAAGGCATCATCGCACGTAATTTAGCACCAGTTACTTCGATGCCATGCGCTGCATTTTGACGACGACGAGCAGTCATTGACGGATAGTTCAATGCGCCTTCCTGAATGAACATCTTCGCATATTCACCAGACTGGATACGTTTCAATGCATTACGCATTGCTTCACGAGACTGTTCGTTGATGACTTCAACGCCAGTTACGTATTCACCATATTCAGCATTGTTCGATACTGAATAGTTCATGTCAGCGATACCGCCTTCGAACATCAAGTCAACGATTAACTTAAGTTCGTGTAAGCATTCGAAGTAAGCCATTTCTGGTGCATAACCAGCTTCAACCAAAGTTTCGAAGCCCATTTTAACCAATTCAACAGCACCACCACAAAGAACTGCTTGCTCACCGAATAAGTCAGTTTCAGTTTCTTCTTTGAATGAAGTCTGGATAATACCGGTACGACCGCCACCTACGCCAGAAGCATAAGAAAGAGCAACGTTACGTGCATTACCAGAAGCATCTTGATGGATTGCGATAAGATCAGGAACACCTGAACCACGTTGGTATTCTGAACGAACTGTATGACCTGGTGCTTTCGGTGCAACCATGATCACGTCTAGATCTTTACGTGGAACAACTTGGTTATAAAGAATAGAGAAACCATGAGCAAATGCTAAAGTTGCACCTTCTTTGATGTTCGGTTCAATAACGTCACGATAAAGTTGAGATTGGAATTCATCTGGAGTCAAGATCATGACTAAGTCAGCTTGCGCTACAGCAGCTGGAACTTCAGATACTTTAAGACCAGAATTTTCAGCTTTTTTCCAAGATGCTGAACCAGCACGTAAACCAACAGTTACGTCTACGCCAGAGTCTTTCAAGTTAAGTGCGTGTGCATGACCTTGTGAACCATAACCAATGATTGCAACTTTCTTGCCTTGGATGATAGATAAGTCACAGTCTTTATCGTAAAAAATTTGCATCTGTTTACTCCGCTAAAATTGTTGTCATTTCCCTTGTTCTGCAAGGACAGATCTTTTGTTCTTCCTCAATTCTTGCAGGATTCCATGAAGAATTGAGGACACGATTAAATTGTTAAAACTTTTTCGCCGCGTGCGATACCTGATACACCAGAGCGAACCACTTCAAGAATGGTATTTTCTGCGAGCGCATCAATAAAACCATCAATCTTTTCAGTCGTACCCGCAATCTGAATCGTATAGGTCGTCGGTGTAACATCTACGATTTGCGCACGGAAGATGTCAGCAGTACGTTTGATTTCCGCACGCGCTGCACCTAATGCCTTGACTTTAATCAGCATCAATTCACGTTCAATGTGTGATCCTTCTGAAAGGTCAACCACTTTTACAACTTCAACCAGTTTGTTGAGTTGTTTAGTGATTTGCTCAATTTTATGATCATCACCATAAGTGGTTAAAGTCAGACGAGATAAAGTTTCATCTTCGGTTGGCGCAACATTGAGGGTTTCAATGTTGTAGCCACGTTGGCTGAAAAGACCAACAAGACGAGAAAGCGCACCAGCCTCGTTTTCAACGAGTACAGAAATAATATGTCTCATTATGTACGCTCCCCTTTACCTAACCACATATCCTTCATGGACTGACCAGCAACCAGCATTGGGTATACATGTTCAGTACGGTCTACCATGACATTAATGAATACACATTTATCATTAATTGCCATCGCTTCAGCTAATTTAGATTCCAGCTCATCTGCGTGGTTAATCTGAATGCCAACGTGACCATAAGCTTCCATTAACTTGGCAAAGTCAGGTAGTGAATCTACATAAGAACTTGAATGACGTCCTTCATAGTTCATGTCCTGCCACTGTTTCACCATGCCCAGCGCCTGGTTATTCAAGCAGAGAATTTTCACATTCAAGCCATATTGCTTACATGTTGATAATTCCTGAATACACATCTGGATTGATGCTTCACCTGTAATACAAACCACTTGCTGGTCAGGGAATGCAAGCTTTGCAGCCATCGCATACGGTAAACCAACACCCATGGTGCCCAAGCCACCAGAGTTAATCCATTGGCGTGGACGTTTGTATTTGTAGTAATTGGCACCAAACATTTGATGCTGGCCTACGTCAGAGGTAATAATCGCTTCACCATTGGTCACACGATCAAGTGCTTCAACCACTTGTTGCGGTTTCATAACACCATTCTGGCCTGCTTCGTAACGTAAACCATGTACTTTGCGCCACTCATTAATCTGAGACCACCATTCCGCAATTGCTTCAGGGTTTGGCTTCGATACATTCATCTGTTTCAGCTGCGCTAACATTTCTTGAAGCACTGGCTCTACTGCACCCACGATCGGGATGTGCGCCATAATGGTTTTCGAAATTGCTGCAGGATCTACATCAATATGAATGACTTTTGCATTGGTACAGAATTTTGCAGGGTTATTGGTTACACGGTCATCGAAACGTGCCCCAATTGCCAAAATTACATCCGCATTATGCATCGCCATATTGGCTTCATAGGTACCATGCATTCCCAACATGCCCACGAACTGTGGATCATTGCCAGGGAAAGCACCTAAGCCCATCAAGGTATTTGTTACTGGATAGCCAAGTAAATGTGCCAGCTCAGTCAATAAGCCAGAAGCATTGCCCTGAACAACACCACCACCGGTATAAATGATCGGGCGTTTTGCAGAAATCAGTTCATCAATCGCTTTACGAATTTGACCTGAATGACCACGTGAAGGTGGCTGATATGAACGCATCTTCACTTTTTCAGGATATTCGTAGGCAAATTTTTCTGCCGGATTGGTTGCATCCTTTGGAATATCCACCACAACCGGACCTGGACGGCCAGATGCAGCAATATAGAATGCTTTCTTGATAATTGCAGGAATTTCGCTAGCGTGACGCACCTGGAAACTATGTTTTACGATTGGACGAGAAATACCAACCATATCTGTTTCTTGGAACGCATCTTCACCAATCAGATGGCTTGCAACCTGACCAGACAAAATCACCATTGGGATTGAGTCCATGTAGGCTGTAGCAATTGGAGTGACGGTATTGGTCGCGCCTGGTCCTGAGGTGACCAGTACTACACCAGTTTTACCCGTTACGCGTGAGTACGCATCTGCCATATGACCAGCAGCTTGCTCATGACGCACGAGGTAATGGTTAATTTTGTCTTGTTGAAATAGCGCATCGTAAATATGTAATACAGCGCCGCCTGGATACCCAAAAACATGCTCTACGCCTTCGTCCGCGAGGGCACGAACGAGCATTTCACCACCAGATAAAAGTTCCAACGTGATTCACCCTAGTGTTAGCACAATTTATGGGAGACATAAATTGTGTGTTATTCATTAACTTTTGCACTTCTTATAAGTGTGCGTATTCTACTCGTTTTTGCTGTAATAGGAAAAATTTTCTGAGACTCATCAGCCGTATAAACTTGATGACATCTCGAATCAAAATATGCTGGGATAAGCAAATTTCAAAAAATCATTCTCTCGGCTAGAAAGAATGTCC
Organism: Acinetobacter sp. BIGb0102; assembly: GCF_003815055.1. Taxonomy (NCBI): domain Bacteria; kingdom Pseudomonadati; phylum Pseudomonadota; class Gammaproteobacteria; order Moraxellales; family Moraxellaceae; genus Acinetobacter; species Acinetobacter sp. BIGb0102. The sequence goes on from NZ_RKQE01000002.1 coordinate 113,485, forward strand.
ATTACAAGCCATGACATTTATTCGAAGGGTGATCAAATAAGCGCATATAAAACTTAAGAAAGCATTCTTGTTTCTTTCATAAGCAAAGTCAAGAACAAAGAAAAGGTTTTTAACGAATATTTTTTAGCTGTTGTTTTTTTAAACACATTTCACAGAATAATTTGGTCTTTTTAAACGTCCTTTTGTCAAAAAACTGTTTTCTTTTTAAGTAAAAATAGGCATTGTAAACGACTCAATTCAGCATTTTGATCGAATATAAACAGCATTCTCTTGGGGAGATCAAATATGAAATCATCTTATTTAAAATCAAGCTTATACACATTCGCAACAACAGCAATATTATTGTGTTCAAGCCAGAACCATGCACAGCAATATTATAAATGGATGGATGCCAATGGCTCGACCCATTACACCACAACACCGCCACCGAAAGGTGCCAAAAGACTGGATAAAGTTTCAACTTATGGCAGCAGTCATCAAGTGAAACAAAATCCTTCTCAGCAGGATAATGCAACGACTAGCCCGAATACTGCACCCCAAGTACCTCAAGTTGAACCTGAAGTGCCAGCAAATACAGTCAAACCCCAAACTCCACCTGCAAACGCATCGCAATCTGTTCATTAAACCGTGTACTGATCTGCAAGCGACTTTTAAGACAGGTGAGCTTGCAGATAAAATCCCGATCTAAAAACTGACATTTCCTGCAATTTTGCGCTATGCTGTGCAGCAATCTTAACTTTACTTTTTTGTTGTATCGCATATCCCTATGACGACTTCTCACATTGACTCCGAATATCAAGCAAGTGCCATTGAGCCTCAAGTTCAACAAGACTGGGACAATCGCAAAGTTTTTAAAGTTGCAGACACTGTAGAGGGTAAACATCGCTATATCCTGTCGATGTTCCCTTACCCAAGTGGCAAGCTGCACATGGGGCATGTGCGTAACTATACAATTGGCGACGTCATCAGCCGCTTTTATCGTTTAAAAGGCGAGACGGTCCTACAGCCAATGGGTTGGGATGCTTTCGGTTTACCAGCTGAAAATGCAGCGATTGCACATCAGGTTGCACCTGCCAAATGGACATTTGAAAACATCGCTTATATGCGTGACCAATTAAAAAAATTGGGCTTGTCTGTCGATTGGGATCGTGAATTCGCAACCTGTACACCAGAGTATTATCACTGGGAACAATGGTTATTCGTACAGCTTTATAAAAAAGGCTTGATCTATCGTAAGCTTTCAACAGTGAACTGGGATCCTGTAGACCAGACTGTTTTAGCCAATGAACAGGTTGAAAATGGTCGTGGCTGGCGTTCAGGTGCATTGGTCGAAAAACGCGATATTCCAATGTACTACTTCCGCATCACGGACTATGCACAAGAATTATTAGATGACCTAGATACCTTACAAGACGGCTGGCCTCAACAAGTGTTGACCATGCAACGTAACTGGATCGGTCGTTCAACAGGCATGGAAATCACCTTCCCTTCTGCCAATCCTGCAATCTATGCTGACGGCTTAACGGTTTATACCACGCGTGCTGACACACTTATGGGTGTGACATACGTTGCGGTTGCAGCAGAGCACCCGCTCGCGCTTAAAGCTGCTGCCCTCCAATCAGAAGCAGGCAACCCTGAATTGGCTGCATTTATTGAAGAATGCCGCATGGGTTCAGTGGCAGAAGCGGATTTAGCCACTGCTGAAAAGAAAGGCATGGCAACAGGTTTGTTCGTAAAACACCCTGTAACTGGTGAAGAGCTTCCAGTCTGGATCGCAAACTACGTATTAATGTCTTATGGTTCTGGCGCTGTAATGGCGGTTCCAGCACATGATGAACGTGACTTTGAATTTGCAAACAAGTTCAATTTGCCAATCAAGCAAGTGATTGATGCCAAAGGCGCTGACGAGGCAGATTATTCTGCAACTGAATGGCAAGAATGGTATGGCTCGAAAGAAGGTAAATTGGTCAATTCTGGTGAGTTTGACGGTTTAGCATTCCAAGCTGCTTTCGATGCATTCCTCGCAAAATTAGAACCACAAGCTTTGGCAAACGCTAAAGTTCAATTCCGTTTACGTGACTGGGGTGTCTCTCGTCAACGTTACTGGGGTTGTCCAATCCCGATGATCAACTGTAACAGTTGTGGTCAGGTGCCAGTTCCAGAAGATCAATTGCCAGTAGTATTACCGACTGATGTCGTTCCAGATGGTTCTGGTAACCCATTGAATAAAATGCCTGAGTTCTATGAAACCAAATGTCCAAGCTGTGGTGGCGATGCACGTCGTGAAACAGATACATTGGATACTTTCGTAGAATCATCTTGGTACTATGCACGCTACGCCTCTCCAGACTTTACTGGCGGTATGGTCAAACCTGAAGCAGCTCAAAACTGGCTTCCTGTGAACCAATATATTGGCGGTGTAGAGCACGCAATTCTGCACTTACTTTATGCACGTTTCTTCCATAAATTGATGCGTGATGAAGGCGTGGTACAAGGTAACGAACCATTTACTAACTTGTTAACGCAAGGCATGGTTTTGGCTGATACTTTCTATCGTGAAGCAGAAAACGGTAAGAAAACCTGGTTCAACCCTGCTGACATCGAATTAGAACGCGATGAGAAAGGTCGTATCCTGTCTGCAAAATATTCAGGTGATGGTCAGGAAGTTGTGATCGGCGGACAAGAAAAAATGTCTAAGTCGAAAAACAATGGTATTGATCCACAAGCGATTATTGATCAATACGGCGCAGATACAGCACGTGTCTTCATGATGTTTGCTGCACCACCAGATCAATCATTGGAATGGTCAGATGCAGGTGTAGAAGGCGCAAACCGTTTCTTGAAACGTGTATGGCGTTTAGCGGCAGGCTTCCTTGAAAAAGGCAATCAAGCGACTGCGATTGATACTGCAAATCTTTCTAAAGACGCGCAAGATTTACGTCGTAAAACCCATGAAACTATCCAGAAAGTGGGTGATGACATCGAGCGTCGTCATGCCTTCAACACCGCCATTGCAGCATTGATGGAATTACTCAATGCCAGCAACAAGTTTGAAGCGAAAGATGATAATGATGCGGCTGTCGCACGTGAAGCGATCACGACGCTTCTTACCTTGCTTGCACCATTTGCACCACATTTAAGTCAAACTTTATTGACTCAGTTTGGTCTGGAACTCACTACAGTTGAATTCCCGCAAGTCGATGAGTCTGCATTAACACGTAATACACAAACGATTGTTGTACAAGTGAATGGTAAACTTCGTGGTAAGTTAGACGTCGCAGTTGATATGTCTAAAGTTGACTTATTAGCTCTGGCAAAAGCTTTACCAGAAGTTCAACAATTCTTGACTGGCCCGACCAAGAAAGAAATTGTGGTACCAAATAAACTCGTTAATTTAGTTGTTTGATAGTCCCTTTCAACCTCTCTTTCACTAAAAAAGAGAGGTTCCCTCAATTGAACAAAGAGGGCTTGGGAAAGATGAATAAATAGAGGAATAAATATGCACTTAGCGCAACGTGCAGCTGCTATCGTTCTCACTTTAGGCCTAAGTGCAGGCTTAGTCGGCTGCGGCTTTCATTTGAAAGGAAGTAACCCAACAGCAGCACCATTGGTGTATAACAAGCTATCTTTAGCCTTGCCTGGCAACACGGGCGAGCTTGAAAACCGACTCAGCATTTACCTCAGTGCAACAGGCGTACAACTCAGCAATGCCAATGATGCCTATGTCCTTCGCATTCTAGATTACACCCCTCGCCGTCAGCTCCTCAACGGTAAATTAACCGAAGTATTACTCCGTTTAACCGTGACTTTCCAGATCGAAGATCGTCAGGGCCGTAAGATTACTGAACCGCGTACACTCACCGCTTCTCGTACTTACCAATACGATGTGGCAACGGTAAACACGGATAATCAACAAGAAGCTTATCTGAACCGTATTGTGATTGATGATGTGGCACAGCAGATCACACGTCAAATTGCTGCCAACCGTTTACCTAAAGCTCAGCCATAATCAAGTATTATGAAACTGGATTATGTTCAAGCCTTAAAACGTGTCAATGAAGCTCGCGGTGCATGGATCATGCATGGACAAGAGCCTCTGCTTGAACAAAACTTGCTTGATGCATTTCGTAAAAGCTGGCAACAACAAGAAGTTGAACGCCAGCGCTACGATATTAGTAGCGTAAATGACTGGAAAAATGTCTTTAATGCGCTGAATAGCCTGTCCCTGTTTTCTCAACAACTTGCGATTGAAGTACATGGCAATATCAAGCCTGATGCCAATGGCTTGAAACAACTCAAAAGCTATATTCAACATAATGAACATAACCTGCTATTGATCGTTCTGCCGAAACAAGACAGTAGCAGTTTAAAGTCAGCTTTTTTTCAGGTGGTTGAAGCCAACGGTGTGGTTGTACCACTTACCGCAACCTACCCTCAAGATCGACAGCGTATCCTCGCCATCGAAGCAGAAAAGTTAAATATCCAGCTCAATAATGATGCCTGGCAATGGCTCATGCAGCATCATGAACATAACTTGCTGGCTGCCAAAAACAGCTTGATGCGAGTCGCAGATACGTTCCCAGACATTCAACAGATTCAGATTGAACAGCTCTATGCCTGCTTACAAGACCAGTCCCGCTATACCACTTATGATTTAAGTGATGCGGTACTTGCAGGAAATCTGGCTCAATCGGTGAAGATTTATCAGTACCTGATTGCTGCGGGCGAACCTGACAGCCTGATTTTGTGGACACTGAGCAAAGAAATGCGCTTATTGATGCAATTGTTCGAGCAACCACACAATGCGATTCAGCTCGGCATCTGGAAAACCAAAGTTTCGCAATATCAACAGGCCTTACGTTGCTTGAATCCAAGACAGTTCTTAAACTGGCCTGATTTATTATTGCGAATTGATGCATCGATTAAAGGTATGTCGAAAGAGAATGCTGAACACTTGATGTTACAGGCATTGAGTGAATTATGTGGAACAACGCTATTTGCGCAACCCGCTTAAAACCAGATAATCCATCTCATCATAATAACAACAGGCATTCACATGTCTTTCCATCTAGATCCCCATCAAACTGAACAAATAAAGAATCTGTTTAAATCCGCGGATAGCCTGATCATCAGCGCTGGTGCAGGCATGGGTGTCGATACTTTCGCGGTAATCAGGGCATGTGGCAAGCTTATCCTGAACTCGGCAAACAGCGCCTTGATTTTACCGAAATCGCAAATCCAGCCGCTTTTAAACAACAACCACATCTGGCTTGGGGATTTTATGGACATCGCTTGGCATTATATCGGCAGACTATTCCACATGCTGGATTTCATGCACTAAGGCAATTGGCTGAACACTTGGAACTGCCCTATTTTGTCTTTACGTCCAATGTAGACGGACAATTTCAAAAAGCAGGCTTTGATCCACAATCCATTTATGAATGTCATGGTTCGATTCACCATCTACAATGTCTTACAGCCTGTGAGTCCAATATCTGGCCAGCAGATGAATTAACACCAGAAATTGATCATCAGCATTGCCAATGGCAGGGACAACTTCCACGATGTCCTCACTGCGGTAATTTGGCTCGCCCAAATATCTTGATGTTTGATGATTATACGTGGCTCAGCCAGCGTCAAAAACAACAGATGCATCGTCTCACGACTTTTTTAGAAGACCATCATCAGCCTGTTGTCATCGAATTGGGTGCAGGTACGGCGATACCAACCGTGCGTTATTTTAGCGAGCGTTTTGCCCCTAATCTGATTCGAATTAACCCGCGAGAATTTGCACTTCCATCAAAAGGTGGCATGGCCCTTCCTACCTGTGCTGAACAAGGCGCACGCAGTATTTATCAGATTTTTATAGAATAACTGAGCGGGAAAATAGAAAATAATTCTCATTCTAGATTAAAAATATTCACGCTTTATCCTTATTTCAATTTTATACTACGTTCAGTTTCTCACTTTTGACCTGCTGCCATGCCAAAAACAACCACTAAAAAAATCCAACCTCGCAAACTCATCATGATTGCTCTCGGTGTGCTTATCATCGCAGCGCTCGGATGGATGTTCTTTAAGCCTAAAGCCCAAGCACCGCAATATATCAGTGCTGAAGTTTCTCGCGGAGATATTGAAGACTCGGTATTGGCAACAGGTGTACTGGAAGCCACCAAAATGGTGAGTGTGGGTGCGCAGGTATCAGGTCAGGTGAAAAAGATGTATGTTCAGTTGGGTGACCAGGTTAAACAAGGTCAACTGATTGCACAGATTGATTCGATTCGTCAGGAAAACGAAAAGAAAACGGCCGATGCCAATATTAAAAACCAACAGGCGCAATTGGCAGTACAGCAAGCCAATCTGGCCAAAGTAGAAGCAGAATATAAGCGTCAGCAAGCCATGTACAGCCAAGATGCAACCTCTCGTGCTGAACTGGAAGCAGCTTTGGCAAACTTTAAAACCGCGCAAGCTCAAATTGCATCGATCAACGCACAGATTGAACAATCTCGCTTAACGCTTGCAACAGCTAAAGAAGACTTAGGCTACACCCGTATTGTTGCGCCAATGGACGGTACCATCGTGGCAATCGTGACCGAAGAAGGCCAGACTGTAAACGCCAATCAAACAGCACCAACCATTGTGAAACTGGCAAAGCTTGATACCATGACCATCAAGGCACAGATTTCTGAAGCCGATGTCATGAAGGTTGAAAAAGGCCAAACCGTTTATTTCACCACTTTAGGCAATAGTGACAAGAAACATTACGCGAAATTGCGTCAGGTTGAACCAGCGCCAAACTCGATCAATACTGAAACCACCAGCAGTAACAGTTCATCGACGTCGAATGCAGCGGTGTACTACAACGCATTATTTGATGTCCCGAATGAAGATGGCAAACTTCGTATTGATATGACGGCACAGGTTTACATCGTACTTGCTGATGCCAAAAATGCATTAACCATTCCAGCAGCAGCAATCCAGACTCAACGTGGTAATCGTAGTGCTAAGGGCGGTCAAGGTAATCGATCAGCAGAACAAGCGAAAAAAACGGATAGTGACAAAGCGCAACGTCCAAAACGCCTAGAACTGAGTGAAGAAGAAAAAGCGCTTGTTGCACAAGGTAAAGCCTCTACAGGTATGGTACGTGTCTTACAGGCTGATGGTTCAGCACAACCACAACCTGTATTAATTGGTTTAAACAACCGTGTTACTGCACAAGTACTTAAAGGCTTGAAACAAGGTGATCAAGTGGTGATTGCCGATGCCTCTGACAGCTCAAATGAAGCTGCAAAACGTAGCAACCAACGTGCAATGAGAATGTAATATGACTCAACATCAAACACATTCATCACAGCCATTGCTTGAGGTCAGCAACCTCACCCGTGAGTTTCCTGCGGGTGAAGGTACTGTCCAGATCCTGAAAGGAATCGACCTCAAGATTTATGCAGGTGAACTGGTTGCGATCGTCGGGCAGTCTGGTTCAGGTAAGTCGACCCTGATGAATATTCTGGGTTGTCTGGACAAACCTACTGCGGGTAGCTATCAGGTCAATGGTCGTGAAACACGTCAGCTAGAGCCTGATGAACTAGCGCAATTACGCCGTGAATATTTTGGTTTTATTTTCCAGCGCTATCATTTACTTGGCGATTTAAGTGCCTCAGGTAACGTTGAAGTCCCTGCGATTTATGCGGGTGTCGACAGTCATCTGCGTCAGGAACGTTCTGCTAAATTATTATCAGAACTCGGACTGGAAGAACGTTTACATCATCGCCCAAGCCAGCTTTCAGGTGGTCAGCAACAACGTGTATCCATCGCCCGTGCCTTAATGAACGGTGGTGATGTCATCCTTGCCGATGAACCGACAGGTGCACTAGATAAGAATAGTGGCATTGAAGTGATGCGCATTTTGCGTGAGCTGAATGCTAAAGGTCATACCATTATTCTGGTCACACACGATCTGAATGTTGCGAAAAATGCGACCCGTATTATCGAAATCAGTGACGGTAATATTATTTCAGACCGTGCCAATGTGCCTGAAAATGAAGATAACGATTTAGAACATCAAACGCTGCAACGGACTCCACAGAAAAAAACCTCCGCTTGGCGTTCTTTCTTTGATCGCCTTGGTGAAGCATTCCGTATGGCCTTGCTAGCGATGAATGCGCATCGAATGCGAACCTTCCTGACCATGCTCGGAATCATTATCGGGATCGCCTCAGTGGTCTCGGTCGTGGCGCTGGGGAATGGTTCACAAAAGCAGATTCTGGAAAATATCAGTAGTCTGGGCACCAACACCATTACCGTTTATCAAGGGCGTGGTTTTGGTGATAACTCACGTACCTCACAAGCAAAAACGCTGATCCCTGCTGATGCCGAAGCATTGGCAGAACAGCCTTATGTGGATGGGGTCAGTCCTTCAGCCAATACCAGTCTGACGCTGCGTTATAAAGATACTGAAGCTGCAGCGACTGTAAATGGCGTCAGCTCGGATTTCTTCTATGTGCGTGGTATGACCTTTAAGTCAGGCCAGCCTTTTGATAAGGCCAGCGTGACACAACGTGCCCAAGATGTAGTGATTGATACCAACACAGAAAAGACCTTCTTTGCTGATGGTACCAATCCTGTCGGTCAGGTGCTGTTATTAGGCAGTGTACCAAGCCGTATTATTGGTGTGATTGATGCACAGCAAGGCTTTATGGGAAATTCTGACAGCCTGAATGTTTATCTGCCCTACTCAACCGTGATGAGCCGTATGTTGGGTCAGTCCAATGTTCGCAGCATCATTGTGCGTATAAAAGACGAATATCCAAGTAGTGCTGCTGAAAATGCGATTCTGACCTTACTGGAACAGCGTCACGGCGCACAGGATGTATTTACCCAGAACTCTGACAGTATTCGTGAAACCATTCAACAGACTACAGCCACCATGACCTTGCTAATTTCTGCAATTGCCGTGATTTCGCTCGTGGTTGGGGGAATTGGGGTAATGAATATTATGCTGGTTTCTGTGACCGAACGTACTCAGGAAATTGGGGTGCGTATGGCAGTGGGCGCTCGTCAAAGTGATATTTTGCAGCAATTCCTGATCGAGGCCATTCTGGTCTGTTTATTGGGTGGTGTGCTGGGCGTGCTGCTGTCTTTAGGGATTGGGCAAATTATTGGTCACTTCGCCAAAGGTGTGATTGAAATGAGTTATTCAACCACCTCGATTGTGGCAGCTTTTGTCTGCTCAAGTCTGATTGGTATTGTATTTGGCTTCTTACCAGCAAGAAATGCGGCACAACTCGACCCAGTTGCTGCTTTAGCGAGAGAATAACCAGCAAAAATTGATCTCAGAAATAAGATACTCAGGAATGTCATCCGCAACCTGAGCGAAGATAAACAAAGCTATGCTTTGTCTGAGCGAAAGATGAACAGCTATGCTGTGAATGTGGCATGCGGATCTTACGTTGCTATAACTGCAACTCAGGTTTTGCCTACTTTTCCTTAAAAAGTAGGTCGAGCCGAAGGCCTACCCTGAAATAGGATGAAAGCTCGATAAGACACCAGCTCGATAATCATGCTTTTTTCAAATTATTAAAGGAATGACGATCAATGTTATTCAAACAACATAAAATCGCACTTGCACTTTGTCTCAGCACATCATTAGCAGGCTGTTCTGCAGTCGTCAAAACACCCTATAACGCACCATCGGTCCAAGTACCACAACAGTTCCAGTATGATGCACAAAAAAATAGAAATGTGAATCTGACCGATCAATGGTGGACCCTGTTTAATGATGCCCAGTTGAATCAACTAGTCGATCAGGTACTGGCAAAAAATAGTGATTTAAGCGTCGCAGGCATCACCCTGAAACAAGCCCGCTTACAAGCGGATTTGACTGAAAATAAACAAGGCTTGCGTACCAGCTCTACGGTTTCCACTGGTTATATGTACGATTTACGTTCTGGTGATAGTTCTAACCGTGATTTATCCACTAAAGTTGGCGTCAGCTATGAACTGGATCTATTTGGCAAGCTTGCCAGCCAAACAGAAGCCAGCCGTTGGGAAGCTTTAGCAAGTGAACAAGACTTGCAAGCCACTGCACAAAGTCTGGTTGGCACAACGGCGAAACTGTATTGGCAGCTGGGTTATCTGAATGAGCGCTATCAAACTATTCAGCAAAATTTGGCCTCAACCCAAAAAACCTATTCTCTAGTGCAGTCGCAATACAAGGCGGGTGCCGTTTCTGGTCTCGATCTCACTCAAGCAGAGCAATCGGTACAAAGCCAGAAAGCCAGTTTAAGTCAGATTGAACAGCAACGTGTTGAAACCCGTACTGCCCTTGCCGTTTTACTGCATGAGCCAGTGCAGCAATTGAATATCAAGGAACCTGCACAATTACCGCGCAATGCTTTGCCAAGTATCGCTACAGGCTTACCTGCTGATATTTTATCGCGCCGTCCAGATTTGCAGGCTTCGGAATTACGCTTACGTAAAACCTTAGCCACTAAAGATGCGACTAAAGCCAGCTATTATCCGTCGATTAACCTGACGGGAAGTCTCGGCTCTACAAGTACATCATTAACTCAGTTATTGAAGAACCCTGCTCTAACCTTGGGTGCGAGCTTAAGCCTACCTTTCCTGCAATATAATGATATGAAGAAAGATATTGCGATCAGTGATCTTGAGTATGAAAAAGCCATCACTCAATATCGTCAAACACTGTATCAGGCCTTTGCCGATGTGGAAAATGCCTTATCCAATCGCACTCAACTAAATCAACAGGTTCAATTGCAACAACGTAATGTCGAGCTGGCAGATAAAACTGAACGCTTAACCGAAGTGCGTTATCGCAATGGTGCAATTGCCTTAAAAAATTTACTGGATGCACAGGAAACTACACGTAATGCCCGACTCAGCTTGGTTGAAACCAAGCAAAATCAATACAATGCGTATGTCACCTTGATGCAGGCACTTGGCGGAAGCCCTGTAAAAGAACTACCGAAACAATAGCCCTAGCGCTATTGTTTGGCACGCTTATTCTTTCACCAGATCTGGATTATTCTGGATCTGTTGAATACGTTTAATCTTATCCTGATCATCAAAAACAACTTCATACGAAAGTTGCTGACCATTGAAATACATCTCGGTTGGTGAGCCAATCACTTCCCATAGACCAATGGTGGCAATATCCGCAGTCGTGTGCCATAGCGTACGGCTGATTCTGGCTGCTTTTGAGTAGCCTTGCTGGAAGGTATAAATCTCTTTGCGTTCGCCATTTACGGTTTCTGAAGTGACGGGTGCACCCAATTCAGAAATCACATAATTTCGATGTTTCCCGACCTCTAAAACCGTCATATTCTTTTTATGCGGTTGGTTACTTGCCATCACTGCGGCACAACCTTGAAGTGAAAGAAGAGTGACTAATCCCAAAACAACAGCTATTTTCTTCACGTTTTAACCTACCCCGAAAGCTAAAAATAATATGTTTATCGTCATTCTCTTGAGAATTTTAGATTAAACAAAAAACCAGCATTAATTAGCATATAAAGGATGGGATGACAAATGATTCCTTATTGTTATTAATTTGATTCATAGCTAACTTGAATATCACATTAGAACTTATGAGGTGATCTTCCGTATAAGTTGTATCTTGACGCAGACACCACTGTTTCATATGCTGATTAAGATAAGTCAAAATAAGATAGAAAATCTAATTGGTTATACGTCGTATAAATTTAGCCATATACTTAGGAAGTAAAATAAAATGCTTAGAAAATTAGGGGATTTTCCGAATCGAAATACGGTAGAGTATGCGACCTTACGTGTTTATATAAAAAACAAGTTTTTACCGAAAAATCTTCGCTCATATCACTGGGAACATGATGAAAACTCAATAATCATTGTAGGTGTTTCACCAAATGGACGATTATGCAGGAAAAGTGTTTACCTTGATTCATTGGAATTAGCCGAAGATTTTTCTACCTACTTGCATGGGCTATTTAAAAAAAGAAAATACAATACAGATTACAAAATTGAATTACTTGTTGAGACTACTTCTAGCGGTAAAACTGTATCTCTCTGGAAAGAAATTGACTCCCAAAATGTAAGAAAAGTACTTTCGTTATAAATACTTATAAAAACAATATATTTAAGTGAAATTTGACACGCTTAGCGTTAGCTCAAAAATTGGATAAGAGAAAACCCTATGGCAACATGGCAATTTACAGTTTGTTTGATCCCTAAATACTGGTTTGATATACATGCAAAAGAGATAACTAAATTTTATGATGAAGAAGGTAATTATGATGTCTCTTTTACTTGGAAAGACATAAAAACAAATGATGCAAAACATGAAATTATAAAATATTACACCTTATCTAAATCATGGCATGAAGACTTAATTAGTTTTGGTTATGAACAAAAAACTGATGCTCAAATATGGTATGCAGAAGGTGAATTAGAAAACATTCAGTTCCGAATAGATATGCGTGGCAATTTTGTTTTAGATATTGAAAAAATCGTTACTATTGCACAAAAGCTTTCTTGCGTATTCTTCCTACCTGAGCAGAAGTGTATAGCTGAGGCAAATGTATTTGAAATAATAAGTTACGCCAAAACATCAAATGCATATTTATTTGCTAAAGATCCTGAATAATGGCATAGCAGTATAAAAACATGATAACCAATGACTAAAAATTGATCTAATTTTAAAATCTCAAACTCTATTTTCTAAAAAATAAAGCCGCTATAAAAGCGGCTTTATTTAATAATTTAGAGCAATCTAATTATTCATCATCCATCATCGACTGGCTCATACCAACAGTATTAAAGCCACCATCAACATACATGATTTCACCTGTAATACCCGAAGCCCACGGCGAGCAAAGGAACAATGCTGCATTGCCCACTTCTTCAATCGTCACATTACGTTTTAGTGGCGCAATTTTTTCATTGGCGTCTAACATCTTACGGAAAGACTTGATGCCTGATGCAGCCAAAGTACGGATTGGGCCAGCAGAAATCGCATTCACACGAATACCGTCTACGCCCAAGCTTGATGCTAAATAACGAACGCCTGCTTCTAACGATGCTTTCGCCATACCCATTACGTTATAATTCGGCATCACACGCTCAGAACCTTGATAAGTCAAAGTCAACAAACAACCTTGGCGCGCTTGTAATAATGGTTTAGCCGCACGAGCCATCGCGATAAAGCTATATGCACTAATGTCATGTGCAATTTTAAAACCGTCACGATCGGTTACGTCAGTAAAGTCACCATCAAGCGTATGCGCTGGCGCAAAACCGATTGAATGCACAACACCATCCAGACCATCCCAGTGTTTTGCCAACTCGACAAAGGCATTGTCAATTTCTTGATCAACAGCAACATCACAAGGGAAAACCAAAGTTGAACCAAACTGTGCTGCAAAGTCATCAACACGTTTTTTCAGCTTTTCATTTGGATAAGTAAACGCGAGCTCTGCACCTTCACGGTGTAACGCTGCGGCAATACCGTAAGCAATTGATAATTTACTTGCAATACCGGCAATTAAAAAACGTTTACCAGCTAAAAGTCCTTGTGACATCTTATTCTCACTCGAAAAATTTTCACCACATGATGCCAAGATTCCAGCGCTTGCGGAATTGCATAATCCACCTTTTTTACAATCTTGCATAAAAAAATCGCCTTCACAGGAAGACGATTTGTATTTTTAATTGAATCAGAACTTAATCATCGCCACGAAGCAGACTCAATAAACGCAGGAATGAGTAATACATCCACACCAAAGTTGCCAATAAGGCAATGGCACAGATCCATTCAAATGCTTTTGGAGCACGTTGAGCAGCGGCATTTTCGATCAGATCAAAGTCCAGAATCAGGTTTAATGAGGCAATCACAGCCACAAAAGCAGCAAAGCCGATACCCAACCAGTTACTTTCAAAGATATAAGGGATGCTCGAACCAAAAGCTAAACGCAAAATAATCTGCACCACAAATACCAGTGCAATTGCGATGGAAGCAGAAATGACAATTGCCTTAAATTTTTCAGTGGCACGAATGATCTGAAATTTATATAAAGCAAATAGCACTAAAGTGGTCACGAATGTTGCCAATAATGCCTGTAATGGAACACCTGGATATTTCAACTGGAAAATAAATGATACGCCGCCTAAAAAAGCCCCTTCAAATAAGGCATAAGGAATGGCCAAAGCTGGTGCGGTATTCGATTTAAATGTGGTAATGAGTGCAAGAATAAGACCACCGACTGCACCAATAATCGTTGCAGCATAAGCAATCGACAGATTCGCTGTCATCGCACAGTAGAAAAATAAGGCCATGCCTAAAACAGCAGCAATCACCGTTAAAAGTACAGATTTTTGAATCGCACCCTGAATGGTCATTGGCTCAGCCAAATCTTGATAGGTTTCTACCCGTGTTAAAATAGGGTTAGTACTTTGCATGTACGCTCTCTTTTTTATAGTTTGCAATTAAAATCCGAGTTTAAGCGATTTTTTGATCAATCCCAACTATTTTTAGCGCATTAAAAAAGGAGCCGAAGCTCCTTTTATGTATGACTCAGAAAACGATTACTTATCGTTATTCATGATAAAAAAGTACTCACGATAGTATTTTAATTCTGCAATCGAATCACGGATGTCATCCATTGCCAAATGCGATGCATTTTTCTTTAAACCGCTCATAATTTCTGGTCTCCAGCGTTTAGCTAACTCTTTTACAGAAGACACATCCAGATTACGATAATGGAAGAATTGTTCCAGTTCAGGCATCAAACGATGCAAGAAACGGCGGTCTTGGCAAATTGAGTTACCGCACATCGGAGAAGATTTTGGATTGACCCATTTTTTCAAAAATTCGAGAGTTTGCTGTTCTGCATCTTGTGCAGTCAGTTTACTACGGCGAACACGCTCGATCAGACCAGACTGACCATGTTGCTTGGTATTCCACTCATCCATTGCATTTAGAATCAAATCAGATTGATGTACCGCTAAAACAGGCCCTTCAGCCAAGATATTTAAATGATCATCTGTAATAATTGTTGCAATTTCAATGATCTTGTCATTATCGGTATCAAGTCCGGTCATTTCCAGATCGATCCAAATTAATCGTGTATCAGGGGTGCTGCTCATGGATGGCAATTCTAAAGTGCTTAAAAACATCAATAGTAGCAAATTAATTACATCTTGGCTGTAATTCTATAGCGGCTTCATGCTATTTTTGCGGTCTTCAAAGTGTGGATTTTTTGGGATATGAATGGCTTTAATTCGTAAGCGTCGTTTAACCGAACAACAGCAGCGTCGTATTGAGAAACAGCATAAATCGCGTCAAGACGACATTGACACGTCACAAGATTTAGATGGACTGGTTGTTCAGCATTATGGTCGTCAACTCGAAGTACAAGCCTTGTCTGTGCCTGAACAGCATCCTGAGAAACCACAAGTGGCCGATGGTGAACCAGAACCATTCTGGAAACCGATTGAATTGGATAGTATCTGGCGTTGCCATACCCGTACCAACCTAGAATTACTGGTCACAGGCGATCGGGTGAAATGGCAAGCCGATCCAATTACTGGCCTAGGCATTATCACCGCGATTTATCCAAGACAATCGCTCTTGACTCGCCCCGACCGCTATCACAAGGTTAAGCCAGTCGCAGCCAATATCAGTCTCATCGTCATCGTGTTTGCGCCATTACCAGAGCCTGCACCGACATTGATCGACCGCTATCTGGTGGCCTGTGCCGATGCCAATATTCCAGCACTGTTGGTGTTGAATAAATCCGACTTGCTGACTGAAAATGATCCGATTCTGACCCTGCTCAGTGAATATGAAGCATTGGGCTATGAAACTCTAATTTGCCATTCGCGTGGCGATCTCTCTGAACTGTCAGCACGTTTGGACAATGAAACTGTCGCTTTCGTTGGACAGTCTGGTGTGGGCAAAAGCTCGCTGATTAATACCATCGTTCCAGATGCAGCACAGAAGACCAATGTGATTTCAGAAAACTCGGCACTCGGGCAACACACCACGACATCGACCAGATTGATCAAATTTGGAACAAACGGTGCGCTCATTGATTCTCCGGGAATCCGTGAATTCGGTCTATGGCATCTCAGTCTGGAAAAGGTACGTACTGGTTTTCCCGAGATAGAAACACATCTAGGACTTTGCCAGTTCCGTAATTGCACTCATACCCATGAGAAAAATTGCGCACTGAAACAAGCGGTTGAGGCTGGTGAAATTTTGCCAAGACGTTTGGACAGCTATCTCCGTTTAATGGATGAAATTCAGGAAGCACAGCAAAAAAGTTAATTTTGTTGGACTTTGCCCCTTGAACTAACATTTTTGATCACCATAGAGATAAGTTATACTCAGGATCAATTTTGTATTTTAATTTTTAGGTGACTTGTGGAACGCTGGTTAGAGTTTATGGGGAATCACCCCTTCTTATTTGGTACGCTCGGCGTGTTAATCGTGTTGTTCTTTATTTTAGAAGGACAACGCAATGGTCGTAAAATTTCACCACAATCACTCGGTATCTTGGTCAAGGCAAAAAATGCCATCTTGATCGACTTACGTGATGGAAAAGATTTCCGTGATGGTCACATTAGCGGTAGCCGTAACATTCCATATAGCCAGATCACCAGTCATGTTGATGAATTAAAAGCAAGTGATCGTCCATTGGTCTTCATTTGTAACTTAGGGCAAGTTGCAGGCTCAGCACTACAAAAAGTAGGTCATGCTGACAGCTACCGTCTAGACGGTGGTATTAGCAACTGGAAAGCGCAAGGCTTACCTTTAGTTAAAAGCAAAACCAAAGCTTAAGGAGAGATAACATGACAACGCCAAACGTCACCATCTATTCAACCCTTTCTTGCCCGTACTGTGTGCGTGCAAAACAATTACTTGAGCGTAAAGGTGTTGCTTTTAAAGAAATTAATCTTTCCAATGAAGCGCCAGAAGTTCGTATTGAATTGATGCAACGTACCAATCACCGTACAGTTCCACAAATTTTTATTAAAGATCAGTTTATCGGTGGTTTTGATCAACTTTATGCTTTAGAGCGTGAAGGTAAACTCGACCAATTATTAGCTTAACAACACATCCGAGATTTAAGGAAAAACAATGAGCGAAGAACAAGTTCAACCACAACTCGCGTTAGAACGTATTTATACCAAAGACATCTCTTTTGAAGTTCCTGGTGCACAAGTATTTACTAAACAATGGCAACCAGAACTCAACATCAATTTATCTTCTGCTGCAGAAAAAATTGATCCAACACACTATGAAGTGTCTTTGAAAGTTGTGGTTCAAGCGAACAACGAAAATGAAACTGCGTTCATCGTTGATGTCACTCAATCAGGTATCTTCTTGGTTGATGGTGTAGAAGAAGATCGTCTTCCATACATCTTAGGCGCATACTGCCCAAATATCCTGTTTCCGTTCTTGCGTGAAGCAGTCAATGATCTAGTAACAAAGGGTAGCTTCCCTCAATTGTTACTTACACCGATTAACTTCGATGCTGAATTCGAAGCAAACATGCAACGCCTTCAAGCGGATGCTGATGCACAAGGTCAAGCATAAGACTTTTGTGAATGAATCAAAAAAACCACAGCACTTGCTGTGGTTTTTTTATAATAATAAGAAGCATGCGATGAATAAAACGAGAATAAGACATGACCACAGCGCTCTATCCACTTTGCCAACAGGTCTTTCCTGAGCTGACACAAGTTCCATATCCCCTTCATCCACACGAGTTTCATCAATTTATCAATTGGGCCAATACCCTGCACTCAAACATCCAGTATGTAGAATTAAAAGAATATTATGACAATGGCTCTGACCAGTGTTATCAACTGCAACAAACCCAAATCGATATTGAGCAGCTGAATAATCGTATTGAAAGTGAAGTCGAACAACTTTTTTCTGAATATGCCGATGCGACACGCGATGAGCAAAACGAAATTGATTTTGCAGAACATATCTACTCGATTTTATTTGACCATCTTTATGCGGTTGCGAAACAGCATGATTTAGCGCTATTACTGATCTCGAATGAAAATCCTTACTGGATGCTGGTGCCAGATCAGGCCGAACAGATTAAACAACTCATTGAAGCATTTAATAGCACATTTTCTGATGTGGAACTTTATCACTATGTCTAAGCGAGGAGCGAGTTATTCCACAATAGTTCTAAAAGTCAGATTAATCCGTGCTGCATTGACTTTTTTGGTGGGCGGCAAGCGGTGTAACCAGTAAGTTTGCGTGGTATCTTTCATGACCAACAAACTGCCATGCTCTAAATACAGTTCTACTTTTTCTTTGCTTTGTTTATGTTTAAATGCAAATTTCCGTTCTGCGCCAAAGCTTAAAGAAGCAATTGCACCATCCTTTTTCAGATCCGTTTCAGCATCACTATGCCATGCCATCCCTTCATCGCCACTATGATAAAGATTAAGCAAACAGGAATTAAAAGTCTCTCCTGTCAACCGCTCGGTTAATTGTTTTAACTCCAGCAACTCCGTTGTCCACGGCAAGGCATATTTATTCATATTGGAATAGGTATATTCAAAGCGCCGATCGCCATACCAGGCCACTTTACGTTTAGTGGTTAACAGCTTGCCAAAAATCAATGCCTGATCATTTTCCCAGGCAATCGTCTGCATCAACTGCTCAAAATAATGATCTGCGGCAGCGCCATGCACGATTTTGCCGTAGTACTGTACCGTGCCGTCATAAGGCAAATGATTCTGTTCTGGATCAGCTTCAATATCAAATAGTTGCATCTTTCCACTTCTTATAGGCCTGCTTCATACAATGTCCACAAGGCCGATAACCTTGTGCAATTGCCTCCTGCTCATCGACAAAAAATACCCGATTACGTTTTAGCATGCGCTTACCAGAGCCACAGGTCAATCTGCCGTAGATTTTAAGCTGAGCATTGCCTGCAAACAGAATCTCGTGCTGTTTCAGCTTCTGGTGTAGTTCGACCGATTCTAATTCACGATGTCGCCACATCAGCCTAACTCACAGCATCATGGAAAATAATACCGAGGCTATAACGCTCACCTTGCAGGATCGGACTGACGCCATGCTTGATATTGACCCGATAATAGCCCTGACTGCCTTTTTCTGGCTTAAATTGTGTGGTGAAAATCAGTAAATCGCCTTGCTGCGGCTGTATAACGACCGCCTTGGACTGTGCCCGTGGATTTTGTTGGGTTAAGACAAATTCCCCTCCACTAAAATCGCTGTTTGGCTGGCTCAGTACAATCACCAATTGCAATGGAAAATAAACTTCTCCATATAAATCCTGATGCAAGGTATTAAATCCACCCGGCCCATATTTCAGGATCAATGGCGTTGCCAGCATTTGACCATGCTGTTGGCATTGTTGTAAAAATTCGGGATGTGAGGGTGGAAATGTTCGCTCTATCTTTAGAACCCGAAACCATGCATTGGCAATCGGCGCCAAACGTGGGTAGATCTCATGGCGCATCTGCTCAATCAAATTTGGCAATGGATAATTAAAGTATTTATATTCACCCAGACCAAAGCGATAACGCTGCATTTCGACAGTTTTACGATAAAGTGCATCTTGTGGATACAATTGCTGTAATTGTTCACATTGTTGTGGCGAAAGCACCTGCCTGATCAGGGCAAAACCCTGCTGATGCATCTGCTCTGTGATTCCGTCCCAATCGGCTGACTGGATCTGATCAATCACCGTCTGGAGTTGATCTTGTTCAGATTGCGGCATGGCTTTGCACACCTTCCCAACCGATGATCGCTGTTTTCCGTACGCTGCCCCATTCATAACCACCAAACAGGCCACTCGACTGAATCACCCGATGACAGGGAATCAAAAATGCCACAGGGTTACTACCAATCGCGGTGCCTACCGCGCGCGCCGCTTTGGGATGCTCAATGGCTCTGGCAAGTTCACCATAGGTCGCAAGTTGTCCCATCGGAATTTTTAGCAGACTTTGCCACACCTTGAGCTGAAATTCGGTGCCTTTCAAATGCAGTTTAATCTCAGCCAGTTGCTGCGGGTCTTTCTGAAATAAAGCCAAGGCACTCTGTTGAAAATTATCTACTTGTTCAATAAACATGGCTTGAGGAAATTGCGCATTTAACTGGGCGAAAGCTTCTGCCCGATCATCGACAAAACTTAATGCACAAATTCCTTTATGCGTAGATGCAATCAGCACTTCACCGAATAAGGTATCTGCAAACTGATAATGAATCGTCAGACTCTGCCCACCATGCTTATATTCAGCTGGGGTCATGCCTTCAATCTGAATAAATAAATCATGCAAGCGGCTGGTACTGGACAGTCCTGTTGCAAAGGTGGCATCAAAAATACTGCCCTGCTCTTGCTTCAAAATCTGTTTGGCATATTCGACACTAATATACTGTAAAAACTTTTTAGGACTGGTGCCAACCCAATCCGTAAATAAACGCTGAAAATGGGCAGGACTTAAATGTATATGCGCTGCCACCTCATCCAGTTGGGGTTGCTGCTGAAAATTCTGCTGGATATAAGCAATTGCCTGTGCAATCCGGTCATAATTCCGTTGCTGTGAGAACATATCCATCACCTCTCATCCTTCATGACTTCACTGTAGCAACTTTAAATTTTTATGAAAATCTGAATCATGCTCAGTTTATGTTGCGGGATGATTTTCTTGGATACCAATAAAAAAACTGCACCCTCTCTGGAGTGCAGCTTCAGCTTTGCAAACCGATCATCCATCTCTTAATGGGTATAATATTTATGCCCCTGATCACGCAACTCAGCGATCTTTTTGCCCTGCTTTTTTGCTTCATCCAGTTTACCAGCCTGTACCAGTAATTTGGCTTTATCAATTTCCCCAACAATTTGGTCAAATAGCGCTGGTGAAGCAGGTACTTTATCCTGTGTATTGGCAGCCAGATGATATTGTTTTGAATGTACCGCAGCTGTACGCATATTATTTAACGCAACAGTGGCAACCTGCGAGTTATCAGCTTGGTTAAACGCTTTGTAATTCTTGCCTAGCGTTTTCATATCATCTTCTAAACCTGCTGCACTCGCATTATGGCTCAATGCTAAAGCAGACAACATGACAACGGTGGCTAAAGTTTTTTTAATCATCAGGATATCCTATCAAAAACTGTGGCTATGCTTTATTTCCAACGGCAAGACACCTTGTATTCTGGAGCCAGCATACAAAGAAAATTGCTGATTTAGCATACAAAGAAAATTGCTGATTTAGCATACATAAAAAATGCAACGAAATCGTTGCATTTTGATAAAAAAGATCACGTTTAACGTTTATAAACGACGGCGTAAAGCATCCGCAATTGACTCAACCAGTTGCTGTGAAATCTCTTGTTTCGACGCTTTTTCCAGTTCACGTTTTTTCATATGATAAGACTGGGCAAAGAACACGGTCATGGCATTTTGATCTGAAGCGAAACCGATATCTGGACGTGATACATCATTACACGCAATCATATCCAGTTTCTTCGCCACCAATTTTCCTGCGGCGTATTCTTCAACGTTTTGGGTTTCAGCGGCAAAGCCAACCATAAACGGACGCTCTTCCTGCTGCGCAATCGTTGCCACAATATCTGGGTTTTTCACTAATGCCACCGCAAGTTCATCACCTGCTTTTTTAATCTTATGCTCAGCCACTTGTGCCACGCGATAATCTGCCACTGCTGCCGTTGCAATAAAGATGTCACAGCCTTCTTTCAGCTGATTCATGCTGACATCGAGCATTTGCATGGCAGAGCTGACATTAATACGTTGCACACCATTCGGTGTATCCAGACTGACAGGCCCAGCCACCAGCGTAACTTTCGCACCTGCGGCATAACATGCTGCTGCCAAAGCAAAGCCCATTTTGCCCGTACTGTGGTTAGAAATATAACGGACTGGATCAATCGCTTCACGCGTTGGGCCAGCGGTAATCGTGACTCGCTTGCCCGCCAATAAACCAAACTTTTCAGCAAGCGCGCGTTGTGCCTTATGGAAATAGGCCGCAACTTGACGAGCCAAGTCCTCAGGTTCAGGCATCCGCCCTAGACCAACATCACCACAAGCCTGCTCACCTGCGTCAGGCATAATTACATGGACGCCATCCTCTACCAGCGTTTGCAAATTACGTTGCGTCGCTTTCGCCGCCCACATTTGCTGATTCATCGCAGGTGCAACCCAGACAGGGGCTTTGGTTGCCAAATATAAGGTACTGAGCAAATCATCCGCCAAGCCATTGGCAAATTTTGCAATCGTGTCACAACTGGCAGGTGCAACTAAAACCAGATCGGCCCAACGCGCCAATTCGATATGCCCCATTCCCGCTTCCGCTTCAGGATCAAGCAATTCGGTATGTACAGGATTTCCAGACAATGCCTGAAAAGTTAAAGGGGTAATAAATGCTTGTGCGCCATGTGTCATGACCACGCGGACATCAAAACCAAAGTCTTTTAAACGGCGTACCAAGATGGCACTTTTATAGGCAGCAATACCACCTGTAACCGCTAATATAATGTTTTTATGGGGAATAACACTTAGATCGAAGCTCACAAACAGGATACCTTACTGTTGCAGTGGCGCTCACAATAGCATTAAATAAGTTCATACCCAAGTGGGACGATAAAGATTTCAATGGATCAAACGACAGAAAATATCATTGGGATCCTAAACAGTTAAGAGAAAATGTGACGATTTATTTTTGCTTATAAAAATAATAAAGGCAATAAAATCAATGGGGAATAAACAGGTGAATCAATCCATCAAAACATGGCCCGAGCAAGAACGCCCTCGGGAACGCTTATTATCACAAGGTCCCCAAAGTCTATCTGATGCGGAATTGCTGGCAATTTTTCTCCGTTCCGGCTCAAAACAGCATTCTGCCGTCGAACTTGCCCGTATTTTGATTCAACATTTTGGCGGACTTAATTTGATCTTTGATGCCAATCTTGAGGACTTGTCACAATTTAACGGCATTGCTTCGACCAAATACGCTCAGCTCATGGCAGTAAAAGAACTGGGACGGCGCTACCTCAACAATCATTTTCATCAGCAACGACTATGTCTGGACACGTCTACTCTCGTACTCGACTATTTACGTTATGAGTTGCTAGGCGAAAAACAGGAAGTCTTTGCGGTGCTGTGTCTGGATGCAGAACTACGGAAATTGCACTTTAAAAAACTATTTTTCGGCTCGCATCATTCCTGTAGTGTTTCCCTCAACCAGACCTTACGTTATGCATTACAACAGCAAGCCTGCCAGATCGTAGTTGCGCATAATCATCCCTATGGCATTGCCCAACCGTCAACAGAAGATATTTATCTGACCCAGCAACTGAAACAGGCCTGTAAACTACTGGAAATACAGCTGATCGATCACTTTATTATTTCACCCGAAGGACATTTTTCATTTTCTGAACAACAACTACTCAACCCTACTAAAATCAAGCAATCTGGTCTTGACAAAGCATGAATCTGGCATGAACATCAACACATAAAATTAATGATTCATATAACATGATTGTCCGTGACCAGCCGAGTATTTTTAAAGTTTTATTCTCATGGCGTGGGACGATTTTACCCAAAATTTTACCTTCTCTCGGCTTCGTAATGCTCATCTCTGCCATTATTGGTGGTGTTGAATATGTGGGCCTTTATCGCTTCCCTGAAATTCCACTAGTTGGCTTCACGCTTATTGGTGTCGTACTGTCTATTTTTCTTGGATTCAAGAATACCGCCTGTTATGACCGCTGGTGGGAAGCCCGTAAACTCTGGGGCGTTTTGATCGCCACGGCTCGACATTTTGACCGTGACTGTCGTGTTCTTACACAAGCACGTCGAGAACGTATCGTTCAGAATGTGATTATCTTTGCCAATGTCCTACGTGACCGCTTACGTCATCAAACAGCGAATCCAACCGAACTCACTGAAACCAGTGGCTTAAGTCAGCAAGCTTTGACCCAGCTTTACCAACAGCACAATGCCCCACAATACACTCTAAGCCTGATTCAATGGGAACTGTTGCAAGCCATGAAAGAAGGTGAAATCTCGGATATTATTTATACCCAGATGAACCGTCACGTGGCAGCTTTAAGTGAAATGCAAACCGGTTGTGACCGTATTGCCAATACACCGATTCCATTTGCCTATTCGGTTTTGCTGAATCGTACCGTGTACTTCTTTTGCTTTATGTTGCCTTTCAGCCTAGGTTCTTTATTGGGTCTGGCTACCCCATTACTGGTTGGGATTCTGGCCTATACCTTTCTCGGTTTAGATGCACTCAGTACTGAAATTGAAGAACCGTTTGGCACACAAAGTAACGATCTGCCACTAGATGCCATGGTGCGTTCAATTGAAATCGAATTACTGGGAACTTTAGGTCGCCCAACACCGCCACCGATTCAGGCTCAAGATCACAACCTGTTGTAATTGCCATTTCCCTCAGCAAACATCATGAGGGAAATGATTCATCCATCAAATAAACTGTGATGTCACCAGTGCTTTAAAGCGTTCTGTAAATTGTCCATTCCAATAGGGATAATAAGGATACGGCGGATAAACCGCACTGGCCTGATTCAACTGCATGATTTGTTCAGCCGACAGCTGAATATCTTTTGCTTTTAAATTTTCTTGTAGTTGCGTTTGATTACGGGCACCAATCAAGACACTTGCAACCGTCGGACGTTGTAACAACCAGTTCAGCGCAATTTGAGGAATGGAATAACCTGTTTCCTGTGCAATCTGTTTTAAGGCATCAATGACCCGATAAAGATGTTCCTCATTCACTGGAGGCGCAAACTGGGCTGTATCGTGCAAACGGCTCTCGGCTGGAATTGGATTTTCCCGATCAAACTTACCTGTTAAGCGTCCCCACCCCAAAGGACTCCACACCACCGCGCCCATCTGTTGATCATCATTTAAAGGCATCAACTCCCACTCATAATCGCGCCCTATCAAAGAATAGTAAACCTGATTGACCACAAATTTTTCATAACCATATTGCTCCGCAATGGCCTGTGCTTTCATCAATTGCCAGCCCGCAAAATTAGATACGCCGATATAACGAACTTTACCGCTTCGGACCAGTTCATCCAATGTTTTCATCAATTGATTCAAAGAGGTAAAGCTATCAAACTGGTGCAATTGCAACACATCAATATAATCGGTTCCCAATCGTGTCAGGGATTGCTCCACAGCAGAGAGTAAATAGTCCCGACTAAATCCCGCAGCGTTCAAATGATCCGAGCTACGAATACCAACTTTGGTGGAAATAATCGCTTGCTGTCTTTTCGCCGCTAAAGCCTTGCCGAGCATTCGTTCAGACTCTCCATCCGAATAAACATCTGCGGTATCAAAGTAATTAATCCCCGCATCCAGACCCGCCTGAATCATTTGGTTGGCTTCCGTTTGGCTGGCCTGTCCCCAAGCAGAAAAAATTTGTCCCTGTCCGCCTAAAGTGCCAGCACCAAATCCCAATTCCGAGACTTTTAACCCCGAGTTTCCTAGAAAATGATATTTCATGATTTTCTCTCCAATACATAATTGCTTAGAGACAAAATAGCGCTATGGGTTTATTTAAAAAACCACGATAATCAGGAAATACTTTTCTGGTTTTATGGATAATGAATACAGAAGATTTTCAATTTTTTATTCGGGTGGCAGACTTAGGCTCAATCAGCAAAGCCGCACAGGATGCCAATATTTCGGTTTCAGTCGCCAGCCAGAAGTTGCAACGTCTTGAACAACAGCTACAACTGCGTTTATTTCATCGCACCACCCGTAAGCTGACCTTAACAGAAGAAGGCCGCACGCTACTGACGCGTGGGCGCGGCTGGATGGCTGATTTTGTCAATTTACACGAGTCGTTAAAAGTCAAAGATCATAGGCTTTCGGGAACATTACGCATAACCGCGTCCGCCATCTTTGGTACCAAGGTTTTAATGCCCCTAATTGCCGAGTTCTCAAAATTACATCCTGAGCTACATATCCATCTCGATCTCAATGATCAAAACATTGATTTAATTCAACAAGGCATGGATCTTGCGATTCGTATTGGACAATTAAAAAGCTCTAGTTTGATTGCCAGAAAATTAGCTCCCAATCCACGGTTATTGTGCGCCTCACCCACCTACCTGCAACAATATGGGATTCCAGAAAGCTTCTCTGATCTCAAATCTCATCGCTGTATTTTGCAACAGCATGCCAATGGGCTCACCAACCAGTGGTCTTTTCTAAATAAAGCAGGTGAAACTGAACAGATTCGGGTAGAGGGTTACTTTAGTACCAATTCGGGTGAAGCCGTTCGACAAGCTGCTTTACACGGTTTAGGCATTTCCAATCATTCGTTCTGGCATGTTGCAGAAGATTTAGACACAGGCAAACTGGTACAGATCTTGCCAGATTATCCAGTCGAGGCCACTGCAATTTATGCGGTCTTTCCACATCGAGAATTACTACCGCCTAAAGTGCAATGCTTTTTAGATTATTTATCAGATTACTTCCTGCATCATGATCACTGGCGGTCTGAAAATTGAGTTTCTTCAAAGTCCCGCAAAACCATGAAACATCCATTGAATGCCCCATAACAGCAAAAGCATCAGGAAAAAGAAAATAATCAGGTAAAGTTCTAATTTTTTCATAGATCCGTTTATCTAAAACGTTCCCAAATTCCGCTCTGGCCTTCATTG
Organism: Acinetobacter sp. BIGb0102; assembly: GCF_003815055.1. Classification (NCBI taxonomy): domain Bacteria; kingdom Pseudomonadati; phylum Pseudomonadota; class Gammaproteobacteria; order Moraxellales; family Moraxellaceae; genus Acinetobacter; species Acinetobacter sp. BIGb0102. The sequence goes on from NZ_RKQE01000002.1 coordinate 140,201, forward strand.
ACCCGTGGCGTTTGCCCCAGTTTGATCCACGGCATATTGTCCCCATGAAAATCGCTGCCAATCGAAACTGCCAGATCAAATTGCTGAATCATCCGATCGACCATTTGTCGGGTTGAAGCAGGTTCTATACTGGGCGGTAACTCAACGGCGTCCCCCCCAGATTCAGCGAACAGTTCGATCAGGTAACGAATATTGGTTGCTGATAAATCATAACGTGTAGGATGAGCCAGAACAGCCAAACCGCCACTGGCATGAATAATCTCGATGGTTTCTTTCAGTCCCACGCCTTCAAATTTGACAAAGGCTTTCTTGCCCTCTTTCAGGAAACGATCAAATGCCTGCTGCGGACGACTGACAATCTCTTTTTCAACTAAAGTCTTGGCAATATGGGTTCGGGTGACCCGATCTGCATAACCATCAACTTTGGCAACGACATCAGGGTAAATATCAAAATTGATACATTTTTCCAGTAACTGACAAATCACTTTTGCCCGTTCCGCACGGATCTTCTTCTGATTTTCCAGCATCGCCTTGATGGGTGCTTCATCTTGCATATTTAAAGCCACGATATGCACGCCATAGCTTTTTTTTGTATTCGGTCTCGACCACTGGCTAGAAACTTCTACACCAGAAATAATTTGAATATCATGTTCTTGTGCATAATTCTGTGCCCGCTCCAGTCCATCCATAGTGTCATGATCAGTCACAGCCAGTATCTGTATTTTTAAATCAACAGCAGCCTGCACCAGCTGCTCAGGTGAGAACGTACCGTCGGAAATGAGAGTATGTGTATGTAAATCGACACCGAACATGGTTTGTATTATGCTATCTGACCTATTTCATCATCGTACTGTAACATGAAAGCGTTGCTCGACTATCTTCCGATTATTATCTTCTTTTATTTTTATAAAACCACCGATCCTAAAGATAGTCACCATCCTTTGTTGCAGTTGGTGGGCAGCGCAGGAAATACCGACCAGAACCATATCCTTGTTGCGACCTGTGCCCTGCTGATCTCGACACTTGTCGTCTATGGTTGCCTGTTCTTTTTCCAGAAATTTAAACTGGAAAAAATGCAGTGGTTTATCGTGGTCATGTCGGTTATTTTTGGTGGAATTACGCTGATTTTTAGCGATGTCACCTATATCAAAATGAAGGCCATTATTATCAATATCGGGATTGGTCTCGGCTTTTTAGTGACACCTTTATTTAATAAAGAACGCATGCCGATTATCCAGAAATTATTAGGTTCACTGTTAGAACTCAGTCCAAGAGGCTGGATCAAATTGAACTGGGCTTGGTGTGGTCAATTCTTTTTGCTTGCTGCTTTGCATTTCTTCTTTGGTTTTGTCTATATGCAAGGAAAATATTGGGGCGAATTCACTGCTTTTGGCGATATTATCGTTTCTATCAGTTACCTTGCTGCTATACTATTTTTCTTACGAAAACATTTCAAAACCACTGAATAGATTTTAAATCATCGAGCTACTGCCATGCCATATTTTGTGCTGACCTGTACTGATCGCGAAGGTACTCTGGAAAAACGTTTAGCCACCCGTCCGCAACATATTGAACGACTACAAAAGTTAGATGATGAAGGCCGTTTAATTGCTGCAGGCGCGCATCCTAAAGATCCCAATGATCCACAGGCAGGCTTTTTTGGCAGTACCATGATTGTTGAATTTGATAGTCGCGAAGCACTGGATGCGTGGATTCAGGAAGAGCCATTTTTAAAAGAAGGGATCTACTCAGATATTGAAGTTAGACCTTTCAACAAAGCTTTTCCAAAAGGGTAAATCATGCACATTGCAGTCAAAAGCTTTTTCGTTTTAAGTTTACTCAGTTCTACTGCATGGGCGGTAGAACCTGCAACACCAACTGCTGCCCCAACAGCAGTTGCTCCAGCGACACAAGCAAAAACCACCACAACGACGCCAGCCAATACCGTCGCCACTGCTGCTAAACCGCTTACAGCAGAACAGATTGTTAAAGCCAAACAACAGCAAGATGCAAAAGTAAAAGCCATGATTCAGGATCAGGCTAGCCGTTTAAAGCAACTCGAACATGCCAATCTTGAAGCGCTCGCGCAGAATCAGGAATTACAGTTAAAAAATGATAATTTGACGGTTCAGGTTCAGGTGTTACAAAGCGAACGTAGTGCACAAATGTTTTTATACGGCGCAATGACAATTGCTGTCGGTGTTATTCTCGGTTTCTTTATTGCAAGTTATGTTTACACTAAACGTCGTCGTCAGTGGTAAAACATACACCTTTATTTATGTCTCTCTCATCAAAACTACAAACAGCTGATTTAGACTGGGAACTCGTCGATGGTATTGAAGTTCCCATTTCTAAACAATTCGGCGATGTCTATTTTTCCAAAGATAACGGTTTACTCGAAACACGCCATGTGTTTTTAAATGGCAATGATTTAACTGAACGTCTTTCCCAATTACATGATTATCAGTATTTCTGTGTGGGTGAAACAGGTTTTGGCACAGGGTTGAATATTTTGACCTTATGGCAACTCTGGCAACAGGTTCGACCAGATAACCATAGCCATCTGCATGCCATCAGTGTAGAAAAGTTTCCGCTCAGCAAAGCCGATCTGATTCGTGCACTGAATGTCTGGCCTGAACTTCAGCCACTTGCAGAACAGCTCATTCAGCAATATCCCTTGCCAATCGCTGGCTGTCATCGTCTCAGTTTTCCAGAGCAACGCTTTAGCATTGATTTATGGCTTGGTGATGCTCAGGATATTTTCCCCGTTATTCCTAAAACACAAGCGGTCAATGCATGGTTTCTTGATGGCTTCGCTCCGTCTTGTAACCCGGATATGTGGCAAGAGAATGTGCTGAATCACATTGTACGTTTGTCGGCGTTTGGAACCACCTTCGCATCCTTTAGCGTGGCAGGAGTACTGAAACGCGGGCTTAAACAACATGGCATCCAGATTAGCCGTCCGCGTGGTTTTGGTCATAAACGGGAAATGCTCAAAGCGATCTGGCAGGACACTGTAGCACCTGAAACAGGCTCAATGGCTTCAGAACAGAACGATGCAACCTCGCAACCCGACACGAAAACAACGATAGAGCATGCTGGACCACGCCAAATTGCGATTATTGGCGCTGGAATCGCGGGTTTAAGCTCAGCATGGGCATTTGCTCAGCGTGGGCATCAAGTCATCGTATACGAGCAAAATGAGCCCCTTTCAGGCGCATCTGGTAATCCACTGGCGCTGCTCAATCCCAAACTGTGCCCGATTGATCAGGCATCCGAACATCTGATGACCTTGAGTTGGCAACATGCGCTAAACTTTTATACACGCTTTAATGCATTTAGGCCAATTCAGGTCCAACAATTGGCATTGAAAAATGCGGATGAATTACTGGCTTTAGCAGCACAGTATCCTGAAGGTGTCTTATCAGCACAATCAGAACAGCAACAATTCCCGAAGACAGACTTACCGAGTTTGACGCTACATCATGCAGGTGCCGTTTCTCCACACCAATTACGCGATGAAATTTTACGACATCCGAATATCACGATAAAAACAGCCAGAATTTCCCGCTTAAATTCGCTCGAAACACAAACTGAACTTTGGCAAGATCAACAACGAATTGCCACGGCAGATCATGTCATCGTCTGTTGCGCTAAACAAAGTGCTGAACTCTTTGAAAACTATCCCGTCTTAAAGCCAATTCGGGGACAAGTCAGCTGGGTTGAGAATAGCCAGCAGCCTTTAGCTCTGGATCAAGCTTATAGTTATGGCGGCTATTGCATGCAACTGGATGCTTCACAGTTAATTCTCGGTGCATCTTTTTATCCCAATCGGGATGATGCAGACGTGCTAACTGAAGACCATGTGCATAACTACGAACTTATCCACAGTGTCTTTCCTGAATATGCACAACAGTTGCCTGCCATAGAGAATTGGCAAGGTCGAGCCGCTGTCCGTGCGCAGAGTCTAGATTACTTTCCTTTGGTCGGCAAAGTCCACAACCATGAGCAAAACTATAGCTTTGCAGGTTTAGGGTCGAAAGGATTCTTGTTTGCGCCACTATGTAGTGAAATCTTGGCAGCATTGATCTTAGGTGAGATTTGTCCAGTGCCACAGCAGTTACTGGATAAATTGAATCCGCAGCGCTTCCAGAAGAAAATGAAAGCTAAAAAACCGTATTATTCAGGTTAAGTGTTTGGACTTTTGAATCTTTCTTATTTTTGAATTAGCCAAAATACCCAAGTATTTTGGCTAATTCTTTGAGTGTTTTAAGCGCCTTGTTCCAAAGCTAAGCCTGCATCACGCGCTGCGCGTGTGCCACCCATCAATACAACATACTCACGAGAACTATCAATACCGTCTAAAAGCTCTGCTGCACGCGGTGCTTTACTACCGCCACCACACAGAATGTAAATCGGTTGATCCGCTGCCACTTGAGTCAAACTATCCGCAGTTAATTCAGCAATTGGACGATTCACCGCCCCTTTGACATGAGCCTCTGTATACGCTTTGGTATCTCGGACATCCCAGATGACTGCGCCTTCCGGGAACTCAAATGTTGTAATTTCTTGTTTACGGATCATTGTGCACTCCTTTGATGTAAACAACACTTGGCAAATGAAGAAAACCCCCTTAGCATCTCAAATATTCTTTCCCTTTGTAAAGGTCTAACTATGCCTTCTTTTGATATTGTTTCTGAATTAGAGTTATTTGAAGTCAATCATGCGGTACAAAACACGCAAAAAGAAATTGCTACACGTTTTGACTTCCGTGGGCAAGATGTTTCAATTGAGCTAAATGAAAAAAATAAAGAAATCAAAATCTCAACTGAAAGTGATTTCCAATGTGAACAAGTCTATACCATGCTGGAAAATCATTTCTATAAACGCAAAGTTGACGTTCAAGCACTTGATCCACAAAAAGCAACAGCTTCAGGTAAAAATGTCGTGCAAGTAATCAAGCTCAAAGATGGACTTGACTCAGATACCGCAAAAAAAATTAATAAAGCCATTAAAGAAAGTGGCATCAAGGCGCAATCTTCTATCCAAGGAGACAAAATCCGTGTCACGGACAAAAAGCGCGATACTTTGCAACAAGTGATGAACTTTTTACGTGAACAACAATTTGGTCTGCCGCTCCAATTTAATAACTTCAAAGATTAATTAATAGGTTCACCATGGCAAAAGATAACCGTCTTTATAAGCTGGTTAAAACCACCTCTAAATTTCCGAAAGGCATTCGTAGCACGCTCTGGAGCAAAGCTTTTGGTCGTGTTGTTCCCATGGTTGGAACTGCGAATATCCGTTATTTAGAAGTGGATAAAGACCACGTGACTGTTCGTATTGAAAACCAGCGCAATATGCAAAACCATATTAAAGGGGTTCATGCCGCTGCGATGGCATTACTTGCGGAAACTGCGACTGGTTTTTTAACAGGTTTACATGTTCCAGATGATCGTATCTTGTTGATCAAATCACTCCATGTAGATTATTTAAAAGTTGCCCAAGGTGGTTTAACTGCGACAGCAAGCTTATCAACTGATCAGCAGAAGTTTATTGCTGAGAATGAAAAAGGCGAGTTATTGATTCCTGTGAATGTTATTGATGACTCAGGCAATGAACCGATCCAGTGCCAAATGCTGTGGGCCTGGTTGCCGAAACGCAAAAAATAGTTCTGAATCAAACAATAAAGCCCAAAATGATTTGGGCTTTATTTTTAGGTTTTGACTTAGATAAATTTTTCGATCACGCTCATCAACTGCTTGAGATATTCAGCGTCAATCTCATCAAACTGATTTAATTCATCACTATCAATATCTAGCACGCCAACACATTCACCATTTTTCATGATGGGTAACACAATTTCCGATTTAGAGTCAGAGCTACAGGCAATATGCCCTGGAAACTGATCCACATCAGGCACAACGATCACTTGCTGTTGTTGCCATGCTGAACCACACACACCACGACCTTTGGCAATACGGGTACAGGCAATTGGACCCTGAAATGGACCTAATACCAGCTCATTCCCTTTCACCAGATAAAAGCCAATCCAGAACCAGCCGAATTGCTGTTTAAGTGCAGCACAGATATTGGCCAGATTGGCGATCACATCCGACTCATCCTCAACAATGGCCTGAATCTGAGGAAGGATACTTTGATATTGCTCAACTTTATGGCCTTGTTGTAAAACCAGTTCTTCAGCCATCTGTATATTCTCGATTAAAAAAGTAGTGTTAAAACATCAATCTATTCTGATAAATGTAGACCTTAAAAGGCTTACTTAAGCTGACTGTGAGGCTAAAAAGGACTGTTTAATTTCATCTGTAATTAAACGTTTATTGCCATTTACATCCACCGCCACGAAAGTAAACACTCCTTCTGTGATACGCACAGGTTCACGTGAATCGTCGTGGCTATTCCACACTTCAATTTGAACCTGTACCGAACTACTGCCCACTTTTAGAATTTTGGTATAACAACTAATCACATTCCCTACCTTCACAGGAACAAGGAAAGTCATTTGATTAATGGCTATCGTGGCGCAACGGCCTTTACTAAAACGTTCAACATGAATCGCTCCAGCTAAATCCATCTGAGAAACAATCCAACCTCCAAAAACATCACCGCTCCAGTTAGTATCGGCTGGCATGGCAATGTTTTGTAGAGATAAAATCCCCTCTGGATGCTTTGGGCGTTCGCTCATGTTAATTTCCTTGATGTTGCTGTAATTGCTGGTCTAACCACTGCTGTAATTCAGGCGCACGTAATGCACCGCTAATTCTCGCTACTTCTGTAGTTTTATTCATAAGAACCAAGGTTGGGATACTACGGACATTAAATGCTGCGCTTAAACGAGGATTTGCTTCAGTATCAATTTTTGCAAAAACCACATAAGGATTTTGTTTTGCGACCTGAGCAAAATGTGGTGCCATCATTTTACATGGACCACACCATTCCGCCCATAGGTCAATCAGCACAGGTAAATCACTATTACTAATGAAATTGCTAAAGTTTTGTTCATTTAACTCAATAGGTTCTAAAGGCAATAAGGCTTTATGACATTGACCACAGTTAGGATGAACTGCCAGTTTTTCTTCGGGTACACGGTTTTTTGCACCACATGATGCACAGACAATAATCATTTACATCACTCCGATATGTTGATGTAAAAATTCTAATTGGGTTGTGACTGCTTTTTCAAACCAAGAATCGTGATAAATATCGAAATGCTTCATTTCCCATTCATGATAGCTCACAAATGGCGCAATATTGGTGGCAGCTTCACGACTAGATGCAATCGGAATCAAGCTGTCATATTTCGCAGCAATAAATAAAACGGGGATATTAATCTTACGTACAAACTGGATCGGCCGGTAACGCATTAAATTAAAAAATACCCGGGCAGGAACCTCACCACTCCAGTAATAATCAGGATTTACAATCGAATGATAACCGTAATAACTGTCTGAAGTAGGTAAGAAACAAAGCTTATATTGATCGACTACTGGTAAGGTTTTAGGTGCCATTCCCATCTTGGAGCCCATATAGTCCTGACTAGAACGTTTTAATGCTTCAGGATAACGTTGTAGTGGATACAGTTTTGCCGTCTCCGCTCCATCCACATATGGCACTTGCACCATCACTGCCTGAATATTTTTAAGATCGGTGGCCAAACTGAGGGCATAACCGCCACTGAGTGAAGTGCCCCATAAAATAATTCGGCGGCTATCAATCGACTTACAGTTTGAGGCATATTGAACAATACTTTTCCAGTCATCCAATTGTGCACTCAAGGACACCAGCTCTCGTGGTTTTCCTGTACTTCCGCCCCAATAACGATAGTCGAACAAAATCACGGCATAGCCTGCATGGGCAAACCGCTGCGCATACTGAACCAGTTTAAACTGACGCAATCCAGCAAAACCATGTGCCATGACAATCACAGCAGGCTTGATATTGGTTTTGGGAAGATAGAAATCGGCAGCGATCGTTTCATCACCACTAGGAACATACAACGGTTCAACTGTATAAGTATGCATGCGCGCTCCATTGCGTATCTTATTCGTTATCATCGTTTATTTAATATAGACATTTAAACTCAAGATAGAGCTTAATGCTATGATAGAGCATAAAATGTTTTGTTTGTTTTTGGAGTGACAAGATGTCAGAAAATATAGGTTTTGCAGGTCAAATCGGCCCAGAGCATGTAGGCCAAGTTGTCGAAAAAGGTTTCAAATCGATTATTAATAATCGTCCAGATATGGAAGGTGGACCTGATCAACCGACCAGTGCACAAATCGAAGAATCTGCACGCAGCGCAGGTTTAGATTACGTTTATCAGCCTGTCGTGGCGGGTCAGATTACTGAGCTAGATGTCCGTACTTTTGCAAATCATTATAACGAATTGCCAAAACCTATTTTAATGTTCTGCCGTACAGGTAACCGTTCGAATAATTTATATCAGTTAGCAAAACAAATGGACTTGCTGGACGATTAAATTCATTACATTTAATTACCTGATCAAAATAGTTAAATGCTGTGATTTATAAGAAGATGGTTCTTTTTCATCAGATAAAGAACCATGCCAAAACTAGCTATTATCCTGTTATGTGTTTTCGCCATCTCGGCTTGTAGCTCAATGCAAGTTCGTCCGACTGCCTCAGTCAGTGTAGGAACAGGGCTATAAAAAAGGAAGCTTTTTTAGCTTCCTTTTCTTTTATTATTAATTTTGATTAGTACAGTCGATACCTTGTCCATAAGGGCTAACATCAAATGGCATACCAGCAGGATTGTCCATATCTGTTTTTAAAGCAGTTAAGCTATATGGAATATTAGACACAACTTTACGACCAGATAATTGTGTAGTCGCAATAATATTAACTCTATGCCAATTTGCATATCTTCTTAAATAGCGAATCTGGAAATCAAATTTACCTGTTGCATCAGTCGTATAAGTCACCGTACCGTCACTAGACACTGTTGGAGCTACAAACGATGTTGGTAATTGAACAAAATCTGGAGCTGGGACTGCAACTGTAATTGGGCAATAAGTATATGGTAGGACAAGTTGACGTGTTGCACTTGGCTTCGCATCTGGATTATAAACAAAACTGCCTTTTGCATAGCTTAAATTATTAATTGACATTACTACAGGTTGAGAAGCAATTGGCTTACCGTCGATATTCGTCACTTGTACAGAAACAGATTCCGTATAGTACGTACCATCAGCACTTGTTTGTAATTGTCCAGAATTACCGAAAGTGATATTCGCAATTGGTTGCTCAACTTGTGCCGCTGAAACATTTAAGGTAGTCGTCTGTTTTGATGTCACCCCATTACTATCAGTTAACGCAGCATTAATTACGATACCACTCGCAATTAAGCTAGGTGCTTGAGCAGACTTATTAGGTAATAAAATTGTAAAATTTGCATTTCCTGTTGCATCAGTTACACCTGTTGATGGTCCGTTAATCGTAACACCATTCACTTTATAATCAGGAATACTTAGAACAACATTTTGTCCAGCGACACCACCACCATTTTTGTCTACAGCTTTTACTGTAATAACTGCATTATCGCCAGTTACAAGTAATGTCGGTTTATTAGAAGTAATATTTAAACTGTATTGTGCTGTCTCAGATACTGGAGCTGAATTATCAACCACATTAATTATAAAAGATTGAATCGTTATTTTCTTTGTAGCATCAGTAAAACTACCTTTAACCATTACTCCATTTGCAATCAGATCATTCAATTGCGCTTGGCTCAGATCTTTAGGTAGCTTTACTGTAAAATTTGCATTCCCTGAACTATCGGTTACAGCAGAAGAAGCCCCGTCAATAGTAACATTCGTAGAAGCTGTATCTTGAATAGATAATTGTACAGTTTGATTTGCAACACCACCGCCATTTACATCAACCAACTTCAAAGTAATTACTGCACTGTCACCAGAAGTAACCAATGTTGGTTTAGAACTTGTAATGATAATATGGTAATTCGTCGCAACTGGAGTTTCGACTACTGGTGTATCAGTATTTCCAGAAGACGAGCCTGTACTCCCATAATAACCATCCCCCCCACCACAGTTAGCTAATAGCACTGACAAGGCAATTGCCGACAACTTTAAAGTAAGTTGTTTTTTATTCATGATCATTCCTTTTTATCCCCGATCAAATCCCCAAATGGAATTAGACTTTTCATTATAAAAATATGCCTAATGTAACCATAATACAGTTTTTATGTAAATATAGTTTATCTTCAAGTAAAGATTATTAAAGTGAAACGAATCAAACTATTCTTAGAAACCGAGATTTTTGTTGAAACTTTTAACAAATAAAATAACGAGAAAAATTTAATCGTTAGATCGAAAGTAATTTTTAAATTTATAGAGAATGATATCTAGAATACTTTTTTAAACGCCAATAAAAAAAACACCCCTAACTGTTTAGTTAGGGGTGTTTTCAATTTAAAAGCTGGCGATGACTTACTCTCACATGGCAAGTGCCACACTACCATCAGCGCTAAGAGGTTTCACTTCTGAGTTCGGGAAGGGATCAG
>NZ_RKQE01000003.1:0-88561 GCF_003815055.1 Acinetobacter sp. BIGb0102
TCCCTTCCCGAACTCAGAAGTGAAACCTCTTAGCGCTGATGGTAGTGTGGCACTTGCCATGTGAGAGTAAGTCATCGCCAGCTTTTAAATCTAAATACCCCAGTCTCGAGAGAGGTTGGGGTGTTTTTTTGCGCGCGGAATTTTTATAAATAAGAAAAGCGTCAAACCAAGACGTTAAGAATCGAATGAATCTGTTATTGCTACTCAAAATCTAGCATGCTATAGAAAAGAGATTTTTAATGGCATTATGCAAGAAAGACCCTATATCAGATCTGTAAAGTTGAAAGCTCCAGAGACCTTGGACTGGGCCAGTTATCCCTATGTTATTCCAGCAGTGAATGATCTGGAAACTATTGAATTTCATCCAGAAGTTACATTTTTTGTTGGAGAGAATGGTTCAGGAAAGTCCACCATTCTTGAAGCACTGGCACTAGCATTGGGCTTTTCAGAAGAAGGGGGGACACGTAATGTTCAACTTAATACGGCAATGACCAGCTCGGTTTTACATCAATCTCTACGCACAATAAAAAGTTATAAAAAGCCTCAGGATTATTATTTTTTGCGTGCTGAAAGCTTTTATAACGTAGCAACTTATATGAAAGAAGTTGATTATTTAGTTGAATATGGAGGAGATATTCATCGTCGCTCTCATGGAGAGGCTTTCTTAAAACTCTTAACGATGAAACTGAAAGGGAATGGATTATATCTTTTAGATGAGCCTGAGGCAGCGCTTTCTCCTACAATGTTGATGACAACGTTATCGGTAATCGACCGTTTATGTCAGGCACATTCTCAATTTATTATTGCAACACATTCTCCCATTCTTCTGGCTTATCCAAATGCAAAGATTTACCAGTTTTCGGAATCGGGAATTAGACAAGTGAGCTATGAAGAAACGGAACATTTTCGGGTAACAAAGGACTTTCTCAATAATTATCAAAAGAGAGTAACGCAAATTTTGGAACAGTAGTTAAGACTTGTCCTATTTAACCATTAGAAAAGTATTTCTTTTTTATAATTTTTATTTTTCTACTTTCTTCATAGATTCACAAGCCTATAATGATTGAGAATCATTTTAAATCTAATAAGGAAATAACATGTCAACTGATCAGCAATTTCCAACACCTGCTAACTTAGGTATCGCGGTTTACTCAAATAATGCGGAAGCGATTGGTAATACACCTTTAGTGCGTATCAACCGTCTTATTAAAACGGGTGCAACTGTCTTAGCAAAGGTTGAAAGCCGTAATCCTGCATTTTCAGTGAAATGTCGTATTGGTGCTGCTTTGATTGCGGATGCGGAAAAACGCGGTGTACTGAAAGCTGGCATGCATATTGTTGAACCGACAAGTGGTAATACAGGGATTGCCTTAGCATTTGTGGCAGCGGCAAAAGGTTATCCAATTACCTTGACCATGCCTGCTAGTATGAGTTTGGAACGTCGAAAAGTATTAAAAGCATTAGGTGCAAATCTGGTCCTTACTGATCCTGCCAAAGGAATGAAAGGTGCAGTGGATGAGGCTGTTCGTTTAGCCACTGAAAATCCAGAACAATATTTCTTGCCACAACAATTTGAGAATCCAGCGAATCCACAAATTCATACAGACACTACTGGCCCTGAAATCTGGCAGGCAACCAATGGTCAAGTGGATATTCTAGTAGCAGGTGTTGGTACGGGCGGGACCATTACTGGGATTTCACGTTATTTTGAACAGGTTCAGAATAAACCACTTTATTCAGTTGCAGTTGAACCTGCTGAATCACCAATTATTACCCAAACCAAACATGGCGAGAGCATTACACCTGCACCGCACAAAATTCAGGGCATTGGCGCAAACTTTATCCCTAAAAATTTGGACTTGGATTTAGTTGATGAAGTGCTACCTGTGAATAGTACCGATGCAATTGAGTGGGCAAGAAAGTGTGCAACTCAAGAAGGAATATTGGTGGGTATTTCGAGTGGTGCAGCATTGGCTGCAGCAGCGCAGATTGCAGAGCGTCCTGAAAATGCAGGCAAAACCATTGTGGTGATCTTGCCTGATAGTGGAGAGCGTTATTTATCTTCAGTCTTATTTGAAGGTTTATTTGAGGAAGCTTAATTCCATTATTTAGCCAATAAAAAACCATGCTATTTACGCATGGTTTTTTATTTTTGATTGCCTTTAAAGTGCTTTCTTTAACGTTTTTTCGTGATGTTTAACCGAGCGAGCGTACTTTTTCCCTTTATGGCGCGTCCAGAAACTACGTTGATATCCTGTAGGGCCGACATTGTAATAAGCTACAGCTTTAGACCAGCTACCCGCTGATCGATAGTAGGTTGAGAGGACATGCGCGCCACAGTTAATATTGACATTTTCATCATAAAGATCGCCTGGGCAAGACTGGCGCCAATGACTGGAAATGATTTGTGTTAACCCAATTGCACCCGTTGGTGAGCGGGCAGCGCTATTGTAATTGGATTCCTGACGAATCAGGGCAGCCAGTAAAGTTGGCGAAACATCGTAACGTTCAGCACTCTGGATAATCATGGGTGATAAACGATTTGCCGTGTTTGGGGAAACAGAATAGGCATTTTGTAAACCAGACGAGAGCTGATTCGAGCGATTTGCAAATGATCCACTTAAGCTGCTACACGCAGAAAGGCTCACCGCGATGACGATAAGACTAAGCTTTAAAAATATTGAGCCAAGAGCGTTAGAAGCAATACCTTGATTCGATGATGTAGAGACGATTTGCAAAACCAAGACCAGAGACAAAATAAAATTATTAGGATGGTATGCACTCGGTTTAGGTGAGTCAATAGTAGTTGTTTTACTGTATTTATTCTTTTAAGGGTCATATAAAAAAGCCCCAACGTCCTGTTGAGGCTTTTCATATTTGGTTTCTTGCCGCCAACTCCTGTCGACGACCACATCCTGTGTTCTTGTTATTCTGAATGAGACATCCTGTCTCTGTATGATTCATATATTAATGAATGGAAAACGAACTGGATATTCGCCAATCACCCCAACCGATGTAGGTTTTTACTGACAAATTTTATAAAGCTTCTTTTAATGATTGTTCATGTCGTTTGACTGAGCTGGCATAACGTTCAGCTTGTTGGCGCATATATGGGCTTCTTCGATAGCCTGTCGGTCCAACATTGTAATAACCCAAGGCTTTTGCCCAGTCTCCAGTCGATTGATAGTAATTCGCTAAAATATAGGCACCACAATTAATATTGACGTGTTCATCGTACAAATCGCCTGGGCAAAATTGCTGCCAGAATTTTGGACGAACCTGAGTTAAACCAACCGCATCAGCAGAAGACCGTGCAAAAGTTCTATAGCTAGATTCCTGACGAATCAGTGCAGCTAATAAATGGGGTGAAATATTATGTTTTTCTGCTGTTTTTAGAATGATGGGGGCAACGCGATTCGCAGTGGTGGGCGGAACGGAATAAGCGTTCTGAATGCCCGTTGCAAACTGTTGAGATTGGCGTACCGAAGGGCCTTGAGTACTGGTACATGCAACGGTTAAATAAGTACTGAAAAGGATGATACTCAATTTGACAAAAGTAATTTGAAACCGAGAAAAGCAAAATTTGTTGTAAATTATCATCGTAAAAAAAGACTGACCATCATATATAAAACATGCGGATAGTAGGTAGCAAGTCGTTGAGAGTCAATGCAGAATAGTAAGTTAAATCGTTTAGTTTTATGTCTTAAGAAAAATGCTAGGACAATAAAAAAGCCCCGACATCCTGTCGAGGCTTTTCATATTTGGTTTCTTGCCGCCAACTCCTGTCAACGACCACATCCTGTGTTCTTATTCTTCTGAATGAGACATCCTGTCTCTCTATGCTTCAAATATTAGTGGATAGCGCACAATGTGTATATTCGCCAATCACCCCAAGTATTGTACGTTTTAACTTACATTAGTTTTCGGGTGGCGTTTGTTCTGGATGAGTTGTCATTTTTCCGCCATAAAGAATTCATGCTATTGCAGTAAAAACGTCATCAAAGCTTGCTTAAATTTGCATGATTTTTTTACCAAATGAATAAAATGATGAACAAGAAAACCTTATTGGCTGTGATGTGCTGCACAGCTTTTGGGCTGGTTGCCTGTAATGATGATAATAAGCAAGATCAGACCACACCCACAGAAAAAGTGACCGAGCCTACTTTAGTTTCTTTTGCCAAACTTCCTGTAGCCACTTATGCGGCTGGCCCAGACTCGGGTAAAGCTGTGAGCGGTGCCAATGGGATTTATCCGCCATTTAAAGGGCAACCCGTACAAGGTTTTTCTGCTGCTTTAAAAAATGATGATGGTAGTTATATGGCGATGGCAGATAATGGTTTCGGCACACAAGACAATTCAGCCGATTTCTTATTGCGTATTTATAAAATCAAAGCAGACTTTAAAACCAAGAGTAAAGGCACAGGGCAAGTGGCTGTGCAAGGTTTTATTCAGTTACGTGATCCGAATAAGTTGATTCCTTTTGAAATCATCAATGGCAATACCACTGACCGTTTATTGACGGGGGCGGATTTTGATCCAGAATCTATGCAACGTGCCGCAGATGGAACGTACTGGATTGGCGATGAGTTTGGCCCTTATCTGCTGCATTTCTCGGCAGACGGTGTGTTGCTAGATGCGCCGATTGGATTGCCGAATCCATTGAATCCGACACAAGAATTACGTTCACCACAAAACCAGCTCAACAAAGCCAATATCAATTATGTTGAGCCATTGGTTGGACGGAGTAGTGGTTTCGAGGGGATGGCAATTTCACCAGATGGCAAGTATTTATATCCATTACTGGAAAAGCCATTGCTCAATGACTCAACTGGACGCTTGTTAATTTCTCAATTTGATATTCAGAAAAAAGCTTATACAGGTCTTTATTATTGGTTTGAACTGGACAGTAAAGCCACCAACATTGGTGATTTTCAACTCTTTAATGACAGAGAAGGCATTATCATTGAGCGTGATGCCAGCCAGAATAATCTCGGCGGACATAAAAAGCTGATTCGGATTAAGTTCAATGAACCGAAACAAACGGTAGCGCGTGAAGATCTGGTCGACTTGATGAAAATTGCCAATCCAGATGCGCTATACGGCACAGCGCGAGTAGGGGATATTGGTACAGGTAAAGTTTTTGCTTTCCCGTTTGAGACCATTGAAGATGTGATTATTGAAAATGGCACGACCCTGACGGTATTGAATGACAATAATTTCCCTGGTTCATCGGGACGTAATGCCAAAGAAGCTGATGATAATGAAATTATCCAGATTCGTTTACCCAAAGCATTATTTTAAACAATAGGTAAAAATCGCCGAAACGATCATTCCGCATTTCGGCTGAAGGCGTATACTGATTGGGCATAAGGAGTCCTCATGTCTGAATCAGTGTTGCGCCCAACCCATATCGAGTATGGTTCAAAATCGTTTACTGCGATTTTATGGTCCTTGTTCTTTGCCGGTTTTGCGTCATTTTCATCGTTGTACTGTGTCCAGCCAATGATGCCGATCTTTGCAGAATTCTTTCATGTGACACCCACGCACAGTAGTTTCCCATTATCTTTTTCAACCGTTGCACTTGCGATTGGTCTGCTATTTACAGGTTTTATTTCTGATCGTTTTGGTCGTAAGCCGATCATGGTCTTTGCCTTGTTCTTGGTCTCAATTTTATTGTTGGTAAGTGCTTCTTTTCCTGTTTGGGAAATTTTCCTGACCACCCGTGTTTTTATTGGTTTGGCTGTTAGCGGCGTTGCTGCGGTAGCGATGACTTATATCGGTGAAGAAATTGCGCAAAAAGATATTGGTTTTGCGATGGGACTATATATTTCAGGCACTGCGATTGGCGGCATGGGCGGGCGTTTGATTGCAGGGGTGCTGGTTGATTTTATCTCTTGGCAAGCAGCGACCTATGCGATTGGTTTTATCAATTTCATTATCGCCTGTCTATTTTATCTGTTATTACCAAAATCACAGCATTTCAAACCCTATCCATTCCGCTTTTCCCGTTTTAAGGCAGCTTTTGAGCAGAATTTAAAAGATCCAAAATTACGTATTTTATTTGCCCAAGGATTTATCTTGATGGGCTGTCTAGTGACTGTATTTAACTATATTAGTTATCACTTGCTGGAAGCACCTTTCAATCTTTCACAAACATGGATTGGCCTGATTTCGATTGCTTATCTGGCAGGAATTTACAGTTCACCTAAAGCCGCGCAATGGGGTTTTAAATATGGTCGCGATAAGGTATTGCCAATCTTGTTATTGACGATGATGCTAGGGTTACTGATTACTTTAATTCCTTCTCTCTGGACGATTCTGCTTGGGCTGATTATTTTTACTTTTTCATTTTTTGCCGCGCATTCCACCGCGAGTAGCTGGGTCTCGGTGCAGGCTGTGCAATACCGTGCAGTAGCGTCCTCGCTGTATTTACTCTGCTATTACATCGGTTCAAGTTTATTGGGCAGTAGCGGTGGGTTGGTCTGGGAAAACTTTGGCTGGACTGGCATTACTTGCATGGTTGCGGTGGTTTTAATCTTTGGTCTTTTGTTGGCGTTGAGATTGAAGTCTAGGGCTTTTTCAGAATAACAAGGGAAGTGCCGATTTTATTATTGATTCAAGTTTTTTAACTCTGATCGTGATGTCGGAACAAAAGTTGATACTTCCTTTATTGAAAGTATTGATAAGGTAAAGCAGAAAATAATGCATAAAATATGAACATAATCGTTGTGTAAGTGTAAAATATAAAGATAATGATTCTCATTTTAGATGGAGAATCTTATGCACCGTCCTATCTCTCAATATCGAATTTTTCCAAAAAGTGCAATTTATCTAGCACTTTATACATGTTGGGTTGGAACAGCCTATGCTGCCACGGAGGCGGCAACAACACAGACCAATATTTTGCCTACAATTGTAGTTACAGCAGATGATTCATTGGAAAATAATTACACCAAGAAAAATGCCAGTACTTCGACCAAGCTCAATTTAAGCGTTAAGGAAACCCCTCAGTCGGTTTCGGTGATTACACAAAAACAAATGGAAGATATGGGAGCAACGAATCTAGGGGAGGCTTTATTAAATACCACAGGGATTATTCTAACGGGGGACAATACTGAACGAACCAACTTCTCGATACGTGGGTTCAACATGGGGGATGGCTGGAACTCTAATTTGATGCAGTACGACGGAGTTGCCGTCAATGCAACCAATGTCGCTTCGTCAAAACCCGATATGGCTATGTTGGAAAGCGTTGAAGTCTTACGTGGGGCAGCGGGTTTGTTGCAAGGTTCAGGAGAACCAGCAGGCACGGTGAATCTGATTCGTAAAAAGCCAACGGCTGATTTTCATGCTAGCGGTGCAGTGAGTTATGGATCATGGAATACAGTCCGTGGGGAAGTCGATGTTTCCAACCGTTTAAATGAATCAGGAACAGTAAGAGGGCGACTGGTTTTAGCTTATCAAGATGGTGATTCATGGATGAAAGCCGTTACGCGCGACAGTAATTTACTTTACGGAATTATCAGCGCGGACCTAACAAAAAATACTTTACTTAATTTTGGCTATTCCCAACAGAAAGAACATGCGGTGCCAGTGAACAGTTTGCCTCGTTATTCAGATGGATCTGATATTGGACTGGATCGAGATAACTGTGGTTGTGATTACCGAGACTTTTGGGATAAGAAAAATAGCCAGGCCTTTATTGATTTGACCCACCAGTTCGAAAATGGATGGATGGTGAAGGGAAGTTATTTAAGAGCTGATATTGATATGGACATGGCCTTTACCAGCCTTGCCTTTGCTAGCACAGGTGCGATTGATAAGAGTAATCCAAAGGCGACGATCAACAAATATGGCTATCGTTATAATCAGCAACTTGATGTGTTTGATTTCTTTACTAAAGGTTCATTTAACTTGTTAGGCCGTGAACATGAGTTAGTTGCGGGGATCAATCATCAGAAAAGTGATATACCTGGACAATGGACCAGCTGGGATACCATGATGGCGGATGGTTCATTGTGGGATCGTCAAGCCAATACCAAACCTGTTGGTGTTGAGCAAATGCAAGTAAATGTGTTTGACTTTGATCCTTATGGTCTACCTTATGCCGCGCCACGTTATGATCAAGATGGCGGCCGTTCGTATGTACAAACTGAGCAAACTGGCCTTTATCTGACGACACGTTGGAACTTGGCTGATTCACTCAAGTTGATTACGGGTGTACGAGAAAGTAATTTTAAATATGATTCAGAATATCAAAGTAATGTGACGGGTAAATTTGTCGACAGTCGTGCTGTTCATTATAAAAAAGCTAATATTTGGACGCCTTATGTGGGCTTAACTTATGATTTTAATGATACCTATACGGGTTATGCGAGTTTCACAGATACCTTCGTTGTGCAGAATGTCAAAGATCGTAATGAAAAATTGCTTGATCCAGTTCAGGGTAATGTCTACGAAATCGGGCTGAAAGGAAGCTTTAATGACGATAAACTGATCGCATCAATTGCAGCTTTTAGAACAAATCAAATTAATCGAGCTATTCAGGATCAGAGTAGTAAAGGGCAGTGTGCCTTTAATGGTGGAGAAGGATATTGTAATACCTCTGCTGGCGAGGTGATCAGTGAAGGGATTGAAACCGAATTACGTGGAGAAGTATTACCAAATTTAAATCTTTCAGCAGGTTATACCTACAATACAACAGAATATAAAAAAGATATCGCCAAGCAGGGCCAAACTTTCAATGAAACTACACCTGAACATATTGCTCGTTTATTTGCGACGTATAAGTTACCCAACAACTTAACTGTGGGTGGTGGAGTAAATTATCAAAGTGAGTGGTTAGTCGGACGTTATGGCTCTAAACCTGCAAAACAGGAAGGCTATGCACTGGTTAACTTGATGGCAAGCTATCCATTGAGTGAAAATATTACGATTGCTGTTAATGCCAATAATGTCTTGGATAAAAAATATTATTCATATTTAACAACAGACTCGAATCGTTATGGCGAGCCACGGAACATGAAGTTAACCCTCCGCGCTAAGTTTTAAAATCGTTTGAATCATAGAGGGGTGGTATTTTCAGCCCTCTATGAATTTTGTGTAGATATTATAAAATTTCTTGGGAATATTTATATTTTGATTAAACTTTATACAAATAATTTGTTATCTCCTTGTTCTTGAATATTTTATAAACAGGGAAAATGAATGAAATTCATGTTAAAATGATCGGCTTTCATCTTTAGATGTCTCTCCTCCATCTGCTAGCCGAGATTCGCAAGCTATGTCTACTGCCTATACCACGCAGACTGCGCCAAAAGCGCTGTTTGATTACGACAAATATTGGGCGTCGTGTTTTGAACCCGCACCATTTTTGCCGATGTCACGAGAAGAAATGGATCTGCTCGGCTGGGATGCATGTGACTTTATCTTGGTGTGTGGGGATGCCTATATTGACCATCCTTCATTTGTATCGGGTGTGATTGGGCGTGTGCTTGAAGCACAAGGCTTCCGTGTTGGCATCATTGCCCAGCCAGACTGGACCAATGTCGAGAGTTTCCGTGTTTTAGGCAAACCGACCATTGCGTGGGGTGTGACCGCTGGAAATATGGATTCGATGATTAACCGTTATACGGCAGATCGTAAAATCCGTTCTGATGATGCGTATTCACCCAATAATGAACCGAACAAGCGTCCAGACCGTGCAGCAACAGTGTATTGCCAGCGTTGTCGTGAAGCTTTCCCTGATGTGCCTGTCTTGCTTGGCGGGATTGAAGGTAGCTTACGTCGTATCGCACATTACGATTACTGGTCAGATAAAGTCCGTCGTTCTATCTTGATGGATTCGAAGGCTGATTTATTGATGTATGGTAATGGTGAACGTGCCATTATCGATGTGATGCATCGTTTAGCCAAAGGTGAAAAAGTTCACGAGATTACCGATGTTCGCGGTACCGCATTTATTATTAATAAACATAACAAACAATCGAAAGCTAAATTCGTTGAGATCGCAAGTAACGATGTCGATACGATTGGCCGTGTTGATCAGATCATCAATCCTTATGTGATGACTGAAGATATTGACGGCTGTGAAGTTGAAAAAGAAAAAGGCAACTCACTGGCTCAATACCAGAACTTCCAGAAAGAATTCGTTGCCAACCCAATTGTCCGTGAAGGCGACAATTTAGATCCAGATACCCAGATCGTACAGCTTAAACCAGCACCTTCAAAAGCGATAAAACATAAATTACCGCCACGTGAACTTGCTGTGATCCGTTTGCCTTCTTATGAAGAAGTCGCCAATGATCAGGTTCTGTATGCACACGCCAACCGTATTTTGCATCTTGAAACCAATCCAGGTAATGCCCGTGCCTTGGTACAACGTCATGGCGAACGTGATGTCTGGATCAATCCACCGCCAATTCCTTTAACTACTGAGGAAATGGACTACGTTTTTGATTTACCTTATGCACGTTTACCGCATCCTGCTTATGGCAATGCGCGTTTCCCTGCATTTGATATGATCAAATTTTCTGTGAATATTATGCGTGGCTGCTTCGGCGGTTGTACTTTCTGTTCGATTACAGAACATGAAGGTCGTATTATTCAAAACCGTTCAGAAGATTCAATTCTGCGAGAAATTGAAAAAATCCGTGATACTGCACCAAATTTCACCGGCATTATTTCAGACTTGGGTGGCCCAACTGCAAACATGTATCGTTTGCACTGTAATGATCCTGAAATTGAAAAGAATTGCCGTAAACCCTCTTGTGTTTACCCTGGGGTATGTCAAAACCTGCATACCGATCATGCACCGTTGGTTCAGCTTTATCGTAAGGCGCGTGACATCAAGGGTGTGAAGAAGATTCTGATTGGTTCAGGTCTGCGTTATGACCTTGCAGTATTAAACCCTGAATATGTCAAAGAGCTGGTTCAGCACCATGTCGGTGGTTATCTGAAAATTGCGCCTGAGCATACTGAAAATGGCCCATTATCGAAGATGATGAAGCCTGGTATCGGCACCTATGACCGCTTTAAACAGATGTTTGAGCGTTTCAGTAAGGAAGCAGGTAAGGAACAATATTTAATTCCGTACTTTATTGCTGCACATCCGGGTACCACCGATTACGACATGATGAATCTGGCGATCTGGTTGAAGAAGAATGGTTTCCGTGCCGATCAGGTGCAGACCTTCTATCCATCACCAATGGCAACCGCGACCACGATGTATTACTCGGGCAAAAATCCATTGTCTAAAGTGGCGCGTTATACGGAAAATGTGGATATTGTTAAAGGTGAAAAGCGTCGTCGCTTACACAAAGCGTTCTTGCGTTACCATGATCCAAATAACTGGCCTTTATTACGTGAAGCCTTGAAAGATATGGGGCGTGTAGATTTAATCGGAAATTCAAAACAGCACTTGATTCCGACTTATCAGCCACAAGGTACGGCTGAAGGTGAATATAAGTCTGCCCGTAAAAAGAACTCGAGTGTTGCAGGAGATTCTGCAAAACGCGGCCAAGGACAATCTCGTTCACAGTCGGGTCAGAAACATCCGCAAAAAGGTCAGGTATTAACCCAGCACAATGGTTTACCACCGCGTGAAACAGGTGAGAAGAGACCTTTTTCGGGCAAGCCAAAGTCTAAAGCAAAAGCCCATCGTTAATTTGATGACAAAAAAGGCATGATATTTCATGCCTTTTTTATTTACATATTAGGTAAATGTTTATAATTTGACCACAAAACGCGCTGTATTCGAAACATAAACTGACAATAACGACTTGAATAATCAAAGCGTAATGATTATAAATAAAGAGCAGAGGGCAGTTACGACTTTGGTCGTCTGGGAAAACACGATTAAAAAACTTAAGTTTGCACTGCAAAATGAATTTGCTATCGCTGTTATTGATTAAAAAAATTGGCTTAAAGCCAAAAATGATTATAAAAAATCTAAAGGGATTGGTTAGTAATGTATTATTTCATAACAATAGTTGGGTTGCTGTTGATCACAGCACTCGCACTTCGCCGCCTACAACAAAACAGGCGCCAAGATAGTCCATTAAAACGCCGCGGTATTCTAAATATTGCCGAGCAGATTACGTTAATGCGTTTACAAGCCGTTTTACCGCGTCATACCGTATTGGCACATGTGTCTTTTGACGCTTTATTAACAACTAAATTTGCGCATACGCGCCGTAAATATCAAGGTTTAGTGGCTGATTTTGTGGTGCTAGACCAACAACATCAAGTACTCGCGATTATTGAGATTGCAGACGAGTCTTATGTGAATCGTCTGCATCAGAAACATTATCAGGACAGTTTGCTTGAGTTAGCAGGCTATCGCGTACTACGCTATAGCAGCATTCCGACCGAGCAGGAATTGAGAGAAGATCTGGTGCCAGATTTGTTTGAACCGATGACAATTCCCACCACAGTGACATCAACCTCAATGCCTAAGATGGAGCGGATGATGAAATACAATGAATTCGCCGTGAAATCGTATTAATCGGGGCGAACAGCGGTTACTGTCATTTCAACCAAAACATCAGGTGCATAGAGTTTAGATTCTACACAGGTACGTGCTGGGGGATGTCCCTCAGCAATCCACGCATCCCATACGGCATTCATGGCTGCATAATCTCGTTCGATATCTTTTAAAAAGATCGTAATCGATAAAATATGAGTCTTGTCTGTACCCGCATCTGCGAGAAAACGATCAATATTATCTAAAGTTTGCTGTGTTTGTGCACTTACGTCGACACTGGTGTCATCTGCCAATTGGCCTGCGAGATGAACAAGATTTCCTGAAATTGCGACTTCGCAAAAACGTGAAGTGACATGAAGTCGTTGCACAGACATAGCTATTCCTTAATCAATTATATACTGACAGGATTGTACTTGATGCGATTGAACAGCAGTGTAATTTTGTATAAATCAGGCTAAAAAAGTTTCTATTTCCATTAAATTATCAGTAGGTGAAGAAGAAATGGAGAGCTGAAGATGAGGGATTTTGATTGGAAAAATAAGCAACTAAAGAACATCGGAAGTGCCCTGTAATCTTCGGATTTGATCGTCACGCCAACCACAGGAGCAGATGCTAAAAGCGAGGTTTTCTTTAGCAAGGCACATAACATGGATAATGTTACTGCGTTGTTTAGAGTACTGAAAATTGCATAAAAAGCAAACATAAATTTGAGCAATAATCACGCTTTTGTATAAAAAATCGGCATTACCATAAAGAAAGCTGTGATTCTTCTTGTGCCGTTTGAAGCTGGTAAACACCTACCCCGACCAGACGGAATTGAAACGCTGGATCGATATGCATTTCATTAAGTAACTGTAAAACCACTTGCCCTAAATCCTGTTGTGATTGTAAGGCCTGTTTAAAGCTTTTACTGTGCTGCAAAACCTGAAAATTCTTGAGTTTAAGTTTTACATTGACCCCGCGTGCGGTCAGTTGTTTTTTATTCAGGCTCCGCCAAACTTGCTCAGCAAGAGGCTGCCATGCATGGCGACATTGTTCGAGCGTATAGTCATCATCAAAGGTAATTTCTTTGGAAATTTGCTGGCGTTCGCGTTCCGCTTTCACAGGTCGATGGTCAATTCCCTGCGCATATAAATAGAGCTGTTTGCCGTATTTCCCGAAATGATGGATCAGGACATTCTCTTCGATTTTTTGCAGATCACCCAGTGTATGTAAATTGAGCTGACTTAATCTTTCCTGAGTAACTTTACCGACACCAGGAATTTTGTTTAAGGCTAAATCCTGAATAAATTTCAATACTTGATGTGGTTTAATCACAAATAAGCCATTGGGTTTATTCCAGTCCGATGCGATTTTTGCCAGAAACTTATTGGGTGCTACACCCGCAGAAGCCGTCAGTCCTGTAGTTGCAAGAATATCGGCACGGATTTGCGCTGCCACTTCGGTCGCACTCGGAATATTCTTTAGATTTTCAGTCACATCCAGATAGGCTTCATCTAAAGATAAAGGTTCAATCAAAGGCGTATATTGCTGAAAAATATGATGGATTTGGGCTGAAACTTCACGATATTTTTCAAAGTTTGGTTCAATTACCACCACTTGTGGGCAGAGTTTTCTGGCTTGTCCCATTGACATGGCAGAGCGAAGCCCAAAGACACGGGCAGGATATGAGGCGGCAGCAATGACGGCACGCGGATGGTGTGAAGATACTACGACAGGTAAATCTTTGAGATCAGGGCGTTCTCTCAGCTCGACTGATGCATAAAAGGCATCCATGTCGATATGGATAATTTTTCGTAATTCATTTGGCATCTTGAATGCCTTGCTGTTTCAGAAAAATCCGCCATTGTTTAGGCGATTCGGCATAAACGTTTAAATCCACAGCTTTGGGAATACCTGCAATTTTTCCCTGACTGCTATGTTGCCAAAACGTCCATTGGCGACCATCTTTGAGCTCAGGTTTGCCGTCATAATCTCTGACCCAAAGTGGCGTTTCAGTGAAATTCCCCATCAATACAATGTGATAAAAGCTTTTCGAGATATAAAAGATTGGCTGCTTGCCATAATGCTTGTGCAGTTGGTCGTGCATGACCTGAATTTCTTTCAGTAATTGCTCTTTGGTATAGGTATTAATGCAGTTACTGTCATACTCAAGATCAATGGCAGGCGGTAGGGCATCCGCTTTTTTAGGTACGGTCGCGATAAAGTTTTCAGCTTGTACCTTGCCATCACGACACAGACGATAGAAATGATAGGCGCCGACATGTAAGCCTTGTTCACGAGCCTTGAGCCAGTTTTGCTGAAAATTACTATCACGAAAATCACCACCTTCGGTGGCTTTGAGATAGACGAATTGATACTGCATCGGAGAGATTTTTTTCCAGTTGATCTCACCTTGATGATGTGAAACGTCAAAACCACGAATGGCATAGTCTTGCGCAGCAGCTTTCTGTTGGTAGAACAGTCCGAAATAACTCACCACACCCAGCATGACAGCTAAACCGATACTGGCATAGGTCGGATAGTGTTGAGAGAAGGAAGATGCTACGGGTTTCTTTGCCATATTATCAATGATTATGCGAGGTCGAGATGAGTGCTGGATTTGCAGTATTGATCATGTAGTGATTGTACCCGTTTCGCCTTGGCATTGACCATCTGACTACCAAATTGTTCCACAAATCTACAGGAAGCATAAGGTTCTGCACGTTGCTGATAATCATGTACCCAAGCTTCTCTGATTGCCAAACCTTGAGGATCCACAGGCCATACACCGAGACGCAATCTGTTCATTCCAATGCGCCATGGTTTTGGACTAATTCGGGCTCGAAAACAGTTCTGGTTTTTACACATCCGTACATAGTTAGGATCAGCCTGAATGGCATTAAACAGTAATTGAGCATCCTTTCCATTGGCTTCAAAAGTTTGATGCATTGCCAGAATACGGTAACCCTTAGGCGTGCGGTAAACACGCAAATGCCAGTGAGGATGCTGTTGAGAAAAATTTCGGATCAAGGCGAGTGAGCGCTGTTCAGGTGTCGTTGTAAAACGTTGTTGCAGTCTGGATAAGCTTTTGGCAAAAACACGGGTGAATAGCAATGAAATAGTCAGTCCAATAACCAAGACCATCCATGACATGAAATAAGCTGCGACAGCGATTGAAAGTAACAGCAGCAAGAAAAAAGCAGCAAAATGAACAGTCAATTGAGAGGACTCTGCAAAGTCGATATCAGCAAAAAGCACATCAGGGGTATTTAAACATAAGGCACCATAGCCATTACGCGTAATAATTACATCATCATGCTGAGCAATAATTTCTTCACGAATGGGAAGACCTTCGGCACCGTTATAGGGGACTTTATGCTCAATTCGACGGATATGTTCGCCAGATTTGATTTTCTCAATTGCCTCGGCAACACGTTGTTCCGCATGGACATGTGCTGCCTCTGCGCTTTGATCAGACCAGCCAAAACGCTTAAGCGTGTAAGGACGTCCTACAATGCTGGTTTTTATTTTGGCTTCAGCCCAGTACTGGGGAATAATCATTGAATATTTTCCTTATTATTTTTAATTGGTTTTAATCACAAAGCCTTTATTCGGTGGTTTCTTTGGGGATCTGCCAAAACACCCATGCGGTCAGAATATTGATACAACCCAAAGCAATCAAGGTGGCATGGAAGGCAGTGCTAATAGATGCAGTCGAGAAATATTGACCAAAGACATTGATCAAGGTACCCGCCAGCGCCACACCAATACTCATGGAAAGCATCATAATCATTGATAAGAAGCTGTTACCGCTGCTGGCATCCTGTTGAGGCAAGTCTTTTAGAGTTAAGGTATTCATACCAACAAACTGGAGTGAATTCAGTGTACCAAAAATAAAGAGATGCAGGATTTTTAGCCACAGGGGTGTTGCCGCCGTCATCAGGGAAAAACTGGCGATACATAGACCGACTAAAACGGTATTGGTCAGCAGGAAACGGCGATATCCGACCCGTTGAATCAAGGGACGTACAATGGGCTTGGAAAATAACGAACCCAGTACCATGGGAATCATCATCAAGCCCGTGATGAAGGGTTCAAAACCAAATGCGACCTGTAGCATGAGCGGTAAAATAAACGGAATCGCATTACTACCCAAACGGGCAAAGAAATTACCCAGAACCCCGATTGAGAAAATCTTGTAGCGAAATAATCGCCCATGAAATAGCGCGTTCTGATGGTTATGCGCATGATAGGCATATCCCACCGCAGCAATCATTCCTGTCGTCAATAAACCGAGACTCACCAAACGTGGATATTGCGGTGCTGCGATATTTTCGATTCCCAAAGCGAATCCGACCATTGCCACCATCAATAAGATGAAACCGCTCAAATCAAACGATTTTACCGTCGGTTCTTTCTGGTTAGGCATGACTTTAAGGGTCATGATCATACCCAAAATACCCATTGGAATATTTATGAGGAAAATCCAGTGCCACGTGGTGACTTCGACCAGCCAGCCCCCTAAAGTCGGGCCCATTAAAGGACCCACCAATCCGGCAAGACTCATCAGGCTCATGGCAGAAAGGAATTGTGAACGTGGAATCAGCTTTAACAGGGCCAAGCGTCCTACAGGCATGAGCAGTGCGCCGCCGATACCTTGAATCACGCGGAAAAATAACAGTTGTTCTAAGTTCTGGGATAAGCCACAGCCGAGCGATGCCAAGCTGAAAATGATCATGGAACTGAGATAAATATTACGGATGCCAAAGTGGTCTGCCAGCCAGCCACTTAGGGGAATACAGGCTGCAACGGACAACACATAGGCCACAATAACGCCGTGCATTTGCAAGGGATTTTCATTGAGCTGAACAGCCATTGCTGGAATCGCGGTATTGACGATCGTAGTGTCCAGTGCCTGCATAAAAAAGCCAATGGAAACCAGAAGGACCAATAATCGGAATTCGGGCTGGACTGCTTGATGTGTTGTGGTTGTCATGAGCCTTGATGAGTAAAAATTCAGCTTTAGTTTAATGCAAATAGGCGTGAAATAAAGACAAAAATTGTCAAATAGCGGTCATGAAACTGACATTAAAATGTCATCGAATTTGCATCACCTGATACTAGATTAGCCATACAAAATAAATTGTATGGAATTTGATCATGAAATTTAAAATTTCAGTTTTATTGACAGCATTACTGTCGGTGGGGTTAGTGGCGTGTAATGATGATAACGACAACTCAACGCCAACACCAGAAATCGTTGAACCGACACCAGAAACAATTAAGCTGAGCTTGTTGGGGCGCTACGAAACCAATATTTTTGCCCAAAGTGCGGCTGAAATTCCAGCCTATGATGCTGAAACCAAACGTCTATTTGTTGTCAACGCACAAAAGGGTCTAGTTGATGTACTAGATGCATCTAAACCTGAAAAGCCAATACATATTGCCGAGCTATCTGCACGTACTTATCTGGCCAATTCGGAAGTGAATAGTGTTGCGGTGAAAAATGGCATTGTTGCACTTGCGGTTCAGGCTGAGCAGAAAACGGATACGGGAATCGTGGTATTTTTTAATGCCAAAGATTTAAGCTTTATCAGCAAAGTCAGTGTGGGTGCTTTACCCGATATGCTGACTTTTAGCCCTGATGGTAAAACCGTTTTGGTGGCTAACGAAGGTGAGCCGAATGATGATTATTCAGTTGATCCAGAGGGCTCTGTCAGCATTATCGATATTAGTAATATCAAGCAACCCAAAGCTAATGTGGCAGACTTCAAAGCATGGAACACACAAAAAGCTGATCTACTGGCAAAAGGGGTACGTATTTTTGGGCCAAATGCGAGTGTCGCTCAAGACTTGGAGCCTGAATATATTGCGATTTCGGCGGACAGCAAAACGGCATGGGTCACCTTACAAGAAAATAATGCCATTGCACGGATTGATATTGCTCAGCAGAAGGTCACTGATATTTATCCATTGGGCTATAAAGACCACGGTGTTGTTGGGAATGAGCTGGATGTCAGTGATAAGGACAAGAAAATTGATATCAAAACATGGGCTGGCTTAGTGGGGATGTATCAACCTGACTCGATTGCCAATTATCAAGCCAATGGTCAAACCTATTTGGTGACTGCCAATGAAGGCGATAGCCGTGAATGGTTAAAAGATTCCAAAGCCTATTATGCGGGTGATACCCGTCAAGGTTTTGTTGAAAATATTCGGATGAAGCATTTATTTAACAGTAAGGGCTTTAATACAGGAGGGGACTATCCTGCGCATCTGCAAAAGCTGGCAGTCGGCGTGAAAGGCGCCAAGCTCAATCCAGTCACTTTTGCCTATTGTGGTGCAACAGAAACAGGTGCAGGTGGGTGCCGTGATGATGCGCAATTAGGTCGCCTGAATATTGCATGGAATATGGGTTATCAGACCAATGCGGATGGTTCTCCGAAACTGGATGCCAATGGTCTGCTGACTTATGACAAGCTTTATGCATATGGCGCACGTTCATTCAGTATCTGGAATACCCAAGGTCAATTGGTCTGGGATTCGGGTAGCGAGTTTGAAAAGAAAACGGCTGAGTTGTTCCCTGATTATTTTAATAGCGACCATGAAGCAGTTGCGTTTGATGATCGTAGTGATAATAAAGGGCCTGAGCCAGAAGGGATTACTGTCGGTAGCATTGGTCAAAAAACTTTTGCCTTTATTGGGCTAGAGCGAATGAGTGGCATTATGGTCTATGACATTAGCACGCCAAATAAACCGAAATTTATTGAATATTTTACCACGCGTAATTTTACGGAAACCGAGACTGCAAAACAGGGCGATTTAGGGCCAGAAGGTCTGATCTTTATTGCGGCAAAAGATTCACCAAATGGTAAGCCATTGCTTGTGGTGGGGAATGAAGTGAGTGGTTCCACCGCAGTGTATCAAGTCAATGTGCACTAAACGCTAACCCAAAAAAAGCGGATCAAATCGATCCGCTTTTTTATATTCAAGTCTTAAACTTCAATATGGCTTGGTGCATTCAAGTTTTTAATGACGCTTGAGATGTGTTCAAGCGTTTCACAAACAATCACTTTGGCACGATGCTGAGGCGGTAAAAAGCCTTCTTCAACGGCATGATCTAGTTGGGCAATCAGTGCATCGTAAAAACGGTTAACGTTATAAATAATCATAGGTTTCTGGTGCTGGTTGAGTTGTCCCCAAGTCGCAATTTCCAGAATTTCTTCAAAAGTGCCTAAACCACCAGGTAAAGCAATAAATGCGCTGGCACGTTCAGCCATAAGCGCCTTACGCTCATGCATGGTCTGAACAATGTGTAGTTCAGTCAACCGATGATGGGCAATCTCATAGTCCAACATGAACTCAGGAATGACACCAACGACTTCACCGCTATGTTCAAGGACAGTGTCGGCGACTTGTCCCATCAGACCAATGCTGGCGCCGCCATAAACGATACCAAAACCTTGAGTGGCAATATGTTGGGCCAGTTCGATAGCCTTATCACGATAGATGGGTTTGTTGCCGGTACGTGAGCCGCAATAAAGGGCAACGAGAGATTGAGTGGTTTTTATGGGAGTAGGGGTAATGCTTTTCTTTTCAGTCATTATTAGAACACTATTCATTCGTTTATTTTCACCTTATCATTTTCGTTGTGCTTGTCTAGGCTAATTGAGGTTTATGACAGTTTTATGCACATTTTACATACAAAGCTGTTTTGTAACGCTTAGAAAGAATTTGCAAACAACATCAACATAAAAAAGATGAATTTCAGTTAAATCTTGCCTATACTGAAAATCCTTTTATTAATTTATGTCCCTCTATGAGTAGTGGTTGTTGTCGCTCCGCATTGTTCTTATTTCCTACAAAAAATGTTTTGGCTCATCGTGCCGACCTTTTAAAAATTCAACTTCATAACAATATTGCTGATTTTGCAGAGGAGTCACGTCAATGATTCTGGAATGGATGTCTGACCCCGCTGCATGGGTTGGTTTAGCAACATTGGTGGTGCTCGAAATTGTACTAGGTATCGATAACCTTGTTTTTATTGCAATTTTGGCAGAAAAATTACCGCCTGAACAACGTAACGCTGCTCGTAGAATTGGTTTGATTCTCGCCCTGTTAATGCGTCTGGTGCTATTGGCCTCGATCGCATGGGTGGTAACCCTAACCGAACCTCTATTCCATATTTTTGATCATCCTTTCTCTGGTCGTGACCTGATTCTGCTGTTTGGTGGTGTGTTCTTATTGTTTAAAGGAACGATGGAACTGCATGAACGGATTGAAGGTAAGCAAGCGCTGAAAGAAGAAAATCCAGTGCATGCGGCCTTCTGGATGGTCGTGGTTCAGATCGTGGTACTCGATGCAGTGTTCTCGCTGGATAGTGTGATCACGGCTGTTGGCATGGTGAAAGAGCTTTCGATCATGATGATCGCAGTGACGATTGCGATTGGTATCATGTTGCTGGCTTCACGCCCATTGATGGACTTTGTAAACAAGCATCCAACGGTGGTGATCCTGTGTCTCGGCTTCCTGATGATGATCGGTTTCTCATTGGTGGTGGAAGGTTTTGGTTTCCATATTCCAAAAGGTTACTTATACGCAGCGATTGGTTTCTCTGTGTTGGTTGAAATGGTCAATCAGACCATGCGCCGTAATCAGGAAAAACTGGTCACAACGACAGATTTACGTTACCGCACCGCTTCTGCCGTATTGCGTATGTTAGGCAATAAAGGCAATGGCAATGAAAGCCAGAGCAATGAAGCTGAAGATGTATTAGCGACGCAAGCCTACGCAAAAGAAGTCTTTGATGAAGACAATGGCGTGTATCACAGTGTCTTGGTACAGGGTGTGCTTGGTTTATCTGAGCGTCCAGTCAAGTCCGTTATGACACCACGTCCAGAGTTGGAATGGTTAGATCTGGATGATGATCCGGCTGAGCTAAAAGAACGTTTGATGGCAATGACCCATTCACGTTTGATTGTTGCACGTGGTGAGCTGGACAATATTGAAGGTATTGTACTCACCCATAAAGTGTTGAATGAATACATTGAAACGGGCGCGATTGATTTCAGTAAACATCTACGTGAACCTGTGATTGTGCATGAAAATGCGCAAGTATTGATGGTCATGGAACAGTTACGTCAGGCACCGTTGCAAATGGCAATTGTGCTGAACGAATATGGTTCAATCGAAGGGATTGCAACGCCGATTGATGTATTAGAGGCGATTGCTGGTGAATTCCCTGATGAAGACGAGCTAGAAGCAGCGGCAGAAAGTCTTGATGATGGTTCGATGTTGCTGGAAGGTTCAACTGACATTCGCCATGTGTCTTTGTTATTGGGCAAAGATTTAGTGGATGAAAGTGAGGAATATTCAACTTTGTCAGGCTATATCTTGTTCCACCTCGGTCGTTTACCTGAAAATGGTGACACGGTTGAAGTTGATGGCTATCGCTTTGAAGTGGTAACAATGGATGGGCACAAAATTGAAAAAGTGCGCATTATTGCCAAAGAGAAGCCTGTCGAGAAATAATCAAACTGTATTATTCTGAATAGCCTTGAGTTTGACCGTTGTGATGCAATGGTTTTACTCGGGCTATTTTTATTTGAGAATTCAAAATGATTTTGTCAAAGAATTGTCCTTGTGGACATGGACCTTATGCTGAATGTTGTCAGCCCTTGCATTTGAAACAACAGACAGCTCAAAGTGCAGAGCAACTAATGCGCTCGCGTTATAGCGCTTTTGCTTTGCAACAGATTGATTATATTCTGGAAACAACGGCTTTAGGACAACAGTCCGCTTTGGATCGTGCCGCGATTGCCGACTGGAGTCAATCCAATCAATGGCTGAAACTGGAAGTGGTACAACATCAGCCCAAACTGGATAAAACCCATGCACTGGTTGAGTTCAAGGCAAATTATCATGATGGCAAACAAGCGCATGTTCATCATGAAATTTCACATTTTGTCTTGCATCAACAACAATGGTATTTCCTTGATCCCACGCTGGACATGCAAATCACTATGAAACAACCCTGCATTTGTGGGTCGGGGAAAAAATTTAAACAATGTTGTGCACAATTCATCTAACTTTGTCTTAGAATAGCGCACACTTTTACGCCTGATTTAGGGATGTAGGCAGATGTTACTCACCGTAATTTATATTATTGCCATTACTGCGGAAGCGATGACGGGTGCGTTGTCAGCGGGTCGACGTAGTATGGACTGGTTTGGTGTGGTACTGATTGCCTGCGTAACGGCATTGGGGGGTGGCTCAGTGCGTGATGTGCTACTCGGGCATTATCCTTTAACTTGGGTCAAACATCCTGAATATTTGGTGCTGACCTGCGCTGCGGCTTTTGTCACCATCATTATTGCCAAATGGATGCGTCATCTACGCAATATCTTCCTGGTACTGGATGCTCTAGGTCTAATTGGATTTACCATTATTGGTTGTCAGATTGCCTTATCGATGGGGCATGGTTTTGTGGTGTCGGCGGTGGCAGGCGTATTAACAGGAGTGTCGGGTGGTATTCTGCGCGATATTCTGTGTAATGACGTACCTTTAGTGTTCCGCCGTGAGTTGTATGCCAGTATTTCCTTTGTTGCCGTGATTTGTTATTGGGTGTGTCTGGAAGTTGGCTTACCGCACGATCTGACTGTAATTTTTACTTTGGTATTTGGTTTTACCTTACGTTTGATCGCGATCTATTTTGGTCTGGAAATGCCGAAATTTATTTATCAAGAAGATGATGCCGAGTCTGCTTCTTCAACAGATGAGCATTGATCTGGTTCAATTAAAAAAGAAAAATACGCGATAATAAGCGACTTTATACAATAAAAGATGCTGGTCTGGATTGCGGCTTTATGCCGCTTATCGGCTGGTCAATCATGAAGAATGTTTAACTTTTGAGGTCTTGTAATCTTCCTGAGACACCATTTGACGTTTAAACAACAACAAGGGCTTGTCACAACGCCTTCATCCACATAGCATACAAAGCATTGACGATAATAAATGATTTTGGATGACTCGCTGAAATGACCAGCCTTGCACATCATGCCACAGAAAACCGTTCCGTAGCCGAATTCACTGAGCAGGCTTACCTGAACTATGCCATGTACGTGATTATGGATCGTGCATTGCCCCATATCAGTGATGGTTTAAAACCTGTACAGCGCCGTATTGTCTATGCGATGAGCGAGCTTGGCCTGAAATCGACGGGGAAGCCGAAAAAATCGGCACGTACCGTCGGTGATGTACTGGGTAAATATCATCCGCATGGTGACTCAGCCTGCTATGAAGCGATGGTGTTGATGGCACAGCCATTTAGCTATCGTTATCCATTGGTTGAAGGTCAAGGTAACTGGGGTTCACCAGATGACCCGAAATCATTTGCGGCAATGCGTTATACCGAAGCCAAACTTTCTGCTTATAGTGAATTATTACTGAGCGAATTGGGCCAAGGCACCAGTGAATGGCAAGACAACTTTGATGGTTCAATGAAAGAGCCAATCACTTTGCCTGCACGCGTTCCGAATATTTTGTTAAATGGCACCACGGGTATCGCGGTGGGGATGGCAACCGACATCCCGCCCCATAACTTGCGTGAAGTGGTGAAAGGAACAATCGCCTTAATTCGTAATCCTGAAACTTCAGATGCGAAACTGGCAGAATATATTCCTGCACCAGATTTACCTACCAAAGCTGAAATCATTACCCCACCTGAAGAATTACTCAAAATTCAAACCACAGGTCGTGGTAGTTATCGTATGCGTGCGGTATATGCGGTCGATAAAAATGAGATTGTGATTACTGAACTGCCTTATCAGGTTTCGGGTTCGAAAGTCATTACCCAGATCGCAGATCAGATGATTGCCAAAAAATTGCCATTGGTGAGCGATGTACGTGATGAATCGGATCACGCCAATCCAACCCGTTTGGTGATTGTATTGCGTTCAAATCGCGTCGATGCAGAAACGGTAATGAGTCACTTATTTGCAACTACGGATCTAGAGTCGAGCTATCGTGTCAATCTGAACATGATTGGCGCGGATGGTCGTCCACAGGTGAAATCGATTCGTCGTATTTTATTGGAATGGATCGAGATTCGTAAGCAAACCGTGACCCGTCGTTTGCAATACCATTTGAATAAAATCGAAAAACGTTTGCATATCCTGGCAGGTCTTTTAATTGCTTACTTGGATATTGATACCGTGATTCGGATTATCCGTGAAGAAGATCAGCCAAAACCTGTATTGATGCAGCATTTTGGTATTGATGACATTCAGGCTGAAGCGATCCTCGAACTCAAACTTCGTCATTTGGCTAAGCTTGAAGAAATGGAAATTCGCCGTGAGCAAGAAGAACTGGAAGCGAAAGCTGCGATTATTCGTGAGCAATTGGCAAATCCAGAATCATTAAAAAACCTGATCATTAATGAGTTAAAAGAAGACGCGAAAAAGTTTGGTGATGACCGCCGTTCACCAATCGTTGCGCGTGCGGATGCCGTCCAGATTAAAGAACAGGATTTAATGCCTGCTGAGCCTGTGACCGTCGTATTGTCTGAGGCAGGTTGGGTACGCGCTGCCAAAGGGGCAGAAGTCGATGCAGCAAATCTGAATTATCGTGCGGGTGACCAGTATCTCAGTCATGCTGTGGGTAAAACCAACCAGCGTGTCTATTTCCTTGATGAGACAGGGCGTAGTTATGCCTTGCCGATCAGCAGTTTGCCTTCGGCACGTGGCTTGGGTGAACCGCTCAGTTCAAAACTTTCACCAGCCAGTGGTGTGTCATTTATTCAGGTCTTTATTGATGAGGAGAGCAGCGAGCTGATTGCAACCAGTTCAAATGGTTACGGCTTTAAGAGTCAGGCAGCACAACTGGATACCAATGCAAAAGCTGGGAAAGCCTTCCTGACTGTTGCAGACAAAGCAACAGCTTTACCGCTATTGCCAATTCAGCAAGCCACTCACGTTGCCATTCTGAGTTCGTCAGGACGTTTACTGATTATTGATTTAGCTGACCTGCCAGTTCTCAATAAAGGTAAGGGTAACAAGTTGATACAACTTGATGAAAAAGAGCAAATTTTATCCATGACAACCCTGACGTTAGATGAAATAATCCAAATCGATGCAGGACAACAGCATCTGAAGTTGAAAGGGGATGATCTTCAAAAATATCTAGGAAAAAGAGCAACAAAGGGGCAACTTTTACCACGTGGATATCAAAAAGCAAATAGACTCCTCATTCAGAGATAAGGCTAGTATTCTGTAATACAAATACGTTATATATGACAATGTATTCAGATTATTTGGATAGATTGACAGGGCAATTCAAAAAGTTAAAAAAAATGTTTTGCCATGGAAAGTAACGTTGTTACATTTTTAAGGATTACCACTCGGAGATTAGGGCATTATGGAAAAGATTTGGTTTGCTGAATACCAAAAAACAGGAATTCCAGAAACAGTTGAACTGCCTGCTGAAAACACCTCACTTGTTGATATTTTTGAACGCAATTTCCAAAAATTTGGTTCACGTGATGCCTTTATCTTTATGGATAAAGTTTTAACGTTTAATGAATTAGAAGTCGCTAGCCGTAAATTTGCAGCTTATTTACAAACTTTAGGTTTAGCAAAAGGCTCGCGCGTTGCGGTGATGATGCCGAACGTTTTCCAATATCCAGTTGTTGCGTTAGGGACTTTTCGTGCAGGTCTGGTACTTGTAAACGTCAATCCATTATATACAGCACGTGAACTTGAGCATCAGTTGAATGACTCTGGTGCTGAAGTCTTAGTGATTATTGAAAACTTTGCCAATGTTTATCAGAACATTATTGGTAAAACACCTGTGAAGCATGTTGTGGTGGCTTCTGTGGGTGATATGTTAGGTACGTTGAAAGGTACTATTGTGAATTTCGTTTTACGTAAAGTACGTAAGCAAATTCCAGCGTGGAATATTCCAGGCCATACTAAATTCAATGTGGCATTAAACAAAGCCAATCCAAGCAATTATAAACGTCCAAGCTTGACCTTAAGCGATACCGCTGTATTGCAATATACGGGTGGTACAACAGGTGTTTCTAAAGGTGCTGAATTAACGCATCGTAATCTTGTTGCAAACTTACTCCAGTGTGAAGCGATTTTCTCAAGTAAGTTTGGTGGTTCTGATAGTGCTAAAGGTGATCGTATCGTATGTGCATTACCGCTATATCACATCTTTGCATTCATGGTATGTGCACTTTACGGCATGTATAAAGGTCAGGCCAATATCCTGATTCCAAATCCACGTGACTTGCCTGCGGTAGTGGGTGAATTACGTAAATATCAACCTTCATTCTTCCCAGCAGTAAATACTTTATTTAATGCGTTGGTGAATAACGAAGAATTCAAACAGCTTGACCATAGCAATCTTAAGATGGCAATGGGCGGTGGTATGGCGGTGTTGCCATCAACAGCAGCAGCATGGAAGAAAATTACAGGTACCACCATTATCGAAGGTTATGGTTTATCTGAAACTTCACCTGTTGCAACTGCGAATCCTCCTGCTACAACTGAATTCAGCGGCACGATTGGTATTCCATTGCCATTAACTGAAGTTGCGATTCTGGATGATGACGGTAAAGAAGTTGCGCTGGGTGAACAAGGTGAGATTTCGATCCGTGGTCCACAAGTCATGAAAGGGTATTGGAACCGTCCAGACGAAACTGCAAAAGTAATGACGGCTGACAATTTCTTCCGTACTGGTGATATCGGTGTGATGGATTCACGTGGTTATGTGAAGATCGTTGACCGTAAGAAAGACATGATCTTGGTGTCAGGCTTTAACGTTTACCCAAGTGAAATTGAAGAAGTCATTGCGAAACATCCAAAAGTATTGGAAGTGGCTGCGATTGGTGTTCCAGATGAAAAATCAGGTGAAGTACCGAAGTTATTCATCGTGAAAAAAGACCCTTCTTTAACCACAGAAGAAGTTATTGCTTACGCAAAACAAAACTTAACTGGCTACAAGTGCCCACGTTATGTTGAGTTTATGGAAGAATTACCGAAATCAAACGTGGGTAAGATCTTACGTAAAGATTTACGTAAACCAGCTTAAAGTTTTTAGGCTTCTCAAATAAGGAAGCATAAAAAAACGCCGCAATAGCGGCGTTTTTTATTGGGTTCATTTTGAACCTTTTGATTTCATCAACCAGCGATCAATATAAGGTCGGCCAATACCAACGATGCCCACAAAAACGACCATGGTCGCGAGCTGGAAACGTAATCGGATCGGATCAATTCCATTAAAACTAAAATAATTATCGGCAACTGCATAAAGCACAATGACGGTCAGCCAGTGCCAGAGTGTCAGGCGATAAATACCGACTGCATAAAAGGCCACTGTCAGAATCACAAAAGTACCAAGTGTCGATTGCCAGTTTAGATTTGCACAAATCACACTGAGTAGAAATGCCATGATCGGGAGTACAACTTTAAGTACTCGATCAACTAAAAGTTGATGCTGGCGTTGTTGAGCAAGCACCTCAAACATTTCTTTTTGATCTGGTTGCGGCATAGGTTGACCTTAAAACAGTATGAAAAAACACAACTTTTACACAAACAATGTGTGTAAAAGAAACGCTTGTTGAACAAGCACACATGAAAGTTCAATAAATTATAAGTTATGATAGCATGATCAGAAGAACTTCAAATGATGGATGTCAGCATGCAAGGTATTAGCGGCATTATATTGATTATTATAGTCGCATGTTTGTTGCCTTATGTATTTACCTTGATTGCAAAATCAAAAGGTGGTTTTCAAGCAAAAGATAATCAGAATCCTCGTGACTTTTTAGCCAAAACAACAGGACTATCTGCACGGGCAAATGCTGTGCAACAAAACAGTTTTGAGAGCTTACCTTTGTTTATTGCTGCAATGTTGATGGCAGAGTATATGGTGGTGCCAGAGTATTTCATTTTGACTTTGGGCTGGGCTTATATCGTATTTCGCGTCATTTACGGCATCTGCTATCTGGCTAATCTCGCCACGTTACGTTCTATCATCTGGTTTTTCTCTCTACTTTGTCCAATTTTACTGTTCGTGATTACGGTTAAAATGACCTGATGACAGCTGGCTATAAAATTCGCCAGCTCGCTACATATCTAGCATCATTTTCGCTGTATTCACGTTATAATCTGTCCGATTTACATCTACTTCACAATATAAACGAGTGTTGATATGAGTTATAGCAATATTCCTGCGGGTAAAGACGCACCAAATGACATCTATGTCATTATCGAAATTCCTGCAAATGCAGCCCCAATCAAATACGAAATCGACAAAGATTCAGATGCGTTATTTGTAGACCGTTTCATGGGTACAGCAATGTTCTACCCAGCAAACTACGGCTATGTTCCAAATACATTATCTGAAGATGGTGATCCATTAGACGTACTTGTTGTAACTCCACATCCTGTTGCTGCTGGTTCTGTGATTCGTTGCCGTCCAGTGGGCAAATTAAAAATGGAAGATGATGGTGGTATTGATGCGAAACTAATCGCTGTTCCACACGAAAAATTATCTCCACTTTATAAAGATGTTCAAGAATATACGGATCTTCCGCCATTATTGATCAGCCAAGTTGAGCACTTCTTTGCACACTATAAAGATTTAGAGCCTGGTAAATGGGTAAAAATCAGTGGTTGGGAAGGTGCTGACGTTGCGAAAGCTGAAGTACTTAAAGCAATCGAAGCTGCTAAAAAGTAACTTTGAGATGCTCGACCAGATTTTAAAAAATTTAAAATCTGGTCATAAAAAAACTCCATTCATTTGAATGGAGTTTTTTTATTGCTTGATTAGCTGTGAATTAGAATAATTTCACAGGAATATCAAGCCAGATACGCCATTCGTTGGTATCGCCAATGTAGGCATTTGTTTGATATTCATCACTTGCACGGTAATACGAGTGACGTAAACGTAAGCTCGCATCTTTGGCAAAACCAGATTGAACCGTGTATTTCACTTGGTTAAAGAATTCACGTTCATGTGCATTATCAGTCAAATTCTTGACTTTGATATCCCAACCATAGACATAGGCGGTGGTCCAACTTAAGCCTGGTACGCCATAGCCACTAAAGTCGACGTTATATTGCAACTGTGCAGATTTTTCGCTGTTACCAATAAAGTCAGATAGGTAAGAGTTTGGCAAATAGATACTTTGAGCACCATCAGCGTTCTCGCCGTAATCATAACCTGTATTACCATTATTTTGTTGGTAAGCCAACATCACGCTATGTGGACCAGTGTTATAAGTCGTAGAAAGCGCCCAAATGGTATTTTTACGATTAGACAGGTCGTCAGTTGTACTTGAATACGTACTTGCCTTTTCATCCCATTTAGTGTGGTAAGCACTTAAGTCATATGTCAAACCACTGTCTTTATCTAACGGCTGCTTATAGTTCACATTGATATAATGACGATCTAGCTTATCTTTGCTATCCAAGCCAAAGTACGCCGCATTTAAGTTGTCATCAAATTTGTATTTTGCGCCCCAAACAACAGCACGATCAAGTTTGCGCCCATCAGTATTGATTTGGTCAGAGTACTGATCTTTAGTGAATTTACCGGCAGTTAACTCTAAGCCATCAATTTCACGGCTAGTTGCCAATACACCTTCAAAATATTCAGGTACTAAACGCGCTGTGTTACTTGCTAAAACAGGAATATCGAGAACTTGTGTACCATAGGTTACAGTCGTATTCGAAATACGTGCTTTTACAAAACCGCCGCCACGTGCCCAGTGATCATATGTGTCACCTTTACCATCTACACCATTTAGGCGTTCGCGTGGGATCATGCCGTTACCAGCATTATTGTTTGAGCCTAATTTAAAAGAGCCATCGCCGATTACACCAGCGCCAAAGCCAACTAAACCTTGAGTGAAACCAGTTTCCAGTTTCACCATTGCCGTCTGAGCATATGAGCTAGTGTCTTCGACACCATTCTTTTTGTCACGATTTAAATAACCAGTACGGAATAAAATATCCCCTTTGGCATCTTCAACAAGTCCTTTTGCTTCGCTTTGTTCGCTTGCATATGTTGAGGTAATTAACGCGGCATTAATCAAAACCGCTAAAGTAAGTTTCTTTGCCTTTGGCATAGCTCGCCTCATTAGAAATAATAAATTTGGGATAAAACCGAAATTTTGATCAATTGTATAAGTTATGCATAAAAAAGATAGATTTTTATTAAAATTTTTTAATTATTTTTAAATAAAATACTTATAAAATTTTATGATTTGTTTCTCGTTTAAAAAGTATACATTTTAAGTTCAAGTGTTTGATTATTAGTCATAATGTTGTTTATTTTGGATGTAAAGTAAACAGGTTGTTTTTTGTTTTATTCGAATAAAACTATGTGATTTATTGAGGTATTTTTTCTTTTATTTTAAATATTTATTTTTTCTTTGTGTGAAAAGTGTTCAATTGTTTACTGCCAAAAGAACATCCCGACGAATGACGAAAGGGATTGTCCTAAAAAGAATATTTTTTAAGCGCATTTTAAGTTTTTTTGCCGTGCACTTTTATGGAACATTTCTGTTTTCTGCTGATTTAAGCTTAATTTGAAAGCATTTTGCACTTTCTCAATCCTGACAAAATGCCTCTTTTTTGTGCGAAAAATAATCTTGAATAGGTTGGTGCGTCTAAATCGCTCAAAAAAATATAAGGATGCTCGATCGGCCTTAGTTCAGAATCATTAAAAATTTGAGTAAGACGAATTTACTCATTAAGACCACGATGAAATATGGTTTAGCTGAAGTTGGCACAGCAATTGCTATTTACTTTGCGATGCAATTTAAAATTTAAATCAGTCGAATATCCATCATGGGGGAGATCAAGATGATGAAATTTGCATGTAAAGCAATCGCGTTGAGTATTTGTGCAGCGACTTCAACTTTTGCGATGGCAGAAGAAACAAATACATTATCTCAATACGGCCTGAGTTTTTCAGGAACGGCTGCGTTAACGACTGATTATCGTTATCGTGGTATCACACAAACTCAATCTGATCCTGCGGTACAAGGTGGTTTTGCATTAACACATTCATCAGGTCTTTATGCTGGGGTATGGGGTTCAAACGTTAACTTTGGTGGGGCTGATCCTCATCTTGAGCTAGATCCTTATGTGGGCTATGCGACTGAGTTACCATTTGCAGGTAAGCCAACTTTAGATGTCGGTTTATGGTACTACGGTTATCCAAGTGCATCTGACCTAAACTGGTTAGAACTTTACGCAAAACTCGGTTTTAAAAATGTATTGGCATCTGGTGATAGCCTATTAGGTAGTTTGAACTACACCAATGATTTTGGTGGTGCTGATGAAAATGGTTGGTATGTGAACGCAACTTATAATATTCCATTTGCTGATACTGGCTTTGGTGGTGTAGCAAGTGTCGGTTATACCAAAGTGGATAACTATGACTTTAACAGTGATGCAACAGATGGTCTTGATGATAATTATGTCGACTGGAAAGTTGGTGTGACGTATAGCGTGAAATCAGTATCTGGTTTAACTGCTGAACTCGCAGCAGTAGGAACCAATATTGACGCCAATGTACAGCCGTTAAAGCGTGGCACTGAAACAGGTGCAGTATTTACCTTGACCAAAGCATTCTAAGCTTGGTTGGATAAACAAAAAGCCAGCTCTATTGCTGGCTTTTTTATATTGAAAGATATTCGCTTGAGGGAAGTCGTTCAAATCTAATCATGACTTGCGATGAATTTAGAATATAGATAATCCCATTCTGATAATCAGAAAGACTAAAAGGAACAGAAAAAATATCCGGATAAACTGACTACCATATCGTAGTGCCAGAAATACGCCGACTAAAGCACCCATAACATTACAGACGGCGATCATTAAGCCAATTTCCCACAGCACATGACCTGTAGGGATAAAGAATAAAAGTGCAGAGCTAAAAGTACCAATATTCACAATTTTGGCTGATGCAGATGCGTTGAGAAAATCAAAGCCAAATACTTTTACAAATAAGAATAGTAGAAAGCTTCCGCTACCCGGCCCAAACACACCATCATAGAATCCAATTAAACCGCCAAAAAAGATCCCCAGAACAATTTCTTTATACCCACATTTGACATAGGTGCTATGTGCGCCTAAGTCCTTCTTGAGAAAGGTATAAATCGCCATCAAGATGAGTAAAAAGAAAACAAGATAGGACATGAATTGCTTGGGAATATGCGCAACTGTCATGGCACCAATAAAGGCAAACATGAATGCTGAAAGCATGGTCGGGATGAGTAACTTCCAGACAAATTTAATTTTATTCACATATCTAAAAATAGAGGAAACGGTACCTGCCCACACGGCTAATTTATTGGTACCTAAAACAGTGGTAATACTGTGCTGTGGCAAAGCATGTAATAGCGCAGGTATTTGAACTAAACCGCCACCACCTACTGCGGCATCAATCAGGCCACCACAGAACGCAAAAAATCCTAACATGAGTAGTGCGGTGTCATAGGTCATAATCGCCAACCTTTGGGAAAGTTGATTCGGCTGAAAGTGTTAGGTCATTTGTTCGGAATATTTATCCAGCTTATTCATGATGAATTCAGCTTATATCGTTTATTTTTTTGCCCATAAAAATGAGCATTCTTCTATTTTTGAAATCAAAAACTGTATAAACACAAATGAACGGGGTCTGTTTTCAACATAACTTGTTGCCTTATGAAACTCAATTGAATTGTGCCCACCTTTAAATTGCATGTTCGATAAATACAGTTAAGACATTATTTTTATATACTTTTTTCAAATCTTGGTTAATAAAAGAATCCGTACTACGACGGATTCTTTTGTTGAAAAATCTCGATAAAAATTTTAGGTTTGGTTGCCGCGATAGGATAGTGCTTCGGTTAAATGACTAGTTGAGATCAGATCACTTTCTGCTAAATCGGCAATCGTGCGTGCAACACGCAATACACGATGGTAGGCACGTGCAGACAAGTTGAGACGTTGCTGGGCCATCTCAATAATTTTTGTCGAACTGTCATCTAGCAGAGCATGTTGTTCCAGTAATTTCGGTGATAAAGCCTGATTTAAGCACTGCTGTCTTTGGATCTGTTTTTCGTAGGCAGTGATCACACGTTGCCGCACGCTGGCAGAATTCTCGGTTGGCGTACGATCTTGTAGTTCCTGAGCCTGTAACGGCGGGACATCAATATGTAAATCAATACGATCCAGCAATGGGCCTGAGATACGATTTTGGTAGCGTTGAATACTTTCAGGGGAACATTGGCAACGGCTGTCCTGATTAAAGGCATAACCACATGGGCAAGGGTTCATTGCGGCAATAAACTGGAAATTTGCAGGAAAGGTCATTTGCCGTGCAGCACGAGAAATCACTATCTGTTTGGATTCCAAAGGTTGACGTAATACTTCCAGTACCTTGCGATCAAATTCTGGCAATTCATCCAGAAAGAGAACGCCTAAATGAGCCA
This sequence comes from Acinetobacter sp. BIGb0102, assembly GCF_003815055.1. NCBI lineage: Bacteria > Pseudomonadati > Pseudomonadota > Gammaproteobacteria > Moraxellales > Moraxellaceae > Acinetobacter > Acinetobacter sp. BIGb0102. The sequence continues at coordinate 33,960 of NZ_RKQE01000003.1, forward strand.
AAGTGATTTCACCAGGCTTGGGTTGAGAGCCGCCACCAACTAACGCAATTGCTGAAGCTGTATGGTGTGGTGCTCTAAAGGGACGCTGGCCAAAACTGTGCGGTGCGTTGGCCACCGAATAAATACTGGCGACTTCTAGATTTTCCTGCGCATTGAGCGGCGGTAAAATCGAAGGCAGGCGAGAAGCCAATAAGGTTTTACCTGTGCCGGGTGGGCCTTTAAATAATAAAGAATGTCCGCCCGCAGCGGCAATTTCTAGCGCTCGGCGTGGACGTAATTGACCTTTGACATCGGCAAGATCAAATTGATAGGCAGATGCGGCTGCGTTTGGTCGTTGTGGTGCAACTGCTAGCTGGGCATTGCCCGAAAAATGTGCACAAACTTCTTGTAAATGCTGCGCTGCATAGACTGCAAAATCGGGAAGCTGGCTGGCTTCATCCAGATTTTCAGTGGGCAATAGAAGGCGATGTTTGGCTTGTTGGCAGGCCATTGCGATGGTTAATGCCCCTGAAACAGGACGTAAGTGTCCATCAAGCGCCAGTTCTCCTATAAATTCAAAGCCTTCTGTACTGTGTTCTGGTAATTGTCCAGAAGCAATCAGAATCCCCAAGGCAATCGGTAAGTCCAGTCGAGAACCATCTTTGGGTAAATCGGCTGGTGCTAAATTGATGGTTAAGCGTTTGGTTGGAAACTGAAAACCGCTATTGATGATGGCAGAACGCACACGATCTTTACTTTCACGGACAGCGGCTTCAGCTAAGCCAACAATTGTTAAAGAAGGAAGGCCTGAACTAATGTGGACTTCAACTTCAATCTGAGGAGCATGTAACCCCAATAGCCCTCTCGTATATATCTTGGCAAAAGACATCTTGTTATTGTTCCATTGTGGTGCTTTATTTTTAATCATTCTGAGGTGCGAAATGCACCAAGTTGGTGCTTATTTTTTGTTCTGAATCACTTCCTCAAGTGTTTTCATTTGTTGCTGAAGTTCAGTCAAACGTTGGTTGGCTAACTCGAGTGCTGTTCTTTGGCGGTCAAGTTCTTGTTTTGAAACTAAATCCAGTTTTTCGATACTCTCGTTTAATAAAGCACGCAGATTTTTTTCTAAATCTTTTTTCGGCTGGTCAACTTGCTGCAAAATTGCTTGTAAAAGAGTTTCAATCATAAAGTACTCAATAAGTTATGTATATTTGCTGTTCAGTGTATCACTGCTTGTGTCAATCCTCTAGCACAGTTAAGGCCAGAACGAGGAGTGACTTATAAATCCAGTGAAACAGGAGCAAATGATACTTATTTTCGATGGACTATCTACATCTTCAAGGCTAAATAGGTTATAAAGAAAGCTTATGTCCGATATTTAAAAACCCCCAACCTTTAAATATTGGCATGAAAATTGAACATAAAACCTTACTGGTGAAAATAAGCCGAAGGAAAACAAACATGAAGCTTGTAACTGCAATTGTAAAACCATTCAAATTGGATGATGTGCGTGAAGCACTTTCTGAGATTGGTGTTCAAGGGATTACCGTAACTGAAGTCAAAGGTTTCGGACGTCAAAAAGGTCACACAGAATTGTACCGTGGTGCTGAGTATGTGGTTGATTTCTTACCAAAAGTAAAGATTGAAATTGCAATTAGCGATGAAATGGTTGATGCCGTCATTGAGTCGATTACTCGTGTCGCAAGCACAGGCAAAATTGGTGATGGCAAAATTTTTGTGACCAATTTAGAGCAAGTGATCCGTATCCGTACGGGCGAGACTGGGCCAGATGCTGTCTAAGTTGGCACAAACTTTGCTGAGCTATTAAATATAGCAATAGCTCGCGAAATCAGGTTGGGGGACACGAATGAAAAAAATGCTTATGGCGCTCAGTCTATCTGGCGCACTCTTAGGTGGTTCAGCGGTGGTTTGGGCAGAAGATGCTGCTTCAACGCCTGTTACTGAACACGCTGTAGCAGTTGACACTACAACTGCCTCAACAGAAATTGTTGCAGCAGAAGCGCCAGCTCCTGTGGAAGCAACACCAGCACCTGCTGCGGAAGCAACGATCGATACAGGTGATACAGCATGGGTTCTTGTTTCAACTGCGTTGGTGCTGTTGATGACGATTCCGGGCTTAGCTTTATTCTATGGTGGTATGGTTCGTAAGAAAAACGTACTGAGTACCATGATGTTCAGCCTTTCAGCGGCAATTCTTGTAAGTTTGATCTGGGTGACAGTGGGTTACTCTCTGGCGTTCTCTGGTTCAGGTGCTTATGTTGGTGACCTTGCTAAAGCCATGCTGAATGGCGTTGCCTTCGATGCCTTGACAGGCACCATTCCTGAAAGTCTATTCGTTATTTTCCAAATGACCTTTGCTATCATTACGGTTGCAATTATCAGTGGTTCAATCGCTGACCGTATGAAGTATTCTGCATTTATGGCCTTTATCGCAGTTTGGGTGATCCTAGTTTATGCGCCGATTACACACTGGGTTTGGGCAGCAGATGGCTGGTTATTTAAAGCAGGTGCGTTAGATTTCGCGGGTGGTACTGTTGTCCATATCAATGCGGGTGTTGCGGGTCTGGTTGCAGCCTATATGTTAGGCAAACGTACTGGTCTAGGCCGTGAGTCTATGGCGCCACATAACCTGACCTTAACCGTCATTGGTGCAAGCTTGATTTGGGTAGGCTGGTTTGGCTTTAACGGTGGTAGTGCTTTAGGCGCTGGTGCACGTGCAGGTATGGCGATTTTGGTAACACAAGTTGCTGCCGCGGCTGCTGCATTCTCTTGGCTGATTGTTGAACGTGTGATTCGTGGTAAAGCTTCCGTACTAGGTGGTGCATCAGGTGCAGTTGCTGGTTTGGTTGTGATTACACCTGCTGCTGGTTTCGTTGGTGTAGGTGGCGCATTGATTATGGGTCTTATCGGTGGTGTAGTGTGTTTCTGGGGAATTACAGCATTGAAACGCCTGCTTAAAGCGGATGATGCCTTGGATGCATTCGGTCTACATGCGGTGGGTGGTATTGTTGGTGCGATTCTTACGGGCATCTTCTATAGCGATGAAATCATCAAAGCAGCGAACGTTGCACTCGCACCAACTTTTGCAGGCCAATTGTGGGTGCAAATCGAGGGTGTATTGGCAACCATGGCTTACAGTGCAATCGTGACCTTCATTATTCTTAAAGTGATTGATTTGGTGATTGGGATCCGTGTTAGCGCTGATGATGAGCGTATGGGTCTTGACTTGAGTCAACATGGCGAACGTATTGAATAACACAGACAAGATGTGATTTAAAAACAGCCTCATGAGGCTGTTTTTTTATGCCTGTAGGGTGCTGGTTCTGCAATTGAAGAAACTTTGCTACACTTAGGCAAAGAGATTAAATAATCGCGCAACTATGCATTGTCCATTTTGTAACGCTGCTGATAGTAAAGTTATCGACTCCCGTTTGGCTGCCGAAGGGTGCCAGATTCGTCGTCGTCGTGAGTGTGTCATTTGTGGTGAGCGTTTTACAACATTTGAAAGTTATGATGTGGTAATGCCACGTGTTATCAAATCGGATGGTAAAAATGAGCCATTTGATGAAGCAAAATTACGTCGCTCATTGATGCATGCTTTACAGAAACGTCCTGTAACCCAAGAACAGATTGAAACCGTACTCAGCGATATCCAGTCGCATATTCGCCGTTTGGGTGAACGAGATGTGAAGTCCAGAACGATTGGTGAAATCGTTATGCAGGCGCTTTTTGCGCTCGATCATGTAGCATATGTACGATTTGCTTCGGTGTATCAGGATTTTCAGGATGTCGATGCTTTTCGTCATCAAATTGAACAAATGCAACAACGCGAAAATGACAACTAAATTAGAGAAATCATGTCTGAGTTAACCCAAGATCATTTATCCGAACAGCAGTACTGGATGCAACGTGCCATTGAACTGGCGCGACTTGGACAATATTCGACGAAACCAAATCCCAATGTGGGTTGTGTCATTGTCAAAGATGGACAACTGATCGGGGAAGGCTATCACCCCAAAGCAGGTCAGCCCCATGCAGAGGTATTTGCCATGCGTCAGGCGGGTGACCATGCCAAAGACGCAACCGCTTATGTGACATTGGAACCGTGTGCCCATTATGGTCGAACGCCGCCCTGCGCCGAAGCATTGGTGAAATCACAGGTCAAAAAAGTTGTGGTTGCATGCTCGGATCCCAATCCGTTAGTGGCTGGCAAGGGCGTTCAGATCTTGCAGAATGCAGGCATTGAAGTTGAAACGGGTATTTGTGTTGATGAGGCAAAAACGCTTAACTTTGGCTTTTTAAAAGCTATGTCGACCGGTTTGCCTTATGTCCGTTTAAAAGTGGCCTCGAGTCTTGATGGGCGTACTGCTATGGCCTCGGGTGAGTCCAAATGGATTACCGGGACTGAGGCGCGTAAGGATGTCCAGCATTGGCGTGCAATATCAGGCGCTGTGATCACAGGTATTCAAACGGTGCTGGCAGATGATTGCGAGTTAAATGTTCGTGTTTTGACTGATGTTGATGTTTCAACGGTGGTACAGCCGAAACGAATCGTGTTAGATCGCCAAGGGCAACTGCCATTGTCAGCCAAGATGTTACAAAATCCTGAAACAGTGATGGTGATGACACCATTTCGTCAAGAACTTGCTGATTTAGGCGTGATACAATTGACGCCGCAACCTTTAAATCAATTATTGCAGACCTTATCTCAACAGTATCAAATTTATGATGTATTGGTTGAGGCAGGTGCAACTTTATCCACCGCCTTTTTACAGCAAGGTTTGGTTGATGAAATGATTAGTTATGTTGCACCAACTTTACTTGGTCAATCTGCCCGCGCTATGGTCAATGCTGAATTTAGTAAAATGGCAGAACAACGACGATTTGAGTTGGTCGATGTAACCCAACTTGGGCAAGACATTCGCCTGAGATTGCTCCCTATCCAAGAGTTGATATGAATCCAGAACCATCGGTTTATCACAAACGTCGTCATGCGGCCCGTACGACTGACGAATATCTTTTTCATCAGTTAGTTCCTTATCTTGGGAATAAGCGTCGACTTCTACATTTGATTTTAGAAGCGCTTGAGATTACTGGAACGCTGAATAGCAAGAAAAAGAATCCACCGATTTTTGCGGATTTTTTTGCAGGCAGTGGGGTGGTTTCACGTTTAGCCCGTCAAAATGGCTATCGTGTGATTGCCAATGACTGGGAACCGTATAGTCATGCGCTGAATCATGCGATTTTGGCTTGTGTTGATGCACCTGCATTTAAAGAATTGGGTGGCTATCAAAAAGCCATTGATTATCTGAACCGTCTGCCTGAAGTCAAAGGCTGGGTCACACATAATCTATGTCCGCGCAATGATGATGTGTATGATCCTGCACGTGACCGCCTATTTTTCAAACGCCGTAACGGCATGCGTATTGATGCGATTCGTCAGCAGATTGCAACTTGGCAGGCACAGGGTGCAATTAATGATGTAGAAATGAGTGCTTTATTGGCACCGTTACTATATTCAGCAAGTTTTGTCAGTAATACCAGTGGCGTTTTCAAAAGTTTCCATCAGGGTTGGGGCGGACGTACCCAAACGGCACTGGAGAGGATCGAGTCATTGTTATGGCTGACACCAAGCCGTTTCTGTGAGATCGGTGATCCTAAACGTCCTGCGGCAGAAATGTGGTGTGTCGATGCCCAGCATCTTGCCAATCAGATGAGTGGTTTTGAAGTGGATGTGGCTTATCTGGATCCACCTTATAATCAACATGCTTATAGCAGTAATTATCACGTTCTCAATGCGTTGACTTTATGGGATCAAGTCGATTTACCTTCACCTGATACCAAAGGTTTTAAAAGCGGTATTGATCGTGCTTGGCGTAAAGAACGTCCAAGTCCTTATAACTCTTCTAAATATGCCAAAGAGGCCTATGAAAAGTTATTGGAAACCATCAATGCACGTTACATTCTGACCAGCTACTCGACCGATGGAAATATCGAGCCCAAAGACTTACTGACCGCCAATTTAAAGCGCGGTAAAGTCACTTTATTGACCCAAGATGTACCGCGTTATCGGGTGAGTAAACAGCGTCAGTCCGAGCGGGCACGAGTACTGGAATTTATCGTGATTACCGATACGCATGCCAAGTCTGGGCCGCCGTTACGGCAGTTGTTAGGGCAGTTGTATCACTTCGCTGAATTGGGCGGGGTCGATACTACAGGGAATAGTACCCAACTGGCACTTTGGTAAAACAGAACACCACTTTTAAAAAGTGGTGTTTTTGTATTCAGTTTCTTTGTTAAATCGGATAATTAGATAAATAAAATCGGTTTATGTAATAAGTGTCTGTTTTTATAGTAAATATCTTGCATTTTTTAGTCATTTCTATGGTGTTGGTCAGTTTGGTTAAATCTGCTATTAAAAATAATGAAAATTAAAAAAGATAAATAAAAACAATTAATTGAATTCTATTTTTGTATCCCTTTTAGTTGTTTTTACGCACCGATTTTAGAGAAAAATCTTTTGATCAATCGTTTAAAAATTTACCAAACAATATTGACCAGTTTCAAAAATAAATATAGTTTGCCGAGCTTAATTTAGGGTCTTGCCTATTTGCAGCGATGACCAAGAGAGGTTGTTATGAGTCGCTCGGAACCCACCTTATTGGGGCAATGTGTAGCCGAATTTTTTGCTACCGCAATTTTTTTATCATTTGGTATTGGTGTGGTGGCTGCACTTAAGCTTGCAGGAGCAAGTTTAGGTCTGTGGGAAATCAGCATTGTATGGGGCTTGGCAGTTGCATTGGCTGTCTATTTGTCTGCTGGTATTTCCGGGGCACATCTCAATCCTGCTGTGACTATCGCTTTGGCTTTATTTGCTGGTTTTGATAAGCGTAAAGTCCCGTTCTATATCATTGCCCAAGTCGCAGGTGCAGCGACAGGTGCACTGCTGGTATATGGGCTATATAGCAATTTATTTGTAGATTATGAACAGACGCATCACATGGTACGTGGCAGTGTAGAAAGTCTGGAATTGGCGGGAATCTTCTCAACTTATCCGCATCATCTATTGTCGCTGGGTCAGGCTTTCATGGTCGAGATGTTTATTACGATGTTATTGCTGTGGCTGATTATGGCAATTGGTGATGACAGCAACGGTTTGCCACGTGGTGCTTTGGCACCGATTCTGGTGGGTTTGCTGGTTGCCGTGATTGGTGCTTCTTTTGGCCCACTGACTGGCTTTGCCATGAATCCTGCACGTGATTTTGGCCCGAAAATTGTGGCTTATTTCTCAGGTTGGGGACCAGTTGCGTTTACCGGTGGCCGTGATATTCCTTATTTCATTGTACCCATCATTGCACCGATCATAGGTGCATGCTTAGGTGTGCTGGGCTATAAATTATTCTTTAGCCATTTTCTAATCAAGAATCAGGTTGCAACCAAAGACACAGCAGAACAGCAAGTCTCTGAAATGCAATAAATGCATGATTCAATCATGTGCAGAAAGAGGGTGGTCAGATGATCGCCCTTTTTATTTGCTTTGGGGATGCCTTGTTATCTCGGGTTCTTTGCTTTAAGGTATCTGATTCACTGTGGCAGACACTGCAATAAAGATAGGTTGAAACTCCCATGTTTACAGGCATTATTGAAAGTTTAGGTAAGGTTGAGAGCCTACAAAGTGTAGGCGGTGATGTTCGTCTACGTATCCAGACTGATTTGGACATGTCTGATGTACATTTGGGTGATTCGATTGCCACCAATGGGATTTGCCTGACTGTGATTGAGTGGGGCGAGAACTGGTATGCAGCAGATGTTTCCCGTGAAAGCTTGAACCGTACTACGCTCGGGCAATGGAAAGTCGGACAGGCGGTGAATGTTGAAAAAGCAATGTTGCCGACCACACGTTTTGGTGGACACATTGTCAGTGGTCACGTTGATGGGCTGGGTGAGATTACTCTGGTTCGCGAAGACGCACGCTCTTTATATTTTGAAGTGACTGCTCCGGTTGAGCTGGCAAAATATCTGGCCGAAAAAGGGTCTGTGACGGTCGATGGTATTAGCCTCACCATTAACCATTTACGTGGCAATATTCTGAGCCTGAATTTGATTCCGCATACCGCTGAACGTACCAATATTGGCACTTGGCAGGTGGGAAGCAAAGTGAATTTAGAAGTTGATGTATTGGCACGTTATATCGAGCGTTTATTGCTGGGTGATAAGGCGGCTGAGCAGAAAACTGAATCGAATATCAGCATGGCTTTTTTAGCTGAAAACGGTTTTTTAAAATAAAAGATAAAGTATAAAAAAGCCCAGTTTAAACTGGGCTTTTTATTATTTCTCGTCCGAGAACTCACTGTTCTTTAAGATATATTCAATTTCATCTTGTGCCAGTGCATGCAGCTTGGCACGGAATACCGTGACTGCTTGCTCAATCAGGCCTTCGGCTTCAAGTTCAAGTCGGACACGGACACTTTCCAGCTCAGACAGAATTTGCTGATCATCAATCGCGATGCGCTGACCGCGTGCATAATCAATACTTGGCTGTTCTGGATTGGTCTGGTAACGCTCGGTCTGTTGCGCAATTTCCTGATCGATATGACCACGTAGCGCAAGTAAATTCTCGGTTTGTTGTTCAAACTGACGCGCTTCATCTGCTTGCAGTTGTGCGGCATAAGCGGCTTCAGCTGCACGTTTTTCTTCCAGTGCTTTTTCGAGCGCCAGTTGTTTGCGAATACGTGCCTGTTCTAGCAATTCAGCTTTTAAATCTGCATAGGCTTGATCAATGCGCTGTTGAGAACGCTGTTGAGCACTCTCCTCATTCTGTGTCCACGTTTGAATCGAGGTTTGTGGTAATAACAGATCACAGATACGTGCTAAATCTTCCTGATAGGTCTGACGAACAGCCTCAGGTGCATTTAACCAACGTTTTTTAAAATCCTGACCTACATTTAATGCCACAAGACACTCCTAAAATGATGTTTTTTATTGCCAATTTATAATTTAAATGTACGAGGTTCTATACTCAAACGTCGATACATTTTAAATTTTTCCCGCCCAATCTGTTTCGCAGTTTCATTATTTTCAATAATTTCGATAATGTGGCGAAAATCTTGAGTTTGTTCAAGTGCATGATTGTTAAAATTAAACACGATCCAATCATTGGATGGTGGTAAATCTTTTGAAATACACACTGGACTATGCGGCTGGTCAATCCCATGCGCAATGAAACTTTTTGGATCGAAGCTCCAGAGCAGCTCATCCAGTTCATTTTGCAAGTCTGGATCAGCACAGTACCACCAGATGTGGGGATGCTGATTCAGAATCTTGCGACACAAACGGCAAGCGCTTTCGACTTGCCGTTCCTGACTGTTTTCAAAGAGATAAAAACTAATTTTAGCCATTCGTTTGAACACGATTTGCCAAGAATTGCATCAATAATGGCACTGGACGACCCGTTGCACCTTTAGTGGCACCAGATAACCACGCTGTACCTGCCACATCAAGATGCGCCCAACGGTAGTCGCGAGTGAAACGTTCGAGGAAGCAAGCCGCTGTGATTGCGCCGCCGTATGGGCCACCAATATTGGCAATATCGGCAAAAGGTGAGTCGAGTAATTCTTGATACTCTTCCATCACGGGCATGCGCCATACACGGTCAAGCGACTGTTCACCTGCCTGTTGCAAGTCTTGTGCAAGTTCGTCATCTGGTGTGAATAAACCACTGACCACTTTACCCAGCGCAACTACACATGCACCTGTAAGTGTTGCAATATCAATCACAAGGACTGGGTTAAAGCGTTTAATATAGGTCAAGGTATCACACAGGACTAGACGACCTTCTGCATCAGTATTTAGAATTTCTACAGTTTGCCCGCTCATAGTTGTTACGATGTCACCGGGACGCGTCGCATGAGCAGATGGCATATTTTCTGCTGCGGCAATTGCACCCACCACATGAATCGGCAATTGTGCTTCACAGAGTGCTTGAATGGTTCCAAGAACTGAAGCTGCGCCGCACATATCAAATTTCATTTCATCCATGCCTAAGCCTGGTTTTAATGAAATACCGCCAGTATCAAAAGTCACACCTTTACCCACCAGCACCACAGGCGCTTGATCAATTTGGGCATTGTATTCGAGAGTAACAATACGACCCGGACGATCCGAACCTTTGCTCACGGCAAGGAAGGCATACATGCCCAAATCAGCCATTTGCTGCTCATCCAGTACAGTGACTTTCAGTAAGTCAGGATATTGTTTAGCAAGCGCAAGCGCCTGATCTGCAAGATATTCAGGGAAACAAATATTTCCAGGACGGTTACCCAGATCACGCGCAAAGTTTTGACCCGACTGAACCGCATGAATCAGCTTTAACTGTGCTTCATCTAACGTGGTCTGGCTGGCAATCAGGTGAATGGTTTCTAGCACGAACTCATTCTTTTTCGACTTAAACTCGTCATAGCCATAAGCCGCTTGCGTGAGGCTCAATACAAATAGTGCGTGTAAATCGGCAGGTAGAGCTGAAAGATCGAGACTAATTTGTTTAAATTTATTTTGTGATGATTTGATAATGCTTTGTGCGAGTTTTGCTAATTTTGTCGCTTTTAGCTCGTCACTTTTTCCAAGCCCTAATAATTGTGTGTTGGCTTGAACAGAGACATTGGCAAGCAAGGCCAAGTTATCGTTAAAACCTGCTTTGTATTGGGTTGCGTTAAGGACGTCATCTAGATGGTTGATTTGATAAGTATTTAAGTTCTGTTGTAATTGTTCTGAATCAACCAAAATCCACAAAGATTCGCTAGACGCCTGAGCTGGGAATGCGTTTTGAAGTGTAAATTTCATTGTTTGTATAGAACCTAATGAGCAAAAAAGAAAGATAAGTCCATTAAACACTTTCAGATATGAGGTTGCAATCCGCAACAAGCGATAGGTTTTATATTTTTAACATTCGGGTAAACTAGCGTTACCTTCGATTGGTCTTTTGGAAGTATTACTTTGATTATTCGGCGTTATCTCGTCAAACAGGTGGTTTCGACATCTCTCGTCGTCATTGGTTTATTAACCATGATCATGATGGGTGGTCGTTTGATCAAGTATTTTGGCGTAGCAGCTCAAGGTCGTTTAGATGCAGGTATCTTATTTAGCATTATCGGCTATCGCTTACCTGAATTTTTAACGTTGATTCTCCCTTTAGGTTTCTTTATTGCATTAATGCTGGTATTCGGGCGTCTGTATGTCGACCATGAAATGGCAGTTTTAAATGGCAGTGGCGTCAGTCGGAATCAGTTGGCCCGTTTATTGTTGCCAATGACTGTGGTGTATCTGGTGGTACAGACTTGTTTAATGGTCTGGATGGGGCCGTGGGGCTTACGTGAGTTTGAAAAACTAACCAGTACCCAAGCGGTGCGGACTGGATTTGATCTGGTGCGTCCGAAAGAGTTTATTTCTTCGGGACCTTACACCATTTATGCGGGCTCGCTTTCAGAAGACCGTAAGAACTTAAAAGATATTTTCTTCTATCAGAAAGGCAATCAGCCCGATAAACCTGATGTCATGATTCTGGCAAAAGAAGCAACACGAGTTGAAGTTGCCAATGATACCGCCAATGTAGTGGATCTCGTCCAAGGTCGTCGTTACGAGATTTATCCGAATCAACCACGTTACACGCAGGCAGAATTCCAGTCTTATCGTTTACGTTTAGAAAATGACAAAGACGTAAAATTTGAAAGTGGTGATGTTGAAGCATTATCCATGTCCAAGCTATGGGAAAAACGTGATGATCCTGTCGTGCGTAGTGAACTGGGCTGGCGTGTGTTTGGCCCATTTGTGATTATCGTGGCTTTAATGCTGGCGGTCGCATTGTCTGAGGTGAGTCCGCGTCAAGGTCGTTACTATCGTTTGATTCCAGCGATCTTTATCTTTGCCAGCTTGATCGTATTATTGATTGCGATTAAGACCCGAATCAGTAAGGAAGAGCTTGATATCTGGGCTTATCCAGTGGTTCTTCTTATTTATGCCATTGCCGCAGCAGTTTTTGCGCGTAAACAAAAACTGGCACCAAAATTTAAGAGAAGTATTCAGCGAGTGGGGTTGTGATGTTAGCACGTCGAATAGTCGCCAAACATGTGACAAAAACCACGATCCTAGCCATGCTGGGAACTACGCTGGTGTTATCTTTCTTGCAGGTCCTGTTTACCTACTTAGGTGAATTAGGCGCGCTCAAGCCCGACTATAATGCGTGGCAAGCTTTCCTGTATGTGATGTGGGGTGCACCGCATTATCTATATGAAATCCTTCCTGTTGCAGCCTTGATTGGTTCCGTACTGGGGCTTGGGGCATTGGCATCAAACAGTGAATTGATCGTGATGCGTTCTGTCGGGATTAGCTTATGGCGAATCGTCGGCTGGGTAATGCGTTCGGCACTGTTATTGATTGTATTGTCTTTTGTTCTGAGTGAATGGGTGATTCCTTATACCAACGAACAGGCACAAAGTATTAAGAAGCAACGTAGTGTGGCGGCGTTGGGTGAAGTCAAAGGTTACTGGACCCGTGAAGGGCAGCGTTTTATTTATATTGATTACGCCAACTCAAAAGGTCAGTTACGTAATATCCAGTCGATTGATTTTGACAAGGATTACCGTTTACAGTCTTTTGTGAATGCTGAAAAGGGCCAGTTTGTTAAAGATGGTCAATGGACTTTAGAGCAATCACATCAGGTTGATTTATTGGCACAAGGTAATGCCATTAAAACCGATCATGATCAACAGGCATTAGGTTTGGCATTACAGCCGAAATACGTGCATATGGTGACTTTAGATCCTGAAGATTTATCACCCAGCCAGTTGATTAGTTTTATGCGCTATATGGATGAATATAGTCAGGTACCGAAAACCTATGAACTGGCGTTCTGGCAAAAAGTGACCTCGCCGTTTGCCTTGATTACGCTGGTCTTAATTGCCTGCTCGTTCATTTTTGGACCACTACGTCAACAGTCGATGGGCTTCCGTCTGGTGATTGCCTTATTTACGGGACTTGGCTTCTTCTACTTACAAGATTTCCTCGGCTATGCAAGTTTGGTCTATGCACCATCTCCAGCATGGTTTGTGCTGATGCCTGTAGTTCTCATCTTTATGGTGGGAAGTTATCTACTCTATCGTGCAAGATAATGGATCTTTCATTCATGGGCTCTATCATCGGTATTGATGAAAGCCATGAGTGAGGTCATAGAGAAATACCTTAAACTTCGGTAAAATATACCGATCAAATGATCGACAAATAGAGAGTCCATTATGACGGATGCAAATGCTGGCAAAATTCCTCACGTTCTCGTAATCATGGATGGCGTAGGACATCGTGAAGCAGTTGATGACAATGCCTTTCTGGCAGCAAAAACACCCAACCTCACGGCAATGAAAGCAAAGCATCCGAATAGTTTAATTTCTGGCTCAGGTGAAGATGTGGGCCTGCCTGATGGTCAAATGGGCAACTCTGAAGTCGGGCATATGAATCTGGGTGCGGGTCGTGTGTTGTATCAGGACTTCACTCGTATTACCAAAGACATTCGTACGGGTGCTTTTTTTGAGCATGAAGTTCTGGTGGATGCGGTTGAAAAGGCTAAAGCAGCGAATGGCGCCGTGCACGTGATGGGCTTGTTATCAGAAGGCGGTGTTCACTCGCATGAAGATCACATTGTCGCAATGTGCGAATTGGCGTTAAAACGCGGTGCAAAAGTGTATTTACATGCTTTCCTTGATGGACGTGATACACCGCCACGTAGTGCTCAACCTTCATTAGAAAAACTGGATGCCTTATTTGCACAATATCCAAATCAAGGTCGTATTGTGTCGATGATTGGCCGTTATTTCGCGATGGATCGTGACAATCGTTGGGATCGCGTTGAACAAGCATATCGTTTAATGACGGAAGGCGAGGCCGCACGTGTCGCCAATTCAGCAGTTGAAGGTTTAGAGCAAGCCTATGCAGCCAATGAAAATGACGAGTTTGTGAAAGCAACACGTATTGGTGATATTGTCAAAGTTCAAGATGGCGATAGCATTGTTTTCATGAACTTCCGTGCCGATCGTGCTCGCGAAATCACCCGCGCTTTTGTGGAAAAAGATTTTGCTGGTTTTGAACGTAAAGTGGTGCCGAATTTATCTAAATTTGTCATGTTGACGCGTTATCAGGCCAGTATTGATGCACCCGTTGCGTATATGCCAGAAGGGCTTAAGAACTCGATTGGTGAATATCTGTCTGATTTGGGCAAAACCCAATTGCGTATTGCTGAAACTGAGAAATATGCGCATGTGACTTTCTTCTTCAGCGGCGGTCGTGAAGATGAATATCCTGGTGAAAAGCGTATCTTGATTCCATCACCGAATGTTGCAACTTATGACTTAAAGCCTGAAATGAGCGCTTATGAAGTGACCGATGAGTTGGTCAATGCCATTAATTCAGGTGAGTTTGACCTGTTGGTGGTGAACTATGCCAACGGTGATATGGTCGGGCATACGGGTGTCTTTGATGCGGCGGTAAAAGCGGTTGAAACGGTGGATACCTGTTTGGGTCGTGTTTATGATGCCGTGATGGCAAACAAAGGACACATGTTAATTACTGCGGATCATGGTAATGTAGAGCAAATGCAAGACTATGACAGTGGACAGGTTCATACCCAACACACCACTGAGCTGGTGCCATTTATTTATGTTGGCCCAACTCAGGCAACGATTGCGGAAGGTGGTGTATTGGCTGATGTGGCACCAACATTACTGCATTTAATGCACATTCCTGTACCGCCAGAAATGCAGGGTAAGAACTTAATTACTTTAAAATAAGGTGAAGCAATGACCCAGCACAACAACATTTACCGAGCCTTATGTGCAAGTTTGTTGATGTGTTGGGGGCATAGTATTTATGCGGCACCGATTACGCATTCATCGGGATGGACGGAAGATGCGCCTCCCACGGCTGAAGTCCCGATTGAATCGATTCAACAATTTGTCCAGATCTACGGTATTGTTAAAGATAACTATGTCGATAAGAAGTCGGACGATGCATTATTTCAGCAGTCCATCAAAGGGTTGGTCAGTGGTTTAGACCGTTATTCCCGTTATCTCTCGGCAGAAGAATATCGTCAACTGATTCAATATACCGAAGGGGATTTGGCCTCTGTCGATTTTAATTTAAATTATGATGCGCATTCTAAATCTTGGCAGATTCAGGACTTAAAAGCAGGTTCTGACTCGAGTAAGCTGGGTTTACGTAATGGACAAGCCATTGTTAAAGTGGACAATCAGGAATTAAAAAATCTCAACAAAGATCAGGTGCAAGGCCTGCTGTATGGTTCAATTGGCAGTACCGTACAGATCCAGCCAGAGAATAATAACAGCACCACCATTCTGGTCAGAAACAAGAAAGTAGAAACCGATATTGAACCTGTTTTAATGCATAATCAGGTACTTGTACTTAAAATTAGAGTTTTCCAGCAAGACACCGCCAATGAAATTAAGCGTTTGATCGAAGAATATAGTTCAGCCAAGCTTAAGGCTGTTGTTCTGGATTTACGTAATAATCCCGGTGGTCTATTATCTGCTGCAGTTGAGTCAGCGGATCTGTTCCTGAATCAGGGACTGATTGTGACCACGAAAAGCCGTTCGGAAGGCGATCAACAATTTCAGGCTTTACCTTCCTTTGAATTTCAAAACCTGAAACTGGGTATTTTAATTAATAAACGCTCAGCCTCGGCAGCCGAGGTTTTTACCGCAGCCTTGAAAGAACATAAGCGAGCTTGGGTTGTGGGTGAAAATAGTTATGGTAAAGGCGTGGTGCAGAAACTGTTTCCTTTACCGAGCGGCGCTGCCTTGCAAATGACGGTATCGCATTACTACACCCCTAATGGCAACATGATTGAGGGACAAGGGATTCAACCGAATCAGATTTCGCCTTTAGCGCCTGAAATGAAAGAAGATACTTATCTTGAACATGTCACTGATTTGGTGTTAAAAAGCCGATACTAAAAAATAAAGCTCCTTTTTTAAGGAGCTTTATTTTTAAAGATTATTCATCATCTTCGGTATCTAAACCAAACTTTTTCAGGCGATAGCGTAAAGAACGGAAGGTCATTCCCAACTTTTTCGCCGCTAAAGTGCGATTCCAATGGGTCAGATTCAGCGCATTTAGAAGAATTTCTTTTTCGATATTTTCTAAATAGCGTTCTAAACCTTCAGGTGGAAGTTTCTTCGAACTCATTGTTGGGCTAGCAGAATGTTGTGGAGTTTCCACTTCTTCTGCGGTCGTATTGGTAAATGAAGGTGTTGGATGTGCAATCGAGCTGCGTAATGGAGCTGTTTGCAAATGGGCCAGATCAATCGATTCATCATCGCTTAGTGTCATTGCACGTTCGATGATATTGCGCAGTTCACGCACATTTCCCGGGAAATATTGCTGCAATAAGAACTGCTCTGCACGAGAGGACAGCGTTTTAACCGAGACTTCCCATTCCTGACTAATCTTTTGAATAAAATGATTGGCCAGTAGCAGAATATCCTGGCCGCGCTCACGTAATGGTGGCAACACCAGATCCATGACATGAATACGGAAGAACAGATCTTGTCGGAATCGGCCTTGTTGGACGAGCATTTCAAGATCTTGATGGCTGGCACTGATCACACGGAAATCGACATCAATTTCCTGATCTGAACCGACAGGACGAATTTTCTTTTCCTGTACAGCACGTAGTAATTTGACCTGCATATTTAAAGGCAATTCAGCAATTTCATCTAGAAATAAACTACCGCCGTGTGCAGAAAGAATTAAGCCTTGCTTATCCTGTGTTGCACCAGTGAAGCTGCCTTTCTTGTGTCCAAATAACTCGCTTTCCATCAATTCAGTTGGAATCGCACCGCAGTTAATGGCAATAAAAGGCCCTTCGCTACGGTTACTTAAACGATGCACCAAATTGGCAACCACTTCTTTACCTGTGCCTGATTCACCTGTAATGAAGACAGGTGCCTGAGAGCGCGCAATCTTCTTTAAAGCAATGCGAAGTTGCTGGATCGGTGCTGAACGTCCAATCAGAAGCTTATTTTCTAAAGCGGTTTCAGCGGCTTCCTGTTCAGGCTGTGGTCGATTCAAAGCTTTTTGGATTAGCTGATCCAAGTGCATTTGATTCACGGGTTTGCTGACAAAATCAAACGCACCTGCTTTGAGTGCTGCGATTGCAATGTCCATGTTGCCATAGGCCGTTAGAACGGCAATCGGCGTGTTTGGATAGTTTTGGGTCACATGTTTGACCAGATCTAAACCGTTACCATCTGGCAGGTTTAAATCTGTTAAGCATGCATCATACTGGAACTCAGTAAAGAATTTTTTGGCCTGTTCGACACGATAAGCGATATGTGTCTTGATGCCCATGCGCGCAAGCGTCATCTGCATTAAAAGACATAAGTCCTCTTCATCGTCTACGAGCAAGACGAGTGGTTGTTTTGTTGCCATTTCCCCGAAAAACCTAATCTAATCTATGAATTTTGAGCATTCCATCCTGAAACATGCTCCTTGTTGTCGCTCTATATAGGTGAGCTTTGCATGATTCGCCTCACAAAATGTGTGAGACAAGTACAATCCTAAACCAGTTCCTTTAATTTCGGTACTAAAAAATGGTTTGAATAACTGAGAAATATCCCGTTTTGAGACACCCA
This sequence comes from Acinetobacter sp. BIGb0102, assembly GCF_003815055.1. Lineage (NCBI taxonomy): Bacteria > Pseudomonadati > Pseudomonadota > Gammaproteobacteria > Moraxellales > Moraxellaceae > Acinetobacter > Acinetobacter sp. BIGb0102. The sequence goes on from NZ_RKQE01000003.1 coordinate 51,653, forward strand.
TCCCAAAATCGATGACATCAATGCAGATTCGACCTTCTTTTTCATGCACATCCACTTCGATAAAAGGGGCGTCTGTTGCGTTATGGCGTAACGCATTACGGATCAGATTAATCAACACCTGACGTAATTGTTTTTCATCAAATACGATCACAGTCTGTTCTGCTAGTTTTAACTGGATCATCTGTTTTGCATCAGCCAGATCTTCATTCAATAAACTTTCAAAGAATGGGGTGAGCTGGATGGGTTGTGCTTCTGTTGGTCTGTTACGAGCCATCGCCAAAGTATCTTGAACAATGCTGTCAATGCGTTTGGCTTGCTTGCTAATCATCCGTGACAGCATTTCTTGCTGATGTGCATCACTATCTTTTAGGAGTTCATTGGCCTGTACAATTGCGGCCAATGGATTGCGAATTTCATGGGCAATACTGGCAGAAAGTTGTCCTAATGCTGCCAGCTTGAGTTGCTGTACCTGCTGGGTTAATTTTTGTGCGTCTTTTAAGATCAGCAAGACCAGTGCCTGCTCGGGCACAATCAAATGTTTGACTCGAACATGAACTGTATACGGGCTTTGTTGCGATTCAAAACTAAACTCTTCGCCGTCCTTTAAATCACTAAACTTAATCAGTTCAAATAGATCAGGCTGCAACTTGATCAATGGTGTTTTTTCAAGAGAAACAGGTAGATAAATACCCAATAATGTATTGGCCGCTGGATTGGTCAAGACAATATGATTACTTTCATCCAGTACCAAATAACCGTCTTCAATTTGCTCGAGAATATAACGATTAATATTTTGCAGCTGATGAATTTCAATCGATTGATGGAAAGTGAGCGTTTCTAAAATTTTAAAACGTTGGACTGCAATTCGGCCAATGGCATGCACAACAAAAAATAAAAAGGCCAGAAAAACACTATTGCCGAGATGAGTTAAGTTGATTACATCAAAAAAATCGCCTAAAAAGCGCTGGTATACCACCATGATGACGGCGAACAGGGTAATGATCAGTGATAGCTGTGAATTTAATAAAATGGCTGAGGAGAAAATAATGATGACATACAGCAAGCTGAGTTGCAGATTTGGCCCGCCTGCTGAAAATGTGATTAAACTCAAGCAGATGACATCAATCAGGAAGATAACGATCAGCTGTCTGGACACTTGTACAGGGACTAAGTGTAAGATAAAAAGCTGAATGATATTTAGTGTGATATACGCGATCAGGGTATAAAAATATAAAGCTGGATAAATATAATTGGCGCTTAATTGCTCAGCGGTCAATAAATAAATCAGCAGCAGGCTAACGGCAATAATCAGCCGATAGCCGCTATACCAAACGCCCAGTCGATAGACGGTCTGAGAGACCGATGATGCAATTTTCCCTAACATAGGCGTTGACTATTATTTTAAGAATTTTAAGGTTTAATCAGTCCATAGCGTATCGCAAGATGCGTCAGTTTGACATCACTATCAATCGCCAGTTTTTCAAAAATACGATAGCGATAAGTATTTACGGTCTTCACGCTGACAAATAATTTATCTGCAATTTCCTGTGCGCTGATACAGTTGACCACCATCATTGCCACCTGCATTTCACGTTCTGACAATGCATCAAAAGGGGATTGCTGGGTATCAGAAAGATAGGAGCTAGCCAGTTGCTCGGCAATATCTGCACTGAAATACTTGCCGCCTTGCATGACTTTATTAATCGCACGAACCATTTCGGAAATTGGCGCACCTTTGGTGATATAGCCTTTTGCACCTGCTTTGAGTAAAAGGGATGGGTAGGGCTCTTCCGCCAGACCGCTGACAGCAATGACCTTGGTTTCAGGTGCACTCTGCAATAAACGTCGCGTTGTCTCAACTCCACCAATGCCAGGCATATTCACGTCTAGCAATACCACTTGGGGATGTTTCTGGCGAACCAGCGCAATCGCTTCTTCTCCAGACTCAGCTTGTCCGATCACCTCAACATCGGGGTGGTCTTCCAGCATACGGCAAATCCCTGTGCGCACGAGTTCATGATCATCAACAACGAGAACAGTGATCAAGAAGACCTCCTTTTTTCAAAAACACTGGTTTTTTGTTACATAAAGCAAAATTAGCTTGCAATGAAACGACAAAATTAGCAATCCTATTCTTCGTTTCTAGCGAATAGTTGTACACAATTGTGTCTACAAAAGCTTTACCCGATTTGTTCAAATGTAAGGCATAATGGTGGTAAGCGCAAATGTGCAGCGTCCTGAGTTGAGTATTGTGTCGTGAAAAATTCTAAAAAATCTATCATGCATGTTCTAAGCATGTCTATCTTGTTGGCGTGGAGTTCAACAAGTTTTGCTGAACTGGTTGTGAATAACAATCCAGCTTCTTCGCGTGCGAGTGGTTCAGCAACATTAAACTGGTCTGCAAGTGATGCGAGCCAGTTAATGGAAGATGATGAACCCTTAGAGATTGGCCCTCAAGGTTCAACCTCTGTGACCACAACAGTGCGTAACAGTGGTTCAGCATCAATTACATCAAGTGCACCTCAGCAGTCGACACAGATTCGCGATACGTTTGGCTATAGCAGCCAGCCGTCAGTGAATGCACGTGCTGCTCTGGTCATGGATGCACAAACAGGTGAGGTGTTGTACAGCAAAAACAGTAACATGTCGGTTCCGATTGCTTCAATTACCAAATTGATGACGGCCGTAGTGACTGCTGATGCGCGCTTAAACATGTCAGAAGAAATTACCCTTGAGTCAATTGACTTTGCGGGTGCGGGTGGTAAAAACTCAAGCTCAACTTTACGTGCTGGCGATAAGATGAATCGCGCAGAAGCATTGTTGTTTGCCTTGATGAAGTCTGAAAATCCAGCGGCAGCTGCATTAGCACGTACTTATCCAGGTGGTCGTCCTGCATTTATTGCAGCGATGAATGCCAAAGCGAGGCAATTGGGCATGACTTCGACACGTTATGCTGAGTCAACAGGACTTGATCCACATAATGTCTCTTCTGCACGTGACTTAGGAATTTTAGTTAGTACTGCTTCACAATACGGTCTTATCCGTCAATTCTCAACCACACCAACCTATGACTTTAATCTAGGCTACCGTGTACTCAAGTCAAACAATACCAATGCTTTAGTCCGTAACGGCGGCTGGAACATTAACCTGTCAAAAACAGGTTATATCAATGAAGCTGGTCGTTGTGTCGTAATGCATACGACTGTGAATTCACGTCCAGCGGTTGTGGTGTTATTGGGTGCGCCAAGTTCGCAAGCACGTAATAGTGATGCAACCAATTTATTAAGCTGGTTAAGCACTTTGCCAAAACGTGTTTAATCCCGCTTGATGTAAAAAAACGCTTCATGATGAAGCGTTTTTTTATCGTTAAAAATTAGTGATCTTGAATGAACGCATAAAAAAACCAGTTACAGGCAACTGGTTTTTTTATTTCAGAATTTATTCTTACATATTTGAAAGAATCGAGTCTTTAACCTGATCCATTGTTGCATCAATTGACAACATCACTGCATCAGCACATTGCTTGATTGCGGTATCTGGATCTTTTAAGCCGTTACCTGTCACTGTACATACAATCACAGAACCTTCAGCAATTTTACCTGCCTTGATGTCACGGATTGCACCGCCAATTGAAGCGGCAGAAGCAGGTTCTACAAATACGCCTTCGTACATTGAAAGTAAACGCTGTGCTTCCAAGATTTCGCTGTCTTGAAGCTCATCGAACCAGCCTTTAGAGTCACGTACTACTGCTTTAGCATGGTTCCAGCTCTGTGGATTACCGATACGGATTGCAGTTGCAACTGTTTCAGGATTTTCAACAGGTGCACCACGTAAGAATGGTGCAGCGCCAGAAGCTTGGTAACCAACCATGGTTGGTAGGCCTTCTGGTTTAGGACCTGTGAACTGATCTGTAGCCGCATCATAAATGACTTGTTCGAACTGATCCGCAGGTTGGTTTGCTACAGCTTCGGTATAACCCATCCAGTGTGCGGTGATGTTACCCGCGTTACCGACAGGCAAGCAGTGATAATCAGGTGCACGACCCAATGCTTCTACGATTTCATAAGCAATGGTTTTTTGACCTTGCAAACGATACGGGTTGATCGAGTTTACAATCGTTACAGGTGCCTGATCAGCAACTTCTTTGACCAAACGCATACCATCGTCGAAGTTACCACGAATTTGCATGGTGATCGCGCCGTACATCATTGCCTGCGCCATTTTACCCATCGCAATTTTGCCTTCCGGGATCAAGACGAATGCTTTGATACCTGCACGAGCTGCATAGGCTGCCGCTGCTGCTGAAGTATTACCTGTAGATGCACAGATAATCGCTTTAGAGCCTTCTTCAACTGCTTTGGTCACCGCCATGGTCATACCACGGTCTTTAAAAGAACCAGTTGGGTTCAGACCTTCGTATTTCACATAGATTTCGACGTTTTTGCCAATAATACGTGGAATGTTCTCTAGTTTAATCAGTGGAGTATTACCTTCACCTAAAGAAATTGCGCGTGTAGTTGCAGACACAGGTAAACGGTCACGATAACGATCTACAAGACCAGTATAACGATTGGCATTCGACATGATGGTGTTCCAATATAAGGTAGAGAAAAAATCCCGCTCAACAAGCTCCCTTTCAAAAGAGAGCAGTTCCATTCTTGAGTGAAGAAGGGTGAGGGGATTTAAACTGATTAACTATCGAGCGATTCTAAACGAATTCTCACGATTTCGCCACGAATTGCAGGTAATGCTTGAATTTGTGCAAGCGCTTCGTCCATTTTAGATTCAACGATCGGATCTGTTAAAATCACGATTGGAATCAGGTCTTTTAAGCGTGATTGCTGCATGATGGCATCAATACTGATGCCTGCACGGCTAAGAATAGTGGTCACATCTGCCAATACACCCGTTTGGTCTTCAGCATTCAGGCGAATGTAATAACCCGTGGTCATTTCTTCGCGGCTGAGGATTGGCACATTGGTGAGTGCTTCAAAGGCAAGTTGAGGAATAGTTCCTGCGCCATCTTCGGTATACGAAATATCACGTACGATATCAATCACGTCAGCAACGACAGCAGAGGCGGTCGGGCCAGCACCTGCGCCAGCACCATAATAAAGTGTTGGACCAACGGCATTGGCTTGAACCAAGACAGCATTTTTCACGCCATTGACATTGGCAATCAATTCTTCCGCAGGAATCAGGGTTGGGTGTACACGTAGCTCAATGCCTTTGTCAGCGCGACGTGCAATACCTAAGTGCTTGATACGGAAACCAAGTTCTTCTGCATATTTTACATCTTGAGCTGTGATTTTGCTGATGCCTTCGGTATAGACCTTATTGAACTGTAAAGGAATACCAAATGCACATGAAGCCAAAATGGTGAGTTTGTGTGCAGCATCAATGCCTTCAACATCAAAGGTAGGATCAGCTTCAGCATAACCAAGTTCTTGCGCTTCTTTTAACACATCTTCAAAGGCACGACCTTTTTCACGCATTTCAGTCAGAATGAAGTTGCCTGTACCGTTAATGATGCCAGCAAGCCATTCGATATGGTTGGCTGCAAGACCTTCACGGATGACTTTAATGATCGGGATACCACCAGCAACTGCTGCTTCATAAGCAATCTGCACAGCGTTGTCTTCTGCTGCCTTAAATAGCTCATTACCATGTTCAGCAAGTAACGCTTTGTTAGCAGTCACAACCTGTTTGCCATGTTTAATGGCTTCCATGATGACTTCATAAGCAGGATGAATACCACCCATGACTTCGACCACTACATCAACATCAGGTTGACGTACGATCTCCATCAAGTCATCACTTTGTTTGATCCCTTCGAGTTGTAAATCTGGACGTGGACGGCGTGTGCCTACGTGTGTAATTTGAATTTCTCGACCGGTACGGCGTTTAATTTCCGCAGCATTTTCTTGTAGTAATTTAAGGGCTCCACCACCTACAGTACCAAGACCGAGTATCGCCAGACGAACTGGTTTCACGTCACACTCCATTATATTCAATCATTTTAATGAAGCTTGATCATAGCTAAAAAAATGCAGAGACACTAGGGTCTGTTGTCACTTTATAAATGAATTGCGTTGAAGGCTGAAAATCCATCAGACTAGGCATGAAACGTAGGGAATGGCATTCCCTTGCCAAGTTTCATAACGACGTATGAGGGAGTTTTAGCCACAACCCTGCGGGACAGGGAGATTTTTGGCGCTTCTGCGTTACGTCTTGTTTATTTAGAATGACTAAATTTCACAATCCATGCCTTGTATCGCCTAAAAATCTCCTCTGTCGCAATCATAGATAAAGTGGTAACAGACCCTATTCCGATCATCTTTAATCTGTCGCCCGAGTCTTTGTGATTTTGAAAAGGATTTTTAGCTTATTTGTTTAAGCGTTGAGCAATTTCTTCAGGTGTCATGTAGCCACCTAAATATTCACCTTCAACGTTATAAATCGCTGGTGTGCCATTTACGCCCATGTTCAGACCCAATTGGTATTGATCACGGACTGGATTCTTACATTCTGCTGCATTTACAGCTACACCTTGAGTTGCTTGCTCAAATGCCGCCTTACGATCTTTGCTACACCAGATTGCCTGCATGGTTGGCATGAATTGTTCGCCACGTGGCCATGCGATATAACGCACTTCAATTCCTTTGGCATTAATTTCAGCCAAATGTTCATGCAACTTATGGCAATACGGACAGCTTGAATCGGTGAACACATAAATCACGTGCTTGGCTTTACCCCCTTGTGCTGGGTAAACAATCAAGTCTTCAGTTTTGAGTGAAGCTAAATGCTTTTTATTTTCGGTTGCCTGTAATGCATCGCTCACATTATGCAGTTGTTTGTCACCTAAACGCACCACATCACCTTGAATAATGTACTGGCCATCAGCAGTTGCATAGACTGAGCCCATCCCTTCCAGACTCACCCAGAACAGGTTAGGTACTTCAGTTTTCTTGACGGCAAGAATTTTGGCATTGATGTTGGCTGTCTTGAAATGTTTTTCTAATGTAGACACTAAACGCTGCTGTGCATTGCGTTCATTTAAGGTTGAAGCTTCACCTGTCGCAGGTGCACTTGCTGTGAGTGCATCTTGTTTTTGTGCTGAATTTTCTTTTGAGCAAGCACTGACTAATAATGTTGATGCTAATGTACAAGCAATTACAAGCTGAGACCGAGTAAACAACATATAGAACCTTTTTGTACGTATTTAAGGGCTTTAGCATAACAAAAAAAATGAATCACTTCGTTAAATCTTGCTGATGCTGTGTGAACGGAATCAAGTTTTAGTCTGATCCAAGACAGAAGGTCGTTTTAACCCCGTGGATGGTATTTACCATGTAACTCTTGCATACGGTGCTGTGCCACATGGGTATAAATTTGCGTGGTGGAAAGATCGCTATGACCCAGTAACATCTGTACCACACGTAAATCTGCCCCGTGATTGAGTAAATGAGTTGCAAAGGCATGGCGTAAGGTGTGTGGTGATAACTCGGCTTGAATATTGGCCTGTAAGGCATAACGCTTAATCGCATACCAGAAATTCTGACGACTCATGATGCCGCCGTGCTGAGTCAAAAATAAATAATCGGTACTGCTTTTATACAGTTGCGGGCGTGATTCCACCAAATATTTTTCAATCCAGTCACAGGCAAATTGACCCAAGGGCACCAGACGTTCTTTATTCCCTTTACCTGTAATCCGTAAGTAGCCTTGTTTTAAATTGATCAGTTCAAGTTTTAGATTGAGTAATTCTGATACACGCAATCCACAGGCATACAAAACTTCGAACATGGCACGATCGCGTAGACCGAGTGCAGTGTTGGTATCAGGTGCATTAATTAAGGCTTCAACATCTTGCTCAGACAAATCTTTGGGTAAGGCCCGACCAATTTTAGGAGAATGATGTGTCGCAACGGGATTATCATCCCTGAGTTTTTGTTCTCGTAAAAATTTATAAAATTGTCTTAAGGCAGAAAGGCAGCGTGCAATTGAGCGGGGGCTTTTACCTGCTTTGGTCAGGGCAATCAGCACATCTGCTATATCGTCACTCGACCATTCTGGTAAGGCTATTTTTTGATGTAATTCACTACATTGGATCAGGTCAGATAAATAAGCATTACGGGTATGCGGGCTCACCGTTTGAGCAACCAAATAATCACGAAAGCCCTGTAAAAATCCGAGATGTTCTGGAATGTTAACGGCTGCAGGAATTCGCGGTTTTTTATTTAACATAATGGAGTTACTGAACTTTCTTGTTTTGCACTGTAAAAGAAAAATGAATTGTTGTCGATCTGTCAAAAGCGTAAATGCCATTGAGATTGTTTTTGGTAATTATTCTCATTTGCTTGTATACTATAATAAAGAGAGTAAAGGGTTAGAGCGGTGCGATTGTCAGCATTAAAAGTCAAGCAAGTAGCGGTGATCACGAAAGTGAATCGCTTGGTCGATGAGACAGAACAGCCAGATTTAGTTGCGGTTCGTTTAGAAAGTTTAGGCTTTGTGCCTGGTACACAAGTGCAAGTGATTACCAAAGGTATTTTTGGTGGTGATCCGATTCTAATCCAGCTCGGTTTTACGCGTTTTGCGTTACGAAAAGCGGAAGCTGATAAAATTGAAATTCAACTTGAAGGAGCACCTGCATGAGTGATGCGTTACGTATTGCCCTTGTGGGAAATCCAAACTGCGGTAAGACATCTTTATTTAACCATTTAACTGGAACACGCCAAAAAGTTGCCAACTATGCGGGTGTGACAGTTGAACGTAAAGTTGGACATTTTCAGCTTCCTTCTGGAAAGTCCGTGCGTGTGCTGGATTTGCCCGGGACCTATAGTTTACAAGCTACGAGTCCAGATGAAGAAATTACCCGTGATGTTTGTCAGGGCAAGATTGCTGAAGAAGGCCAACAAGATGCTTTCTTGTGTGTGGTGGATGCGACGAACTTAAAACTACATTTGGGTCTGGTGCTTGAAGTGATTGAGTTGGGTCGTCCGATCCTCGTTGTGTTAAACATGATGGATGAAGCGCGTCGTCGTGGTATCCAGATCAATACACAAAAGCTTTCTGAGCGTTTAGGTGTTCCTGTTGTTGAAACCGTCGCGGTGCGTAACTCAGGTATCGAAAACCTGCTGCATGCCTTGGATCAGGAAAAATATGCTGTTCCGAAGACTGAGCTAAGTGGATTGACTGGTAATCACCATCAAAAAATTGAAGTTATTTTCAAAGATGTGGTGAACTTTGCTGATCAGGAAGACAAACGTACTGATTTCCTCGATAAAATTTTCTTACATCCTGTTCTTGGCTTACTTAGCCTTGCAATCATGATGTTTATCGTCTTCCAGGCAGTGTTTGCCTGGGCAGCGCCGTTTATGGATGGAATTGAAGAGTTCTTTGCATGGTTCGGTGAAGCATTAGGCGAGCATATCTCTCAGCCTTTGCTACATAGTTTGGTGGTAGACGGGATTATCGCAGGTGCGGGTAGTGTGGTTGTGTTCTTGCCACAAATCTTGATTTTATTCTTCTTTATTTTGGTTTTAGAAGAATCAGGCTATTTACCTCGTGCAGCATTCTTACTTGATAAATTGATGTTTAAAGCAGGCTTAAGTGGTCGTGCTTTTATTCCATTACTTTCAAGCTTTGCTTGTGCGATACCTGGCATCATGGCCACTCGTAGTATCAGTGATCCACGTGATCGTTTTACCACGATTATGGTTGCACCATTGATGACCTGTTCTGCACGTTTGCCTGTTTATGCTTTATTGATTGCTGCTTTTATTCCAAGTCAAACAGTATGGGGCATTTTCAACCTGCAAGGCCTCGTATTATTCGGCTTGTACATGTCTGGTATTGTCAGTGCGCTCTGTGTGGCAATCGTGATGAAATTTTTGCAGAAAGATAAATCACAACATGCGCTTTTACTTGAATTGCCAAGCTACCGTATTCCAGATATTAGAAGTGTTGCGATTGGCTTGCTGGATCGCGGTAAGATCTTCTTAAAACGTGTGGGTGGTATTATCTTTGCCCTATCGATTTTACTTTGGTTCTTATGTACTTTCCCGCAAGCACCAGAAGGGGCAACTTTACCTGACATCGATTATAGTTTTGCAGGGATGTTGGGTCATTTGCTCCAGCCAATCTTTGCACCTGTTGGTTTTAACTGGCAGATCGTGGTTGCGTTAATACCTGCAATGGCTGCGCGTGAAGTCGTAGTTGCGGCTTTAGGTACGGTTTATGCCTTATCGGGTGCGGATGATGATGCAATTGCGCAAGGTCTTTCACATTTAATCAGTGCTGATGGTTCTGGCTGGTCATTGGCAACAGGTTTATCATTATTAGTATGGTTTATTTATGCGCCACATTGTTTAGCGACCTTGGCAACTGTACGCCGTGAAACAGGTTCATGGAAACATGTTGCTGTGATGACTGCGTATTTATTCGGTTTGGCGTATTTAATGTCTTTCTTCACCTACCAGATCGTATCACGCATCTGGGGTTAAGAAATCCTACTCAACCTCCCTTGAAAAAGGGAGGAAATCACTGGAGAGACGCTTATGTTTGAGTACTTGATTGTTGCTGTATTGGTGCTGTGGAGTGCTGTTGTGGTCTTTAAGAAGGTATTTCCTCAAACAGCGGGTTCAGCATTTTTAGCCTTATCCAATGCATGTCAGCGTTTAGGTTGGCAGCGCTTGGCCGTATGGTTAAAACCTAAAATAGTTGCTGGTTGTGGTGGAAGCTGTGGCTGTTCAACCGATGAGGCTGAAAGCAAAAAAACGGAATCTGTCCAAACTGTGAAATGGCGTTGATAAAACTCAAAATACCCATCGTAAGATGGGTATTTTTTTTGAATAAGAAAAATGAATCAGACTCAGATTAATAAAAAAACAATCATTAAGCTCTAAACATAAATTGATTTTATTGGGCTTTATCCTAGTGATGACCTTCCTTTATCTTTCTGCTTTGTCTAAAGGTCTGAATATTTATAAAGAAACCTTCTCTTGGCTTATTTCATGTTTAATCTTGATTTACCTATGGCTAAGACCCGAATTGATTAAACTTAAATTTAAGCAATATGCATTTAAATCTATAGATTGGCTAGGTGCTGTGATCTTAACTTTATTGGGGATTAGTCTTTTTATACCGGTTTAAGCTTTTACGCACTGACACAAAAAAGATTGAATAAAACCAAAACTGAAAAAGCATTTAAAACAGTAAAGTGCTAACATTTTTGCCATTCTGTGATCTGCAAAAAATGGGGCAAAAATGTTAATACAGCGCGGTGGATTAAAAGTTGTAGCTGGCTTGGGAATTTCCGGTGTATCCGCGGTCAATTTTTTACATGAACAGGGCTACCAAGTTGCAGTAACAGACTCGCGCGCAACCCCGCCAGGACATGACCAGATTCCAGCAGGTGTGCGTACCAGTTTTGGTCAACTGGACACGGATCTTTTATTACAAGCAGAAGAAATTATTCTCAGTCCAGGGCTGGCACCTCAACTTCCAGAAATTCAACAAGCGATTGAAAAAGGCATTCCAGTCGTCGGTGATATTCAGTTATTGCGCCGTGCCACAGAAGTGCCGATTGTTGCGATTACAGGATCAAATGCGAAAAGTACAGTCACGACCTTAATTGGATTAATGGCAGAGGATGCGGGCAAGAAAGTTGCTGTAGGTGGAAATCTGGGCCGCCCTGCATTGGATTTATTAAAGGATCAACCTGAATTAATTATTTTAGAGTTATCGAGCTTCCAGCTTGAAACGACATCACACTTGAATGCTGAAGTTGCTGTGGTGTTGAATATGAGTGAAGATCATCTAGATCGTCATGGGGATATGCTGGGTTATCACAAGGCCAAACATCGCATTTTCCAAGGCGTGAAAAAAGTCGTTTATAACCGTGATGATAATCTGAGCCGTCCTCTGGTGCCTGATGTGACACCGATGCAGAGTTTTGGCTTGAATGCACCTGATCTGAATCAATACGGTGTGTTACGTGATGCAGATGGCAGCATGTGGCTGGCACGTGGCAGAGAGCGTTTGCTGAAAACTTCCGAGATGTACATTCAGGGCATGCATAACGTTGCCAATGCGTTGGCATGTTTAGCGTTGGGTGAAGCGATTGGTTTACCTATGGCTTCGATGCTGGAGACCTTAAAGCATTTTAAAGGTCTTGAGCATCGTTGTGAGTACGTTCAAAGCATTGATGATGTCCGTTATTATAATGATTCGAAAGGAACCAATGTCGGTGCCACACTGGCTGCAATTGATGGTCTGGGTGCCGCAATTGAAGTGAAAAATGGCAAACTGGCTTTGATCCTTGGTGGTCAAGGTAAAGGTCAGGACTTCAAACCATTACGTGATGCGATTCAAAAATATGTGAAATCAGTGATTCTCATTGGTGAAGATGCTGCGGTGATTGAGCAGGCAATTCAAGGTACGACCGTGATTCAGCATGCGGCTAGCTTGAAGGATGCTGTTGCAATGGCACAAAAAGCGACTCAGGCGGAAGATGTGGTATTACTTTCACCTGCTTGTGCGAGCTTTGATATGTTTAAGAGCTACAATGATCGTGGACATCAATTCGTGGCATGTGTAAATGCCTTGAATGAAAAATAAGAACTAGGAACAGAACTATGGCTGACTTAGCCCAAAATACGGTACAGAAGATTTCGCAATTGCTGAATCGTTTACCTAAGCTACCCGCAGAAATGACGGCACGAAATATCCTGATTTTTTGTGTGATTTCATTGCTATGTTTCGGTTCAATCATGGTTGCATCGGCGTCAATGCCGTATGCGGAATATATCCATGAGAGTCCTTTTTACTTTTTGATTCGTCATGGTATTTCGATTGTGGTTGCTGCGGTGGTGGCATTTTTAACCTATCGGGTTTCATTGAATCTCTGGTTTAAAAATGCTTTCCCTTTATGGCTTATTACCATTGTCCTGCTCTTGGCGGTATTGGTGGTCGGTTCCGAAGTCAACGGTGCGCATCGCTGGATTAAAGTGGGTGGCTTTACCTTACAGCCAACCGAGATTGCCAAAATTGTCATGGCGATTTTCACTGCGGATTATGTGGTACGTCGTGCCAAGGAAGTCCGTACCCACTGGAAAGGCTTGCTACGTTTAAGTGGTGTAATGGCTTTAACCGTGGGCTTTATCGTCGCTGAACCTGACTTGGGGGCAACAGTCGTTATTGTCTTGATGATGGTGGGCGTGTTCTTCTTGGCAGGCGCACCAGCGACTCAGTTCCTGATCATGCTGGGTGCGATTTTTGCCGGTGTCAGTGCGCTGATTATCTTCGAGCCATTCCGTTTCCAGCGTCTGATCTCATTTACCAATCCTTGGGCAGATCCATTGGGTGTTGGTTATCAGCTCTCGAATGCCTTGATGGCCTTTGGTCGAGGCGAGTGGTTTGGTACGGGTCTCGGGCATAGTGTCCAGAAGCTGTCTTATTTACCTGAAGCGCATACGGACTTTATGTTGGCGGTATTGGGAGAAGAATTCGGCTTCTTTGGTGTGTCAGTGGTGATGATCCTATCATTTACCATGCTGGCGTGTTGTATTCGTATTGGGCATCGTGCCTTGCAGCACAATTATCTGCGTGCGGGCTATCTTGCATACGGTATTAGCATTATTTTCTTGATGCAGATTCTGGTAAATGCGGGCATGAACATGGGGCTAATGCCAACCAAAGGTTTGACTTTACCCTTCATTAGTTATGGGGGTACATCATTGATGATGTGTGCTGCAATGATCAGTTTAATCCTGAAAATTGATGCATCGACACAAGAGTTAAACCCTGTGAAAGAAGAGTCGAATTTCTAGGATATTCAAATAAATAAAAAAGCCCTGTCATGATGCAGGGCTTTTTATTGCTTATAAATAGGTACCAGTTAAATGAATACCTTTCGGAATCAAATTCACATCCCACTGCTGTACGGCTTGTTGTAGCATGATACGAGGCTGGTCCAGTTCAACAGAAGCTTGCCCCAAAGCTAAAATAGCTTGATGCAGAAGTTCGGGCGCTTGGCTGATATCAAGGGCTTGAGCCAGATTCTGTTTAGACAGTTTTTGGCCCTGATCATTCATGGCCAGCGGGAGATGCATATAACTTTGGGCAGGATAATTGAGTAAAGACCCTAGCCAGATTTGTCGAGCTGTATTGTCGAGTAGATCTGCACCACGCACCACATGGGTAATGCCTTGTAGATAATCATCGACCACCACAGCCAGTTGATAGCTGATAATGCCATCACGACGCTTCAAGACAAAATCGCCTAACTCATCTTGTAAGTTAGAGCATTGTTGGCCTTGTAAACGGTCTTGGAAACAAATCAATTGATCCGCGACTTTTAGACGAATCGCCTGATTGGCAAAATCCAGATTCAGATTGCGACAGGTACCTGCATAGATATGATTGGAGCCCAACATTTTCCGTGTGCATTGGCAAGCGTAAATGTCTTGTGATTGCTTGAGTTGTTCAAGCACTTGCTCATAAATATCTAAACGGTCTTTTTGGAAAATAATCTCCGCATCTGGTTCAAATTGAAATGCATCGATACAGGAGAGGATATGTGTTTCGCTATTGGGATAAATACGGGGAATGTCGGTATCTTCAATACGGACTAGCCATTTGCCTTGATTGGCTTTGGCATCACAATAGCTGGCGACTGCGGTGAGCAGTGAGCCAAAATGCAATGGGCCGGTTGGCGATGGAGCGAATCGTCCGATATAAGACATAAAGATTGAATGGTCGTGTGTTTTAATCCTCCCCCAGACCCCTCCTTTGTAAAGGAGGGGAGTACTCCTCCCTTTACAAAGGGAGGTTGGGAGGGATTATTAACCGTTGTTTTGCTTTTCTTTGATTTCAGCCAAAGTTTTGCAATCGATACACAAAGTCGCAGTTGGGCGAGCTTCTAGACGACGTAAGCCAATTTCGATACCACAGGTTTCACAGAAACCATAGTCTTCGTTTTGAATGGCTTCAATAGATTGTTCAATTTTACGAATGAGTTTGCGTTCACGGTCACGTGTGCGTAGTTCAATCGCAAACTCTTCTTCTTGAGTTGCTCGGTCATTTACGTCAGGAAGTGCGCTTGATTCGTCTTGCATGGTGTTCAAGGTACGATCAACTTCAGACATTAACTCTGCTTTCCATGCGTTCAAAATTTGGCGGAAATGCACAAGTTGTCCTTCAGACATATATTCTTCATTTTTCTTCGGCTGATAAGGCGCAATACCAAATAAGCTCGCAGTTGTACCACCTTCTGAAGCTTTCGGTTTGGTTTTACGTACGCGCTTCGCCGATTTTTGATCGTCGATCACTTCTGTCTGTTCGTCCAAGACTTGATTTTGGTTGTCATTCGCCATATAGGGCATTCCTCATCTTACACGTACTATCTATACGCAAAAAATATGGTGATATGCAAGTGTTTTTATAGAAACCTAAGATGGTTTTTTCCATCAAGGGTCGACATCATATAGAGTTTTTGGACAAGATGGTAGTCATTCCCGTCCAGATTTTGTGTGAATTCGTCAATGTAATTTGTAATCAAAAGTTTAATCATATCCCAGCACTTCAGAACTACTCATTCGCTGCGAAGTGGGGAGTCGATAGACTTGAGTTTCCAGTTCTCCATTGGCTTTCAGGCGGATTAAACGGTAGCCTGGATGCTCCTCATCGAGTGCGAATTTCTCGCTTTTAGGTTTGAACTGAATACAGGTCGATGGGGTAGATAAAAACTCAATGCCTTGCCAGGTATTGATTGAATCCTGATGCACATGCCCACAGATGATCGCCTTTACATTGGAGAACGGTTTAATAGTTTCCAGCAGGTCAGATGAATTCTTTAATTTGTGCTGATCAATCCATGCTGACTGCATTGCAAAAGGGTGGTGATGGCAGGCAATAATCACATGACGATCATGCAATTGATGGAGTAAGGTGGTTAAACGCTGTAACTGTATATCGCTAATTTTTCCATCAATGCGCTGAGGCTGAGCACTATTCAATAAGATAATGCTCCATTGTCCTAACTCGACGACGGTCGGTTGGGTTTGATCTTCCTCATGAAATGGAAAATGCGTGACATCATCATGATTGCCCGGGGTATGAAAAAAAGGAATTCCCAGCGTTTGCATGTGTTGTACATAGCGTTTATACGTTAAAGGTGTTGGCGACTGGGCCAGATCACCTGTGTGTATGATCAGATCGATATGAGGATGTTGCTGGCGCATCATGTCGATGACTGCATGAAAACTTTGCTCGGGTTGCATGCCGACAAATTCGAGGTGGGGATACTCTAATAAATGTGTATCGGTAATCTGTATCATCACAAAATCTTGCTGTGATAATGATGAGACCTTGAAAGTCACCGTCGTTAGCCCCTTCAGATTCTTATCTTTGTTGTATGTGTTGAGCCAGCCACTGTAATGCCATGATCACAGGTGCGTTTCTCAACCGCCCGTTATGAAATAATGCTTCTAATTGGGAATAATCAAACAAATGAAGTTGAATATTTTCACCTTCATCTGACATCCCAAAAACACCCCCATCTTCTGGAAGATGAACGTCTGCAACATATAAATGGAAAAATTCGGAGCAGGCACCAGCAGAAGGGTAGAAGCTAAATAAATGTTTTAATTCAGTGATCTCGCAGCCAGACTCTTCTAAGCTTTCACGACGGATACAGCTTTCTGGAGACTCATCTCCATCAAGTACACCCGCAATAACTTCGAGTTGCCAAGGGGAAACAGGATCATTGACGGCCCCTACACGGAACTGTTCAATCAATGCAAAGCGTTGTTGCTGGTCGCTATAAAGCAAAACGCCAGCTGCTTCAGGACGATGAACCAATTCACGTTGAATCAAGGACGAGTAATCTTTTCGGTGAAATAACCGATGTTTTAAGCTCACTTTCTCAACTTGAATGAACCCTCGAAACAATGGTGTTCGAGATTCTATCGTAACGTCGGTGGCTGAATAGCTGGCGTGGTCAAGAATATTCATCTTCAATCAGGATGAGATTGTACATATCTCATCCTAACCGAGAATGATTCGCAGGCAAATCTTTTTTTAGTCGATTTACACTTTGTGGTACAATTTTTGACCATGTTCCTGATAAGCGGTTTTCATGGCATTGAGACCTGCTTCAACTTCTGTTTCCGCATCATTTGACTGCTTGGCATTGTGTTGATTTTGCGCATAATCTCGCACATTTTGGGTGATTTTCATCGAACAGAATTTTGGACCACACATTGAGCAGAAGTGCGCTGATTTATGTGCTTCTTTTGGAAGTGTTTCATCATGCATACTGCGCGCGGTATCAGGGTCTAGACTTAAATTGAACTGATCATCCCAACGGAATTCAAAACGCGCTTTTGATAATGCATTATCACGAACTTGAGCACCTGGATGACCTTTGGCTAGATCCGCCGCATGGGCTGCAATCTTATAGGTGATGATGCCGTCTTTAACGTCTTTTTTGTTCGGTAAGCCCAAGTGTTCTTTTGGCGTTACATAGCACAGCATTGCGGTGCCATACCAGCCAATCATCGCTGCACCAATCGCAGAGGTGATATGGTCATAGCCTGGCGCGATATCTGTTGTGAGTGGTCCAAGCGTATAGAATGGCGCTTCTTTACAGACCTCAAGCTGTAGATCCATATTTTCCTTAATCATGTGCATTGGCACGTGACCAGGCCCTTCAATCATCACTTGTACATCATGTTCCCAAGCACGATGGGTCAGTTCACCCAAAGTTTTCAGCTCGCTAAATTGGGCTTCATCATTGGCATCTTGTACGCAACCTGGACGAAGGCCATCGCCTAAGCTAAATGATACGTCATAGGCTTTCATGATTTCGCAAATTTCGTCGAAATGCGTATATAAAAAGTTTTCTTCATGGTGCGCCAAGCACCATTGTGCCATGATTGAACCACCACGAGACACGATACCTGTTAGGCGATTCGCTGTCATTGGTACGTAGCGCAATAATACACCTGCATGAATGGTGAAATAGTCCACGCCTTGTTCAGCTTGTTCAATCAGGGTGTCTTTAAAGATTTCCCAAGTTAAATCTTCAGCCACACCATCGACTTTTTCCAGTGCCTGATAGATGGGTACAGTACCAATAGGCACAGGTGAATTACGGATAATCCATTCACGGGTTTCATGGATGTTCTTACCCGTCGATAAGTCCATGATCGTGTCGGCACCCCAACGGGTTGCCCATGTCATTTTCGCCACTTCTTCATCAATGGATGAGCCGAGGGCCGAGTTACCAATATTGGCATTAATTTTCACCAAAAAGTTACGACCAATAATCATTGGTTCGCATTCTGGGTGATTAATATTGGCTGGGATAATGGCACGACCCGCTGCGACTTCCTGACGTACAAACTCAGGTGTAATCTCTTTTAAATTTTGTGCACCAAAGTTTTGTCCAGCATGCTGACGCATATCGACGCCTTCACGTTGACGCTGGTTTTCACGAATAGCGATATATTCCATTTCAGGGGTAATTATGCCTTGCTTGGCATAGTGCATTTGCGTGACATTTTTTCCTGCTTGAGCACGACGTGGGTTTTGAATATGGGCAAAGCGGATGTCGGCAGTACGAATATCTTTTAAACGGGCCTGACCGAATGCTGAGCTGAGGCCTGAAAGAATGTCACTATCTTGACGTTCATCAATCCACGCTTGGCGAACCAGTGGTAAACCTTTATTCAAATCGATTTTTACATTGGGATCGGTATACACGCCAGAGGTGTCATAGACCATCACAGGTGGGTTATGTTCACCGCCTAAACCTGTCGGTGTTTCTGTTAAGCTGATTTCACGGAAAGGCACTTGGATGTCTGGGCGAGAGCCTTCGACATAAACTTTTCTTGAAGCAGGTAGGATACGGGTTAAATCTTTAGCGTCTTGCTCATGTTGAGCAGAAATATCAGCAGGGGAAAGATTCGTTAACTGGTTCATGGCATGATCCTTATGTATGGCATTAACGAATCAAGCACGACCAAAAACAATGGCGGATTTATCTCTATGATAAATAAAGGCTAAGTTTTTGCTGGGCTTGATTCCTACGCAGGTGTTAACCTGATCAGGTTCAACGGTACTTGCCTTTAAATTCTGTGATTAAGACAATCTCAGCAGTTTGTTAACTGCGCTCCGTCAAGCGACGCATTTAGACTAACAGATTTTAAAATTTTTGTTGTATCAATTCACACCAATTTACAATGCGTAAATCCGTGCTATTGTCATAAAACTTTCATCATTTCTATGTTCTAATCACCAATCAATTTTTCCATGTGTCTAGTGGAGGCATACTGTGAGCCCAAGCAATCCTGTGTTAAGTCATCATATTTCTTCACAATTTAATGAAGACTTGCAAGATGTGCATACCAAGTTTATGACCATGGGCGGATTGGTGGAGCAACAAGTTGCTAACTCAATTCATGCTTTATTGGATACAGATGCGAATTTAGCCATTGATGTGCAATTCAAAGACAATGCCGTTAATCAGTTTGAACGTGATATTGATGAGGGTTTAACCCTGATTCTTGCTCGCCGTCATCCTGCTGCGATCGACTTGCGTATGGTGATTGCTATGAGTAAGGCCAATACAGATTTAGAACGTATTGGTGATGAAGCTGCAAAGATTGCCCGTATTGCACAAAACTTGTGTGAAGAAGGTGAGTCACCACGTGGTTATATGGAAACACGTCATATTGGTAATCAGGTGCGTGTCATGATTCATGATGCTCTGGATGCCTTTGCCCGTTTAGATGTGGAGCAGGCCTTGAAAGTGGTGATGGCCGATGTCGACATTGACCGTGAATATCAATCTGCGACACGTACTTTAATGACCTATATGATTGAAGATCCGCGTCATATTTCACGTGTAATTAATGTGATGTGGGTATTGCGTTCATTAGAGCGTATTGGCGATCACGCGCGTAATATTTCAGAACAGGTAATTTACATGGCAAAAGGTATGGATGTGCGTCATACCAGCATCGAAGAAATCGAACAGAAAGTACATCAGAAATAAGTGTAAAAATGAAATAACTTTAAGCCGCTCGATTATGAGCGGTTTTTTAATTTTCAGGCTGTAATAGATAAAAAAATCCCAGACTTCGGGGGAAAAGTCTGGGAGAGAAATATCATGCGTTACGTGAGATATCAACGTATCTCTTTGTCCTTCTGAATACAACTATAAGCGGAGGCGTCTGAGGTGTCATGTAGACAACTGTGTATACTCTGTAAGGCTTTATTACTTATGTAAATGTCACGTAAAAAGAGAGCTGTTTTTAGCTCTCTTTTTATCGCAGGATAAGGCAAAATGACTTACTTTTGCTCAGTCCAACCCTCTGCTTTTTCTACACTTTCATCGTTGTTGAAGAACTTCTCACGTTGTTCTTCAAGAAACTTCTTTGCATCAGGTTCAAACACATTCAAACGCTTTTCATTAATGAGTGTGGTTTGGTGTTTTAACCATTCTTGCCATGCCTGCTTTGAAACAGTTTCAAAGAATTCCTGACCTTTCGCACCTGGAAACGGTGCGAAGTCCAAGCCTTCAAGCTCTTGTTTATATTTGCGGCAAAATACTTGTCTAGTCATTATGGCATCCAGTGAAAGTCCCTCTTTGTAAAAGAGGGATATAGGGAGATTAATATAACTGTTCTAGGCGAGTGTGCGCACGCGCAATCGCAGCTTCAACCTGTTTTGGTGAAGTTCCACCAATATGGTCACGAGCATTCACAGAAGCTTCTAAAGTCAATGCCTTATCAAATACATCTGCGGTGATCAAGTCAGAGAATTGTTGTAACTGTTCAAGCGTCAATTCTGATAAATCTTTTTCTTCTGCTACGCCTAAAGCTACCGCTTTACCGACGATTTCATGTGCATCGCGGAATGCTACGCCTTTTTTCACAAGGTAGTCAGCAAGATCGGTTGCGGTAGAGAAGCCACGAAGTGCTGCTTCGCGCATAATTTCGATATTTGGAACAAGCGCTGGAACCATGTCTGCGAAAGCCATGAGTGAACCGCGCACGGTATCAATCGCATCAAATAATGGTTCTTTATCTTCTTGGTTGTCTTTGTTATATGCCAATGGCTGACCTTTCATCAGGGTCAATAAGCTGATCAAGTCACCAAATACACGACCTGATTTACCACGGACCAGTTCAGGTACATCTGGATTTTTCTTCTGCGGCATGATTGAAGAACCTGTGCAGAAGCGGTCAGGAATATTCACAAACTTGAATTGTGCAGAAGTCCATAAAATCAGTTCTTCTGACATACGTGACAAGTGCATCATGATTAACGATGCTGCAGCATTAAATTCAATGGCAAAATCACGATCAGAAACCGCATCTAAAGAGTTTTCTGAAACAGCTTCGAAACCAAGTAATTCAGCAGTATAAGCACGGTCAATTGGATAGGTCGTACCTGCCAAGGCAGCAGAACCTAATGGCATACGATTGACACGCTTACGGCAGTCTTGCAGACGCTCTGTGTCACGTACCAGCATTTCAAACCATGCTAGTAAGTGATGACCAAATGTCACTGGCTGAGCAGTTTGTAGATGTGTAAAGCCAGGCATGATGGTATTGGTATTTTGACTTGCCAGACTGAGGAGGCCTTTTTGTAAACGAAGTAATAAGCCTAAGATGTCATCGATTTCATCACGCAAATATAGACGGATGTCAGTTGCGACCTGATCATTTCGACTACGGCCTGTATGGAGTTTTTTACCGGTAATGCCGATACGTTGAGTCAAACGAGACTCAATGTTCATGTGAACATCTTCTAAATCAATACGCCATTCAAAGTTACCCGCTTCAATTTCAGCTTTAATTGTGCTTAAACCTTGGATAATGTCGTCACGTTCAGCTTCAGTCAGTACACCTACTTTCGCAAGCATGGTGGCATGCGCAATTGAACCTGCGATATCTTGTTTATAAAAACGTTGGTCAAATTGCACAGATGCGGTAAATTCTGCAACAAAAGCATCAGTTGCTTCAGAGAAGCGACCGCCCCACATTCCAGAGGTTTGATTCGGGCTGGCTGAAGAAGAGGATTGAGAAGATGTGGTCATGGCGGCTCAGTAAAATAAAAAAGAGTATAGCAAATCCAAACACAGTTGCCGAAACTCGACGTAAGAAGTTATCGCAAACTCGTCAGGGGGGGAATCCATCAGGCTCCTATTTTTTTACGAAAATTGGGCAATGGCAACACTTATTAGAATTAATTGTAGCAAGTAATGTGCTGGCAATGGTTCTGGCTTTGGCTGAAGCTCGGTCATGGCAGGCTTTGGAGGGCATTCGTGTCCTGCAATATATGTTTTTTATTAACTGGGTAATTTTGTCTTTTTCGGCGCTGGTGGATTATTTTCAGGATTTTTTTGCCAAATTTAGTCAAAAGGTCGCTTTGGTTTTGGGCTTTATCCTGCTGCAAATGATTGTCCTGATTACCACCTGTGTCGTGAATGTTCTGCAATATTGGGCTACACGTTCTGGGCCATTTTCCGAAGAGATCCTATTTCATGGAACCAGCTTGCACTTAGGTTATGGAGTGCTGCTGGGTGCTTTCTGCATGCGCTATTTGTACATGCGTGAACAATGGATGAATCAGCAATACAGTGAATTGAATGCCCGTATTCAGGCCATGCAGGCACGTATTCATCCACATTTCTTATTTAATAGTCTGAATAGTGTGGTGAGTCTGATCGCGATTGATCCTGACAAAGCGGAAAATATGCTGATTAATTTGTCCAGATTATTCCGTGCCAGTTTTCAGGAGCTGAAGCTGGTGAGTCTGGCGGAAGAAATTGACTTATGCCAGCACTATTTAAGTATTGAAAAGATGCGTTTGGGTGAGCGTTTGAATGTAGAATGGAACATACAGGCAACGCCAACTGAATTAAAACGGGTCACCATTCCGTTATTAACGTTGCAACCTTTGCTGGAGAATAGTATTTTTCATGGGGTAGAAAAAGTTTTGCAGCCCTCAACCATCAGCGTATTGGTTGAAATATTGCAAAATCAAGTCACTATAGTCATTACTAACCCTTATTCTCACGATACAATAAAATCGAGAAAAGGAAATGGTATAGCGATTGAAAATGTGAAGCAGCGCCTGAAAGCTTATTATGGGCAAACGGTGAAGTTTCAGATTTACGGGGGAGCGTCGTTATATACGACGGTGGTAAATTACCACGATCAAGTAAAATAATAAGTCGAGTTAACCATAAAAATGATGGATATGAAGTTAACGGTGACAAGGAGAAAAGGATGAGAGTTCTGATTGCTGATGATGAACCCCTTGCTGTAGAGCGTTTGTCACGTTTAGTGACTCAAATGGGGCATGAAGTCATTGCGACAGCGCATCATGGACAGGATGTGTTAAATCATATTGAAAATGACTCACCAGATGTTGTTTTACTGGATATTCAAATGCCCGGAATGAATGGTCTGGAATGTGCTGAACAGCTCAGCCAGCTCAATCCTCGTCCGGCCATTATTTTCTGTACAGCATACGATCAACATGCATTGGAAGCATTTAAATTTCAAGCACAAGGATATTTACTTAAACCTGTTGCACAACAAGATCTACAGCAGGTGTTCAATCATTTAACTCAACTTACACAAGCACAGATGACTGGCTTACAACAACAAGATGATATGTACGATACTAAAACCCAACGCCAACAAATTGCTGCGAAGACTTATCGCGGGGTAGAGCTGATTCCATTAGAAAATGTATATTATTTTTTAGCGGATCAAAAATATGTCACGGTTCGCCATAAAAATGGCAGCGTACTGATTGATGAAACACTCAAGGATCTGGAGCTGGAGTTCGCAGACCGCTTTATCCGTATTCACCGTAATGCACTGGTGTCGTTAGACTATCTTGAAGGTCTGGAACTGGTTGCAGCAGGACAATATCAGGTTCGATTACGTGAGCTGGATGAGCGTTTATCGGTGAGCCGCCGTCATTTGCCAAGTTTAAGAGAGTGTATGCATCAATTGTAAATGCGGCTTTTCAGCTGAATGAATGATCACTTTATGATTTTTTACTTGCAATTTCGGGTGATCAAGTTAAGTTGGGAGCAATTGCTTTGATCAATACTTCACTTGAATTTATGAAAACCTTAAAAATTGCGACCCGACAAAGCCCGCTTGCACTTTGGCAGGCCGAGCATATCCGTTCTCGTTTAAATGCGCTTTATCCAGATTTAACGGTTGAGCTGGTCAAGTTTGTGACGCAGGGTGACAAAATTCTTGATACACCACTGGCAAAAATTGGTGGCAAAGGTTTGTTTGTTAAAGAACTGGAAGCTGCATTGCTCGATGGTCGCGCAGATTTAGCCGTCCATTCCATGAAAGATGTACCGATGCATTTGCCTGAAGGCCTAACCTTAGCGGTAATTTGTGAGCGTGAAGATCCGCTGGATGCATTCGTTTCGAATCAATACCAGCATTTTGATGAATTACCGCAAGGTGCAAAAGTCGGTACTTCGAGCTTACGTCGTAAATGCCAGATTTTACAGCAACGCCCAGATCTGGAAATTATTGATCTACGTGGTAATGTCGGTACCCGTTTATCCAAACTGGATGATGGTTTGTATGACGCAATCATCTTGGCGAGTGCGGGTCTGAAACGTTTAGGTTTGTCAGACCGTATTCGTCATTGTCTGGCACCTGTACTTAGTTTGCCAGCAGTTGGACAAGGTGCGCTGGGATTGGAATGCCGTGCAAATGATGACGCATTGTTAAAACTGATCCAGCCATTACAACATGAAGAAACCTCGATTTGTGTTCGTGCAGAACGTGCTTTCAATGCTTATCTTGAAGGTGGCTGTCAGGTTCCCATCGCAGGCTATGCCACTTTAGCCAATGATCAACTTCAGATCGAAGGACGCGTGGGGAGTGTCGACGGACATACTTTATTAAAAGAACAACTGGTTGGCACACCAGCCGAGGCTGAGCAACTGGGTGAGCAACTGGCACAACGCTTATTGGCGCAAGGTGCGGGTGAGTTGCTAAAAGCGTTGTATTAATGCTGTTTATCAATACACGTCCTGAAGATCGTGCGGGTGCTCTAACACAGGCATTGTCCGAGGCTGGTTATCAGGTTGTGGGTTTACCTTTACTTGAACTGGTTGCGGAGCCTTTTTCGAAAGGCTTGCAGCAGCTCTATCAGCAGCTTGATCAGGTTCAGGCAATTGTGGTGGTCAGCCCAACCGCTGTTGAAGTGGGAATGCAATATTTGCAGCAAGCAGGTGTCACACTTGAGCAGTTGCAACATGTTCGATGGATCGCAGTGGGTCAAACCACTGCACAGGCGCTTGCACGATTTAATATTCAAAGTGATGTGCCTCAGGTCGAAAACTCGGAAGGCATGCTGGATTTACCTATTTTAAAACAGCAGAAAAATTTAAAGAAAATTGCGTTCTGGCGGGGGCTAGGCGGACGACAATTCATGATGCAGCAATTGCAGCAGCAGGGGATTGAAGTACTCAATTTTGTCCTTTATCGCCGTCAATGTCCCCAACAAAGTTTTGCGCTATTCCCTGAGATTCTAAACCAGATAAACCCTCAACAGCCTGTTACGGTATTGATCAGTAGCGAAGCGAGCTGGAATTACTGGCAGCAGATGTGTGAGCAAGAACAGCCGCCCCGAGCATGGATTTATTTAGTACTGGGGGAAAGGCTGGCACAACTATTAGAAAAAACCAGAACACAGACAAACAAAGCATTTAACATTATTCAGCTTGAAAATTTATCTGCATCAGAGATCATTCAACGCATGAGAGACTGGCAAGGACATGTATGAGAAAAATTGGTTATTTAATATTAGGGCTGAGTTTATTGTGGTTGGCTAAACTCAGTTACGATGTTGCACAATATTCTCAAACGGTTCCCCAGCTTCAACAGCAGCTTACCCAGACCGAACAGCGTTATGCATTATTGAATGATCAATTTGTCGCGGTCCAACGTCAGTTGCAGAATAATCGTGTGGTTGAGCCTACCGATCATAGTTCAATCCCGATGACGGTTGAGGGCATTTCACCGATTATCCTGATTAAGCAGCAAATGCAACTGGTGCAGTTTGCGCTGGATCAGCAGCAGTTTATCTATGCATTGGAACAACTGAATCAGGCACAGCAACACGTGGTGCAATATGCAGTTTCACCCGCGTTACAAGATAGTCTGATTAAATCGATAGAGCAGGATAAACAGGCGATCCAGCAATTTGTTTTAAATCAAACCCAGCAACAACAGCAGCTTGATCAATTATTGCAGCAACTGGATCAAAAGATTGCGCAAGATCTTCAAAACCCGAAAGTATCAATTGAAAAAGGTGAAAGTGCGACATGGTGGCACTGGTTTAAACTAGAAAAAGTTCAACGCACATCGCCTGATTTAATGAGCCGCAATATTACTTTGAAAGAAGCACAGTTACGTTTATTGCTGGCATCTCAAGCATTACATGAAGGTCAATTTACTGAATATCAGAAATCGGTTCAGGAAGTGATCCAGTTACTTGCAGAGTTACCTGATCAAAATAGCCAGAAAATGAAACTGCGCTTAGAGAAAATCTTAAACCAGCAAGCAGTGCCAACACCGAAATTAACAAGCTTAGGTTTGTTGGGATAATCTGTCATGAAGCAATTAATGTTGATTTATTTTCTCTCGGCTTTGGTACTTTTCGCATTATTTTCTGTGTTGAGTTATGGCTATGGAAATGGCTATGTTTATATCTACTGGCGAGAATGGCAGTTCCAGAGCAGTGTTTGGGGGCTGATTGCACTGTTTATTGCAATTAGTCTATTCTCGCAATTGTGCTGGTTAATCGCTAAACGGTATTTCACCCGTGAGCAAAGAAAAAAAGAAACGATTCTGCACTTTAAGGAATTACATCCTTATGAGCAGCTTGGCATTGTCTGGTTGTTAGATGCTTCAAAAGATCAGCAGGTTTTTATTGAGCGGGTATTTACCCAGTCTGGTTTGCTCAGCAATATTATTGATGCACAATTTGATTATCAAAATGGCGATTATGCAGCCGCCTTGCAAAGTCTGGATAAATCCGCACCGATGGCTTTTGAATTGGCTGAATTGCAACGCATTGATATTTTCCTTGAGCAAAAAGAAACTGAGAAAGCGCTGACACATTTAGAATTTCTGGCGCAGCATCAGCTTTCTCCATGGCTGGTTGAAATAGAAACGGCATATCAACAACGTATTACTGCATTGTGGGGCAAACTGGCGCTACAAGAACCGTGGTTATTTTTGCAAACTACCCAGTATGGTTTGTTGGATGCAGAACATCGTGATTTATGGTTACAGCAATTATTAATTCATTTTGATCAGGCATCCGTGGATGATCTAGCTGCATTACAACAGCGCTATCTGGTGTTGCAGGATGAGATTGAAACGCGTCCTTATAGCAGCAAAGTGCTTTGGTTGAAATTGTTGGCGCGCATGCCTGAGATGAGCGTGCAACATGAAGACCTAGCGCTGCATTTACTACAAGATCAGTTCGATCCAGAAGTGTTTTATTTGTGGTTTCAGCAGCAATTGCTCAAGCAGATTCCAGATTATGCCTATGTTGAACAACGTATTATTCAACTGGAACAGCGTTATACCAGCGTTCCAATGCTGGCCTTTGCAAAGTGGCATATTTATACCGCAACACAGCGTCAGGCAGAGGCAGAGCAGTTATTAACTTTATATCCTGATAATATATTAATGAGTTATTTAAGGATTAAGTCGACACTGGGTGATAATCAGGACTTAATCAAGCAGTTAAATTTAATATTTGAAAATGATGTGAATTTTCTTAATTTTAAGATATGAGTGTAAATATGAAAGAACTGTCTGTCTACCCTGTTATTCATCGACAGGCTGTAGCTTGGGGCGATATGGATGCTTTTGGGCATGTCAATAATGTGCAGTATTATCGTTATATGGAAAGTGCCCGTATTGCCTATTTAATGGCATTAAATATCTTCGATCAGGAGATATTGACAGTGGTTGCTTCGAGTCAATGTAAATATTTAAAACCTGTATTTTATCCCGATGTGTTACATATTGGTGCGCGTATTGAAGAGCTGAGAAATAGTGCTTTTCGTATGCATTATGTATTATGGAGTGAAAGCCAGAATCAGATTATTGCCACAGGTGAGGCAGTGATGGTTTGTGTAGATAAAGTAACATCAGGCAAACTCAATATCCCCGATTCGATTAGACAGAAGATTATTCAGCTAGAAGAAAATGTAGGACATCAATTAATAACAAACAAATAATTATAAAGACAATTATGTCTATTTTATTTGAATATATAAGAAATTTCATAATGTGGTGTTTTTGAGAGTATTGCAGAACGGCTACTTCAAAAGCACCATCCTATAAATGAGCAAATCAGAAATTTTTTAGTGAAATTTAAGAATACGTTAATATAATTGTTGTTTGGTTTGGCCCTTTATTTAATTTAATAAAATCTATTTTTTATATCAAAACTCTACTTTTTTTGTTTTATTGTAAATAAAAAGCCATTTTATTGTTGATATGCGATTAAGTGGGCTATTCTTATATTGATTATTTAATCGCTTATAAATTAATATTGAATAGAATTCTAAATTCATTTTTTTATTTTGAGTGATATATTTTTTTTCTTATTAAGTTGGAGTGGTTCGAATGAAACCAGATATTAGCGAATTATCGGTAGAAGATTTAAAGCGTTTACAAGCAGAAGCAGAAGCTTTGATTGCAAGCAAAAAAGATCAAGCAATTGAAGATGCTTATAATCAAATTGTTGCAATTGCTGAAGGCATTGGCTTTAGCGTTGAAGAGTTGTTGGAAGTGGGCGAGCAAAAGCGTAAGAAAACAACACGTAAAGCTGTAGAGCCACGCTACCGCAACAAGAGCAATACTGAAGAAACTTGGACTGGTCGTGGTAAACAACCACGTTGGTTAGTTGCTGAGTTAGAAAAAGGTGCAAAACTTGAAGATTTCTTAATCTAAGCAAGTTTTAAAGTCATCGTTTTGTCATACGATGACTTTATCCTAATTCAAAAGCCAGGCTTAAAAAGCTTGGTTTTTTTATATGAGAGAATTGGCGATGTTGAAAAAGTATGCATAATGTCATTCAGGGGCGAGTGTCTCGAAAAGGATGATATTTTGCATGTTGGTAAGGGTTGAATGAAGAAAAAAACCAAGCAATGGAGATGGTGGCTTTTCGCCATTTTTGCATTTTTAATTTTTATTATTTTACAAATTCCAGCGACATGGTTAATTGCAAAATTCTCAAAAGATAATCAAATATTACATAATGTCAGCGGCAATATCTGGCAGGGGCAGGCAGATTGGCAACGTGGCCAGCTGCGAGGTTCAGTTCATTGGAAAACCCGTCCTTTAGATTTGTTATTGTTACGTCTGGGCGCAAATCTTGATATCCACAGTGGCAATACGCAATTCAGTGGGGTATTCGGTTATGGTTTAGGTCAAAAAATCATGATCAAGGATCTTCAAGGCGCTATTTCTCCTGAAACATTAAAGTATTTTGCCAATTGGCAATGGCCTGAAAATTCTATTCAATTGAAAGACGTACAATTTAATTATCAAAAAGAAAAAGGGTTTAGTGCTGCGCAAGGTCAATTGAACTGGGGTGGCGGGGCATTGAGTTATACCTTTGGTCAGCGTCAAGACCGTATGAATATGCCGTCGTTGGTGGCTGAGATAAAAGATGAAAACGGACAGCTTCAGATTGATATTCGTGATCAGCGTAGCCAGAAAATGGGAAATCTCAGCTTAGATGCCAACTTGATGTTAGATGTGCAATTGACGCAACGGATGTTGTTGAATATTCCATCCTATCAGGGTAAAGCTGGACTAGATACCTATGTAATTAGTTCACGTCAGCCGTTGTTGCAGGGTGGTTTCTGATGAAAGCAATTACTCAAAAAATGCAACAATTGCGTTGGCAGAAGCTTGATAAGTTAAGTGGCCTGATTCTGGCTTTACTGATTTTATGGTTATGCTGGAAGTTAGCTTCATTGTTCTGGTGGGTGGTTGCACCGCCACAACCGATGCAGTTTGATCGGGTGGAATTAGGTTCGCAGCAGGCCCAAGTTCCAAACATCAGCTCATTTGCTTTATTTAATGAGCCAGCGGCAGCTTCGGCAGATGATAATGTCAATCTGGAGTTACAAGGTGTATTGCTTGGTCACCCAAATCACTTGTCTTCTGCGGTCATTAAAATGAATGATACAGCTGAACGCTATCGAGTAGGTGAAACGGTGGGCTCAACCTCGTATCAACTCTCCGAAGTGTATTGGGATCATGTGATTTTGCGACAAGGTAATGGCGCAACACGAGAAGTCAAATTCAAAGGATTGGACAATGGTTTATATCAACCGGCAGCACCTGTTTTAAATAATGGATCGAGTGTCCCGCCAGCAGCAGCGCCTGCGCCTACCCAGAATTCCCCTCAATCTGCACTTGGACAGGCAATCCAGCAAATGCAGGATAACCGAGAGCAATATCTGAAAAATATGGGCGTAAGCAATGGCGGAGATGGCTATGAAATATCGGACAAGACGCCGTCGAATTTAAAAAATACCTTAGGTTTACGTTCAGGTGATCGTATTTTATCGATCAATGGACAAACCGTCGGGCAAGGACTCAACGAAGTACAATTATTAGAGCAAGTACGTCGTGAAGGGCATGCCAAAATAGAAATAAAACGTGGTGATCAGGTGATGACCATACAACAAAGTTTTTAGTGATCACACGTCACACATCAGTTAGGAATAAGTGCAGGTTATGGCTTTCTTGAATCATCAACGTCCACTTTGGGCATTACTTGCCGCAGCACCTTTGGTGGCGACAATCAGTACCCATGCGCAAGCACAAACATGGAAGATCAATCTACGTGATGCGGACTTAACAGCATTTATTAATGAAGTTGCTGATATTACAGGTAAGAACTTTGCTGTTGATCCGCGTGTACGTGGCAATGTGACGGTTATTTCCAACAAGCCGCTGAATAAGGATGAGGTTTATGACCTGTTCTTGGGTGTGCTCAACGTCAATGGTGTGGTGGCACTTCCTTCGGGAAATACGATTAAACTGGTACCAGACAGCAATGCCAAGAACTCGGGCATTCCTTACGATGCGCGTAATCGTGCGGGTGGTGACCAGATCGTAACGCGTGTGATCTGGCTACAAAATACCAATCCTAATGATCTGATTCCTGCATTACGTCCATTAATGCCGCAGTTTGCACATCTTGCTGCCGTGGCTGGAACCAATGCCTTAATTGTTTCTGATCGTGCTACCAATATTTACCAGCTTGAGAATATTGTCCGTAATTTGGATGGAACTGGGCAAAATGATATTGAAGCAATCAGCTTGCAGTCGAGCCAAGCCGAAGAAATTATTGGTTTGCTAGAGACGATGAGTGCGACAGGCGCATCAAAGGACTTTATAGGATCGCGTGTTCGTGTGGTTGCAGATAATCGTACCAATCGTATTTTGATTAAGGGTGATCCCGATTCACGTAAGCGTTTACGTCAAATGATTGAAATGCTGGATGTGCCTTCAGCAGCTCGCTTGGGTGGTTTAAAAGTTTTCCGCCTGAAATATGCAAGTGCTAAAAATTTGGCTGAAATTTTACAAGGTCTGGTTACAGGACAATCGGTTTCTTCTTCATCTTCGTCGTCATCAAATAGCAACACTAGTTCAAATTCGATCAATAACCTGATTTCAAATAATCAGAATTCAGGTTCATCGGGATCATCTTCTGTTTCGACGCCTTCGATTAATTTAAATAGTAATTCTAGCAATAGTCAAAATGCGGGCATTACCAGTTTTAATCAGGGTGGCGTTAGTATTATTGCGGATCCTGCACAAAATGCTTTGGTGGTGAAGGCTGAACCACAATTGATGCGTGAAATTGATGCTGCGGTTCAGCAACTGGATACGCGCCGTCAGCAAGTCATGATTGAAGCGGCGATTATTGAAGTGGTTGGAACTGATGCTGATCAGTTGGGTGTGCAATGGGCACTGGGTGACCTGAATAGTGGCGTAGGGTTAATTAACTTTTCCAATTTGGGTTCTGGATTGTCAAAAATCGCGGCGGGTTATTTAACCGGTGGTGCAGCGGGTGCGGCAGGCGCTTTAGGTGATGGTGCATCGATTGGTATTGGTAAGTATAAAGAAGGCAGCAATGGCTCTCGTCAGTTATACGGTGCATTGATTCAGGCACTTAAAGAAAATACCAAGTCCAATCTTCTTTCAACACCTTCTATCGTGACCATGGATAATGAAGAAGCCTATATTGTGGTTGGTCAGAACGTTCCTTTTGTAACAGGTTCGGTCACCACAAATAGTACAGGCGTTAATCCTTATACGACCGTTGAGCGTAAAGATGTCGGGGTGACCTTAAAAGTCATTCCGCATATCGGTGAAGGTGGTTCTGTCCGTTTGGAAGTTGAGCAAGAAGTCTCTAACGTCCAGAACAGCAAAGGTCAGGCTGCCGATTTGGTCACCAGTAAGCGTGCAATTAAAACTTCGGTATTGGCAGATCATGGACAAACCGTTGTGTTGGGGGGCTTAGTCTCAGACAACACGACTTTAGGACGTCAAGGCTTACCTATATTGAGTGATATTCCGTATTTGGGCCGACTGTTCCGTTCGGATAATCGCAGTAATGAAAAGCGTAACCTGCTTGTCTTTATCCATCCGACTATTGTTGGGGATTATGACGACGTTCGACGTATTTCACAACAACGCTACAATCAGCTTTATAGCTTGCAGTTAGCAATGGACAAAAATGGTAATTTTGCCAAATTACCTGAAAATGTTGCAGATATTTATAGCCAGCAGCCTGCGGCAAATTCACCTTATCAAAAAGTGCCGACTGCGACGCAAGCTCAAAAAACAGTTGTGGTGACGACACCTGTTGCGGTGGAACAACCACAAGTGCAGCAGAAAACCGTGCAACTCCCTGTGAAAGAAACCGAACGTAGTAAAAATACAGTAACGACAACTACGATTCGTCCTGCGTCTTCACAGTAGCTGCACAGAAACGCTTATGTCACAATGTTACGATTGCGGGAAACTATAAAGGATATGCATCTATGACTTGGAAATTACAAGCCATTACAGGTGAATTTACGGGGCAGGAACTGAATATTGAGCGTGATATGTTGGTTGGCCGACATCAGGATGCCGATATTTTGTTGCAATCAGCCGATATTTCACGTCGTCATGCCGCGTTGTTGCTCAAAGATCAACAGCTTTGGGTGCAAGATTTAAACTCGTCCAATGGCACATTTATTAATGATGCGCGCATTGAACAGGAAACTGAATTGCATGATGGCGATATTCTGCAATTTGCCAGCTTTGTGTTCTCGGTGCTTGCTCCAGCAGCGGAAACGGAATTACCTGAAATTGAAGCAGAGCCTGTGACTGCAAATACGCATGATCAAGGCATGCCGAGTATTGCAGAACGTGCGGTCGAAACACCAATCACACGTGATGGGATGCCACAACAGGTCGCGATTCCAAAACCAGCACCAATTCCTGAAGGTGTGCAGGTACAGGCTGTGCCTGAACCACAACCTGTTGCACTTGAAGAACCTGTTTCACGTGTGGCTGAAGAGAAAGAGCAACAGAAGAATGCTTCAGTTGGACTCATTTCAATTATTGTATTGATCATTTTAGCTGTGATTGCCTGGCTGTTCTTTAAATAATCGGGCGAAGCTTCTACAATCAAGGCATGCCCACGTTGGTATGCCTTTTTTATTTTTAGGGTGAAATATCATGTCTATTGCACAGTTGCAAAGTCGTCATCTGGTGTTATTTGATCTGGATGGAACGCTGGTGGATTCGGCTGCTGACTTATATCGTGCCATGAATCTGAGTCTGACAAAACTGGGTCTACCTCTGGTGACTGAAGCTCAGGTTAGAGTCTGGGTGGGTAAGGGTGCGGCAAAATTATGTGAAGCTGTCCTGACACATTTGTTTGGGCAGGTCGATGCTCAACAGCAAGAGCAGCTGTTAAAAACCTTTATGCAGGTGTATGCGCAAGAGCTATGTGTTGATACACAAGTCTATGAGGGTGTTCTGCCATTTCTAGATTATTGTCAGGCCAATAATATTGCAATGGCCTGTGTTACCAATAAGCCTGAACATCTGGCGCGAGGGATTCTGGATGTTTTAGCGCTTGCACCTTATTTTAAAATGGTGGTTGGTGGGGATAGTCTGGCTGAGCGTAAACCGCATCCGTTACCGCTTTTGCATTGTGTGCAACAAGAAGGAATCTCTACAGCTGAAACCCTGATGATTGGGGATTCAAGCAATGATGTAGAGGCTGCAAGACGTGCAGGTATTGATTGTATTGTAGTCAGCTATGGCTATAATCATGGGGAAAGCATTTATGACTGCCAGCCACAGCAAGTGGTTGATCGTCTGGCAGAGCTAGTTTAAGAAAATCAGATAGGGAAAGAGGTGTGAGGATGATGATGGTTTTTCGATGGCGGGATTAAAGCAGCATTAAAACAGGGAAACGCAGATAAATCGAAACCATAAGAGATAACTCATGACAACATCAATCCAGTTTGAACAATTAAAAGCAGCAGGCTACAACACCATTCCAGTTTATCGTCAACGCTTGGCTGATACTGAAACCCCGTTATCTGTTTTTGCGCGTTTTAAGGCGCAGAAACAAGCCTATCTATTTGAATCGGTAGAGGGTGGCGAGAACTGGGCACGCTATTCCATGATTGGGCTAGGTGAATCTACCGTTTTTTCATGCAATGCGGGTGTGTTAACCATTCAGCAGGCAGATGGTACGGTGACTCAGCAAGATTGTGCAGATCCGTTTCAATATATTCGTGATTTTCAAAGTCAATTTAAAGTTCCAAGCAAAACCGAGCTACCTGATCTACCAAGTTTTACTGGTGGTCTGGTGGGTTATTTGGGTTATGACGCCGTTCGTTATATTGAGCCAAAACTGAAAAATGTACCTGCTGCTGATCCAGTGACCTTACCTGATCTATGGTTGATGCTGTCTCAAACCGTCATTGTTTTTGATAATTTGAAAGATACTTTGTTCTTGATCCATCATGCTGATGTGAATGAGCCAGATGCCTATAACAAAGCACAAGCTAAGCTGGATCAGCTAGAACAATTACTTGCAACACCAGTGAGTCTGCAAGCAAAACCACATACCGCACCGCATTTTGAATCGATTACGGGCAAGGAAAAGTTTCTGGAAACCGTGGATAAGGTGAAGGAATACATCCGTGCCGGAGATGTAATGCAGGTAGTGCCTGGTCAGCGTATGGTGTCTGACTTTGATGGCGAAGCTTTACAGGTTTACCGTGCATTGCGTCATTTGAATCCATCGCCTTATTTATTTCTCGTACAAGGCCAGACGCTGACAGATCAAAAGCCTTTTCATATTGTTGGTTCATCGCCAGAGATTTTGTCTCGTCTTGAAAATGGGATTGCGACAGTACGTCCTTTGGCGGGGACGCGACCACGCGGTAAAACCAAAGAAGAAGATCTGGCTTTAGAGCAAGATTTACTGGCAGATGAAAAAGAGATTGCTGAGCATCTGATGTTGATTGATCTTGGGCGCAATGATGTGGGGCGTGTATCCAAGATTGGTAAAGTGCAAGTGACAGATCGTATGGTGATCGAGCGTTATTCGCATGTTATGCATATTGTGTCCAATGTGCAGGGTGAGGTGCGTGATGATATTGATGCTTTAGATGTATTTAAAGCCACTTTTCCAGCAGGAACGCTTTCAGGTGCACCAAAAATACGTGCCATGGAAATTATTGACGAAGTTGAGCCAGTAAAACGTGGTGTATTTGGTGGTGCTGTTGGTTATTTAGGCTGGCATGGGGAAATGGACATGTCGATTGCTATCCGAACCTGTGTTATTCGCGATAAAAAGGTATATGTGCAGGCTGGAGCAGGGCTTGTTGCAGACTCAAATCCTGAATCTGAGTGGAATGAAACCCAAATAAAAGCTCGCGCAGTGATCAAAGCGGTTGAATTATCGTCAAACGGATTGATTTTATGAGTTTTTAACGGTTTTTTTAAAAAAAGCACTTGCATCGATTCTAAGTTTTGCTAAACTGCACACCGTTCCGATACGAAACGTACGAAACACTAAGAAAGAGCCGGCATAGCTCAGTTGGTAGAGCAACTGACTTGTAATCAGTAGGTCCACAGTTCGAATCCGTGTGCCGGCACCATCTTAAAAGTGTGGTAGTATAAAGTAAAGAACAGCACTGTGTAAGTGTGATATGGTGAGATTCCCGAGCGGTCAAAGGGGGCAGACTGTAACTCTGCTACGAAAGTTTCGAAGGTTCGAATCCTTCTCTCACCACCATCTAACTTCGATAGAAGTAGTACCAACATGCGGGAGTAACTCAGTTGGTAGAGTGGCAGCCTTCCAAGCTGCATGTCGCGAGTTCGATCCTCGTCTCCCGCTCCATCGAAGATGTCGCTCTTATAGCTCAGTGGTAGAGCACTCCCTTGGTAAGGGAGAGGTCTCGAGTTCAAATCTCGATAAGAGCTCCAGATATACAGTTTAGTGGTTTATCCACAAGATTTTAAAGAAGCAGGCTATTATAGTCTGCTTTTCAAGTATTAGGTGTCTAGTTTTTTAGGCGATTGTCGATAAAGAAGGTTTTTCAGGGTTGTTTTTCTCTAAACTGGTGTCGACGTAAACGAGGAAAATCAAAATGGCTAAGGCTAAGTTTGAACGTAACAAACCACACGTAAACGTGGGTACAATTGGTCACGTTGACCATGGTAAAACAACTTTAACTGCTGCGATTGCAACGATCTGTGCAAAAACTTACGG
>NZ_RKQE01000004.1:0-77728 GCF_003815055.1 Acinetobacter sp. BIGb0102
AGGCTGTAATCTCGTTGTGTTCTTTTAACTATTGTTTTCATTACACTCTCCAAATTTAAGTTTAGAAAGTGTCAACC
Organism: Acinetobacter sp. BIGb0102; assembly: GCF_003815055.1. Classification (NCBI taxonomy): domain Bacteria; kingdom Pseudomonadati; phylum Pseudomonadota; class Gammaproteobacteria; order Moraxellales; family Moraxellaceae; genus Acinetobacter; species Acinetobacter sp. BIGb0102. The sequence continues at coordinate 78 of NZ_RKQE01000004.1, forward strand.
TTATCTAGGACGAGACAACTTCAATAAAAAAGCCGATCCTTCTCGATCGGCTTTTTTAATTCTGGATCATTCCAATCAGCTACTTGCTTTCGCATTAAGTTCTGATGATTCAACCAAATGACTCGGCAAGCCAAAGATATGGTCAAAAAAGTAATTATAAACAAAGGTATAACATGGGATCAGTACCATCAAACTAAAGTCCAGCAAGAATGCTTTGACTAAACTGATTTGCATCCACCATGCGATCAATGGAATCAAAATCATGACCAGCACAATCTGGAATCCAATCGCATGCGCAACACGTCTCAACACGGTACGCTTTTTCGACGTTTGAGTTTTTTCCCACATCTCAAACACGTAGTTATAAAAAAAGTTCACTGTTACGGCGATGACCGCAATTAAAATCGACAAAGGCCCTGTATGGCTAATGGTGGTACCTGAAAGTACTGCCAGCACCATTGCACAGATAAAAAAGCTAAAAACTTCATAGAAAAAGACGTATGTGACTCTTCTCTTGGTTCCTTGCATTACAACACCTTGAAATAAATAATGAGTGGATTTTACGCCTTAATTTTGATAAAAAAAGTCAATCGTTATCAGTGCAGCTGACAAGTGAATTAAAATGAAATTGACCAGTGAACAACTTGAACTGATTCTTGAAATTATTGATCGTGGTAATTTTTCGGCGGCTGCCCGAGCACTGAATCGGGTTCCTTCCGCAGTCAGTATGGCGATTGCCAATTTAGAGGCAGAATTAAATTTAAAATTATTTGAACGCAGTAAAAACCATCTTGCTCCCACTGAAATTGCTTTGTCCATCGAACCCCATGCCCGATTGATTGTGACTAAATTGCGCCAGCTGGAAATGCATTTAACTGAACTTTCAACAGGACTGGAAACCCGTATTGCGATTGGGATCGCAGCGGACATCAACCAGAAGCTGCTCTTGGCTGGTATTGAGCGTCTGATGCAGCGTTATCCACTTCTGGATATTGAAATGGTCAGTGCGCCCCAACAAGAATTAAAAGCACGTTTACATCAAAATGAAATTGATCTTTATATTGCCTATAGCTCATCCGAACTCGACCTGAATGAACGATTCCGACTGCTCGGAACTGAAAAATTTGTCGCGGCGGTTTCCCCGAAAGATGCACAACAGCTTAAGGACAATAATAAAAATGAACTCACCATGCTCTCTGAACTCAGACAGATTATTGTGGCAAGCAAACACTATCCCCTTCCAGATAGTCGCGTTCTGGTTTCTGATTCCTGCTGGTATACCGATAGTTTATTTATGGCGATTAATATGGTGGAACAAGGTTTCGGATGGGGCAATTTTCCGCTCTCGATCGTGCAAGAGCATTTTGCAAAAGGCAGTTTGATTCGACTGGAATTTCGTGACACCACCAATCGACTGGATATGCCGATCCATGCAATCTGGCCGAGCCACAAACCTTTAAGTCAAACGACTCAGATGCTCATCGAACTCTGGACAAAAGAAATCAATATCGAATAAAAAAAGCCCGACATCCTGTCGGGCTTTTTCGTATTCCTTTCACTAGGTACAACTCCTGTCATACCTCACGTCCTGATGCCTGAACTTATCATTTTTGTTTTATGTTCTGGAACTTCCTGTTCCTGATGAGTTCATATTAGGCAATTCAGCCTAGGTTGAAAATGGGACATTTCCTCTAATCAGCGTAAGCAATAACGTACATCTGCTTGCTCGCATCTCATTTTTTCAATTAGTCATAATATAAAAGATGATGCAAATACTTCTCTAATCTCCTGCCAAATCAGCCTGCTGCGATATCACCTGCACTCCCATATAGCTGTCATAACTTTGCGCCAATAGACAAATCATCACAAAGGCAACTAAGGTCAAAATCTGCTTTTTCATTCTCATCATTTGCTCCCTCATTCAAGCATCTATGAAAAAGGTATAAGATTTTTCCCATCTCATCTAATATAGAAAAAACCAGCACTGATCTAATTTTGAGATATGTGGACATTAAAACAATTTAACTATCTAATCACGATTGTAGAAACGGGCGGTTTCATTGCCGCCTCAGAAAAGCTGTTTATTGCCCAATCTGCCCTCAGCAGGCAAATTAAAAATTTAGAAGAAGAACTAGGCTTTGAAATTTTTGATCGGTCCGAGAAAAAAATTAAACTGACCACTGCGGGAGAAGCACTGTATAAAAGTTTAAAAACCAATATTGATCATTTAAAAAGTTCAATTGTTAGCGCCCAAAGTATCAGTCGGGGTGAAGGCAGAATTATTAAAATTGCCCATTCCAGCAGTATCGTACTTGACCACAATAAACTCGAAATCTTCAAGCAGCTCTGTGATACCCATAACATTGATATTGAGATGAATACCTTATCATCCGAGTTACAACTCGAATATTTATTGAATGGCAGCATTGATCTGGGCTTTATCCGCCCACCGATTTACCACAACTTAAATGACGTGAATGCCATCAGTTTATATACCGCCCCTTTATATGTTGCTGCACATATTTCAGACCCATTTTTAAGTGAAAAAGAACGGATTTCGATACGGGAATTAGCGTCATTGGATTTTGTTTCTGTGCCCCATAAAGCGCGTGGTGGCTTAAGTTATTTGGCTGCCAATTTATGTCTGGTCAATGGATTTACGCCAAAACGAAGTAGAATTTATTCAAGAAAAAGATCTCAACTTGAGCTGGTTGCCAATGGCTTTGGAATTTGTATTGTGCCTGAAGAGTTTAAAGTGATTCTGCCCAGCAATGTCAGGCTTATCCCAATTCAAGATGAAAATACGCTGAGTGAGGTCAAACTGATTTGGAAAAAGGACAATGATCTGATCGTGAATAGCTGTGCTGATGCGATCCATGCTTATTACAGCACCAAGCAAATGAACTAAACGACTGACGGTGTTTCAGCTCAAATGAAAAAAGCCCGACATCCTGTCGGGCTTTTTCGTATTTCGTTACTAGGTGCAACTCCTGTTGTACCTCACGTCCTGATGCTCAAACTTATCATTCTTGTTTTATGTTTTGGAACTTCCTGTTCCTGATGAGTTCATATTAGGTAATTTGGTTTAGGTTGAAAATGGGACATTGCCGTTAGTGGATGTAAGCAAAAGCGTACATAGTTTTTATGTTATTCATTAAATGAAAATTTCACCTTCTAGATATATGTGACACTCTCCCGCGATCTCTATGCGGTCATTCTCAAGTAACTTGCAATACAGTACTCCACCTCGTTTTGATGCTTGATAGGCAATAATATCTTCCTTTTTAAGTCGCGACTGCCAAAGTGGTATTAACGAGGTATGCAACGAACCTGTTACAGGATCCTCATCTATTCCCATAGAAGGCGTGAAATAACGGGAAACGATATCAAACCCACTCATTTTTCCCTCTGTGGCATCATTTAAAGCAGTAATTGCAACACGTCGCCCACCCAGAGTTTTGATTAAATCAAAATTAGGGTATTCATTTAAAACAGCCTCTGTATTTTGATAGATCACGATATAAGCCTGTGGATTGATATATACCTCGGCAATGTCTTGGGACAAGCTCTCTTTTAATGCTTGAGGAATCTGTTCCATTCGACTTGGGATCTGTACAGGAAAGTTCATTTTGATCCTGCCATTTGCACCGCGAGTGATGAAAAACTCACCCAAGTTCACCACATGAAATACCAACGATTCAATTTCAGGTTGATTTTTAAAAATAATAAAACTGGTTGCTAAAGTGCCATAACCACAAAACTGCACTTCTTGTACCGGTGAAAACCATTTAATTTCATAGTTTTGATCATCAATTTTCCTAGCAAAACTGGTCTCAGATAAATTATTTTCTAATGCTATATTCTGCATTAAACATTCATCCAGCCACTCTTCCAAAAGAACAACCGCAGCAGGATTTCCTTTAAACAACTGATCACTAAATGCATCAACTTGATAAATTTTCATTCTAAACAACTATAAATTTTTCCAATAAGATACTCTTCATTACGAGTAATAACGTATATTTTTGATATGCAAAAATTGCTCATTTAAGATTTTTGGATTTAAAGCTATAAAAAATCAAAATCTGCTTTAGATAAAAACTGGCTAATCTTATTTTCTCATCGCTGTATCATCTCCGTTCAAGATTTGATTAAAAAGACAGCTAAAATGCAATTTTCGATTCTTGTCAGTATGTTTATCTTTTCGTTAAGCATGTCCATTTCACCTGGGCCAATTAATATTACAATTCTTTCAACCAGCTTAATTCACGGTTTTAAGAAAACGCTCCCCTTTATCTCAGGCGCAACGCTCGGCTTTACCTTACTATTGATAATTTTAGGCTTTGGTTTTAGTCAAACGATTAGTCATCATCCTATTTTTTTCAAAATACTAGAATGTACAGGTGCTTTATTTATTTTTTATATTGGTCAGAAAATTATGTTTTCTAAACCAGAGATTGAAGTTGTAAAAAATATCTCTGTTGCCAGTTTTACAGATGGTTTTCTATTACAGTGGCTCAACCCTAAAGCATGGATTGCATGTCTTTCAGGTATATCTTTATTTTCCTCACCAATCAGTTATTCCCCCCTTATTCTATTTATTCTTATTTATTTCTTTATTTGCTATATTTCTTTAATTCTGTGGGGCATTTCTGGCCACCAATTATCCAAAATATTCACTAACACCTCCAATATCAAAATTTTAAATTTTTTAATGGGTGGATCTCTCATCCTTTTTGCAATTTATATGTTACTTAAGATATTTTTGGATTAAATGATTCATATATTTTTTTAATTAAAGCATGGGCAATTCCATTCATCGGAATATTGGCGGGCCAAACCGCATAGACACTTAAAGGTTCAAGCTTCCACGCTGGTAAAACTTGTACAACTTTCTGTTGCTCAATGTCTAACTGAGTCAAGTAATCAGGTGGTGCAGCCAATCCTGCATTCAATTTTACCAATTGATAGGAAGCCTCAACATTATTTACATAAATATTGGGCTGATATGAAATTTCTATTTCTTCTTGAGTATCTACATTCCTTAAAATTCTATTATTTTTTCTCATGCTCAACCCTATCCACTTCATATTCATCAAGTCTTTAGGATGATTAATACTTGGATATCGTTTTAAAAAATCAGGGCTTGCAACAATACTGCGAGCTAAAGGAAATAGATATTTCGCTTTAAATGAGCTATCTGGTAATTCACCAATTCGAAAAGCAATATCAACATTATCAGCAATGAGATCTGTCCGGCTATCATCGCAAGTGATATACAAGGTTAAATCCTTATACGCTTCACAAAATGTTGTAATACATTGCATAAAATCTCCATGAATAAAGACTGCAGGGATCGAGATATGAAGCTGTGTTTTTTTAATAATAGAGCGTTGCTTAAAATCTAAAATTCCTGATTCATATGTTACTAACATGGCCTGAGCCGTATCTAGAAGCTTCTGACCATCATGTGTTAAGGTCATTTTCCTTGTATTTCTATAAAATAAAGCACACTCTAAATTTTTTTCTAGTTTTGTTAGATGTAAACTCACAGTCGCAACAGATAATCCTAAGGCTTTAGCGCCTTTGGAAATTGATCCAAACTCAGCAATTTTCGCAAAAATAATTAAATATCTTATATCTTCAATCATATTTATCTACGGAGAATAATTTTCTAAGATCAAAATATAATCATACATGCATAGGATTTCAAAATGACTTTTTTCTCACTATCAAAAACCCAGCAATAAGTGCACAAACAGCTAAAACAAGACCTAAGTTCTGAACAAAACCTGCTATAGCCAACATCACACCCAGTAATAAATAGTAGGTCAATCCCAATATTGCGCCAGCTGTTCCTGCATATTGCCGATAATCAGTTAATGCAGTACTAAGTACATTTGGAATAACAATACTATAAGCAATCACAATCCCCATCATCGGGGCTAAAAACCAGATAGAGTCCTGTAAAATAAAGACTAACATACTAGATAATAAGGCGAGCAGACACGTATATCGAATTAACCCTTCAATCTTCCAGCCTTTCATTAACATCCTGCGATTGAGAAAACTCCCCAATAAACAAGAAATAGCCAACACTCCTCCTGTCCAGCCAAATTCACGTGCGCCCCAACCCAATCGCTCAAACAGAAATGGAGCAAGACTGTAATAGCTAAAAATCATTGTGTTGAACAATGAAATTAACACAGCACTTTTCCAGATTCCTAAATCCTTTAACATAACGGAACCCAGTTTAAATAGCGCTGGCTTCGCCATTGTTTGTGGACGAGTTTCGGGTAGCACCACCACTGTAAGTATAAATAAGCATATAGCTAAGATTGCCAATCCAATAAAAACACCAATATGTCCATAAAAAGAAACGATCCAGCCACCACTCATTAAACCAAAGACCGGACTGATGGCGAGTGCAGCTCCCAATACAGAAAATACACGTGCCAAAGCATTTGACTCATAGCTATCGCGTAAGATCGTTTGCACTACAACTGATCCAGCAGCAGCACCTAAGGCTGCAACCATACGAGCCAGCAACAGGATATTAAAATCAGTTGTAAATATTGCCAGCACTGCACCGCATGCATAACAGACTAATCCCAAAAGCATTGCTGGGCGGCGGCCGATCCAATCGCTTAACCAGCCCCATAATACGACACCGATGGCAAAAGCAAAGAAATATACGGAAAGCGTTTGAGAGCTTTGTTCATGACTCACATGAAATGACGAGGCAATACTCGGTAAAGCAGGGCTATAAATCGTTTCTACCAGTTGTGGAAACATGATTAATAAAATTAATAACCATAACGGTGGCTGTTTCTTAATTTGCACAATTTTTGACTACTGACTGAGTTCCGCCTATTGTTGTGAAAATGAATTCGTCTGATTACAATAATTCAGACTCAAAATATAAAAAAATGGACAAGATGGCGAAAATCAGCCCCACAACCTGCTTTAATGCCGATCATTTTCATCTCCCTGTGGTGGGTATCGCTGCAGATATGCCTGTACATGACTCGGGACAGCACAGTCATGAACGACATCAACTCCTGTTTTCTGCAGCAGGCTGTATTACGATCGAAATGGAGACAAAGATTTATTTACTTCCTCCCGGACGGGCAGCATGGATACCAGCAGGTGTGTTACATCGTGCAATAATGCGCGGGGTGATTGCCTATCGCTCTTTATACTTCTCAATGGATTTACCCCTGAAACAAATTCCACTACAGATTTTTGCGGTTAATCCACTTTTGTTTGAAGTGATTGAACGAATGGCATTTTGGCCTTGGGATATGTCTGCGAAATCTCAAAACAGTCTTTTGACCGTATTTATGGAAGAATTAAACACGGCACCAAAAGAAAACTGGGGATTATTATTTCCGCAAGATCGTCGCTTATCGATCTGGATAGAGCGTATTCGTCAAGGTGAATTGCCCTTACGGTTAAATATATTTGCGCAACAAGCTGGTGCTTGTGAACGCACCATTAGCCGAATATTTATAAAAGAAACAGGGATGAATTATCAAAACTGGCGTCAGCAATGGCGACTATTGAAAGCCATCGAAAGGTTAGCTGAAAATGAAAGTATCAGTGAGATTGCTCAAGCGCTAGAATTTAGCAGTGACAGTGCATTTATCGCTTTTTTCCGTCAACATACGGGCGTGACACCCACCTGCTATACCTCATAACAAAGCCACAAACTGAATGATCCAACAAATAAAAAGCCCCTCAAATTGCTTTGAGAGGCTTTTTATTTTTGAGCACAAAACAACTTAAACCGAATGACCTAAACGCTCACCCATCACCACAGTTGAATTGGCCTTGAATTGCTCTTCCCAGACCATTTTATCTTTTTCAAATAAAATTACAGCGGTTGAGCCAAGATAGAAGCGACCTAATTCCGCGCCTTTATCCAATTGCATTTGATGATGTTGCAATTCAACACGACCCGTCGGTTTGACCTTACCCGTTGCGACTGTTTCAATACCAGCAACAATCATTGCACCCACCAGAACCACCGCCATACGACCAAGTTCGGTATCAAATAAGCAGACCATACGCTCATTACGCGCAAACAAGCCCGGTACATTCTCAGCAGTCACTTGATTGACCGAGAATAATTCGCCTGGAATATATAAAGTTTCGGTCAATGTACCGGCCAAAGGCATATGCACACGGTGATAATCTTTAGGTGATAAATAAACCGTAGCAAATTGCCCTTCATGGAAAGGCTTCGCCAACTGCGGATCACCAATCAATTTTTCCACTGAAAAACTTTGGCCTTTGGCCTGAAAAATATCACCCGCTTCAATTTTACCAAGCTGTGAAATCGCACCATCCGCAGGACAAACAATACTATCCGCTTGTTCATCAATACCGCGTATACCTTCTTTGAGTGCACGGGTAAAAAATTCATTAAAAGATTTATAATGTTGCGCATTGCTTTGTTCCGCAATACTCATATCAATCCCATATTTTGCTTTAAATGCCTGAATAACAGCAGTTTTTACCAAGAGATTTTCACTTGCGGCAACCTTGCCAATCACACGGCTGAGTTGATGTTGCGGCACAAGATTTTGTGCTTTGATAAATAATTGTTTTTTTAAATCTGCTGCAAAACTCACAACGGTGACTCTCCTGAAATAATAGGACTATCGAGGCGATTGCCCCATTCGCTCCACGCACCATCATAGGCTTTAACTTGCCAGTTCAGCAATCTTGCCAAAATATACGCCAAGCCCGAACGATGGTGAGACTGACAGTACACCACCACAGGTTGTTGTAAATTAAAGCCTAATTGTTCTAAACGTTGTTGTGTGCGTTCAAGCGGGTGTAATTTTAGATGATTTTCACGATTAAGGGCAGTACTCCACTCAAAATGTAACGCATTTGGGATGTGACCGCCGCGTCGCGCAGCTAAACGTAGACCTGTATATTCATCATTACTGCGGCAGTCCCACAGTTGAATATTCTGTTCTTCGACTTGCTTCAACAATTCCTGATATTCGACCCGATATTGCTGAACGGTGTCTAAATCAATCTGCAACAGATCCGTAATGGGTTTCACTGGATCGACTTCAGCCGTCGTCGGCAATCCCGCGCCCAACCAGCCATGAATCCCACCATTAATCAGACTGGTATGATGAAAACCCAGACAATGTAAATTCCAGATTAATCGCCCAGCCCAAGCACCACCTTCATCGTCATACACCACCACATGATGTTGCGGTGAAATATTTAGCTTCTCAATTAAAGCCTGTAATCCTTCTAGATCAGGTAACACGCCACTGGCTTGTTCTTGTTGTGCAACCAGATATTTCGGTTGTAAATGAATCGCATGGGGAATATGCAGTTGTTCATAAACCGATGCCCGGCTTAAATCGACAATACGAATTCGCTCATGTCCTAAATAGGGTACGAGTTGTTCAGGTTCAATCAGTAAACCCAGTTTAAAATCTACATCAGTCATTGTTATGCTGTTTTGTCATCCGCCTTATGAATAATTTTAGCATAGCCGACTTTTTATCTTTGTCTGATTTTTTGCATTCATTTAGCAGAAAAGGAGATATACAGATAAATGAATGTCCATAAAACGCGTCAAATTTAATATGACCTATCGCATGTAATGGGATACTCGAAAACGTCATCCACAACCTGCGCAATATTTACAAGATATTGTTTCTGCGAAAGATAAAATAGTAGAAGGAAATGAACAGGTTTTGTGGATGACAATGGTTTTGCCTACTTTTCCCGAAAGAAAAGTAGGTCGAACCGAAGGTTTATCCAGATATTTCAATAATGCTCGGTAAGATACCGTGATCACTACTCTCTAAATCAGTTTGCTTAAAGACTAACTTTCATTTTCTTCAATCTCAAATACCTGACGCAAATACGCTAAGAACGTATCATTATCAGTCATCGTTTTTCCTGGACTATCCGAAATCTTCGCCACCGACTGACGATTACACTCCACCAGCTTCAACACAATATTCAAAGGCTTCTGCCCCATATCATTGGTCAAATTGGTGCCAATACCAAAGCTCACCTGAAAACGGTCTTTAAAATATTGATGCAATAACCATGCTTTTTCCAGATTCAGCCCATCACTAAAGGTCAACATCTTGGTTTTGGTATCAATCTTGAGTTTACGATAATGCTCAGCCGCCTTATCTCCCCACTCATACGGGTCACCACTGTCATGACGTAAACCATCAAACAGCTTGGCAAAATACAAATCAAAATCGCGTAAGAATGCATCCATGCCGACCACGTCAGTCAAGGCAATCCCGAGGTCACCCCGATATTCTTGTACCCAAGCTTCTAAAGCAGCCTTCTGGAAATTACGCAAACGTACATCAAGGGCCTGAAAAGCTTGCAGGAATTCATGTGCCATGGTTCCAATCGGGCTAATCCCCAACTGTTTCGCCAACAGCACATTACTGGTACCACGAAATACCTTTGGTGCCGCAGTATGAAATGCTTGCACTACATGTTTTTGCCATTCAAAGCTATAGCGACGGCGTGTCCCAAAATCAGACACTAAAAATGGAGGTTCATTCTCTTGTTGTTCTTGTGCGTAATGTTGTAGTTGCACCAGTTTTTGCTGTAAACGACGTTCGCCTTCTGCCAGAACCTCATCACTACGAATACGGCGGAAATACAGTTCATTGACAATCGCCAGGACAAAGATCTCAAACATCATCGCCTGAACCATTGGCCCTTCAATGCGAATATCGAGACGACCCGCCTCATCAATACTGGCTTGAATAAAACGACGTTTTAACTGGAAGAGTTCTAGATAATCAACAAAATCACTTTTAATAAAGCGTAACGAACGCAGATATTGCAGCTCATCTTCAGCAAAGCGCAATTCACATAGCCAGTCGAGCTGCTGATTCAAGTCATCCAGAATTTCAACGAGCGGATAAACTGTATCTTCGAGGTTTCGACAACGGAATAGATACACACTATGCGTTTGTGGAAACTGATGTAACACCACCTGCAACATGGTGAATTTATATAAGTCGGTATCAAGTAAAGATTGAATAATTGGTGTAGACATGACTGACTAAGATCTATTCTCGTTCAAGCATTAAAGCACACTTTTGCACAGAAATGAGTCTGTCGATTGCAATGGATGATTTTTCACGAAAATAAACCATTGGCAGCTTTTTAAATTCAATGTGTTAGCTAAACCAGATACTATTTTTCTGATAATGGCTGGATTTCTTTTAAACGTTGTTGCTGACCAAATTGTAGCGCAAATTGTTCTGCCGTGAGTTGACCTGTTTTGGCAGCATTGACATCACAATCCACCTGACGCAACTGCTTGGCAATACTCCACTCGGCTTTCACGATTGCACCCATCAGTGCGGTATGCCCTCGTTTGTCTCGGAGACAACGATTGGCACCTTGTTGCAGCAACAGTTTGACGGCATCTTTCTGACCGTAATAACTCGCCATCATTAAAGCGCTATAGCCAGATTGATCCTGAATATCAATCGGAAAACCATGCTTTAAAAACTCTTGCAGGACTTCAATATTTCCCACTTTAGCCGCCGAGAAAAACAGCTCAATGACTTCTGCTGAACCATTGTCCTGTGAAGATGGCACTGCGGCAAAGACCGAAGTCCCCACACTGCTGCAAAGCAAGCACGCAGCAAACAAGATCGAACGTAAATGGATCATGAGCATTCCTCAAAAATCTGAACAAGGAGTGCCTGTAACACTCGCCCTAGGTGCAGGAAAGGCTATTGAGGTTACAGGACTTTCTGGGGGTAACATTCAGGCACCTGTTACCACATCAATAAAGCGTTTATTCGTCTTTCAACTGAGCTGCTTTGTTCTGTACATTTTTAAGATTTACGCCCACAGCCTTGGCCAGACGCGTTCCATAATCGGCATCCGCCTTATAGAAGTAAGAGACCATAATGGTTTTGGTTTCTACATCTTTAACTTGGCCTAAATCAGCGGCAAGGTTACGAATCAGGTCATTCTTTTCCAATGCTGAATAACTGCGATATACATCACCAGCTTGTTTAAATGGCTGCTGTTTCTGAATCGCCTGTTGCATGACGCTACCTTGCAACGGCGTTGCTACTGCACGCGCAATCTCAGTTGATGGCTTCGGCTCAATCGTACTTGGTTCATAATTCACATGAGACTCCGTTTGTCCCATATTCATGAAGCCTTCCTGATTATTGTTGTTCACCGCCACACGCGGACGGTTCACTGGAATTTGCTGGTGATTGGCGCCCAAACGATACAACTGTGTATCTGAATAAGAGAAAATACGACCTTGTAATAAACGGTCTTCCGATGGCTCAATACCTGGAATTAGATTGCCAGGCGCAAATGCTGACTGTTCTGTTTCCTGGAAGAAATTCTTCGGCATACGATTCAGCGTCAAGGTCCCGACTTTCATTTCAGGGACTAGCTCATTCGGCCAGATTTTGGTTGCATCTAATGGATTGAAATCAAATTTATCTAAGTCTTTTGGATCAAGTACCTGAATGTATAAGTCCCATTTCGGATAGTTTCCAGCATAGACATTTTTATACATATCATTGGTCAAGTGGCTCCAGTCACGGCCCTGTACTTCTCGTACCTGATCTAGATTCAGACCTTTTACCCCTTGCTTAGAACGCCAGTTAAATTTGACGTACTTATATTCACCCTTGTCGTTGTATAACTTGAATGCATGCACGCCAAAGCCATCCAATGTACGGTAGCTTTCAGGTGTGCCCAAGTTTGAATAGACATAGGTCAACATATTGATCGACCACGGCTGGCTTTTTAAGAAATCAAAAATGCGGTTCGGATCCTGAACATTGGTCACAGGGTCAGGCTTCATCGCATGTACAAAGTCAGGAAACTTGATCGCGTCTCGGATAAAGAATACAGGCAAGTTATTCCCGACCAGATCCCAGTTCCCTTGCTGGGTATAAAACTTCACAGCAAAGCCATGTGGATCACGTGCAGTTTCAGGTGAACCTTTCGGATGAATCACCGTAGAAAAACGAACAAATACAGGTGTAGTCGTACCTGCCTTAAACATAGAAGCGACGGTTAAATCAGACAAATCTTTTGTTGCGACGAAATCACCGTATACGCCTGTACCACGTGCATGTACCACACGTTCAGGAATACGCTCACGGCCAAAACGCTGTAATTTTTGAATAAGCTGCACATCTTGCAATAAGGTTGCACCATTTGCGCCAGCTGTGGTTGAGTTCTGGTTGTCACCGACAGGTGCACCATTGTCTTTTGTTAGAGGAGCTGCATACGCGGTACCTAACGTTGCTGCCATTATTGTGAATAAAAACGTTCGTTTAAACATACTATTAAATCCCAAATCAAATACCTTTCCTGCACGGGGACTATACAAAGATTTTAACAATAGATAAAAAAGATAATTTTAATAAAACAAATCGAAAAATAAGATCAAGCATTCGGAGGCTCTATTTTGCACCCCGCTGTACGGTCACTAAATCTGCTAGACTGCACAACTGACTGAACATTTAATCTTTAATTCTTATGCGCGCACTAATTCAACGCGTCCTCGAAGCGAAAGTGGTGGTTGAGGGCGAAACTACAGGTGAGATTCAACACGGCTTACTGGTATTTTTAGGTCTGGGTAAAGAAGATACTTTAGAGAAAGGCCAGAAGCTGATTGATAAAATTCTGAAATACCGAATTTTTGATGATGAACAAGGCAAAATGGGCTGGAATGTCAGCCAAGCAAATGGCGGGATCTTATTGGTCTCTCAATTTACCTTGATGGCACAAACGCAAAAAGGCTTACGCCCAGACTTTGGTCCAGCGATGCCACCAGCCGAAGCCAAAGCACTTTATGAACAGCTAGTGGAATATGCCCGCCAACAATTCAATAATGTGCAAACAGGAATTTTTGCAGCAGATATGAAAATTCATTTAATTAATGATGGGCCAGTGACCTTTAATCTGGACATTGAATAATTCAAGCACATAAAAAAACTCCCGATTTGGGAGTTTTTTTATGACATTTTTATTTGCCTGTTTTTTCTTTAATAAATGCACGTGCCTGACGGATTTTTTCTTTTACTGGTTTTGGTACTTTAGGTGGAATCAGTTTTGCAGCTTGGTTAAACCACACCAATAAGCTAAAGTCCCCTTCCATTTTAATGCTGCCGTCCTGCATCCCTGTCATAAATGCAGTTGGGTCGCCTTTCAGTAAAGTTTTTACGCCTTGCTCACTTGAAGCAAATTGCAAAATAAAATCAGCTTGTTCTGGGTTACCTGCCACTGTATCAATTTTGCCGCGGTTCACAATAATTTGACGCGCAAAACCTAAATCCGTACCAATCTGAATACGGAACTCACGGTCATGAACCAATTCAATAAACTTCGGGCTAGTGCGTGCCAATTGCTTCATACGTAACGCCAAACCTGCCACTAATAGATCAAGTGGATCAGTGCTTACATCAACGATAGGTAACTTAACCACAGGTAAAGAAGAAAGCTTCATGACATTTATGCCTACAGTATTATGATGAAAATTAAGACAACTGTATCCTAGCACAATTGTAGAAAAGTCGGAAAAAGCTTTGTTGCAGAAAGTTAGTGCAAAAAAGGCATGCTGAGCATGCCTTTGATGTTGTTAAAATTATTATAATTTATCTGCTAGAACATTGTTGCTGATCATCCTTATAAACAGGTGTATGTTCAATATACTGACGATTTGCCAGTTGTTTTTGTGCTTGTTTATCTTCACGTAACAAAATAAATGTAACCGTAATCATCGCGAAGCTCAATGCGGTGAGATAGCTATAGGCGACTGACATCTCGAATATGGTTTGCGCACCAAAGCGTACCACTTCTAACAGTCCCCAGCAGAGCATACCTGCCAACATAAAACCTAACCAACGACGATAAGGAGAAAAGAAAACAGCAATAATTGCGACAGCGATTAAGCCAAATCCAACCAACATGGTGAAATTCGCTGCTTCCATAGAAACCTCCGTCTTAAAAAGGATGGTCTGCAATTGTGTCCAGACCTCTATATTGTTCTGTAATCTCAAACAGTACTTGGTGTTGCATTAACGTCTTTATGCATTATGGAGTGTTTTTTTTAGAAAAAAAGAGCCTGAAATTAACCTTACGACATAAGCTGTCGCAATATGCTTTTGTAATTACATTTTTTAAAATTACAAAAGTCCCGAATCTCCATATAGCATCAATTGCGGCGTGTCATTACAAAAAACTATCGATGTTTTCGGGCTTAAAAAAACTTTTTTCAGAAATTTTTTATCGTTGTTTTTCTATACATTTAGACATAAATATGACGGAATCGTGACGACTTAAAAATGAATAAAGCCGCTTCAAAAGCGGCCTTATTTGAAACCCAAAATCGCTGTGTTAAGCGCGATTCAGGTCTTTATCATGCATACCTAACAAGTACAAAACACCATCTAAACCCACACTGGAAATTGCTTGATTGGCATTTTGGCGAACCAAAGGCTTGGCACGGAATGCGACACCGAGCCCCGCGATCGAGAGCATTGGCAAATCGTTAGCACCATCTCCAACAGCCATCGCCTGTTCTAAGGAAATGCCCATTTTCTCAGCCAGTTGACGCAGTAGCTCAGCTTTACGTGCACCATCGACAATCGCACCTTTCACTTCTCCTGTCACGATGCCATTTTCAACATCAAGAATATTGGCATGCACTTCATCAATCCCAAGTTTTGCTTGCAAGTACTCAGCAAAGTACTGGAAACCACCTGATAGAATTGCGGTCTTATAACCTAGCGCTTTCAATGTTGAAATCAGACGCTCTGCCCCTTCAGTCACGGTCAAACGTTCTGCAATTTTAGGTAAAACTGACGCATCCAGACCTTTTAATAAAGCAACACGGGCACGGAAACTTTGCTGGAAATCCAATTCCCCAAGCATGGCGCGCTCTGTAATTTCAGCCACCTGTTCACCAACACCAGCTTCTAAGGCCAACTCATCAATTACTTCTTGCTCGATGAGGGTTGAATCCATATCGAAGCACACCAGACGACGATTGCGGCGATACGCATTGTCTTCTTGTACTGCGACATCAATATTCAACTCACCTGACAAGCTCAGGCAGGCTGCACGCATGGCTTGTGCATCTAACATCTGCCCACTCAATCCAAATTGTACACAGGCCCGACGCGGGAAAGGACTCTCAGTATCCAGCTCTAAACGGCCAGATAAGCGCGTGACGGTTTCGATATTAAAACCCTGACTCGACACAATTTTTGTGACCGCTTGCAAATGCGCAGCCGTGAGTTCTGGGGCAAGTGCCGTCACGATATAGCGTGTTCGGCCACCTTCACTCACCCATTGATCATATTCTGCGTTGGAGATTGGTTTAAATCGCACTGTTAGGCCAATATCATGTGCTAAAATCAGAATCTCTTTCATTGCCAATGCAGTAGCAGTCTCATTATCCGATGCAACAACGATCCCGAGGGTGAGTTGATTGTGGATAACGGCCTGACCTACATCAAGTATTTGCAAAGAATGTACGGATAGTACCTGCATTAATCGAGTAAACTGATTCGGTTGATCTGGTCCTAGAAAGGATATAAGAATGATTTCTCGCATGAATTGACTCGTGGTTGAGCGACAACTATTGTATGTAAGAATCATAACATAACCGAACCTAAATCTATTTGCCTTGGAAGTTTAACTTGAATGCGCCTCGCCAAGGGCTATTTGCTAGCCTACTGATCGTAAGTTTTGCATTGCATACCTTTTTATTGGTGATTGCAACGACACATCAACTCAATGAAAACCGCGCCAGCCAAGGTCAACTGATGACAAGTCAGTTAGTGGCAGATACGCTTTCCGAGCTGGAACCTGCCAACACCGTTTCATTGGCTCTGGTGGCGAATCGTTATGCTACCAATCCAAGTGTTGCTTCGATTCGTATCTTGGATGCCAATAAGCAAGTCCTTGCCACCAGTGGGATGTCGAAAACTCGCCAAGGCGAAGTGTTTGTTCGTGATGCATTGCAAAATGAGAAAAAAGTTGGAACGGTTGAAATCACCCTCATCCAGCCAAGTATCGGTGAAATCTTACGTACCCAATGGTTAGCGATTTTAGTTTCCTTATTTATTCATGCCTTGATCTGGCTGGCCTATCGTGCCATTGCCCGTCCAACACGTAGTGAATATCTGGCTCGCATTAACCAAGAAAATCATCTTAAGCATGAAATTCAACGTTTAACTCAGGCATTGGCGCTCGAAAAACAAAATACGGTGACACTGGTTGCTCAGGCTCAACAACAGGCCAAAGCGCAGAGCAAGGCTCGCGTCGAGAAGCGTCCAGCAGAAGCGGTTCAACTGGATGATCAGGCATTGGCTTTGAACATTCAGTTCTATGATCCGAAGCAACTTCTGAATAGTGTCAATCAGTCTGTTTCGGTGCCATATTTTAAACTTTGCCAGCTATTCTTGGATAAAAGTATCGACCTCTGTGCCAAGCATTATGAAATTGATGCCGCTAAGATTCATGTCACCCAAGAATTTGATAGCGAAGGTGCAACTTTAACCACCAACACGGAACAGCCACAAGCGCTAGAATGCCTGATGATGGTCGGTGCCGTGTTCCAGTTGTTGTCTGATGTATTGTATAAACGTTACCGTGAAGATAAACGTTTTGCCTTGCAAACGCGTGGTGCGGTTGCTGGCGCGGTCGATGCTATGCAACTGGATGCGGTTGAAGCAGCGAAACGCTTGACTCAGCATCTACATGCCAAAGAAGCGGCTTTACACCTCAATCATGATCAGCTTAAGACCATTCAAAATAATTATGAATTGGTGGCGATGCCGAATCCAAGCAATATCATGACTCGCCATGCGTTCATGATTAATGGCATGAATGAAGCCTGTGCAACTGTAGCACAAACACTGCGTACTGAAATCTTGATGGGCAAAAAAGCGAAAGCAGCCACTGAATCCTGATTCAAGCGCTAGATCTTAAAATAAGGCTTTGTTTCACGACAAAGCCTTATTTTTTCCCTGCTCAAACGCCTCACAAAATGAGCCTAGAAAGTTCATAATAGCAGCTCCAGATCAGGCCAATATCTGCTTTTGCAGATGGCATATTTGAATTGATCAAGAAGCACAGGCGAAATTTTTTAAAATGCGGTAAACTATGCCAGATTTATCGAATACTAGAGCCTTAAAAGGCAACATCAAAGGTGAAAGCGAATGCCGCTGAGTCGTGTTGAAGAGCTTGTCGCAGATATTCGTGCAGGCAAAATGGTCATCCTGATGGATGATGAAGATCGTGAAAATGAAGGTGACTTAGTCATCGCTGCAACGCATGTTCGCCCTGAAGATATTAACTTCATGATTACCCATGCACGTGGTTTGGTCTGCCTGACTTTAAGCCGTGAGCGTTGTAAGCAGCTCAACCTACCATTAATGGTTGATCAGAACGGCGCACAGCACGCGACCAACTTCACGCTATCGATTGAAGCAGCGGAAGGCATTAGCACAGGTATTTCAGCAGCTGAACGTGCACATACCATTCGTACTGCGGTTGCTGCACATGCCAAGCCAAGCGATATCGTACAGCCCGGGCATATTTTTCCATTGATGGCACAACCAGGTGGTGTATTACACCGCGCGGGTCATACCGAAGCCGGCTGTGATTTAACCCGTTTGGCTGGCCTTGAACCTGCATCAGTGATTTGTGAAATCATCAATGATGACGGTACTATGGCACGTCGCCCTGATCTGGAAGTATTTGCAGAAAAGCATGGCTTAAAAATTGGGACCATTGCGGATCTGATTCATTACCGCATGACCAATGAGCAAACCGTTGAACGTTTGTCTCAAGAGACCATTGAAACTGAATATGGTACTTTTGAGCTGTATAAATACCGTGAAATTGGTAACCCTGATATTCACGTTGCCTTGGTCAAAGGTGAACCGAAACAGGGTGTTACGACAGTTCGTGTACATGGTTTCAGTCCAATTCGTGACTTGTTAAAGCTGAATAAAGCAGACGGTTCACCCGCATGGAATCTTGATCTTGCAATGAAAAACATTGCTGCAAGTGATCGTGGTGTACTGGTCTGGATTGGTCAGAATCATTTAGAAGATTTAGGCCCAGCTTTAAATAGTTTGAATCAGCCAAAACCGCTGAAATCCAATGCCGCGCTTTCTCACCAATACCAGACCATTGGTGTTGGTGCACAGATTTTACGTGACTTGGGTGTTGAGAAAATGAAGTTGTTGAGTTCTCCACTTCGTTTCAATGCCCTGTCAGGATTTAATTTAGAGGTAGTGGAATACATCACTGCCGATCAAATCACAGCAAAATAATCGAGGTTGCTATGGCAATTCGCCGTATTGAAGGTTTATTACATCTCGCAAGCGAAGGTCGTTATGCGATCTTAGTGGGTCGTTTCAACAGCTTCGTGGTTGAACATTTACTTGAAGGCGCAATCGACACTTTAAAACGTCATGGCGTTTCAGAAGATGCGATTACGGTTATTCATGCGCCAGGTGCATGGGAACTGCCAATCGTTGCGAAAAAATTAGCGGCTTCAAATAAATTTGATGCCATCATTGCATTAGGTGCAGTGATTCGTGGTAGCACACCACATTTTGATTTTGTTGCAGGCGAATGTGCGAAAGGTTTAGGTGTGGTTGCACTTGAAAGCACAATGCCAGTGATCAATGGTGTCTTGACGACAGACAGCATTGAACAAGCAATTGAACGTTCTGGTACGAAAGCAGGAAACAAAGGTAGCGAAGCTGCATTGACTGCAATCGAAATGGTTAACTTATTAAAGGCAATTTAAAGCATGTCGCAAACACTTCAGGCCGCTTATGCAGCGAAACGCAAAGCACGTCGTTTTGCTGTACAAGGGATTTATGAATGGCAAATGAGTCATAACCCTGTACATGAAATTGAAGCACGTACCCGTGTTGAAAATGCGATGCACAAAGTTGACCTTAACTATTACCATGAATTGCTCACTCAAGTGGTTGCTCAACATGAAGCCTTAGATGAGTTACTCATCCCGGTACTTGACCGTGAGCTAAATGCCCTTGATGGTGTAGAGCTTGCAACTTTGCGTTTAGGCGCTTATGAACTACGAGATCACCTCGAAGTTCCGTATCGTGTTGTACTTGATGAAGCAATTGAGTTAGCGAAACACTTTGGTGGTGCAGACAGCCATAAATACATCAATGGTGTATTAGACCGTCTTTCATCAAAACTTCGTGAAGCTGAAAAACAACAAGCAAAATAATAGGCTTGATGTTGTATGGCTGAGTTTTCCATTATTGAGCGCTACTTTAAGCGTACATCCAATGCAGATGTAAGTTTAGGCATCGGTGATGACTCAGCCATTGTCACCCCCCCTCCTTCACAACAATTGGTGATCTGTGCAGATACACTGGTTGCTGGTCGACATTTCCCCCTAGATACGGCTCCCCATGCTATTGGCTGGAAAAGTGTCGCTGTCAATTTATCTGATCTGGCGGCAATGGGTGCAAAATCCCACAGTATTTTACTCGCACTGAGCTTACCGACCGTTGATCACGACTGGCTGGCTGGATTTAGTCAGGGGCTTTTCGATTGCTGTGATCAATTTGGTGTGAGCCTGATCGGTGGCGATACCACTCAAAGTACTCAACTCACGATTAGCGTGACGGCGTTGGGCTGGATTGAACACGGTCAGGCCATTACTCGTGCAGGCGCTCAGGTTGGTGATTATATTTGTGTCAGTGGGCAAGTTGGAGACGCAGCCTTTGGATTGCAGCATCTTGGTCATGCCCTGCAACAACGTCTGGACTACCCAACGCCACGCTGTCAACTTGGCCAACAGCTGAAAGGTCTGGCATCCAGCATGATTGATGTGTCAGATGGCTTGGCTCAGGATCTGGGTCATATTCTGAAAGCTTCCGATGTCGGTGCAAAATTACAGCTTGATCAACTTCCGTTAGATCCATCACTAAAACAACTCGATCTGCAACAGGCTTGGCATTATGCACTTGCAGGCGGTGATGATTACGAATTATGCTTTACAATATCACCGCAAAACTTTAAGGAACTGTCGCGACAACAATTAGATGTTCCGATTACAATAATTGGCGAAATTACCCAACAAACTGGATTGTTATTTGAGTATATGGGCGAAACATGCCCGTTACATGTTCATGGATACCAACACTTTGCATAAACCTCCCATTCACTTTAACCAAATGTCTTGGTTTGACCGTTTCATCGTTTTTTGCGGTGTCGGTTTCGGCTCTGGTTTAGCACCTAAAGCACCGGGTACATTTGGTTCGGCCTTTGCACTCCTGTTTATGCCACTATGGGTATATCTCGGTCTGTCTGCCAGCATCGTTGTGGTCATATTCATGTCTTTGATTGGCATTTATATCTGTGGCCATACAGCAAAAGTGATCAATGTCCACGACGATGGACGTATTGTGTGGGACGAGTTTGCAGGACAATCCATTACCCTGCTCCCTTTGCTTTATTTGCAACAAGTGAACTGGTTATGGGTCATTGTTGGATTCGTATTATTCCGTATATTTGATGTCTGGAAACCATTCCCGATCAGCTGGGCAGATCAGAAAGTTTCTGGCGGCTTCGGAATAATGCTCGACGATATCATTGCGGGACTTTGGGCAGCACTCTGTATTCTTATTATTCATTTTTATATTTTGACTTAAGCCATAAATTAGAGTTAGTTATGTCAACAACTGTTATTATTCTTGCAGCAGGGAAAGGAACGCGAATGCGTTCACAACTACCAAAAGTATTACAACCATTGGCAGGTCGTCCACTGCTGGGTCATGTGATCCAGACGGCAAAAAAACTGAATGCGCAAAATATTATTACCATTTATGGTCATGGCGGTGAGCTGGTTAAACAAAGCTTCGTTGCCGAACAGATCGAATGGGTTGAGCAGGCTGAACAGTTAGGCACAGGCCATGCGGTTCAAATGACTTTACCAGTACTACCGCAAGATGGTATTTCCTTAATTCTCTATGGTGATGTGCCACTCGTTCGTCAAAGTACGCTTGAACAACTATTAGAAGCTTCGAGTCAATCTGGTATCGGCATGATCACCCTGAATGTTGAAAATCCAACAGGTTATGGTCGTATCGTTCGTCAAGCTGGCAAAATTCAAGCCATTGTTGAACATAAAGATGCCAATGAAGAACAGCGCCAGATTCAGGAAATTAATACAGGTATTTACTGCGTCAGCAATGCCAAACTGCATCAATGGTTACCAAAGCTCTCTAACAATAACGTTCAGGGTGAATATTACCTGACTGATATTGTCGCAATGGCAGTTGAAGATGGCTTAGAGATTGCATCTATTCAGCCTGAGCTAGAATTCGAGGTTGAAGGCGTCAATGACCGTCTACAACTGGCAACCTTAGAACGCCAATTCCAGCAACAGCAAGCCAAAGAATTGATGCAACAAGGTGTTCATCTGATTGACCCAAATCGTTTTGATTTGCGTGGCAGTCTCAAGTGCGGTCAAGACGTACAAATTGATGTCAATGTCATCATTGAAGGTGACTGCGAACTTGGCGATAACGTCCACCTCGGCGCTGGCTGTATCTTAAAGAATACCCGTATTGCTGCAGGTACCAAGGTTCAGGCCTATAGTATTTTTGAAAACGCGGTAGTTGGGGAAAATACCCAGATTGGGCCATTCGCGCGTTTACGCCCAGGTGCTAATCTTGCCAATGACGTGCATATCGGCAACTTTGTTGAAGTAAAGAATTCAAATATTGGTCTTGGTTCTAAAGCCAACCACTTCACTTATCTAGGTGATGCGGATATCGGTGCAGGCTGTAACATTGGTGCAGGCACGATTACCTGTAACTATGATGGCGCCAACAAGCACCGTACCATTATTGAAGACAATGTATTTATTGGAACCAATAACTCATTGGTTGCACCAATCAAAATCGGTCAGGGTGCGACCACAGGTGCGGGATCTACCTTAACACGAGATGTGGCTGAGCGTAGTTTGGCTGTGGAACGAGCAAAGCAGTTTGAAAAAGCGGATTATCAACGTCCCCAAAAACTGAAAAAATAAGAGGATAAAATTATGTGTGGTATTGTTGGTGGCGTTGCTGAACGTTGTGTAACCGAGATTCTGATCGAAGGTCTAAAACGTCTGGAATATCGTGGCTATGACTCTGCAGGTTTAGCCTTGCTCAATAAACAGCAAATCCTGCGTGAACGTCGCGTAGGTAAAGTAGCTAATCTAGCTGAAGCCGTAGCAGAACAGCAGTTAACAGGTAATGTGGGTATTGCACACACACGCTGGGCAACACACGGTAAACCGACTGAAAACAATGCGCATCCACACGTTTCTGGCAATGTAGCCGTTGTACATAACGGTATTATTGAGAACTACCAAGAACTTAAAGATGAATTACAAGCTTTAGGTTATGTCTTTACCTCTCAAACAGATACAGAAGTTGTTGCGCATCTCGTTAATGAAGCACTAAAACAAACTGATAGTCTGCTGGAAGCGGTACAAAAAATTACACCTCGCCTGAAAGGTGCATATGCACTGGGTATTGTGCATACTGCACATCCGGATGAGCTGATTACCGTGCGTGAAGGCTCTCCACTGGTCATTGGTGTGGGTATTGGTGAGAACTTTATCAGTTCAGACCAGTTGGCTTTGTTGCCTGTGACCAATCGCTTTGTTTATTTAGAAGAAGGCGATATTGCACGCTTAACCCGTAATAGCATTGAAGTTTTTGCAAATGGTGAAGCGGTTGAACGCCCAGTCAAAGAATTAGATGCAACTGTTAGTAATGCTTCTAAAGGCGAATATAAGCACTTCATGCTCAAAGAAATTTATGAGCAACCTGAAGCGATTCAGCAAACCATTTCTCAAGCATTGAATGGCAATAGCTTACGCGAAGATTTCTTAAATCATGCCGATGCCGATTTCAGTAAAATCCAGCAAATTCAAATTATTGCCTGTGGTACCAGCTACCATGCGGGCATGATTGCCAAATACTGGTTCGAGCAATTGATTGGCGTGCCTTGTCAGGTTGAAATCGCAAGTGAATTCCGCTATCGCACACCTGTCATCGTTGCCAATACGCTATATATCTGTATTTCTCAATCAGGTGAAACTGCGGATACCTTAGCTGCGTTACGTGAAACTCAAAAACGTGCCAAAGCTAACAACATTGACATCACGACAATGACGATTTGTAACGTCGCAACGTCATCAATGGTGCGTGAAACAGATCACCATTTACTGACGCTGGCTGGCCCTGAAATTGGTGTGGCATCAACCAAAGCCTTTACCACTCAGCTTGCGGCATTGATGTTGTTAATCCTGAAAATTGGTCAGGTGAAACAACGTCTTTCTGATGGGCAACTGAATGAAATTACTACTGCTTTATGGCACTGCCCGAAAGTCATTTTAGATACCTTGCAAGGTGATACTGAAATTCTTCGCTTGTCTGCGCTGTTCGTGGAAAAGAATCACTGCCTGTTCTTGGGTCGTGGTACACATTTCCCAATCGCGCTTGAAGGTGCATTGAAATTGAAAGAAATTTCATATATTCATGCTGAAGGTTATGCCGCAGGTGAATTGAAGCATGGCCCTCTTGCTTTAGTCGACAACGAAATGCCTGTGGTGATTTTGGCTCCGCATGATGAAATGCTCGATAAACTCAAATCGAACATGGAAGAAGTACAAGCACGTGGTGGTGAGTTATTTGTTTTCGCGGATGAAAACAGTGGTATTCACGGTAAAGACCGTCAACACGTTGTACATATTCCAGCCGTTAATGAATGGTTAGCGCCAATCGTTTACAGCGTACCAGTACAATTATTGTCTTATCATGTCGCTGTATTACGTGGAACTGATGTCGATCAGCCACGTAACCTTGCCAAGAGTGTAACGGTAGAATAATGCGATCTAGAGAAGAGGGGTTCGCCCTTCTTCTCTGCTTTTATATTTTATTTATCAAATACTAAGAATAAAACAGAACAGATTTACGCAATATAGCGTGTGGTTTTATGATTCAGCAGAATAATCGAATTTAAAATAATGACACCCATAATTGAAACCAGAATCAATTTCCAGTCTACAAACAGCAATGACGTAAGCAAGATTGCCATATCAATGCCCAACTGCACTTTACCTGCCGGAATATCGAAGCGTTCTTGTAAATACAATGCAAGCAAATTGATCCCGCCTAGACTTGAACGATGTCTAAATAAAATCAGGAAACTGACGCCCATCAAGACATTGGCAAAAATGGCTGCATAAATCGGATTGACATCAGAAAGATGAAAAAATTGGGGAATGATTGCAGAAAAACCTGCCAGTAAAGCAACCGCAATAAAAGTTTTAACCACCAAGGCCATGCCCATTTTTTTATAAGCAAAATAATAGAATGGAATATTGATGAAGAAGAATAAAACACCAAATTTAATGTCGGTAATATAGTGGAGGAGTAAAGACAGACCTGCTGTTCCTCCCGTCATAATGCCCGCTTGCTGCAATAAGGTCATGGCAAAAGAAAGGATAAATGTACCCGTCAACAGCGCCAATGCATCTTCAACTTTGGAATGTTGGTCAATTATAGGCACGACTGGACTGACCAGAGATACATTTTGCTCGGTATTCATAAGGGTAAAACTCAATCACAGAACAGCAGAAGGGAGAGATGCCTTCCAAATAAAAGGCGGCATATTTGATCATTTTTATTGAAAATACGCAATTTATTCTTATATTTTCACCATAAATGCAATTTATACTCAAAATAAGCCATTTAATATAAACAGCTCATTTTCAGTCAATCATGGCTTTCTGATCCATCTTTCATTAGAAATCAGCTATTTTTATTTAATTGCGATTCCATTTTCTTTGAGCTTTTCCAAAACAATCGATGTATTCAGGTTGCTAACACCAAAAGTCTGGGAAGACAGGATGCCGATCAACTTGACCATTTCATCAAGATTTTTAACCGCAACTTTCAAGGCAAAATCATAGCTCCCCGTCAATTTATGAATATCCTTAACCGCTGGCTCATTGAGAAGGAACTCAACAAAACGATCATGCGTGGCATCATGATAATTCTGTAATTTCACTTCAATAATGCCCATGATCGGCGCTGGATCAGCACTCAGCGCAATTTGTGCATAATAGCCGGTGATAATCTTTTTCTGTTCGAGATTCACTCGACGGCGTGAACACTGGGAAGTCGACAACCCCACCAATTCAGCGAGTTCCTGATTGGCCAAACGTCCATTCATTTGTAAATGATGGATAATTTTCTGATCAAAATCATCAAGTTCGACTGTCATAAAACGCTCAATTCTGCTTTAAGTCACGGTTTGACTGATGTGGATTCATCAGTTTTCAAAGTTTAACGCCTTTCGCTCTGGCAGCTCAAGCTTATGGCAAAATTGCACTCGCCTGAATGCGTTGAATACCCTCTGCCTGCATGCTTTGCCATGCACTTTGCAATGACCCATTTAGATCAATTGCCTTGCATGCATCTTCGATAACATAGGTTTTAAATCCCATTTGTGCCGCATCCAAGGCAGTCCATGCCACACAAAAATCTGTGGCTATCCCCACGATATAAACCGTATCAATTTGATGTTCTGTTAAATAGCCCTTCAAGCCTGTCGGTGTTTTACGATCTGCTTCCATAAAAGCAGAATAACTATCGATATCAGGATGAAAACCTTTACGGATAATCAATTGGGCTGTTGGAATATCAAGGGCTGGATGAAACTCGGCATCCTGTGTCCCCTGCACGCAATGCTTAGGCCACAAGACTTGGGTTCCATAAGGCAGCTCAATGGTTTCAAAAGGCGCTTTATTCTGATGATTATCGGCAAAGGAAATATGTTGTTCTGGATGCCAGTCTTGGGTAAGCACCACCATTTCAAACTGGCGGGCCAGTTGATTAATCACTGGAATAATCTGATCGGCATCAGTGACTGCCAAGTTTCCACCTGGAGTAAACCCGTTTTGTACATCTACAACAATGAGTGCGCTGTGTTTCGCAAGTGTATACATATTGTGTTTCATTCTGGATTGCTCGCTCCTTTCTACCATACGCTGCTCTTTATCGTCTGGCTACTTCGACCTGAACTTTTCTTAACATGAAAATTATTCAGGTAAAAGTTGAATTAAAGTTTTCGGCTGTTTGACTAAAGCATATTGTTCTTATGCCGCCGATCAGTCATAATTTGCATAATTGTCATTCAATCGAATTCATTATTGGACGACGAATCAAAATACTGCAACCATCCAATATTTCGTTTCAACTAATTCAATCTCGGATGGGAAAATAGGATAGTTTTTTAAAATGACTCAGCTAGCACAGAATATTCAAGGCTCAATTGTCGCACTCGTCACCCCTATGTTTGAAGATGGTAGCGTAGATTGGAAGAGCCTGGAGAAGCTCGTTGAGTGGCACATCCAACAAGGTACACATAGTATTGTTGCTGTTGGCACAACGGGCGAAGCCTCAACATTAAGCATGGAAGAACATACACAAGTCATCAAAGAAGTGATCCGTGTAGCCAATAAACGCATCCCGATTATTGCGGGTACAGGTGCAAATTCAACACGCGAAGCAATTGAGCTGACCAAAGCAGCAAAAGAACTCGGTGCAGATGCAGCCCTGCTCGTTACGCCATATTATAATAAACCAACACAAGAAGGCTTATATCAACACTATAAGGCGATTGCTGAAGCAGTTGATATTCCACAAATTCTTTATAATGTTCCAGGTCGTACTGGTGTAGACATGCAAAACGAAACCGTCATTCGTCTTGCTGAAATTAAAAACATTGTTGGGATTAAAGATGCAACAGGCGATGTACCACGTGGTCAAGCCCTCATCGAAGGTTTAGAAGGTAAAATCGCCGTATATTCAGGTGATGATGAAACTGCCTGGGAACTGATCTTGCGTGGTGCGAAAGGTAATATTTCGGTTACTGCCAATGTTGCACCAAAACAAATGAGCGAAGTTTGTGAAGCTGCATTAGCAGGCGATCAAGCAAAGGCTCAAAGTCTGAATCAGCAAATTGCAAATCTACACAATATTTTGTTTTGCGAATCAAACCCAATTCCTGTGAAATGGGCGTTGCATGAGATGGGATATATCAGTACAGGTTTACGCCTGCCATTAACCGCTCTAGCAGAACAATATCGTGAACCTCTCCGCACAGATTTAAAAACTGCGGGAATTATTTAATACGAGCAATTTATGATGCAATTACGTCTTGGTGTTGTCCTAGTCATTTCAGCTTTAAGTTTGGCTGGTTGTGGTCGTTTTGCCCTCAATAATCATTCTTTAGATTATAAAAAAGCGCAAGCGCTTGAACCACTCAAGTTCCCTGAGAATGCAACGGTAAGACCATTTACGCCATTGTATCCAGCACCAACGGTTGACCCACTTGCGATTCAACATGCACCGTCATTTGAGAACAAGACGGGCAAACGTTATGCGTTACCTCGTCCAGAGTCAGCGCAAACTGCAACCACGACAACTGAAGCAACAGCAACCAGCTTAGGTCGTCCACAACTGGTGATGGATGGGAATAAGAACCCATTGCTTAAAGTGGATGGCCCGACTGCAACTGCTTGGCAATATGCTTTTGCGACTGTCAGCAGCCTCAACTATAAAGTCATCTCTCAGGCAGATCATGGCTATGAAGCGACTATTAAAGTGGGTGAGCAAAACTACCTACTGAAGCTTACCGCTGTTGGCTCAAGCAATACCATTGCACTGTTTAAACTTGATACAACCTTTGCAGACCCTGCGGTTGCAACGGAAGTATTAGCCCAGATTTACCAAAACTGGCCAGCCTAGTCGTTTACTAGGCATTTTTTTCAAAAGGTTCCCTCATGTTAAAACAAACCTTGCTCTATACTGGTAAAGCAAAATCTGTATATGAAACAGATAACGCTGATCACCTGATTTTAGTCTTTCG
This sequence comes from Acinetobacter sp. BIGb0102, assembly GCF_003815055.1. Lineage (NCBI taxonomy): Bacteria > Pseudomonadati > Pseudomonadota > Gammaproteobacteria > Moraxellales > Moraxellaceae > Acinetobacter > Acinetobacter sp. BIGb0102. The sequence goes on from NZ_RKQE01000004.1 coordinate 29,091, forward strand.
CGATGATGCCTCGGCATTCAATGGCGAAAAAATCGAGCAACTCGATCGTAAGGGCAAGGTCAACAACCGTTTTAACGCCTTCATCATGGATAAACTGGCTGAAGCAGGCATCGAAACCCATTTTGAAAAATTGCTTTCTCCAACTGAAGTTCTCGTAAAAAAACTTCAGATGATTCCTGTTGAATGTGTCATTCGTAACTATGCTGCTGGTTCACTTTGCCGTCGTTTAGGCGTTGAAGAAGGCAAAGAGTTAACACCGCCAACATTTGAATTATTCTTTAAAGATGATGCTCTTGGCGATCCAATGGTGAATGAATCTCAAGCGATTGCTTTAGGTTGGGCGACTGCTGAACAGCTTGAAAAAATGAAAGAACTCACTTACCAAGTAAATGATGTACTTAAAGCATTATTCGACGCTGGTAATATGATTCTGGTAGATTTCAAACTTGAATTTGGTGTATTCCATGACCGTATCGTCCTAGGTGATGAGTTCTCTCCAGACGGTTGCCGTTTATGGGACAAAGACACCAAGAAAAAACTTGATAAAGACCGTTTCCGCCAAGGTTTAGGTGGTGTGGTTGAAGCCTATGAAGAAGTTGCGGCACGTTTAGGTATTAACCTAGACGATATCTAAGCTGAGCTTAGATCGCATAAAAAAACCGAGCTAAATAGCTCGGTTTTTTATAATTTTAATTTTTTGAATCCTGATAAATGAGCTTACCTTCTTTATAAGTCGCCACCACCTTGATCTTTTTAATCTCGCGGCTTGGAATAGTCAGCGGGTTCCGATCCAGAATCACCAGATCTGCCAGTTTGCCTTGAGCTAAAGTTCCCTTCTGTTGATCTTCAAAATATTGATAGGCAGCCCAGTCCGTCATCGACTTTAACGCCAGATAAGGACTTACCCGTTCATTTGCGCCCAAGACATAATTACTACGGGTGGTTCGATTCACAGTCGCATCAAGCATCATCATGCTACTTGGCGGTACAACAGGCGCATCATGATGTTCGGTAAAAATCAGATGTTTCTTTAACGCCGTTGCTGTAGGGGAAATACGTGCTGCACGCTGCTCACCCAGTGTCTGTTGACGATGCCAGTCACCCCAATAAAAAGTATGCAGCGAGAAGAAGGAAGGAATAATATCCAGTGCCTTGAGTTGGTCAAGTTGATCATCACGAATCGTTTGTGAATGAATCAGCACACTTCGACGATCTGCTTGACCCTGCTTTTGGGTCGCGTCTTTTACCGCAGCAATAAACTGATCAATTGCAGCATCGCCATTGGCATGTGCAAGCACTTGCCAGCCTTGTTTGAAGGCTAAATTAATATAATCCTTCACCTCTTGATCATTGCTGATCGCCGCATAGCCTTTGTAGGTTTTATCCTTGCCTTCAGGCGGCACCAGATACGGTTGTGTCAACCAAGCGGTCTTGCCCTGAGGTGAGCCATCCAGACTGATTTTAACCCCACCAATGCGGAAATGGTGATCATACTGACGACTGCTACCGTATTTGAGCATATAGTCCTTGCTGGTGGTAATATCTGGATAAGACACCATATCAATCGGCAACTGATTTTGCTGGCCCAAGCTCCGCCACATCTCAGTCGTGCCCTGATCTGCCCGTCCTTCCTGTACCGTAGTGAAGCCATTTTTCACGTAAGCATCAATGCCTTTCTGTGCGATCTGGAACATGACAGCGGGCGGTACATCTTTAAAAATCGAACCGATTGCAGTAAACAGTGCCGACTCCTCAAGGACACCATTCGGTACGTTGGAATTGGCTTCACGGCGAATCACGCCACCCGCAGGATTCGGCGTATTCTGATCAATTTTTAGCAATTCGAGTGCTTTATGATTAACGGAAGCCAGATGTCCAGATTGATGCAAAATCATCACAGGCTGATCTGTTGAGACGCGATCAAGATCAGTTGCGGTGGGGTGTCTTTTTTCATTGAGTTGTGCATCATCATAGCCATTGCCCAATATCCAGCCGCCCATGGTCTGAATCACTTCTGGATGTTGCTTTTTCCATGTATTCAGCACATTAACCAATGAATGAATATCCGAGACCTGTCCATCAGGTTGCGGATATAGATTGGCGACCATCTGGTGAAAACCCACCATATTCACATGGCTATGGGCATCGATAAAACTTGGCAGCAAGATTTTGTTTTTGAGATCGATGACTTGAACGGTTTTATCAGCCAGTTGTTCCGCCTGCTGTTTGCTGCCCACAAAACGGATGGTGCCATTCTTGACCAGCAAGGCCTCGGCATATTCTGGCGTATCACCCGTCATGGTTAAAATGGGGCCGCCATAAAACAGTTTCTCGCTGGAACTGACGGGTATGGATGAAGTTGCACAGCCTGATAGAACAATTGAAAAGGAAGTGACCCATGCAAATTGCTGCAGATGGTTACGGTTCATATTTTTAAACCCATATTTTTATTATGCCTTTTATGATTAAAACTGATTCTGGGCTGAATAGAAAGCATTCACTGATTATTTTTGTAATGTTTGTTCAATTTTTTAAGGGCTATGGCACAGAATCTGATCTCATCCTAAAGACTAAAATAATTTAGCCAGTTTATTCGACACTTTCATCGCGGCATCGTCAATGTAACGGCTATAAAACTGCGCCAAAATGATACTCACCACCATCGTAAACAGGCTTACCAGCAATCCTGCATTGAAATAAGAGAACGCCAGCTGCACATGCAAAAGATTGAAGAATGGAATACCCAAGGCATAAAGTATTGCCAAGTGAATCAGATAAATTGAAAAAGATACTTTACCCAAAAACACCAAGACACGTTGATCAAAAAACTGGGCCAGCCATTTGCCTTTTAACACAGCATACACAACCAGAAAGCCACCAAGAAAATTCAGATAATCGTAAGTTTGTTCGCCCAGAAATGATATAAAAAACTGATAACTCGAACTGCTATTATGTGCCCCGCAAAAATACAGACCGAACAAGAACAAGAGTATAGAAACAGCCGTCCCTAGCTCTGCCGCATACAGAAATAGCCCCATTCCCAATATAAAGCTGAGAATGCCAAGTAATACGGTCTGCGAAATCATATAAGCCGCAGCAACGCTCACCAGCAAAAAGAGAGCAGATAAAATGGGCAATTTACTATATAGATAACTTGCCAGATAAATCACCAATGAGCCAAGCAATTCAATTTGCATGGTCCACAAAACCCAGTTATAGCTTGAATCTCCAAACAGAAATGCACCAATACTTCCCTCATAGAGGGCCGTCTTCAGTTGAGGATGAGGATTGGCCAAAGCAGCCCCCCATTCTGAAACATGAGAAACATCAACGGGCACAAAACATACCAGATAGGCCACAATACAAGAGACAAACGCGGGAATGGCCAAACGTGGATAGCGTTTAATCAATGATTTTTTCAGCTGTGTGGCGGTATTTTGTTTTTTAAAACTGGATAGGGTCAGGACAAAACCACTTAAAACGAAGAAGACAAAAACTGCGCCCGTGCCCGAATAAAAGAAGGCCAATGGAGAATGATGTAATTGTGCAAAAACCTCATATTGAGGCACGCTACTCCAGCCAAAATTATGCATTTGGGGAAAGAAAGTTAACGATAAATGTGACAACACAACGGCGAGACATGCCAAGCCTCGGATACTTTCCGCTGCATTAATTTTGTTTGTGGTCATGGTGGAGCTTTATCATCCTTGATAAGCGGGGATGATGCGACCTTTTATCCAGAGTGTCTAGTGGTCACTTACAAAAATATCATGCTCGATACCAAGTCATGACATGACTCAGACTTTCTGATACGCCGTACCCTCTTTTGCTATTAGCGATTTAAATAATCTCTTAAATAATGCGCTGTATAAGATTGCTTATTTTCTAATAACTGGCTCACTGGCCCTGCAAACATCAGTTCTCCGCCCTGTTCACCCGCCAATGGTCCAATATCAACAATCCAGTCTGCCTGTGTCATGATTTCCAGATTATGCTCAATCACAATGACGGTATTTCCCTGCTCAACGATGGTATTGAGTAGCTGGATCAGTTTAACCGTATCAGATGGATGCAAGCCTGAGCTTGGCTCATCCAGCACGAAAATATTATTGGTCTGATCAAGCTCACGGCTGAGTTTCAGGCGTTGTCGTTCTCCCCCAGAAAAGCTATTCAGGCGTTGACCAATGGCAATATAGTCCAGACCTAAATCAATCAGGGTCTTGAATTGTTGCTTCAATTTAGCTACTTCAAAAAAATCATAAGCCTCTGCAACCGTCATTTTTAAAGCATCGGCAATATTCTTATCTTTATAAAGATAGTTGAGTACCTGTTCTGCATAGCCTGAACCATGACAGACCTCACACACCATTTCCACGTCATCCAGAAAGGCCAGCTCAATTTTCTCAATACCTGAACCTTTACACTGCGGACATGCCCCTTCACTGTTAAAACTAAACAGTTTCGCGCTGACCTTATTCTGTTGCGCATATAACTGGCGAATGCTGTCCAGTAAGTCCAGATAAGTGAGTAGATTTGATCGGATCGTTGCAGTAATGGCAGATTGATCAATAATTTTCACTTCAGGATATTGCTGCGGTAAGACTTTACTCATCAGCGTACTTTTACCTGAACCAGCAACACCCGTTACCACGGTCAGACAATTCTTGGGAATATCAACACTAATATTCTTCAGGTTAAAGAGCCGCGCATTTTTTATGGTCATTTTTTCCAGACTGCTTCGTGCCACCTGTTTATATTGATTGGGGCGCTGGAAAAACTGCCCTGTTAAACCAGAGGAGCTTTTAAGATCAGCAAAACTCCCCTGATAAATGACTTCGCCGCCTTTTTGTCCAGATAAAGGCCCCATATCAATCACATGATCCGCAATCCTGATCAGGTCTGGATCATGTTCCACCAACAGCACGCTATTGCCTTTGTTCTTAATTTTTTGAATGATCTGGATGATATTTTCCAGGTCTTTAGGGTGAAGTCCAATGCTGGGCTCATCGAAAATATAAAGCAGATCGACCAGGCTATTGCCCAAATGTTTGACCATTTTTATGCGTTGCGACTCCCCACCCGATAAGGTGTTACTGACCCGATCCAAAGTCAGATAACTAAGTCCAACCAGATTTAAATAATGAAGTTTATTACGAATTTCATGTAATACCGTCTCCAGCTTTTCATTCTTGATCGATTCGATAAAGCTCAGTAATTTAGCCACCGACAATGCAGTGCAGTCCGAGATATTTTTACCTTGAATCTTGCAGCTCCGCGAAGTCTGATTCAGACGCTGCCCCTGACAAAGACTACATTTTTCGACAGTAATAACCTTGTCCAGAATATTGCGATAACGGTTGCGCTCTTGTGCTTCACCTTTTAAGAAATTTCGCTCAAAACGTGGAATCAGGCCTTCATATAAAGCAGTTTTTCTCCAGTCTTTACGAGGATGACGCGGTTTATGCTGCGCTGCATTTAAGAAAAGCTCCCACTCTTCCGCATCATAATCCTTTAGCTTTTTATCCAGATCAAAATAGCCCGAGTCGGCATAACGGGTCCAACGCCAAGCATGTGGCTGATAGGTCGGAAAGTCGATTGGCCCTTCATTTAGAGATTTCTCTAGATCCAGAATTTTATAGATATCAATGGTCTGTTCCAGACCAATCCCATCACATTGTGGACACATGCCATTGGGGTGATTAAATGAAAAAACATGAGAGTACCCGACAAAAGGCTCACCCATTCGTGAAAACAATAACCTTAAATTGGCATATATATCGGTAATGGTCGCGATAGTTGAGCGGATATTTCCAGTCAAAGGCTTCTGATTGATGATCACGGGAACATTCAGATTTTCAATTTTATCGACATCCGCCACACCAAAATGCTGTAAACGGTTACGCACAAAACTATCCTGTGTTTCATTGATTTGTCGTTGCGCTTCGGCACCAATCGTTTCAAATACCAGTGAAGATTTACCTGAACCTGAAACGCCCGTGAATACAACGATTTTGTTTTTCGGAATTTTCAATGAAATATTTTTAAGATTATTTTGTCGCGCGCCATAAATATTTATTGTTCTGCTGCTCATCTGCCGTCTCGCTGTTCTCTTTAAAACCACGATAAGCCAAAAAGAATGTGAGATATGTATCTGTTTTTATGAATAAATGAAATAGATGTAATTGAGTGCTGGATATTCAAAGCCGTGAATATCCAGCGCTATAGAAGCAAATGTGATTTATTGTTGCTGATCTTGCTGCCAACGACGCTGTTGTAAACGCTCCCCTTCAACTTCACGTTTATTCAGAGCGCGCTCATAGAGCTTGGTGCCGCGCAATTCAGGTGGTAAATATTCCTGTAATACAAAATGTTCAGGATAATTATGCGGGTAGAGATAATCGACACCATAACCTTGCTGTTTCATCAACTTGGTGGGTGCATTGCGTAGATGTAAAGGAACAGGCAAGTTCGCGGTTTTTTCTGCCAGTTCCAAGGCACGGTTAATCGCCAGATAAGTACTGTTACTTTTCGGACTGGTCGCTAAATACACCGCGCATTGACCCAAAATAATCCGTGCTTCAGGCATGCCCACCGCCTGCACTGAGCGGAAACATTCCCCCGCCAGCAATAAGGCATTTGGGTTAGAGTTACCAATATCTTCCGATGCAGCAATCAACATACGACGTGCGATAAAGACTGGATCTTCACCACCTTTCAGCATACGTGCCATCCAGTACAATGTTGCATCTGGATCACTACCACGAATGGATTTGATAAATGCAGAAACCAGATCGTAATGCTGCTCACCCGATTTGTCGTAACGCGCAATATTTTGCTGCGCGACTTTAACGACAATGGCATTGGTGACCATATTCTCAACATCAGGCTCAAAGGTACTGGCGATCAGATCAATCAGATTCAGTGCCTTACGTGCATCACCTGCCGCAAATTGAATCAATGCATCATATTCTTCGATATGAATAAAACGTTCTTTTAAAAACTTATCCGTTTGAATCGCTTTATTCAGCAAGGTTTGAATGGCATCTGCATCCAGACTGTTCAAGGTATACACCTGACAGCGAGACAGCAACGCACTGTTCACCTCAAAGGACGGATTCTCTGTGGTCGCACCGATCAAGGTGATTTTGCCTTTCTCAACGGCATTGAGTAAGGCATCTTGCTGCGACTTGTTGAAGCGATGAATTTCGTCAATAAACACCACAGGCGTCAACAGATCACCGCTTTCAGCAATTACTTCCCGAAGCTCTTTCACGCCCGTATTCAGTGCTGACAAGCTCACAAAAGGGCGATCAACCGCTTGGGCCAGTAATAATGCGATCGTGGTTTTTCCTACCCCTGGCGGTCCCCAGAAGATAATCGAAGGCAAATGCCCCTGATCAATCATTTGACGTAAGGGTGCGTTTTCGCCCAGTAAATGATCTTGCCCGATAATTTCTGACAAATCACGAGGACGTAAACGTTCAGGTAAAGGAATATGCGTATCTGACATCATCAATGGCTTTATGCTGTTTTATCCTAGTCTATTGTGTCTGACACAAATCTACAATTTGAATCTGCACTCACTGCGTCATTCTATCGCGCACTGTTTTGCTGAATCAGTTGCTGTATCACGTTGTAGCTGGCCTTAATCCGTTCTTCATTGGGGAAATTGGTATTGGCCAACATCACGATCCCAATCTTTTGTTGCGGGATAAAAGCAGCATAAGCACCAAAGCCATTGGTCGCGCCGGTTTTATTAAAGAAGGTCGCTGCTGGAGCAATTTTTGGCTGCGCGATTGGCGTCACCGCATGGCTTTCTAAAGCCATTTTGCTGGAGTTGCCCTGTAATAGCGTTTCCAATTTCGTTGGATAAGCATATTGCTCCCAACCTAAACCCTGTGTCATTGCGCCTACTTTAAAATAACCCACATGCGTATTTTCAATGCCTTTACGTAGTGGTTGTTTCAACTGTTGCGGATTGATTTGCGCATCCAGAAATTTCAGCATGTCCGCGCTGCTACTTTTCACGCCATAGGCTTCAGCATCAAACATCCCAGGCGATACCCGCATGGCCTGATCCGCTTTATAGCCCCATGCATAGTTTGGCATCTGCTGCTCAGGGACTTGAATAAAACTTTGTTTGAGACCTAACTGAGGAAAAAGTGTTTTTTCTAACAATTCGGTATAAGGCTTTTTCATTGCCAATGCAGTGACATAGCCCATCAAGCCAATACTTGGATTGGAATATTGACGCGCAGCGCCGATGGTTGTCTTCGGCTGCCATGCCTGAAAATACTTGACCATATCCTGTTGCTGAACCACCTCATCAGGGAACTGCAACGGAAAACCGCCGGCGGTGTAGGTACCCAGATTCAATAGGGTGGCACGATTCACCGCACTGTTTTTAAGTTCAGGGAAATATTTGGCAGGATGGTCAGACAAGGAGATTCGTCCTTGTGCCTGTGCATAGCCTGCTAAAGTTGCATTAAAGGTCTTACTCACCGAGCCAAGTTCAAATAAGGTATTGTTGCGAATCGGCTGTTGGCTCTGTTTTGAAGCCATCCCATAATTCACAAAATAATGCTGTCCATTTAAAGTGATCCCCACCGCCATTCCCGGGATTTTGTATTGTTGTAAAAGCGGTTTAAATTGCTGGTCAACAATAGCTTTTACTTGCTGCTCGCTGAGCTGTTGTGCCCAAAGCGGTACACTGCAAGACAGAAGTCCTGCAAGTACACATAATTGTTTCGCAGCTATAGAGAACCGTTTTGAATTTGGCATGGATGATTTCACTTTAAGTTAATAATTAAGAAGCAGTTAGTTTGAGTAATTTGGCTTGCGGACCATCCTCAATGACCCAGATCGAACCATCTTGAGCCTGATGTAAACCACGAATCCGCTGTTTCATATCCAGTCGCTGAATCTCTTTCACAGGTTGCGATTTTAAATCCACCACCACAATGGCTTTGGAAGATAAGCCACCGATGAGCGCTTTATGTTGCCATAAAGGGAACTGCTGACCTGAATAAATGATCATGCTGGAAGGCGAAATTACAGGGGTCCAGTCGATTTCAGGCGCTTTAAACTCGGGACGGGTGCTGTGATCTGGGATCGGTAAACCTGAATAATGATCACCATTGGAGACTTTCGGATAACCGTAGTTGGCACCTTTCAGGATCAGATTCAGCTCATCACCACCTTTAGGTCCCATTTCGACCACCCAGAGCTGCCCTTTCTCATCAAATGCCATACCGAGTGGATTACGATGACCCAGTGACCAGATTTCAGCTGTGACACCACCTTGCTGCTGAAATGGATTGCCATCCACAGGGGTGCCATCATCATTCAAACGCAACACTTTGCCGAGATTACTTTTTAAATCCTGAGCTGGATCAAACTTCTGGCGCTCTCCTGAACTCACCCATAACTTTCCATCTGAACCAAACAGCATCCGATGTCCGTAATGTCCCTGACCAGAGACCTTCGGCACTTGCTGCCAGATGGTTTTTAAATCGGTCAATTTGGGTTGCTCTGGGTTGGATAAATCCAGCTTGGCACGTGAAATCACCGCGCCGTATCCACCTTGTCCTTTGCTGGCATAACTCAAATAGAGCCAATGGTTATGCTGAAAATCGGGATGTAAAACCACATCGCCAAGTCCGCCCTGTCCACCATAACTTACTGAAGGAACACCTGAAACATTCAGGCTAGTCTTGGTTTGAGTATCAAATAATTTTAATTGTCCTTTGCGTTCTGTAATCAACAAACGCTGATCAGGCAGACTTGTCACCGCCCAAGGCTCATCAAATGAAGCCACCGTCTCGGTACGATAGGTCTGCTTAGCCGTATTGGTTGAGTTTTGCTGCTCAGCATTTTGATCAGGGGTTTTAGAATTGGTATTGTTCGGACCACAGGCCAACAAAAATAAAAAACTGCTACAAACCAAAGGTGTTATCAATAATTTCTTCATTGCTTATCTCCCTCTTTATAAGACTCATCTTACGGAGATACGCAAATCAAAATACTGTAAAAATGTTGTTTTATGCAAAGCATGTTTTAAACATTTGGTGAAATTTTCAGTTAGCGGACCCAACGCACGATATAGTCTTCGATCTGCTCTTCATCAATCTCGCTTTCAGAGATACAACGTCCTGCGGCAGATTTCTTGGCTCGAATCACGCTCTGACGTGAACCAGTATTTAAATAATGCCATGAGGGTAAGTTCTTGCCTTCACTCAAACGACGATAGGCACAGCTCGGCGGTAACCATGAGATTGTTGTGAGCTGCTCTAATGTGAGCTGGATGCAATCTGGTACTTGCTGCTGACGGTTAGGATAATCTGAACAACGCGCTGTTTTACAGTCCAGCAATTTGCACGACACTTTGGTATAGGCAACTTCGCCAGTCTCCTCATCTTCCAGTTTTACTAGGCAACACAAACCGCAGCCATCACACAATGCTTCCCATTCAGCCTCATTGAGCTGATCGAGCGAATATTGTTTCCAGAAGTCAGGACGCAGTTCGAGGGACATACCAGTTGTTTCTATTTCAAACGAGTGTTTGATTATAGCATTGCTGCACTATGTCTTGCTTTTCAATCTCATTTCTAGCTTAACATTTCTTTAAGTATTAAACATTTGAACCACAGAAACACCACATTTTGTTCAAAAAACCCACGCTATATTAGATTCATAACGAAAAATTAGGAGGACACGACATGTTCCGTTGGGCCATTATTTTTGCTGTAATCGCACTCATTGCCAGTTTATTAGGTTTTGGTGGGGTTGCGGGTTTATCCAAAGATTTCGCTGTGATCTTACTGGTTGTCGCCGTGATCTTAGCTATCGTTGGTTTCATATCCAGAGGTAAAGTCTAAGGATTTAACCCAACTCAATAAAAAAAGAAGAATCTCCGTATTCTTCTTTTTTTATGCCTGTGCAAGAGTAAGACGGCAGCATTTGTTGTTTGACGATATCTTCAATTTTCTTTTTTTATGCTTTAATCAATGCATTCTAAAAATACAGATCAGGATTATAGAATGAGCTTTACAGTCAATACTCGTGAAATTGAATACACCGCTCCAGATGGCCAACGCCTGATTGGTTATTTTGCAACGCCCGTCACTGATCAACCTGTTGCTGGAGTGATTGTTGCACCTGAATGGTGGGGTCGTAATGAATATACCGAACAACGCGCGCGTGAGTTGGCAGAGCACGGTTTTGCCGCACTAGCAATTGATATGTATGGTGATAAGAAAGTTACAACGGCTGTACCTCAAGCTTCAACATGGATGAATCAGACCTTTGAACAGCCAGAGACCATTGTTGATCGTGCTCAGGCAGGTCTCTCAACCTTGGCTGCCCAACCAGAAGTCAATACTGAAAAACTGGCGGCAATTGGTTTCTGTTATGGCGGAAAAGTAGTACTGGATTTGGCGCGCTCAGGTGCACAGATCGAAGCTGTTGCAACATTCCATGCGGTTTTAAGTCCCAAATCACCGGCTGAAAAAGGCAAGATAAAGGCTGAGATTTTAGTTCTGCATGGCGAGCTAGATAGCATGGTGACTTTGGATGATGTTGCGAGCTTCCGTCAGGAAATGCATGATGCTGAAGTCGACCACGACGTGATTATTTTTGAAGATGCCAAGCATGGTTTTAGTAACCCGCTTGCTGATGAACGTGCCAAAGCCAACAATGTTGACTTAGGCTATAACGCAGAAGCAGAGCGCCAAGGGCTTGAAGCGATGTATGAGCTATTAGATAAACATTTGAAGTAATCGGTAAATGATTTTTCAAAATGTAAATCCCCGTCAACATCATTATGATATTTAGGTTAGTGCAAAGGCGGCATTCATGCCGCCCCAAAAACAAATAACGACTGAAATTTAATAAAAGTTTGAAATACTTTGCTATCTATACACTGTTTATGTTTCAACAGAATTTTAACAGCTCAGAAAGACCTATTTCCGCTATACTACTGCCCTGCTTTTTATTGACCTGATTCATGTCTGATTTCTCATTTTCTGATGCACTACTTCGCTGGTACGACCAACACGGTCGCCACGACTTACCTTGGCAAATCGCCGATGATCCTTACAAGGTATGGGTCTCAGAAATCATGCTGCAACAGACCCAAGTCAAAACTGTACTGCAATATTTCGATCGTTTTATCGAGCGCTTTCCAACCGTGGAAAGTCTGGGACAAGCCAGTTGGGATGATGTCGCTCCCTATTGGGCAGGACTTGGCTACTACGCCCGCGCCCGTAACCTGCATAAAGCTGCGGGGATGGTCAGTCAAAAAGGTAAATTCCCAGAAACACTAGAAGAGTGGATAGAACTCCCAGGCATTGGTCGTTCAACTGCGGGAGCATTGATGTCATTGGGCTTACGCCAATACGGCGTGATTATGGACGGCAACGTAAAACGCGTTTTGGCCCGTTTTCTTGCCATCGAAGATGACCTATCCAAACCACAGCACGAACGGGCGCTCTGGCAAATCGCAGAAGAGCTTTGTCCGCATGAACGCAACCATGATTACACACAAGCAATTATGGATTTAGGCGCGACCGTGTGTACCCCGAAAAAACCACTGTGTTTATATTGTCCAATGCAACAGCATTGTCAGGCCTACCAGCAAGGTCTGGAACAGCAACTTCCATTTAAAAAAGCCAAGAAACCCGTTCCAGTCAAAACAGCCAATGTGTTACTGATCCGGTCTGGTGATGAATGGCTGTGGCAACAACGTGAAGCCCACGGTCTGTGGGGCGGATTGTATTGCCTTCCCATCATTGAACAAGCAACCGAATTACAACAGATTGAGCAGCACTTTAAACTGCAAGCTCAAGTATCATCTTTGCAGATTAGCCATAGCTTCACTCACTTCACCTGGCTACTGAATGAACAGCTGTTCCACGTGGAACATGATCAAAAAGAACAGCTCAGTATTGAACTCAATGGCGTATGGCTGAGTCCAGAAACAGCAATTGCCAAAGGTATTCCCACGGCTATGAAAAAACTGATTACAGCAAAGCAAAAAGCTTAAGCTTCCCTATTGCTGTAGATCAAAATATAAGGAGTTTTTGTGCGTCATCCAATTTCTTATACGCTGCTTGGTGTGTTCATTATTTTACTTTCAGCTTGTGCCACAGCGCCGAAAAAACCAGCACCTTTGCCAAATGCACAGGTCAATAAGCTGAAAAGCATGCGCCTAGATAATCGCTTGCCAGTTCCAGTGAAAGGCGTCAGCCGCAATGAATTACGAGATACTTGGGGCGCTGCCCGCAGTCAGGGACGTAGCCATGAAGGCATTGATATCATGGCAGAGCGCGGTACGAAAGTGTATAGTGCGACCGAGGGCTTAGTTGCTGATTTACGTAATAATAATTTAGGTGGAAAGGTGATCTGGATCATTGGTCCAGCAGGTTCGTGGCATTATTACGCCCATCTTAACGGACATAAGCGTGGTCTCAATGTCGGGGACTATGTTCGCAAAGGCGACCTGATCGGTTATGTGGGCAATACGGGCAATGCGCGTTATACCTCTCCACATTTACATTACGGAATTTATTTAAATGGCAAAGGGCGTGGTGCAGTCAATCCATACCCATATTTACGTTAGGAATCTACAATGTCTGAAGCATTGATTGAACGGCTGGTTGTATTTGCAGAGTCGGGCAACCAGCAAAAAATCATCCTGAATGGCACCAGCTATCAAGGCTGGATCATGGAAATTACTGAAGATGCCTTGCTCATCAGTACGGGTTTTGCCGATAAATCGGGGAAAGACTTTTGGCTTAAATTTGCTGATTTAAACAACGCAGAACTGTATTATTGGGATACTCGCCCAAATGAATGGGTGGCATTCAAAATTTAGTCATCATGTACACATAACAATAAGGAGCATCAAATATGTCAACTCAACGCTGTGGCTGGTGCTCCGATGATCCGCTCTATATGGCCTACCATGATCAGGAATGGGGCAAGCCACAACATGATGAAGCACATTTATTTGAAATGCTCTGTCTTGAAGGTCAGCAAGCAGGACTTTCTTGGATCACGGTTCTGAAAAAACGTGAACACTATCGCACTCATTTCTTCGACCATCCCATCACAAAAATTGCTGTACTGACAGATGACCAACTGGAACTCAAGCTCAGTGATGCAGGTTTAATTCGTCACATTGGCAAACTGAAAGCAATTCGAGACAATGCGCTGGCTTGGCTCAAACTCAAAGATGAAGTCACAGATGTACCTGCTTGGCTATGGAGTTTTGTGGATCATCAAACCGAAAATAATGATGTAGTGAATTATCGCGAAGCCCCTGCCCAAACAGAAATAAGCCAGAAATTATCTAAAACACTCAAAAAGCGTGGTTTTAAGTTTGTAGGCCCAACCACCTGTTATGCGTTTATGCAAGCCGTTGGCATGGTCAATGACCACGAAAATCATTGCCATTTTAAATAATCAAAAATCATCGCTTTTCCTTCTACAGGAGTTCCTTGAATGAGCAATAACCAGATTCGTGCTTATGCAGCAATGCAGGCTGGTGAACAGTTAGTTCCTTATCAATTTGATGCGGGCGAGTTACAGGCGCATCAGGTTGAAGTCAAAGTCGAATATTGTGGCCTATGCCATTCCGATCTGTCGGTCATTAATAATGACTGGCATTCATCCGTCTACCCTGCGGTCGCTGGACATGAAATTATTGGTACCATCGTTGCGCTCGGTTCAGAAGCGAAAGGACTTCAGATCGGTCAACGTGTTGGTATCGGCTGGACGGCTGAAACCTGTCAGGCCTGTGATCCATGTATTGGCGGTAATCAGGTGCTCTGTACGGGTGAAAAGATTTCAACCATTGTCGGGCATGCAGGTGGTTTTGCCGATAAGGTCCGTGCAGGCTGGCAATGGGTCATTCCGCTTCCAGAAGCGTTAAATCCAGAAAGTGCTGGCCCCCTACTCTGTGGCGGTATTACTGTATTTGATCCTTTGCTGAAACATAAAATTCAGGCTACCCATCATGTCGGGGTGATTGGAATTGGTGGTCTCGGCCATATGGCGATTAAATTGCTCAAGGCATGGGGTTGCGAAGTGACCGCATTTAGCTCTAGCCCAGACAAGACCGATGAATTGAAAGCCATGGGTGCAGATCATGTGGTGAATAGTCGTGATGCACAAGCCATCAAGGCACAACGCGGCAAATTTGATTTGTTGCTCAGTACGGTGAATGTGACGCTGAATTGGCAAGCCTACCTCAGCACGCTTGCAGCGAATGGCAGTCTCCATTTCTTAGGCGTGACTTTAGAACCAATTCCAGTATCGGTTGGAACGCTCATGAATGGAGCTAAATCAGTCACCTCCTCTCCAACAGGTTCCCCTTTGGCACTGCGCCAACTTTTACAGTTCGCAGCGCGTAAAAATATTGCCCCACAGATTGAGCTATACCCAATGTCTCAACTCAATGAGGCAATTGAACGACTGCATTCAGGCCAAGCGCGCTATCGTATCGTTCTAAAAGCAGACTTCGATTAATTCAAACTTTTTCGCGTCCAGTCCGCCAATTGCTGTATGGCTTGGCGGATTTCTACAGTTAAGGCATGTCCCGCATTTAAGCGTAAAAAATGCTGATAGCGTCGGTCTTCTCCAAAAACTTCCCCCGGCACGATATTAATGCCCTGCTCTTGCGCCAGATAATAAAGCTCCAAACCTGTAATACTCGCTGGAAGTTGCAGCCATAAGGCATAACCGCCCTGTGACTGACTCAAGGCAATTGGAATCCCCTGAAACACCTCTAAGATAAACGCTCGATACTGCTCCACCTGCTGCATAAGCTGAGGTCTTAAATGATCGAGATGCTCCCGATAACCACGACTATAAATAAAATCAGCCAGCCCCAACTGTAAAGGCGTATTCACCCCCACATTATTCGCCAATAATTTCGGTCTTAAATATTGTAATTGCTGTCCTAAACAGAACCAGCCAACACGATAAGCGGCCGATAAAGATTTAGACACCGATCCACACCAGATTACATAGCCCTCCTGATCCCAATAGCGTATCGGCAAAGGTCGCTCCTTCTGGAAACTGCATTCTCCATAAATATCATCTTCCAGAATAAAACATTCATACTGCTGAGCCAGCTTGGCGATGTGCTGCTTTTCTTCATTCGTCAGGCAATAGCCCAAAGGATTTTGAAAATTGGCAGTCATCAAACACAGCTTGGCACTGCCCTGTTTCATAAAGAATTCCAAACGCTCCAGATCAATGCCACGATGGTCGGCTGGAATTTCGATAATCTTGCGTTTCAGGCTGGCCAACATTTGCAACTGACCATTAAAGGTGGGCGTTGGAATCAGAATGCTATCGCCTTGTTTGGTGATCTGCTGAATCAACAGTGACAACGCAGGCATACATCCATTGCTGATAAAAATATCGTCCGTCGCAACATAGATACCATCTTCGCGCCAATGATCCGACAAGGCCTGCCGCAACTGTTGATGTCCCTGTTTATTGCAATATAGAAAATCTTCTGGCTGACAGTGTTTCAGCGCACGTTGCAAGGAGCGGCGTAAGCCATCCACAGGAATCAAATGTGGAGACAATTGAATCGCGCCCAAAGGCGTTAAATGGTTCTGGATCGAAGCGGTTTGAATCTGATTTTGCAGGTCTAAATTTGAAACTTGCCGAATCATCGATTCAAAACGTGGGCTATCTGGGACAGGACTTTGATATTGCCTTGAACTGACGAAATAACCCGATTTGGCTTTGACATAAATCAGCCCTTTGGCTTCCAGTAATTCATAGCATTGCTGTGCTGTACTCAGGCTAATACTTTGCTGACGAGCAAATTCCCTTAAGGAACTTAACTTCTGCTGAGGTTGTAATTCATGCTGATAAATCTTATGCGCCAGTTGTTCTGCTAAACGTTGATATTGGAAAGTCATCTCTGTACTGCTTTTTTATAAATTTCTGTATCTGTATTGGTTTATACAACACCGTTAAGCTATAAAAATCAACAGCCAAAGGATAACATCATGAAAAATAAAATCTTATTTATACTCAGTACACTTCTATTTACGGGCTGCGACTTCTCGGCTCAGGCCAGCTATCCACAACAACAGGTTTGTAAGTCTCTCTCAGAAGGTTACTTACGTATGCAAAATCAAACCACCTATGAGTTATGGAGAATGGAAAAGCGCGATGCCCCAGAGCAGACCCGTATCATCAAAATGACGTATAAAAAGCCAAATGAAAATGGTGTAATGCTGCCAAGCCAGTATTTACCGACCATGGAACTGGAATGCCGCTTACAACAACAGCATATTGTGGTGTCGGTCATTCAGGCCACTGGTGCGTTAGTACCCGTCCTGAATGTACAGCTGCAAAATGATGCTATTGGCAAACCGAAAAGCCCTGACTTAATTGCTCAGTCAAAAATTCAATAAATAAACGGACACGTTTCGGCAAATGCTCTTGCTGATAATACACCGCATGGATGCGTTGATAAGAATGTTCGATCTGGTCTTCAAACAATGCGACCAAATGCCCTTCATTCAAGTCTTTCCAGATCTCAAACTCTGACAGACGAGCAATACCTTGCCCCCGCAGGCAAAGTTGACGAACAGTTTCTCCACTTGATGCCTTGATTTTAGGTTGCGCCTGAAAATATTCCCCTTCAATTTTCAGGGGCCATTTATTGATATAGGCTGGTCGGGTAAAGCCAACGACATCATGTTCAAGTAAATCTTTCGGCTTTTGAGGAATGCCTTTACGGCTTAAATAATCGGGACTGGCAACGATATAAATACGGCTCTTACACACCAGTTTGGCATGCAGACTGGAATCATGCAGTTCCCCAAAGCGGAAGGCGACATCGGTTTTATGTTCCAGTAAATCAATCACCAGATCATTACTGTTCAACTCAATTTCAATATTGGGATAGCAGCGTCGGAATTTATGGACCAGCGGCGTAATCACATGCAAAATAAAAGGCGTCGCAGAGTCAATCCGAATGAGTCCTGAAGTGTCCTGATCGGATTTTTGCAGGGCTTCTTCTGCCGCATTGAGATCGCTTAGGATTTTGCGGGCATGATTAAGAAATTGCTGCCCTTCTTGCGTCAATTTTAATTTGCGGGTGGTGCGTTCTAACAGCGTCACCTCAAGCTTGGATTCCAGACGGCTCAGTGAACGGCTCAGTCCCGATGCAGTTTGTCCCAGACGTTCAGCAGCAGCGATAAAAGAACCAGTATCGACAATGGTCATAAAGGCAAGAAGTTCTTCTACGGTTGATTTCATCACCGCCTCTCTATTATTGATATTTAGTCAACTGTATTTTGCAAATTCATCTATTTTTTAGCAACAATAATCATCGCAAAATGACAGCCATCAACAAAATCGCTCCTTAGAGCATGAAAAAAATCAGGTGAAAAATATGCGTATCCCTCAATTTGGTTTAGGTACTTTCCGTCTCAAAGATCAAGCCGTGATTGACTCGGTTAAAACAGCGTTAGACGTCGGCTATCGTGCCATCGATACCGCACAGGTTTATGAAAATGAAGCGGCTGTGGGTCAGGCTATTGCTGAAAGTGGTATCGCACGTCAGGATATTTTCCTCACCACAAAAATCTGGGTCGACAATTTTACGGAAGATAAGTTTATTCCAAGCCTAAAAGACAGCTTGCAAAAGTTGCGTACCGATGCAGTAGACCTGACTTTAATTCACTGGCCTGCTCCACAACTGGGTGTCTCCATTCCAACCGTAATGCAACTGCTTCTAGAAGCCAAACAGCAAGGTCTGACTCAGCAAATTGGAATCTCGAATTTTAATATTGCCTTGACCCAACAAGCGATTGACAGTATTGGTGTAGAACACATTGCCACCAACCAGATTGAACTCAGTCCATATTTACAGAACCGCACCTTGGTCAACTTCCTGCGTGAGCAAAATATTGATGTGACCTCTTACATGACTTTGGCTTATGGCAAGGTCTTAAATGATCCCACCCTACTTGAGATCGCAGCACAACATCAAGCGACCAGCGCACAAGTGGCATTGGCTTGGGCACTACAAAATGGCTTTGCTGTGATTCCGTCATCGACCAAACGTGAAAACCTAATCAGCAACCTAAAAGCACAAGACTTAACTTTAACTGCAGAGGAAATGCAGTTGATTGCCCAACTGGAACGTAATGGTCGAGAAGTGAGTCCAGAACCATTTGCGCCTGAATGGGACAAATAACATGAGCAGCCGCATTAACCTGCCCTTGCTGGCTTTGGCGATTGGCGCCTTTGCCATCGGCACCACCGAGTTCTCACCCATGGGGCTATTGCCCAATATCGCCAATGATCTAGGGGTATCGATCCCCAGTGCGGGTATGCTGATTATGGGTTATGCATTGGGCGTAATGCTGGGTGCACCGATCATGACCTTATGGTTTGGTGGTTTTGCACGTCGTAATGCATTGATTTTGCTGATGGCAATTTTTACTGTCGGTAATCTGATCGCAGCATTTGCACCGAACTATATGAGCTTAATGGGCGCTCGACTGATTACCAGCCTGAACCACGGCGCTTTCTTCGGAATTGGCTCTGTGGTCGCTGCCAGCGTGGTTCCTGCCAATAAACAGGCCAGTGCTGTAGCCACCATGTTCATGGGCCTGACCATTGCCAATATTGGTGGTGTCCCGCTTGCAACTTGGGTCGGACAAAACATCGGCTGGCGCATGTCTTTCCTTGCGATTTCAGCACTTGGTGTGATTACGATGCTCTCCCTCTGGAAAGCGCTGCCTGTAGGATCAGTTGGACAAAAACCAAATGTAAAAATGGAGCTGAAAGTTCTGACCCGTTTACCTGTGGTATTGGCGTTGCTGACTACGGTGTTTGGAGCATCAGCGATGTTTACGCTCTATACCTATATCGCGCCAAGTCTGGTTGAGTTTACCCATGCCTCACCGACCTTTATCACCATGATGCTGGTCTTGATCGGGATTGGTTTCTCAATCGGTAACCATTTCGGTGGCAAGTTTGCAGACCTGTCTATCAACAAGACTTTGATTGGTTTCTTAGGTTTATTGATCGGATTGATGCTGATTTTCCCAATCCTTGCTCAAACCCAAGTAGGTGCAGCACTGGGTTTGGTGATCTGGGGTGCAGCCGCCTTTGCTATCGTACCGCCATTACAAATGCGTGTGATGTCAGTGGCACATGAAGCCTCGGGCCTTGCTTCTTCCGTGAATATTGGTGCCTTTAACTTGGGCAATGCGATTGGAGCCGCAGCGGGTGGCGCAGTATTAAGTCTTGGTCTGAATTACACTGCGGTCTCAATGATCGGCGCTGCACTGGCAGGCATTGGTTTAATTCTGGTTTTCATTCAAATGAAACTAGCAGCCAAACCAGCCACTCAGCTACAACAATGCCCACAAGCCTGATGGTAATAAAAAAGCCTGAATTCAATCAGGCTTTTTTATTATTTCAATAAATCTGGCAACTTTGGTTGCGCATAGATCGGGTTGAGTACTTCTTTTTTCATTTTCATGAGCATCTGATACGGTTGCTGTTGCACAAACATATTCACAAAGCTCAATGGAATCGAACCCGCTGGATCGGCATATCCGCTGGTGGTCACTTTTACCCGATTATTCGGTAATTTCTGGAAAGTCCAGTCACCCGCATATTTGCTTAAACGCACCACATCAGGTTGCTCAGGATAATTGTTCTGAATGGCATTGTTTTTAATGCTAATGCTGCCATCCGCATTTTTGGTCATTTTGCCTTTAATCACCACATCGCGGTCTTTTAAAGGAAATGGAAAATCCAGCACCATATACAAGGTAAACTCGCCTTTCTTGTCATCGCGAGATAGCATTTGCGCCTTCCCCACATACGGCACCCATTGTGGCGTACGCTCGACATCGAGGACTACTGCAACGGCACGTTCCAGCGGCACATCATAAATCGTTTCGGCTTTATATTGAATAATTGGATTATTTTCTGTCTGGTAGGTCCAGACCTTAATATTATTACGATGCAAACTCAATTTGGCAGTATCTGATGCAGCAGTCACCGCAAAACTGCTGATACTGAGTAGTGTAGCAAGGACGATATGTTTTTTATTCATGTCATGCTCAATTGTTTTAATGATGGCAAGAGCCTGCTTCACTTCTACTGGAAAGAAAGCTCAACAAGCTCTTTTATAGTACAAAAAAGGAACGTTTTATACTTCAATCTCGTTAAAGCCTAAAACATCTTTCATATCGTATTTACGTGCTTCACGGCCAACCACCCATGCTGCTGCACGCACTGCACCTGAAGCGAAGTTCATACGGTTGGTCGCTTTATGGGTGACTTCAACACGTTCACCTTCACCAATAAACATCACGGTATGTTCACCAACGATATCGCCACCACGAATAGTCTCAAAGCCAATGGTTTGACGGTCACGCGGGCCGGTATAACCTTCACGTCCATACACCGCAACTTCTTTCAGGTTACGACCTAAGGTATCTGCAATCGCCTCACCCATCATGAATGCAGTACCTGATGGTGCATCGACTTTATGACGATGGTGTGCTTCAATGATTTCGATATCTACAGTATCGCCAAATACTTTTGCAGCGAGTTCCAATAATTTAATCGAAACATTGACCCCTACTGAATAATTGGCAGCGTACACGACGGGTGTATGCGTTGCTGTTTCTTCAAGGTATGCCTTTTGTTCATCTGACATCCCCGTGGTACCAATCACCATTGCCACACCCGCTTCACGGCAAAGCTTCAAATGCTGTTCAGTGGCAACAGGTGCAGTGAAGTCAATCACTACATCACAATCCTTCAGTACTTCACTCAAACTTCCCACGATCTTGACGCCGATGTTGCCAATACCTGCAAGTTCCCCTGCATCTGCACCCACCAAACTGCTTTCTGGACGTTCAACTGCGGCTGCAAGCTGGTAGCCTGCCTGTTGTACCGCTTGAATCAAAATGCGTCCCATGCGTCCGCCTGCACCCAAGATCCCAATGCGTGGAGAAGTTGACATAATTTTTCCCAGTCTTTTATTTAAACAATTCAGCTACTATAGCAAAACTCTGTGCTCGCGCTAAAAATTTCCCATAAAAAAAACCTGCCGAAGCAGGTTTTTTTTATGAAGGCCAATTAGTCAAACAGGCGATCAAAGAATGATTTTTTCTTTGGAGATGAAGCATGACCATCCCCATCAAAAGAAGCTTGTAGCTCTTTCAACAATTCACGTTGGCGACTGTTTAAATTGACAGGCGTTTCGACCACAATACGGCAGAGTAAATCACCGACCATGCTGCTACGTACAGGGCGAACACCCTTACCACGTAAGCGGAAAAGTTTACCTGTTTGTGTGCCTTCAGGAATTTTCAAACTCACGCGCCCTTCCAGGGTCGGGATTTCAATTTCTTTACCTAATGCAGCATCTGCAATGCTAACAGGCACGTCCATATATAGGTCAGCACCATCACGTTGGAAGATTTCGTGTTCACGTACCACGACTTCAACGTATAAATCACCAGCCTGACCATCACGGATCGCTTCACCTTTACCCGTCAAGCGTACGCGGTCGCCATTGTCCACACCAGCAGGAATGGTAACTTCAAGTGTTTGCTGACGGTCAGCAACGCCTGAACCATGACAGCTCTTACATGGGTTCTTGATGATTTTACCTTGACCACGACAGGTGCTACAGGTTTGCTGAACCGAGAAGAAACCTTGTTGCATACGCACTTGGCCTGCACCATGACAGGTACGGCAGGTTTCGACATCATTCGGATTTTGAGAACCTTTACCATCACAGGTTTCACATGGCGCTGGCGCAGTAAACGTAATGGTCTTTTTCACACCTTTGACGGCTTCTTC
Source organism: Acinetobacter sp. BIGb0102 (assembly GCF_003815055.1). Classification (NCBI taxonomy): domain Bacteria; kingdom Pseudomonadati; phylum Pseudomonadota; class Gammaproteobacteria; order Moraxellales; family Moraxellaceae; genus Acinetobacter; species Acinetobacter sp. BIGb0102. The sequence goes on from NZ_RKQE01000004.1 coordinate 51,966, forward strand.
GAGCGTCAATTCCATCACATAACGAAGGTCTGAACCACGGCGCTGACGTTGTTGCTGACGGCCACCGCCACCGAACGCACCACCGAAAATATCGCCGAACTGGCTAAAGATATCTTCTGCACTAAAGCCACCGAAGCCGCCACCTGCACCACCGAAGCCACCTTCAAAGGCACTATGCCCAGCACGGTCATACATGCTGCGCTTTTCTTCGTCAGAAAGCACTTCATAAGCTTCTGCCGCTTCTTTGAACTTTTCTTCAGCTTCTGCGTTGTCAGGGTTACGGTCTGGATGATACTTCATCGCCAACTTACGATAGGCTTTCTTGATCTCATCATCACTTGCGGTTTTCGAAACGCCTAAAACCTCATAATAATCACGTTTAGCCATGGTTGGCGATGCTCCTCACGGAATTTATTCAAATCTAAAAAAACAAATAGGCTCTGCTGACTTTTTTTATTTCTAAAGTCAACAGAGCCTTAATAGGGGCTGTACGATAAATTTACAAGGTCTAATTCAATAAAAAAGCAGTAAAATTAAAAAACTGCTTTATTTTTAAAGTATTTAGCAATGCCTTTTAGCCATGCATTCAATAAAAATAACCAGGCAATCGAACTGAATACCACACCTGCAACGGTCATTGCAGTTACCCAGAGTGCGCTATCCCATGCAAAAAAGAACAATGGAATAAACCATAGGGCAGCAAAAAAGGCCATCAAGATAAATAACAGCACATTACGCATAATCCACAATGCATGCGCATGTATCCATACTTCAGCATTATCCACAATCGCAACTTTTCGTGCTAACAGGTACGCAAACGCTGCAAACACGATTGTAAATAATGCAAGAAACATGAACACGTAAGAAATCGCCACATAGCGGCGATGCTGCTCAATATTGTCTTGCCCCATGCTCTATATCACCTCATTCACAGCATTGTGCAAAATTTGTCATGCAATGAAATTCAATTATTTTTTGGTCTTAAAATATAGGTGCTACTATATTGAAATTTTCAATATTTCGCACCTTTATTCACAAAATAATTACGATAGTTATGTTGTTTTTTTGACCTTAAACCATGCTGTATAAAGTGCAGGCAGGAAAAACAGGGTTAATAAGGTCGCAACAATCAATCCTCCCATAATCGCAACGGCCATTGGACCAAAGAAAATACTGCGTGATAACGGGATCATCGCCAGTACTGCAGCCAGTGCGGTCAGGACAATTGGGCGGAAACGGCGCATGGTTGCATCAATGACTGCATCCCACGGAACATGTCCCGCCTGTATATCCTGCTCGATCTGATCAATCAAAATGAGCGAGTTACGCATAATCATGCCTGACAGTGCGATCGTACCGAGCATTGCCACGAAACCGAAAGGTTTATTAAATAGCAGTAGGAATGCCACCACCCCGATCAAGCCCAATGGTGCTGTCAGCAACACAATGGTTGCCCGCGACATGCTACGCAGCTGGATCATTAATAAAGTCATCACCACAGCCAGGAACAATGGCATGCCTGCATTGACCGAATTTTGTCCCTTCGCGGACTCCTCAACGGTGCCACCCACTTCTAGTAAATAACCACTTGGCAGGTCTGCACGTAAGGTCTGCATCTGCTCTGCCAACTGTTGCACCACAGTCGCAGGTTGCAAGTGTGTACGGATATCCGCACGAACGGTAATGGTTGGCAGGCGATTACGATGCCAGATTAAACCCTCTTCAAAACGGGATTCAATTTTTGCAATTTGCGCTAACGGCACTGTGGTGCCTTTGCTGGTCGGTACCGCCAAACTCGCTAAAGAAGCCACTTCAACCCGTTCCGACTTATCGCCACGTAAGCGGATTTCGATCAATTCACGTTTTTCACGATATTGATTCATCACCGACCCAGTGACTGAGGCATTCAGGAAGTTCGCCAGATCAACACTGGAAACGCCCATCTGACGGGCACGATCCTGATCAATTTCAATTGCAATGATTTTGCTTGGTTCGCCCCAATCCAGATGTACATTGGTGGTGTTCGGATCTTCACTCAGGACTTTCGCCACTTTCTGTGCCCATTGACGTACTGTGCCGAGATCTTCACCCGAAACACGATATTGCAATGGATAACCCACAGGTGGGCCATTTTCCAGTAATGACACCCGAGTGCGCACTTGAGGTAATAGCTGCTTAATCTGCTTGTCCAAAGAGCGACGGATTTCATCCCGATCATCCAAAGATGATGCCAACACGACAAACTGGGCAAAGCTGGCTTGTGGCAATTGCTGATCCAAAGGCAGGTAGAAACGTGGTGAACCCGTCCCGACATAAGCCACATAGTTATCAATGCCTTTTTGTTTCGACAGGAATTGTTCCACCTTATGCACGGCTTGTTCCGTCGCAGTCAAAGATGCACCTTCTTCCAGTTTTAAATCCACCAGAATTTCAGCACGATTCGATGGCGGGAAGAACTGTTGCGGCACCAGCTTAAACATCGCCACCGACAACACAAAAATCCCGACTGTGACGGCAATGACGGTTTTACGATAGGTGATACAGATTTCGACCACACGGCGGAAAGACTGATAAAACTTGGATTGGTAAGGATCATGGTGTTGCCCATGCGCTTCCACGATAGGCGCAGGTTGCTTACGCAATCTTGCCCATAATCGAACATACCAGGCGGCTTGCTGCTTCTGTTTGGTAAAATCAGGCAGTAATTTTTCCCCCAGATAAGGGACAAATAATACTGCGGCAATCCATGACACGATTAAGGCAATGGTCACCACCTGAAAAATAGAACGGGTATATTCCCCTGTTCCAGATTGGGCAGTTGCGATCGGCAAAAAACCTGCTGCCGTAATCAGGGTACCTGTCAGCATCGGGAAGGCTGTGGTTTGCCATGCAAAACCTGCTGCTTTGAGTCGACTGTAGCCCTGCTCCATCTTAATCGCCATCATTTCAACCGCGATAATCGCATCATCGACCAGCAACCCGAGCGCCAGAATCAATGCGCCCAGTGAAATCTTATGAAGTCCCACATCGAACAGGTTCATGCCTGCAAAGGTCATGGCTAAAACCAGTGGAATAGAAAGTGCCACCACCAAGCCAGTACGGAAACCCAGCGAGAAAAAGCTCACCAATAAAACGATAATCACCGCTTCCGCGAGAACTTTTAAAAACTCCTGAATACTGCGTTGTACCGCCACAGGTTGATCTGACACTTTTTGCAGTTTCATGCCCAAAGGTAAGCTTTTTTGCAGACGGTTAAATTCGGTTTCGAGATTTTTACCTAGCGCAATGATGTCACCACCTTTACGCATCGAGACCGCAATCCCAATCCCGTTCTCACCCATAAAACGCATGCGTGGCTGTGCAGGTTCGCTAAAACCGCGATAGACCTCGGCAACATCACCCAGTTGAATGGTTCTGTCACCGACCAGTAACGGCATTTTTTTCAGGTCATCGACACTATGTAAATGTCCACTGACCCGAATTTGAATACGGTCAGTCCCTGTTTCAAAGAAACCCGCACCCGCCATATCGTTTTGCTTCTGAATAGCTTCCTGTATCGCGGTGACAGGCACACCTAATTGCACTGCCTTGGTATTGGACAATTCAATCCAGATTTTCTGGTCTTGTAGTCCCACCAGATTAACCTTGCTGACATCTTTGACCCGTTGCAATTGCAGTTGCAAACGGTCGGCATATTCTTTCATTACCGCATAGTCAAAGTCTTTGCCCGTCAGTACATAGATGTTGCCGAAAGTATCTCCAAATTCATCATTAAAGAAAGGCCCTTGTACACCGCTTGGCAATTGGGTTCGGATATCATTGACCTTTTTGCGCACGTTATACCAGACGTCTGGAATGGCACTGGACGGTAAACTGTCTTTAGCCACAAAAGTCACCAAGGACTCACCTGGACGTGAATAGGCCATGATGCGGTCATACTGCCCTGTGGTCATCAACTCCTTTTCAATTCGATCCGTCACCAGCGTTGAGACTTCTTTTGCGGTTGCCCCCGGCCAATAGGTCTGTACCACCATCACTTTAAAGGTAAATGGCGGATCTTCACTTTGCGAAAGTTTGGAATAGGACATTATCCCAACGATGCCGAGCAGCAGCATAAAATAAAGGATAATGCCCTTATTTTTGAGTGCCCATTCTGAGAGGTTAAATTTCATGTTTAACCTCCCGTTTTGACACGAATGTCGCGATTATCACGATCAACGGGATGAATTTTTTGCTGGTCCCGTAACAAATGCACACCACCCACCACGACCCAGTCGGTCGCTTTTAAGCCTGAAAGGACGGGTACACTGTCACGACCATAAGTCCCTAAAGTCACAGGCACTTTACGAATGGTTTGATTGGCATTCACCACCCAGACGTAGGCTTGCTGATCATTGGCAGTAACACTGGATAAAGGCACACTCAATACATTATTGTCTTGTGCAACGAAGAAGACGCGAGCACTTTGACCCAATTGAATACTGGACTGCCCTTCCAGCAAAGACACCTTCACTGTAAAGGTTCGAGACTGATCCGCTGCTGGAGAAACCTCACGCACTTTGGCAGCAAAACGTGCCTCAGGTTGCGACCACAAGGTAACCCATGCTGGCTGTCCTACTTTAATGGTGCTGACCGCCTGTTCAGGCACACCAAACACCACTTCGCGTTCACCATCAATGGCTAGCTGGTAAGCCGCCTGTCCTGTCGCAATCACCTGTCCAATCTCGATCTGACGCTGGGTAATCACCCCATTCTTATTTGAGATAAGCTGGTTATAACCCGTTTGATTGGACGATACTTCATAATTAGAACGGGCTTGCTGTAAGCTTGCCTGTGCAGATTCATACTGATTTTTGACGGCATCAAATTGCGAACGGCTGACCGCATTGACCGGTAATAGCTGCTGATAACGCTGATATTCTTCTGCGGCAATTTTTGCAGCAGCCTGCGCACTTTGTAACTGTGCCTTGGCCGCATTCATTTGCAATTGCGCATCTTTTACATCCAGCTTCGCCAGCACCTGTCCAACTTTGACCCGATCCCCGACATCGACATAACGTTCGGTGATCTGTCCTCCGACACGGAAGGCCAAAGCTGTTTGCTGTTTCGCCTGCACATCCCCTGCATAGCTTTTTTGCTCAACATGGTTGCCACTCGGCTGAGCCACCATGACATAAGGAATTTCCTCAGTCTTGGGCACCTCTTTCTGGCAGGCGCTGAGGACGACACTACTGACAATGACGAACCCCAATATGATACGATTGATCTGCTTCATCTGTTTGCGCTCTTATTCAAATTGATTTTTAAGGCGTGATATGAGCATTATCATAGATTGTTTATTTTTTAATTAATATACTCATAGGTACATTAATTAAAAAATAAATCTACCCTTCTGATTTTTAAATTGATTAAAAGAGAAAGATAACGTGCAAATCCATAGTGGTCGCCCTAAAGATTTAGAGAAAAGAGCCAAAATTTTACAGGCCGCAAAATCTATTTTTTTAAAAATGGGTTACCACGCCACCAACATGAATCAGATCGCCAAAGAAGCAGGCGTCACTAAACTTACGGTGTACAACCACTTTCAAGACAAAAACAATCTGTTCATGTGTGCGATTCAAGAAAGCTGCGAAGAATCGATTCGGGCCAAACAGTTTGAACTGACGGCGGACTCTGATTTTAAACAGGCCTTGCTTCTCATGTGCCAGCGGGCTTTAAATATCATTTATCTTCCTGAAGCCCTGAAACTGGATTGTGTCCTGTTTGAACTGGCGGCGGAACAGAGTCCCTTAACCCGACAGTTTTTTGATGCGTCACATACCCGCATGTGTCATGTCTGGTGCGATTTTTTTGAGCAAGCTATCGCGTTTAAATTTATTCAGGCCGATGAACCGATCAAGCAGACTGAACTGATTATTTCCTTGCTGCTGGGGATCCGTCACCAGCAAGTGTTACTGGGTTTAGCGCCTGTTCCAACAGCGGATGAAATCGATCAGATGATTCAGCATGCAATCGAGATTTTTTTGCTTAAATATCAGACTAAAGTTTAGATAAATTTCACATTTTTTTACGTTCTGCTCTTGGATTGTCTTTCAATCGCGCTATAGTCGAATGAGAACAACAGGAGAATTAGAATGATTCAGCAAATCACTGCTCCACTACGTGAAGATGTCCGCTTACTGGGCAACTTACTGGGAGAGACCTTAAAGCAACATGCTGGGCAAGATTTGTTTAATCAGATTGAGCAAATTCGGGCATTAGCCAAAGGCGCACGTGACGGCCAGATCGAAGCAGAAAAACAGCTAGAACAACTTTTCCTCGGTTTAAAAGATGAAGAGATTTTACCGCTGACCCGTGCTTTCTCACATTTTCTTAACTTTGCCAATATTGCGGAACAGTACCATGTGGTACGGAGCCGTCGTCAGGCCGAGTTTGATGAGCAGGCGCCAAGTCCTAATCCACTCCCGCATTTGTTTGAAAAATTCAAAAGTCAGCAGATCAATGCACAACAACTGTTTCAGCAAATCTGTGATTTAAAAATTGAACTGGTGCTAACGGCCCACCCGACCGAAGTCAGCCGTCGTACCTTAATTCAAAAATATGACGACATTACCGATTGTCTTTCACAATTAGATCAGCAAAAGCTGACCCCGAAAGAACGTCAACAAACCATTGCAACGCTCAAGCAATTGATCAGTTCTGCGTGGCAGACCGATGAAATCCGTCAACATCGCCCAACCCCTGTGGATGAAGCGAAATGGGGCTTTGCGACGATTGAGCAATCCCTCTGGAATGCCGTACCTAAGTTTGTTCGCGAACTGAATGAACTGTCTCAACAACATTGTGAACAAAGTCTGCCACTCAATGTTGCACCGATTCGCTTTGCTTCGTGGATGGGTGGAGACCGTGATGGCAACCCGAATGTAACGCATCAAGTTACACAAGAAGTCTTGTGGTTGTCACGCTGGCAAGCAGCAGATCTCTATCTGCGTGATATTGAAAATCTGCGTTGGGAATTGTCGATTCAAAGCTGTTCCGATGAACTGACGCAAGCTTTGGGTTATGAACATCCAGAACCGTATCGTGAATATTTACGCGAAACCCGCGAACGTTTAAAAGCGACACGTACATGGCTGGCCCATCGTCTGCAAGGCACTGAAGCAGCAGACGACAGCAATATCATCAGAACCAAAGATGAATTACTCGCACCGCTATTACTGTGTTATCGCTCACTGATCGACTGTAATATGGCTGAGATTGCCAACGGACAATTACTCGACTTTATTTATCGGGTGAACTGCTTCGGAATTGAACTACTAAAACTCGATATCCGTCAGGAATCAGGTCGCCATCGCCAAGCGATTTCCGCCATTACTGAATATTTGGGTCTAGGCAATTTTGAATCGTGGACCGAACAAGCACGCCAAAACTTCCTGATTCAGGAACTGCAAAGCAAGCGCCCATTACTGCCGAAATTTTTTAATGAACCTGAAGGTAGCCTGATCCAGCATTCCGATGTGCTCGAAGTGTTTGCCACCATGCGAACCTTGGCAGAACAGCCACCTGAGAGTCTGGGCGCCTATATTATTTCGATGGCAGAATATCCAAGTGATGTGCTGGCAGTGTTGTTACTGCAAAAAGAAGCAGGTATCCAGCAGCTGCTACGTGTGGTGCCTTTATTTGAGACCTTGAAGGATCTCGATGGCGCTGCCAAAACCATGAATACCCTGTTCAATATGCATTGGTATAAACAGCATATTCAAGGCAAGCATGAAGTCATGATTGGCTACTCCGACTCCGCCAAAGATGCAGGCTTTATGTCAGCTAACTGGGCACAATATCGTGCTCAGGAAGAACTGACGGCGATTGCCAAGCTGCATGGCGTGCAATTGACCTTATTTCATGGTCGTGGGGGTTCAATCAGCCGTGGTGGTGCACCTACCCAGCAAGCCCTGTTCTCTCAACCACCGGGTTCGATTTCTGGCGCGATTCGTGTCACTGAGCAAGGTGAGATGATTCGCTTCAAATTCGGTCTGGAAGGCATTGCCCTGCAAAATCTGGAAATCTACACCGCAGCGACTTTAGAAGCGACCTTACTCCCACCACCTGAGCCGAAACAAGAATGGCGTGACCTGATGAATCAAATGACGGATTTATCGGTACAGGTTTATCGCCAAACCGTGCGTGAAAATCCAAATTTTGTGAGTTATCTACGTACCGTTACCCCTGAGCTGGAATTACAGATGTTGCCGCTCGGATCACGACCAGCCAAACGTAAAGTCAGTGGCGGCATCGAATCCTTACGTGCCATTCCATGGGTATTTGCATGGACACAGATTCGCCTGATGCTGCCTGCATGGCTCGGTACCGGTACCGCAATCAATCAGGTTCATGGGCAACATAAAAACACGCTGGATGAGATGCTTGAACAATGGCCTTATTTCCAGACATTGATTGATATGCTGGAAATGGTGCTGTCCAAGTCCGATGCAGATATTGCGCTGTATTATGAATCTCATCTGACTCAAGATCAGGACTTAAAAGTTCTTGGTGTCGAGTTACGTCAACGCTTGCAAAATGCGGTCGATACTCTACTTCGCCTGAAAGGTGAATCTAAACTTCTAAGTAATAATGAAGTGCTGGATCAATCGATGCAGGTGCGTAAACCGTATTTGTTGCCTTTGCATTTATTACAGGCTGAATTGATGAAACGTCGACGCCTCTATCTCGCCGAGCATCAAACTGAACACAGTCCAGTGGATCATGCCTTGATGGTTAGCATCGCAGGTATTGCGGCAGGCTTGCGTAATACGGGCTAAACATTATTTCCAAAATTGCCATCAACACAAAAGACCGCTGTTGATGGCAGAATTGGCAAAATATGCCATTTTCATAAAAAAATTTGAAAAAGTTTTTAAAATTATTTTGAAAATAAAAGAGTTAATTTTTTAAAATGTCTAAGCAAAATAAATAATAATTCCACTAGCTTATTTTGAAACAAATTTTACCAAAAGGTAAAAACACAAAGTCCTCACGTCTGATCTGGCAATATTCTCAATGACTTATAGGTGAAAGCTCGTTTTAAGACAGGGTATCATACGCGCTGATATCAAATAATGAGTCTAATTTATGTCCAGTTGGTTTCCAAAATGGCAGCCGTATCAGGGGACGGTCGATCATCGCCCTGTTGCGACAAATGAATATTTACCGCCCTTACAAAGCGCGGTACTGGGGGTTCAACACGCATTTGCAATGTTCGGCTCAACCGTACTTGCACCTTTATTGATGGGTTTTAGCCCGAACCTTGCCATTTTAATGTCAGGGATCTGTACCATCCTGTTTTTCTTTATGACAGGTGGACGAGTTCCGAGTTATTTAGGCTCAAGTTTTGCTTTTATTGGTGTGGTAGCCGCAGCAACTGGTCATATTACGGGTTCAGGTGCTAATCCAAACTTATCAGTCGCATTAGGCGGGATTGTGGTCTGCGGTATCGTATATGCCCTGATCGGTTTTGCGGTGATGCTGACAGGAACTCGCTGGATCGAAAAACTCATGCCTCCTGTGGTCACAGGTGCGATCGTGATGATTATTGGTCTTAATCTTGCACCCGTGACCATCAAAGGGGTTGCAGGTCAGCCTTTTGAAATGTGGATGGCATTAACCACCGTACTGAGTATGGGGATCATTGCGGTCTTCACCAAAGGGCTATTACAACGTTTATTGCTATTGATTGGCCTTTTAATTGCCTATGCAATTTATGCCATCGCCAGCAATGGTCTGGGTTATGGCAAGCCGATTGATTTCTCCCAAATCTCAGCGGCACCGTGGTTTGGTGTCCCAAGCTTCTCGCATCCTACTTTTGATTTGAATGCCATTCTGATCATTGCACCTGTGGCACTGATTTTAGTGGCAGAAAACTTGGGCCATATCAAGGCCGTCGGGGCAATGACTGGCGAAAACCTCACCCCACAACTGGGTAAAGCCTTTGTTGCCGATGGTGTTGCAACCACTTTATCAGGTGGTGTGGGTGCGCCGGGTATGACCACCTATGGCGAAAATATCGGGGTGATGGCGGTTACGCGCGTTTATTCGACACTGGTCTTTGTGATTGCAGGTGTATTTGCAATTATTCTAGGACTTTCACCTAAGTTTGGTGCAGTCATCAGTACTATTCCCAATGCGGTACTCACAGGTGCATCAATTGTTGTCTTTGGTTTAATCACCATCGCAGGTGCAAAAATCTGGATCGAGAATAAAGTCGACTTCTCAAACAATAAAAACCTGATCGTGGCTTCAGTGACCATCATTTTAGGTGCAGGTAACTTTGAATTATTGTTTGGTAACTTCAATCTCGGCGGTATCGGGACTGCAACTTTTGCAGCGATTTTCCTGAACCTGCTGTTTAATTTAAAAGATAAAAACTAAAATATTGAAGGCAGCCTCCAAGCTGCCTTTTTTCATCTTGCACTTTTATCCTATCTTTATCTTGCTCAGTTTTAGTATGATGGCCTTTTATATTTCAATACGTTCCGCTCATGCGTTTCGATTTCTTTGATTTACAACTGGTTCTTCATATTGTGGCAACAGGCAGCCTGACCAAAGGTGCCGAGCTTTCTGCCATTTCCCTGCAAGCTGCCAGCGAGCGGATTAAAAAACTCGAACAATATTTTGCAACACCCTTATTTATTCGACAAACAACGGGCGTTGAGCTGACCAGCGCGGGGCATGCCTTGGTTGAGCATGCCCGACGTCTCATGCAGCAAAAAGATCTACTTGAACACGACATGCAGCGCTTTCGCCCCACGACACCGGAAGCGCTGACTTTATGGTGTAATTCGTCTGCACAAAGTGAATATTTACCGCCTCTGTTACCGCAATATTTGATGCTACATCCCGAGATCAATCTCGACTTACATGAGGCAGAAAGTTCTGAAATCGTTGAAGCATTGACTCAAGGTGTGGCGCGTTTAGGACTGGTCTCCAGCTTCTTTGATACCCGTCATTTGCAAACACAGGAGTTTGCCAGCGATCCATTGGTGCTGATCTGCCCAGCTCATCATACCTTGACCCAGCAAACGCAACTCAATCTGGTCGATGCTTTAAATTATGGTTTTATTGGCCTAATGCCCCATCATTCTTTGCAACAATCGATTGAAACTCAAGCCAAGCTATTGGGCTTCAATATCCAGTATCGCCTACGTTTACCCAATTTTTCTGCCATTGCAGAGGTCGTCGCCAAAGGCGTAGGGATTGCGATTATACCCGCGCGCGCAGCACAGCGTTTGCAGCCAGAGTATGATTTTCATGCGGTACAATTACTGGGGGCTTGGGCGAACCGTAAACTCCTGTTAGCAGCACAGGATTTTTCTCAGCTGCCGCAAGGCTACCAATATTTTGCTGAATTTTTGATGCAACATCGCCCCTCTTGCTGAATGCGGTTAATGCGCAATCATATATAGGCCTAAGGCCATTAAGCCCATAAAAAATAAACGGCGAAAACGTTGCTCATTGAGTTGATAACGGATTTTTTTACCCAGCCACATCCCAAATAAAGCAGCAACTAAAGCCACCGCAGACAGTCGATAATCCAGCGTGATACCAGCCATCGGATTGTGATGCAGGAAAAAAGCCAAACAGAAGGTAGAAACGGTAAAGGTCAAACCTAGCGCCTGTACCAGTTCATCCCGTTTCAAATGTAAGGACTGCAAATACGGCACCACTGGAATAATGACCACCCCTGTTGCAACGGTCACTGCGCCGCCGATATAGCCAACAATAGGCGACAACCAGCGCTCATATTTAGCCAGATGAGGTAGTCTTTTCACACAGAGGCCATACAGTCCATATAAAGCCAGCATACAGCCCAATAAAATCTCACTGCTGTGGCCATGACTCTCGCTTAAAGTTGGTAAGAAGCTCCAGATCGAACCCACCACGATTCCAACCAGTAAAGTCCAGAAACGGCGGATAAACAGCCACACTCGCCCTTCGGCAAACAGTTGCCAGATATTGGTGACTATTGAAGGCACAATCAATAAAGAAGCAGCCTGAAACGGACTCATTGCAATGGTCAATAGACCCATAGAGACCGCAGGAAGGCCCAGTCCGATCATGCCTTTAATCATGCCGGCAAAGGCAAAGACCACGATAATGATGGCTAGAAAAGTCACGCTTTAACTCCGATTTTGCATCGAAGCTATGCTACGGAAAAAACCGTCGCTTGCCCTATTCTTATTTTGGGGAGCAAGCCTCAATCAAAAGTTGAGGCCATTTTATATTTTTCTTCCAGTACATTACTGAGAATACTTTCAATCATCCAGACCCGATACAGACTATTGAAGACATAGCTATGTCCATCAATCCTTAACTCTAATACAGGAAAGTCAGGCTGATGCTTCTGCTGGCACAATTCATCATTTTGTTTTAACTGTGCGTCGATATCCTGTTCGGTCACCTGCTCAATGCCCAACCGTCTCTGCATTCGTTGAAAATGGGCTTTAAACGACAGGTCTTTGCCTTGTGTCCAGACCGATTCCAGAATCTCATGGATACCGTCGACTTGCTGCTCTTCTGGCACACTATAAAACAGTCGTGCCATTTCATAAGTGGCTTCTCTGGTTGGTCGGCAGAACGGGGTAAATGCGACCTGTGTCCGTTTCGAGACACGGGTTGCCAGACTCCAGTCAAACCAGTCCCGACCGTGATAACTGAGCGGATACACCTTCAACTGGATATTATAATAATTGGCTAGCTCTTCCTTGATATAAGCCAATAATAACCAGCTCATTGGGTCTTCAAGCGCGATATACAGATCCAGTTCAGGATGTAAGGCCTGCACTTCTGCCAAAGCCTCTCCATCATTAATTAAATGCTCGCGCCACTCGATATGGTTGATCAGGAAAATCGGATTGCCAGTCAGTAATTTTTGTTGTTTTAAACGGCGTGTCAGACGGAGTAAATCATCAACCGCCTGATATTTACGTTCACCAAATTCAAAATAACTGGCGATCACAGGTACATCTTTGAAAATACGCTCAGGATAATCTTGTGGTTTTTGATGCTGGGAGGCCATTGCATATAAGGTACGCAATTTACCGTATTGCTGCTGCCACAACATGTGGAAGACATCTTCGAGCAAATGTAAGAAGTTTTGTTCTCTGAGGGGGGTATTTCTTAGAATTGTTTCAGCTTGTTGTAATGCTTCTGCACTCGGTATTTCTGGGGTTTCATCGAAACCAAAGCGATGCTGCTTGGCAAGGATCTTCGCATCATTTAAACAATAGCTTTGCCAGTCTTGCTTGGACATGCCATTCGGAGGCTCTGCATCTTGCCTCGAAATAATGACTTTTAAGGGTTTAAGTTCATCACTCAGGATTTCATTGAGCTGATCAAGCTCTTGCACCGCAAGATAGCTATAAACATCGTCTAGACGTAGGTAAATACTTAAACCCTGTTCCGTAGGTAATTCCGCTTGACGAGAAGGTTTCTGGTAGAACCAACTCGATCGTATGGGATCAAACCAACGACGTAACAAAGACATGTCGATAGCCTCTAATGGTCATAAATTGAGATATGGATAAGTTTACTCAAACCTGAGTCAGAACAGGTGAGCCAATAAGTATGTTCAGTATCTTATAAAATGAGACAAAAGTCCCCCTTAATTGAAAGAGGGACTCAAAGGGATTACAAAACTCGTACTGCGCCTTTGGCTGCGCTGGTCGAATGCATTGCGTAAATCTTCAATGACTTAGACACTTTACGTTTACGTTCTTCCGCAGGATGCCAGCCTTTCGCGTCCTGAACTGTACGACGATGCGCCATAGTCGCATCATCGATATCCAAGTGAATAGTACGGTTCGGAATATCAATCTGAATGGTATCGCCATCTTCAACTAGACCAATTGCACCGCCTTCAGCCGCTTCTGGAGAAACGTGACCAATCGACAGGCCTGAAGAACCACCCGAGAAACGACCATCGGTAATCAAGGCACAGTCTTTACCCAAACCTTTCGATTTCAGGTAACTGGTTGGGTACAACATTTCCTGCATGCCCGGTCCACCACGTGGGCCTTCGTAACGAATGACCACGATATCGCCCGCCACGATTTTATGATCCAGAATTGCTTCTACTGCCGCATCCTGACTTTCAAAAACACGTGCTGTACCCGTGAATTTCAGAATTGATTCATCCACACCTGCGGTTTTTACGATACAGCCATCTAATGCGATGTTGCCGTAAAGCACAGCCAGACCACCATCTTTAGAGAAAGCATGTTCAGCATTACGAATTACGCCTTTCTCACGGTCACCATCTAGAGTTGAATAATAACGGTTTTGTGAGAACGCTACCTGCGTTGGAATACCGCCCGGTGATGAACGATAGAATTCGTAAACATCAGCATCTTCGGTACGGATAATATCCCACTTGTCCAAAGCATGTTTTAACGTTGGTTCATGTACTGTTGGGCATGACGTATTCAGCAAATTGGCACGATCCAGCTCACCTAAAATCGCCATGATCCCGCCCGCACGGTGTACATCTTCCATATGTACGTCTTGTTTTGCTGGTGCAACTTTTGACAATACTGGAACCTGACGAGACAAACGGTCGATATCATCCATGGTGAAATCAACTTCGGCTTCGTGCGCCGCTGCAAGTAAATGCAATACGGTATTGGTTGAACCGCCCATTGCAATATCAAGTGTCATGGCATTTTCAAATGCCGCCTTGGTTGCAATTGAACGTGGCAAAATGCTGTCATCATTTTGTTCATAATAACGTTTTGCCAGTTCAACCACTAAACGACCAGCTTTCAAGAATAGCTTCTCACGGTTGGCATGCGTTGCCACGATTGAACCATTACCCGGTAAAGATAGGCCCAATGCTTCAGTTAAACAATTCATTGAATTCGCGGTGAACATACCAGAACATGAACCACAGGTTGGACATGCTGAACGTTCAAAAGCCTGAACTTCTTCATCGGTATAGCTTTCATCGGCTGCAACCACCATGGCATCAACCAGATCAATGGCCTTTTCATCGCCACGGAATTTCACTTTACCCGCTTCCATTGGCCCGCCAGACACGAACACCACAGGGATATTCAGGCGCATTGCTGCCATCAACATTCCCGGTGTGATCTTGTCACAGTTCGAGATACACACCATCGCATCGGCGCAGTGTGCATTAACCATGTATTCAACCGAATCGGCAATCAAATCACGTGATGGCAGTGAATACAGCATCCCGTCATGACCCATTGCAATACCGTCATCGACCGCAATGGTATTAAATTCTTTTGCCACACCACCAGACGCTTCAATTTCTCTCGCAACAAGTTGACCTAAATCTTTGAGATGCACGTGACCTGGAACAAACTGGGTAAATGAGTTGACCACCGCAATAATTGGCTTGCCAAAATCTTCATCTTTCATACCGGTCGCACGCCATAAACCACGCGCGCCCGCCATATTTCTTCCATGTGTTGATGTTTTTGAACGATAATCAGGCATTTTGTATTCCCAACAAGTTTGTGCTCGAGACGAATAGGACATTCGCTCTGGCGAAATGATACTGAGCTCTCTGCATCATACTACAAGTTATCGTTTAACAGATGACCAACAGGCCTATCTTTTTTTGTACAAAAGCAATTAATCCACCTGATTAGGGACTCATCACTTTTTCGCTTATAATTTGAAGCAAGTTTTAGTTGGATTGTCTTTGTGAAAATCATTTTTGCTGGTACGCCTGAATTTGCGGCAACTGCATTGGCGGCATTATTAAAAACATCACACCAGATCATTGCGGTTTATACCCAGCCTGACCGTAAAGCAGGCCGTGGGCAAAAACTCACCCCCTCTCCTGTTAAACAGTTAGCACTTGAACATGGTTTACCGGTTTATCAGCCTTTGAATTTTAAAGCATCGACAGAAGAAGGCTTGGCAGCTCGACAAGAACTTGCAGCCCTTGGCGCAGATGTCATGGTCGTGGCCGCTTATGGCCTGATCTTGCCACAAGCAGTTTTGGATACCCCGAAATATGGCTGTTTAAATATTCACGGTTCATTACTGCCACGCTGGCGTGGTGCTGCACCGGTCCAACGTGCCATTGCGACAGGCGATGCTGAAACAGGCATCACCATCATGCAAATGGCTGCTGGTCTGGATACGGGCGACATGATGTATAAAACCTATTGTCCAATCACAGCCGAAGATACTTCTGCCAGCTTACACGATAAACTGGCAGATCAAGGCGCCGAAGCGATTTGTACCGTGCTTGAATCCGAACAAAGCTTACAGGAATTCATTGAAAAACGTGAAGTACAAGATGAAGCGCTGACGGTCTATGCACACAAACTGGTAAAAGCAGAAGCACGTATTGACTGGAACCAGAATGCGGTACAAATCGACCGTAATATCCGTGCCTTCAATCCGTGGCCTGTGGCGTTTATCCAACTGGATGAAAGCAATGCCTTACGTGTGTGGGGTTCAATGCTTTCTCAACATCAAAAAACTGATGCACAAAGCGGTGAGATCCTTGCGATTGATAAACAAGGCGTTCACGTTGCCTGCGGCGACAATACTGCGGTGTGCCTCACCAGTCTGCAATGGCCAGGTGCTAAAGCCCTAAATCCTGTACAAATTGCCCAAACTCAAAAATTGCATATTGGACAAATTCTCCCATGAGCCAATCATCTACAAAAAATTTAAATCTACGTGCACAAGTGGTCAAAACACTTTTGGCCGTTCAAAATGGGCAATCTTTGTCTTCTGTTCTGAATCAACATATCAATATCGTTTCTGAACGTGACCGTGGTTTATATCACGAACTCACTTTAGGCTGTTTACGCCAATGGTTTTCTTTAAAAGCAATTACCCTGCCATTGCTGACAAAACCATTAGACAATGAAGCGCTAGAAAGTTGTTTATATCTTGGTTTATATCAAATTTTATGTACGCGTATTCCTGTACATGCGGCGATTTCAGAAACGGTAAATGCTTCTAAGCAACTCGGTTTTGAGCCAATGAGTGGTTTGGTCAATGCGATTCTGCGTCGTGTTTCACGTGAAACAGCTGAATTTGAAACAGCATTAAATAATACGCATGGTTTACCAAGCTGGTTATTCAAGCGACTTAAAAAAGATTGGCCTGAGCAAGCAGAGTCTCTATGCCAAGCCTTAAAACAAGTCGCACCACTGACTCTACGCATCAATGAACGCCAAGTCAGTCGTAACGAATATTTAGAGATTTTGGACGAAGAGCAGATTGATACTCGTCCTTGCATGCTTTCAGATGTTGGTATTGTTCTGGAGCAAACGGGCAATATTACCCATTTACCGGGTTTTGAAGAAGGTGGTTTTTCTGTTCAGGATGAACATGCTCAATTGTGCGCAACGCTTCTACCGAACTTAGATAATAAAGTTGTTGTCGATGCCTGCGCCGCACCAGGTGGCAAAACTGCGCATATTCTTGAGCGCTTTAATCCTCAAAAACTGATTGCGCTTGATCATGATGCCAAACGTTTATTGCGTGTTTCTGAAAATTTAGAACGTCTTGCCTTAAATGACAACAATGTTGAGATTATTACCGCTGATGCGACCACTTGGCAGGCACCAGAACCCATCGATTGTATCGTGCTGGATGCGCCTTGTTCTGCAACAGGTGTGATTCGTCGCCACCCCGATATTCGTCTGTTAAGACAATCAACCGATATCGCGCAAACGGTGGCCTTACAGCAACAGATTTTGCAGCAGATGTGGCAACAACTCAAAGTTGGCGGTACTTTGTTGTATATCACCTGCTCGATTCTGAAAGCTGAAAATGAGCAACAAATGGCAGCTTTCTTTGCAGAACATGCAAATGCCGAAGAAATCAAAATTGAAGCGGATTGGGGCATTGAACAGACTTATGGTCGTCAATTATTACCATCTGCGCATTCTGGCGATGGTTTCTATTATTGCCGAATTAAAAAATTGGCTTAAGCAAAATAAAAAAGCAGGCTTAAAGCCTGCTTTTTTTGTATCTGTTTTTAAAGCGTATGCTGATCTTTCACTTCTTCCAGAACATAATCAAGTTCTTCTGGATGTTTCATCAGGTGGAGGATTGATAACGCTAATCCCCCCCAAACAAACAGCATCGCAATAACCATCATAATAATTGCTGAAGTATTCATTTGCATTCTCCTAACGATCTTTAACTTTGCTAAGTATAAGCGCAACAACAGCACAGAAAATCACACTGCCCCAGCCAAATAAGCCTTGTAAGCTCATGCTATAACTATCGTAACCATTTTTCACCAGATTAAACACCGTCATACTTAAGGTGGTTAATAAGATCAAAGAGGTAATCACAGTTAAAGTAAATGCCCAGCCTTTACCCAATTGAATGGTTGAAATGCGGTTAATATGATCACGCAATTCAAGCAAGGCAGAACGTTTAAACCAGGTAATACAAAGTATCGAAACAAGTGCACCACCGACGATACCAATGTTATTGATGAAGTGATCAACAATATCAACCAGTTTAATCGCATTCACGCTTGAGAATAAGGTCACTGAAACCAGCGCACTACCACCACCGATAATGCTCACCGCTTTGGTACGGCTCCATTTCAACTTGTCTTGCATCGCTGCAATCGGTACTTCCAGAATACTCACCATTGAAGAAATACCCGCAACGAAGAGTGATGAGAAGAATAATAAGCCGAATAAGTCAGCACCTGCGCCTAAGCTTGAAATGATTTTTGGGAACGCAATAAATGCCAGACCGATACCACCGCTCACGACATCTTGTACTTCTTTACCTGCCACATGTGCCATAAAGCCTAATGCAGCAAAGATACCAATACCTGCCAAGATTTCAGTTGATGCATTGGCAAAGCCAACGATCAGACCAGAACCCGTTAAGTTGGTTTTTGGTTTGAGATAAGAGGCATAGGTCACCATGATCCCGAAACCAACAGACAGCGAAAAGAAAGTATGACCATAAGCCGCTAACCACACTTTATAGTCCATCATCGCTGCCCAGTTCGGGGTAAAGAATGCATTTAAGCCTTCAGCCGCACCTGGTAAACGTAATGCTTGAATTACAAGAACCGTAAATAATACAAATAATAGCGGCATGAAAATCTTATTCGATAATTCAACGCCCTTTTTAACACCGCCGTACAGAATGATTAAAGTGAGCGCCCAGATTCCAACAATTGGCCAGAATAGATGACTCACAAAATTAATATCAAAGCCTGTTGCTTTCGAGGTCTGCAAATACGTATTGAAGAAGAAACTTTCAGGATCACTGCCCCATGCCTGACCAATTGAGAAGTACACATAACTTCCCGCCCATGTCAGTACGCTGGCATAGTACAAACCAATGATGATGCACACACAGACTTGCCACCAACCTAGCGTCTCGCCACCTTTGAATAACGCACGATACGCTTTTGGTGGAGAGTTACGCGCACGATGACCTGTGGCATAGTCTAAAAAGAGAAGTGGTAAACCAGCGGTAATCAACGCCAGTAAATAAGGGATAAGAAACGCTCCGCCGCCATTTTCATAAGCGACATACGGGAACCGCCAGATATTACCTAAACCTACAGCTGAACCAACAGCTGCAATAATAAAACCAGATCGTGATGTCCAGTTTTCACGAGAATCTGCCATAAAACACCTAAATTTGTCCTGCTGACCTTCCATGCTGCTTTCAGTTTTTTATTATCCAACAGACATGAAAATGCCATAAAAAATCTTGTTTTGTTTGGATGAAACTTCAACCTTGTGAGCTTCTTATTTTCAAGACCAAACAAACAAAAAACCAAACCATCTTCCTTAAAGATTGGGCATTGTTTTTCTGCTTTTAATAGCCGAACAATACCTGTTTTTATTTATTTTTACTGTAAATTCTGCAAGAAAATATCAGCTTTTCAGAACAATTGATTATTTTTCAACTGCCTGTAAATTTGACCTTGCAGTCAATCTATAAAAATCAAGTACATAAAACAGGCAAGCCAAATCCTCACCACGCTTTTCCTCCTCTATTGTTTAATTGCCAAAAGTCTTTGTTCTTGCATATCACGGATAGCTGAATGGATGCCTTCGCGACCTAAACCAGAATCTTTTACGCCCCCATAAGGCATATTATCGACGCGGAAAGTTGGGACATCATTAATGATGACACCGCCCACATCCAGATGATCCCACGCATACAGCATTTTATTGAGATTTTGCGTATAAACGCCTGCCTGCAAACCGAAGCGGCTTTGATTAATGGTCGCGATTCCCTGCTCAAATTCCTTAAATTTTTCTAAAATGGCCACTGGGCCAAAAGCTTCATCTTTATAAATTTCCAGCTTGGCATCGACATTTTCCAGTAACACAGGTTCAAACAAAACGCCTTGTAAACTGCCACCGAGTAGGACTTTCGCCCCTTTCTTCTCAGCCTTATCAATCCATTTTTTTAAGCGTAATGCTTCTGCTTCTTTAATCATTGGACCAACCAATGTGGTACTTAAAGCTGGATCATCGGCCTTAATTTTTTTCAGTTTGGCAACGAGTTTCTTTTTCAGCTCAGCATAAATATCTGCATGTACTAAAATCCGTTGTACACTGATACAGACCTGCCCTGCATGCCCATAAGCAGCACTTATCAAGCGATCAATCAAGGCATCATCAATGCTTGTATCCGCATCAATCAGGACTGCTGCATTACCACCGAGTTCCAGCGTGACTTTCTTACGACCTGCCCGCGCCTTCATATCCCAACCGACCTGATCTGAACCCGTAAAGCTGAGTAATTTAAAACGATCATCAGTCACTAAAATATCCGCTGCCTCACGATTACAAGGCAATATTGACCAAGAACCTTTCGGCAAATCTGTTTCAGCCAAGACGGCCGCAATCTTTAAGGCACTGATCGGGGTAAAACTGGCAGGCTTCAACACAAAAGGACAGCCCGCTGCAATCGCAGGTGCAATCTTATGTGCCACCAGATTGAGAGGAAAATTAAATGGACTAATTAAAGAAACCGCACCAATCGGTACATGCTTCACCATGCCACGAAAATGCACGGCAGCGGGTGTGACCGCCAAAGGGATTAATTGCCCATCATCGAGCTGCGTCACCGCATCTGCGGCCAATTGAAAAGTATTAATTAAACGTTCTACTTCAGCACTTGCTGCACTACGTGGCTTGCCACCTTCTGCAATCAAAATCTCGGTCAGCTCATCCCGCAGCTCATTAAAACGCTTTACACAATGCAGTAAGATTTTTTGTTTTTGGAACGGTTTTAAGGCTGCCATATCAGCTTCTGCCTTCACCGAAGCCGATATCGCTTTTTCAAGCACTTTAGCATCGGCCAATGCGACTCGTGCATAAACGGTATTATTATACTTATCATGGACTTCAAGCCATTGACCTGTTGTAACGGCTTTCCCAGCCACATAAAGCGGATAATCCACCACACTTTGTTTATCCGTCATTATTATTTATTCCTTTATAAAAATTTAAAATTAGACTACTGCATATTTACCAAGATCACTATATGATTCGCCCATTCATAGGTGAATTCACAACAATTCATTACTGTTTTCGATATTAATTAGGATAATGCAATGAAATTATTAAAAATATCAATGCTTGCTTTAGGAACGAGCATTTGCGGCCTGGCGCAAGCCGATGTTATTGGTGTTAAAGGCGACCTCAGCTACTGGAACTACAATGGCGAAGCCAATATGGCCGACCAAAGCGCTGCGCCTGATCAGGATCTTAAACGTAAAGGTTCAGCTCAAGTATCCCTTGCTGTTGAGCATCCAATTCCATTGATTCCCAATGCAAAAATCCGTTATGTAAATTTAAAAACAGAAACTGATCATAAAGTTGCAGGTCAACCTGTTTACGACCTCAACATCGATCATACCGATTTCATTTTATACTATGAAATTTTAGATACGATTGTAAATGCTGATGTCGGTTTAGGTGCAACGAACTTAAATGGTGATGTCAAAACCCTCAACATCAGCAAAACAGATATCGATAAAACTGTACCTGTGATCTATGGATCGGCGGGGGTAAAACTGCCATTTACAGGCTTGAGTGCGAAAGCAGAACTCTTATATAGCAACTTTAATGATGCCAAAATCACGGATGCTCAAGCAGAATTACAATACAACTTTATCGACAATCTACTGGTGGATGTTGGTCTGAAAGCAGGCTACCGTATTTTGGATATCAAGCTAGATGACTATGAAAAAAATGACCTTAAATTTAACTTTAAAGGTCCTTATATTGGCTTAGATGTACATTTCTAACAGACCGTCTACTGCATAAAAAAGCCCTGAATCTTTCAGGGCTTTTCATTTATAGCTTGATTGGAAACATCAAAAGCAGCAGTACAATTGTCACTGAACCAATAAAAATATTCATTGGCAAACCCACTTTTATAAAATCACTAAAACGATAATTGCCTGGACCGAGTACCATTAGATTGGTTTGATAGCCCAATGGTGTTGCAAAGCTTGCAGACGCACCCATCATAATGGCAAATACAAACGGAATCGGATTCAGGTCAGCTTGTGCAGTGATTTCCAATACCACAGGTAAGGTCAGCAATGCCGCCGCATTATTGGTGATCACTTCTGTCAGTAGAGAAACAAAGCAATAAGTTAAAATTAATAATAAGATCGCTTCGCCCGCACTAAAATGTACAATAAATTGTGCCAACATCTCAGCTACGCCCGTTTTTTCCAACGCGGCCCCTAAAGCAAAAGAAGCGGCAATAGTTAAGATAACGGTCAGATCCAGACTTTTCTCTGCCTGTTTCACAGTTAAACAACGTGTGAATAACATCGCTCCTGCTGCCAATAATGCTGCATTTAGCATGCTTAACACACCAAAGCCTGCTGCAAAAACTGCTGCAAGCAAGATTCCCCATGATAACAATGCCTTATCGTGTTGAGGTGGTTCATGGTCTAACTCATTGACCAATAAAAAATCTTTATTATATTTTTGACGGGTAACAAAAGCTGGTCGTGCTTCTAACAATAACGTATCACCGGCCTGCAATTTAATATTTCCCAAACCACCTTTTAAACGTTCCCCATTCCTCGCCACAGCCAATACCACAGCCCCATAACGGTTACGAAACTTAGAATCACGAATCGCACTTCCAATTGCTTCACAATGCGGAGACACAACCGCTTCAACCAGTCGACGACCTGCATGTTCTTCTTCCAATGCAGACTTTTCATCAATTGTTGCGGGTGCAACCAACCCATGAATCTTTAGAAGTTCGGTGATGGCTTCAGTATCCCCAGCAAACACCAAACGATCATTGCCAAATAAAATCTCGTCCGAAGACACAGCTGTTAAAATCGTTTGCTGACGTTCGATCTCAACCAGATAAACCCGCTTTAAATTTCGAAGACCTGCTGCTGCAACCGATTGACCAACCAATGGGCCATTCGGACTGACCACAACTTCCAGCGTAAATTCTCGCAGATTGGAAAAAACGTTTTGTTCCTGATGATTTGGCAATAATTTGGGTGCAAACCAATACATGACAAACATCCCAATAATGGCAACTGGGAGGCCAATAATCGTAATATCAAATATGCCAAAGCCTGCTTCGCCCGTGAGTGCCTGATACTGACCATTCACCACCAAATTGGTACTTGTCCCAATTAATGTAATTGTTCCACCAAGAATAGCGGTATAACTCAGAGGAATCATCAGTTTAGAAGGTGCAATTCCAATCTTCTTCGACCAGCTATTCAAGGCTGGAATCATGGTTGCAACCACAGGTGTATTATTCAAAAAAGCACTAAGTGGAGCGATAGGTAAGAAAATTCTCAGCAGTGCCATACGCTCAGATTTTGGTGTACCCAATAACTTGTTTACAAACAGATCAATTCCTCCTGAATTTGAAATACCTGCTGCAACCACAAACATGGCTGAGACGGTAATCAATCCAGAATTACTAAAACCTGCCAATGCTTCTTGAGCAGTCAACACGCCAAAAACACTTAATATTGTCAAAATTGCCAGCATCACAATATGTGGAGCAATCTTTGAAAAAATGAGTGTAAGTAGTCCTCCTAGCGTCAATGCTAGGGATAACCATCCCTCCCAACCCATAAAGCAATCTTTCCACAAGTCTATAATTTTGTGGATTTTATATAGATAAAGCTGATATACAAATGCGTTTTACTGCTAAC
Source organism: Acinetobacter sp. BIGb0102 (assembly GCF_003815055.1). Taxonomy (NCBI): domain Bacteria; kingdom Pseudomonadati; phylum Pseudomonadota; class Gammaproteobacteria; order Moraxellales; family Moraxellaceae; genus Acinetobacter; species Acinetobacter sp. BIGb0102. The sequence continues at coordinate 76,174 of NZ_RKQE01000004.1, forward strand.
CTTAGCTAAAATTATGATAATAAAATGCGTCTATATTCTTTTATATAGAAATTAAAGGTTCTGCTTTCCCATCCAATGTAAGCTAAAACGCACACAGATCGCAGCCATTGGCGAATATCCCGAACTCAACTTTTCGTCTATTATACAAATCATAGAGAGACAGGAAGTCTCATTGAGAATAATAAAACACACAGGAAGTGGTCGTTAATAGGATATCAACGACATAAGCTGAATATGAAGAAGCCCCGTCAGGATGATGGGGCTTCTTTTTATCTATCATTTTTAGCCGTGATTTAAAGACTTTTTAGGTAGGCAACCACTTCACTATGCTCCGCCATTTCTGCAAGCTGTAGCGCTGTATATTCGCTCTTATACTCCACATTCACACCTTTACTCACTAATAGCTTGACTACCGCTAGATGATTATTCTCGGCAGCCGCCTGTAACGCGCTATAGCCTTCATCATCGGTTTGGTTTGGATCTATCCCCTCTACCAATAGTTGCTCGACTTGTTCCACATCACCAAGGGATGCCCAATACACCAGCTCAGGCAGATGTAGTTCTTCATCATCTTCAGGCAGTGGAGAGAAAGAGTTGAGTTTCATAATTTAATTATCCAGTTTTTGAGATTCTAAAACTAATTTCTCAAGCTTCAACTTTGTAATACGTTGGTTATAACTATAAAAGTCATCTTGAGATTCTGCACCAGAGAGCTTTTTGTCCGATTGATTAGTTAGCCAATCTTGAAACTCCGCGATTTCATGGAATATGCTAATGATTCCACTATATCTGTTTTCGCTATTTTGATAATGCTCTAAGTCTGGATATCCATCAAAAAAGTGAGTATAAAAAATATTCTGCCCATCAAAGTAAAATCCAGTTCCACAATATTCTTTATGATAATTACTAATTTGCGTATGCTTTATTAGGTACTGTACAACGTTAAACGCTAAAGCTTCTCCAAATTTCTGCTCACTATTCACTTTCTTCCACCAAATATGATGTCACTTGCATACTAATTTAAGATAGTAACTATATCCGATTTATTTTTTGTTATTTAAGGCATTCTATCATTTCATCAAATACATTTTGTCCCATAGTTGTTCGCACAAGGTCATTTAAATCACCTATTAGAAAGCCAGACTAAATCATACTTGTGGAACCAGAAGACATTGCATATCGACCACTAGCAAACCCCACCTTTTGATCTGACGTAATAAAAGCTATATAAAGCTCTTCTCCTGAATTATCGAGAACCCATTTGCGAATTGTTCTAGGTGCTTGATATTGTTGCTTAGGTTTTTCTAACCACTTCCATATTAAAAAACCTAAATAGACAATTCCAATAGCTGATAAAAGTGTATGGAAAATCATCTCAGTCCTAATATCATCTCTTATTTGCATTTAATCAGGATAAAAATAGCACGATTCTTTAAATATTGACTTATATTTTCGTCCATGCAATAAAAAACACCCCTAACCGTCAGGTTAGGGGTGTTTAGATTTAAAAGCTGGCGATGACTTACTCTCACATGGCAAGTGCCACACTACCATC
>NZ_RKQE01000005.1:0-53767 GCF_003815055.1 Acinetobacter sp. BIGb0102
GATGATTCGTCATCATCAAGCTAGGTCGGCTATATTACTCTAAATTTCTTCAAAGTCAACAGGTAATTTCGATATTTTTAAAACTTATCAACCAATCCAAGAATCCAACCTATCTAGCCAAATCCTTGTTTATCAACAAGTTTTTATCTGCATAACCGCCGATGGATGTGCATTCTACAGCATTTCAGATCCGATGCAACCCTGTTTTTTATTATTTTCTTTTGCATGTTTCTTTTTTCTACAAAACTGATGTTTTCGTTGTTTTTATCATCTATTTACGTATAAAAAGCAGGCTCTAGGCCTGCTTTTTATTATTTTTATTTCGATTTAGTCGGTGAAAGTCACACGTGCAATCGCTTTTTTGCCTGATTGAATGATTAAAGTGACGTTTTCTTTTACAGAGTAGCTCATATCAACCACATTCCAGTCGACTTTAACCGCACCGCGGCCCACGGCGTCTTTTGCAGCAGCGGCATTCGGGTTTAAACCTGCAACGCGAAGAATAGTTGCAATAAACAACTCGCCACCAAACTCACCACGAGAAATCGTTACTTCAGGCGTATCTTCTGGCACTTCACCTTCAGTTACGCGGTTACCTGCACTCTTATGTGCATTTTCTGCTGCTTCTGCATCATGGAAACGCTCAACCAGCTCAAGTGCTAGAATACGTTTGATCTCTTGTGGATTGCGACCCGCAGCCATTTCATCAAGTAGTACCTTGATTTCATCGAGTGACTTAAAGCTGAGTAAATCAAAGTAGCGCTCAATCAGGCTATCTGGCATCGACAGAATTTTTTGGTACATCGCACCTGGTGTATCAAATACGCCAATATAGTTGCCTAAAGATTTAGACATCTTATTGACGCCATCTAAACCTTCAAGAATTGGCACAGTGATACACACTTGTGATTCTTGACCATAACGACCTTGTAAGGTACGACCCATCAACAAGTTAAAAGTCTGGTCTGTTCCGCCTAACTCGACGTCTGCTTCAAGCGCAATCGAGTCATAGCCTTGTACCAATGGATAGAGGAACTCATGAATCGCAATCGGCTGATGGTTGTTATAGCGCTTGGTGAAGTCATCACGTTCTAACATACGCGATACAGTTTGCTGGCTTGCCAACTGAATTAAATCAGCAGCAGTTTTTTGGCTAAACCATTCCGAGTTAAAACGAACTTTGGTTTTATTTGGATCTAGGATTTTAAAAACTTGTTCTTGGTAGGTTTTTGCATTGGCAATGACCTGCTCTTGTGACAACGGCGGACGCGTCGCGCTCTTACCTGTTGGGTCACCAATCATTGCAGTATAGTCACCAATCAGGAAAGTAACTTCATGTCCCAAATCCTGAAAGGTTTTTAATTTATTGATCAGAACAGTATGTCCCAAGTGTAAATCAGGAGCCGTAGGGTCAAAGCCTGCTTTTACACGGAGTGGACGATTTTCTTTGAGTTTTTTAAGTAAATCTTCTTCAGAGATAATCTCGTGCGTGCCTCGTTGAATGAGAGCAAGCTGTTCTTCGGCTGGCAAGAAATTTGACATCACAAAACCTAAACACATCAGTTATACAATTTGTGCGATATACTAACATTTTTTCAGCATCTTGCAGGATAAGTTGTATATGAGCGCAATCTATATTGGTGTAATGACAGGCACGAGCATGGATGGTGTTGATATTGTTGCAACTTCATTCGACCCTTTAACGCTACATGCCACGCTAACCGTGCCTTTTGAGCCAGCATTACGTGATGAGTTAATGGCGTTGACGCTGCCTGATGACAATGAAATTGACCGTATGGGTAAAGCCGATGTCGCTTTGGCACAAATGATTGGGCACGGCATCAACGAATTGATCGAGAAAAATAATTTAGACCGTACGCAAATTAAAGCCATTGGTTCACATGGGCAAACTATTCGCCATCGTCCTGAACATGGTTTTACCTTGCAAATTGGTGACCCGAATATCATCACTGAAATCACTCAACTGCCTGTGGTCTCAGATTTCCGTCGCCGCGATATGGCCGCAGGAGGGCAAGGTGCACCTTTAGTTCCTGCTTTCCATCAAGCCTTATTTCAGCATGACAGTATTCATCGTGTGATCCTGAATTTAGGTGGGATTGCCAATATCAGTATGCTGCCTGCAAACAATGCAGACGGCGTTTATGGCTTTGATACAGGCCCTGCCAATATCTTGATGGATGGCTGGTGTCATCGCCATACCGGTCATCCTTATGATGAAAATGGCGACTGGGCGGCCTATGGGAATCCGATTCGCTCATTGCTAGATCGTTTGCAAAGCCACGAGTTTTTTGCCAAAGAACCCCCTAAGAGTACGGGTCGTGAAGACTTTAATCTGGAATGGCTAGATGAACAGCTCAGTGACTGGCGTAATGATCTAGGCTATGACGAGCTAGAAGACACACCAGAAAATGTTCAGGCAACCTTAATGAAGCTGACCACGCGCGCCATTAAAAAAGCCATTTATCGCAGTAAAGAGTCGATGCCGACAGGTGAAATCTATGTCTGTGGCGGTGGTGCGTATAATTCGCATTTACTTGAACAATTACGCTGGCGCTTGCGTAAACATAACTGGTCTGTGCAAACCACAGATGCACTGGGTTTAGCACCAACGTGGGTAGAAGCAACAGCGTTTGCATGGCTCGCGATGCGATTCGTAGAACAGCTGAGTGGAAACTTGCCTGCGGTCACGGGTGCATCAGGTGATCGTATTTTAGGGACTATCACCGCGGTATAAGCAATAAAAAAAGCTTCTCAACTGGAGAAGCTTTTTTTATGACAAGAATCTATTAAATCGAGAAAGATGAACCACAGCCGCAGGTCGTGGTCGCATTCGGGTTTTGCACCACAAAACGTGAACCTTCCAGTCCTTCAAGATAGTCAACTACTGAACCAACCAAATATTGATAGCTCAGTGAGTCCACAAGCATTTTAACATCGCCATTCATGAATTCAGCATCATCTTCATTCACGCTTTCAGCAAAGTTAAAGCCGTAAGAGAAACCTGAACATCCGCCACCCGTTACATACACGCGTAACATAAGGTCGTTATTCCCTTCACTTTCGCGTAGTTGGCGAACTTTGTTGGCAGCATTATCTGACAATTCTAGAGCTTGGGCGTTCATGATGGATATTCCTCAGACTTCAATACGTCTTTAATAAATAAAAGACCCGATATTCAGTATAGCATACTCAATATCGGGTCTGTATTTGAAGTTTTAAAGTGCGTTTACAAGATTATTTATAGTTCTCGTCTTGTAAGCCACATTCAAAATTCTTGGCATCTTCACGGCAACGGAATTGCCATAATAATTTCATCATACGCTTGTCATAAATCCCTTTTGCAGTCAGGTTGATACGTGCTTCACGCATCAGTTTTTGATAGCCAGGCTTGTCCGCAGCAGGCACTTCCATCCAGTATTTTTGAGGAATATCTGCTTTCATTTTCCCTAGAATGCCAAAAGCACGTGGCAGTTGCGCCTTCACCCACTCACGAGATTTCTGACCAAACCCTGTCGGGAATTTATCAGGATGAATAATCAGGTTACCTGTCACTTGTAAGATTGGATAATTCACAATCGCACCTTTGGTTCCTAAGCCTTTATAGAGTTCCAACGGTTTAAATGCAGCCGCTGGCGCACCAATGATATCAACCTGTCCATTATTAAATTTGGCACCAAAATTGGTAATATCTGAGCTAACCGCTTGTGCGCCGACTTGTGAAGCCATGATTTTTTGGGCTTCATCATAATCCAATACGGCGATTTTCTTGCCTGCTGCTTTGGCAACAGTATTGATATTACGGTCATTTACCAATAAGTAGGCATCGCCGACAGGAATCACTCCAACCACTTCATATTTGCCATTCACCATTGCTTTGGCAAAGGTTGGACTTGCCAAGCCCTGCATCACTTTCACAGCGAGTTTAAGGTCTGTAATCGCTCCGATTGCATCCAATGAACCTGTAAACTGGTTAAACTGACGTCCCCGCATGCCTGTGATACTGACACCATCACACTTACCTGCTTTAAAGTCTTCAGCAATGACCGCCTCATTGGTGCCCACTTTAAGCTCAATATCTGCGCCCCAGTTTTTTGCAGCCAATTGATAGTCTTTCATTAAGGCATAGACATCACCGCTTTTCCCGACGATATCGAATACACAAATTGTTTGTTTCGCTTGAGTCCCGGCAGATACCGCAGCGATACCTGTTGCAAGTATTAATGTTTTAAACCACTGCATTTTATTCTTCCTTTGCATCTATGCTGATTGTTGTTGCACCACACCCAAAATTAAAAATCACGCTACACCCTGATTCAGGTTTTCAAATGAATCTATGTTTTTATTCAGTCATGTTTAATCGTCCTGATTAAAACATATTTTCAATTTCTCAAGATTCCATTTGGTTTTTATATCTTTCTATCATTACGATGTTTCAATCTAAACACAATGACTCAAATGACAGTGACAAAAAAACAAAAAGCCTAGAATAATCTAGGCTTTAAATACACTTTATGGCAATTAAGGATTATTCACCCGGTAATGCACATTCAAAGTTTGCTTTATCTACTGAACAACGTGCTTTCTTCAATACAGACATCATGCCCGCATCATAAATACCACGTTTGGTTAAGTCCATACGACCGTCACGTAACAGTTTTTGGTATTTTAAGTTGTCTTCAGCACTTAAGTTCATTTTGTATTTTGCTGGAATCTCTGACTCGTAACGCTTGATCATGGCAAATGCTTTTGGCAATTGTTTCACAAAGTAGTCACGAGATTTTTGACCAAAACCAGCAGGGAATTTTTCTGGACGAATCACAAGATCCGCAGTCACTTGTAGAACTGGGAAGTTAAACATTGCGCCATTTGAGCCCAAACCTTTGCTTAATTCTAATGGTTTGTAGGCATAAGCAGGTGCACCGACCATATCGACCTGACCATTGTTGAATTTCGCAGCAAAGTTAGAAATATCAGAAAGGACCGCTTGCGCGCCTACGCGTTGTACCATGATTTTTTGCGCATCGTCATAACCCAATACTGCGAATTTTTTACCCGCTGCTTTTTCAATTGAGTTAATGCTCTTGTCACGTACGAAAATGTAAGCAGCACCTAGCGGAGAGATACCCGCTACTTCGTATTTGTTACCACCTAAATTGGTTGTCATTTTTGCAGCATTACGTGCATCAAGAACATAGGTAATTGCACGTTGTGCAACTGCATTGCTTGGTGCGCCACCGAGCGAGTCAACAGAACCCGCAAATTTGTTATATGGACGAGCACGCATTGCTGTCATTGCTACAGCAGCACATTTACCCGCTTTAAAGTTATTATCCGCAACCTGTTCATCCGTGATCGCGAGAAGGTTTACATCTGCACCCCAGCCTTTCGCTGCGAGCGCCCAATCTTGCATCATTTTGTATGATTCGCCTGACTTTCCTAGTAAGTCAAATACACATACGTCAATTGCTGCTTGAGTAGAAGCAGATACACCTAGGATCGAAGTTGCTGCAAGAGCAAGTGCCATTTTTTTCATAGTTTTCATCCTTTCACAAACTTTATGTTTGTCTCCTTGTTCCAAGCAAATATTAATCATGTTTTTTGAAAAAAAATAGAGCTTCTACTCTATTTTTATGTCCATATTGTTTAGTTTTTGTCCTATTTTATCCATTTTGCTTATTTTCATAGACAAATTTATTATATCTGCTGATCATTATTTGTCTATTTATGTTTCTGAGTTGCTGCACTCCTTATTATTCACCACTCAAAGTACACTCAAAGTTAGTCCGCTCAACGGTACAGCGGGCACGTTTAAGTACATTCATCATACTCGCGTCATATACGCCTTGCTTGGTTAAATTCATACGCCCATCACGCAGCATTTTTTGATAACGGGTTTTATCTTCATTGGTCAACGTAATTTTTTTCGCATTCATGCCCGCCTCTAAACGTTGCACCATGGCAAAGTTACTCGGCAGTTTATTGACGAACCATTTTCGGGATTGAGGACCGAAGCCTGCCGGGAATTTTTCTGGGCGAATAATCAGGTCACCGGTAATATTGACCACTGGAAAATTAAACAGCGCGCCATTAACCAGTCCCTTACTGATTTCCAAAGGTTTATAGGCATAGGCAGGTGCAGCAATGACATCGACTTGTCCACTATTAAATTTTTTCACAAAGTCTGAAATATCTGAGGGTACAGCGACCAAGTCGATACTTTCAACAATCGCTTTTTGCGCCTGATCATAATGTAAATAAGCGAATTTCTTGCCTTTGGCTTTTTCAATGGTGTCGATCTTTTTATCACGCACAAAAATGTAGGCCAGACCAACCTGAATAATGCCAGCAACTTCGAATTTTTCCCCATCCATTGTCGCAGTCAAACGATGCTGATTACGTTTATCCAGCACATAACTAATCGCTTTCTGTGCAATAGCATTACTGGTGACTGCACCGACGGCATCAACAGAACCTGCAAATTTATTATATTTACGGGCCCGCATGGAGGTCATATAAACGCCATCACATTTGCCCGCATCAAAATCTTTTTCCGCTTTTTCTTCATCTTGATAAGGGATCAATTCAATGTCACCTTGCCAGGTTTTTGCAGCAAGCTTCCATTCTTCGACCAGCTTATAAGATTCCCCAGCCTTACCCAATAAATCAAATACGCAAATGTCCTGTTTTGCCTGTGCAGGCGTCGCCATGACAAATAGAGCCGTAGCACCCAATGCCCAAAGTCCTTTTTTCATCTTGTTTTCCCTTTCTACGCGATATTGCACAATTTTCCATCAGTGCCTGATCAATATAGTCAGCTTTCGGCTAAAAGCATAGTGCTTTTATATACATACGTCGGGTTTTCATCACTTTTAACACTATTGATCACAGTTTGACAATTTAAGCCAAATCCTTTCAAAGGGGCTATTAAACCCCTTCGTTCATCACAAGATGATAGATTCTAGTTATTCTCCGCCTAAGGTACATTCAAAATTAGTACGGTCGACTGTACAGCGTGCCCGTTTGAGTACGTTCATCATGGTGGCGTCGTAAATTCCACGTTTAGTCAGATCGATCCGTGCTTCACGCAAAATTTGCTGATAACGTGTTTTATCTTCCTGACTCAGATTGATTTTGTATTTGGCTGGTAATTCCGCTTCGATTCGCTGGATTAAAGCAAAATTGGTATTAAGGCGATTGAGAAACCACTGTCTTGAGTTTTGCCCAAAATTGGTCGTGAACTTTTCAGGCCGAATAATCAGATCCATGGTCATGTTAACCGCAGGAAAAGTAATGATTGCACCGTCATTACCCAAACCTTTATAGATTTCCAGCGGTTTATACGCATAGGCTGGCGCTGCCATAATATCGGCCTGCCCTTGATTAAATTTCTTGGCAATATCCGAAATATCAGAAAGTACAGCTTGTCCACCAAGACTTCTGACCACGATTTTTTGGGCTTCGTCATAGCCCAAGACTGCAAATTTCTTGCCCCTGATTTGTTCAATGGTGTTCATTCTTTTGTCTTTGACAAAGATATAGGCCAGACCAATTTGCGAAATACCCGCTACTTCATAGCTTTGATTTGCGACCCGACTGATTAAACGGCGCTGATTACGCTTATCCAAAGCAAAACTAATCGCTTTCTGTGCTATGGCATAGCTTGGCACAGCGCCAATCGCATCTACCGAGCCTGCAAACTTGTTATAGGCACGTGCACGCATTGAGGTCATATACACACCCTCGCAGCGACCTTGTTCAAAATCATGTTCAGCCATCGCCTCATTTTGATAGCTGACCAGATTGATTTCACCGTGCCATGCTCTCGCGGCTAAGGCCCATTCTTCCATGGCCTTGTACGCTTCGCCTGATTTCCCCATCAGATCAAAAACACAAATTTTAGTTGCAGCACTGGCCTGTGTATTGACAGCCAGTATCAGCATTGCCCCCAATGCCAGAATTCCCTTCTTCATTGCCCCGTCCTAGTTGATTCTTTTTCATGTGATGTGTTGTTTTTCCTAGATTTTAAATCATAATCTGATTTTCATCACAAAAATAGAGTATTTACTCTACTTTGTGATAAGCGGGTGAAATGGTGAAGTCTGGCCTAATCTTCAATATAAAATTTGCATTCATGGGTGATCACCTTAAAATGCAGCTATCTATTCGCTATTTTGCATGCTCATGATCCAATTTGACCAAGTTTCATTACGCCGTGGTGGGCGCGTCCTGTTCCAAAAAGCCTCAATGCAGCTTCATCCTGGCTGGAAAATTGGTCTGACTGGCGTCAATGGAGCAGGTAAATCAACTTTATTTGCAGCATTTTTAGGTGAATTGGGCGCAGATGAAGGCAATTTAAGTCGTCCCGCAGTGTGGACAGTGGCACATATGGCGCAAGAAATTAAAGCACTGGACATGCCTGCCATTGATTTTGTCCTCTCGGGAGATGAGGAATATTGGGATATTCAAAAAAAGCTCGCCCATCCTGATCAACTCAGCAATGATGAGTTAGCGCGTCTTCATGGCCGTTTTGATGAAATCCACGGCTATGCAGCCCCAGCCAAAGCGGCACAATTGATGGCTGGCTTAGGCTTTCTGGATCATCAAATCCGTTTAAACGTTGCCAGTTTCTCTGGTGGCTGGCGTATGCGCTTAAACTTGGCACGTACTTTGATGAGTCGTTCAGACTTGTTATTACTAGACGAACCGACCAACCACTTGGATTTAGATGCGATCTTGTGGTTAGAAGACTGGCTGAAAGCGTATGAAGGAACTCTGGTTCTGATTTCGCATGACCGTGATTTCCTTGATGCAATTACCGATCATATTCTGCATATCGAAAATCAGGAACTGACGCTATATACGGGCAACTATTCAACCTTTGAAACCACCCGTAGCGAACGTTTAGCGCAACAACAACAAGCGTTTGAGAAACAGCAAGAAACACGTGCCCACCTACAAAAGTTTATTGATCGCTTTAAGGCCAAAGCGACCAAAGCCCGTCAGGCACAGAGCCGTATCAAGCAACTTGAACGCATGCAACAGCTTGCTCCTGCGCATGTCGATACACCATTTACCTTTAGTTTCCGTGAACCCACCAAAATGAGTTCACCGTTGCTTAGTTTAGATGCTGCGACTATTGGTTACGGCGATAAAATGATTGCCGAAAAGATTCGCCTGCAAATCACCCCAAGTTCTCGTATTGGTTTACTGGGAATGAACGGTGCTGGTAAATCAACACTAATCAAAACTTTGGTCGGGGATTTGCCTCTACTCGCTGGTGAACGTAAAGCTTCAGAACTACTCAATATTGGTTATTTTGCCCAGCACCAAATGGACGCATTAGATGCCAATGCCAGCCCAATGCTACAATTGGCCCGTATTGCGGACAAAAAAATCAGTGAAGCTGCGTTACGCGCCTTTCTAGGTGGATTTGGCTTTAGCGGTGAACGTATGGACACCCCATGTGAAAGCTTCTCTGGTGGCGAACGCGCGCGTCTCGCATTGGCCTTAATTGTATGGCAGCGTCCAAACGTGCTGATTCTGGATGAACCGACCAACCATTTAGATCTGGATATGCGTCATGCCTTGACCATGGCACTACAAGATTTTGAAGGTGCTGTGGTACTGGTGTCGCATGAACGTCAGTTAATTGCCAGTGTCTGTGATGATCTACTGCTGGTGCATGCAGGTAAATGCACAGAGTTTGAAGGTGATCTGCAAGATTATGCCAAATGGTTACGTGAAGCACGTCAGCAACAGATCAATGCACAAAATGCTGGACAACAACAAAACGTGTCCACTCAAGCTCCAGCTGTGAAGATCGACAAAGAAGCTCAACGTAAAGAAGCCGCACGCCGCCGTGAAATGACACGCCCTATTCGTAAAAATATTGAAAAAATTGAAGCTCAAATCGAAAAGCTGCAACCTCGTCTGGCAGAAATCGAACAGGCGCTGGCAGATAGCGCGTTGTATGAAGCAAGCCGCAAAGATGACTTGATGAAGCTCATGAATGAACAAAATGAGCTAAAAGGGAAACTGGAACAATTTGAAGAGCAGCTTTTAGAGCTGATGATGGAGCTGGAAGAACTCGAAAGCTCATTTGCTGAATAACATGAGTGATCCATATCTGTAACAAAAACAGGTATGGATCTCATCTTTTAAGGCCACTTCTCTCAATATAAAAAACGATTTTTATTAAACGTAAAAATATTGATCAGATACCTAAAAACACTATGAATATCATGAAAAATGTCATGAATCTGTCGATAATTTAAGATAAGGTAAAACTGGAATTTTCGTAGAAAATTGAGCTTTGGGTTCAGGCTCGATATACTCAGCTCCCATTGTTGTAATGTTATAACTGACGAATGAATCCTGAGGGTTAAATTCATTTCACATTTTTTTGTACTTTAATTTGGTGAGTACTCTATTTTGGATCATACAAACTGAATGAATTCTTTAGATTTTATTTTTAATTTTGAACATATTCTGCCCGTTTTGGTTCAAGAATATGGTTTATGGATCTATTTTATCCTCTTCTTAATTATTTTTTCAGAAACAGCCTTTGTTTTCATGTTCTTCTTACCCGGTGATAGCTTATTGCTGACGGTAGGTGCATTGTGTTCTGTCGTTGAAATAATGCATCTTGGCTATATGATCAGTCTGCTGTTCTTTGCCGCTGCATTGGGTTATATGGTGAACTATCATATTGGCCGTCATTTTGGGGATCGTATTTTTAATGTGAAATCACGCTTCATCAAGCAGGAATATCTACAAAAAACCAATGTGTTTTTCCTAAAACATGGCGGAAAAACCATTTTATTGGCGCGTTTTATTCCTTTTGCACGATCTTTCGCACCGTTGGCAGCAGGTTCGAGCAATATGAATTACACGCATTTTGTTGTGTATAACATTCTAGGGGCTTTACTCTGGATCAGCGTATTGGTGACAGCAGGTTACCTGTTTGGCCATGCCTTAATTCAGGTCAGTGATTTTGTAGAAAGTTAATCCCCTTTCAGTACCATATTGTATGATCTAGCAGGAAAGTTCGTCTTTCCTGCTTTTTTTTAATCCATTTATTCTATGTCAGGTTTCACGTGGAACGTAAAAAACAATAGTAAATAATAATGAAAATAATTATCAATAAAAATAGAATCGGCTTGTAAAAATATAAATTATTCGGGGAAGCCATGATCCATTCAGCATGGAATAATCAGTTATGAGCCAAGCAATCACTTCAGCGAAGAAAACCAATTCACGCTGGTTCCGCATCAATTTATGGATTCACCGCTGGATCAGCTTAGTGATTGTCCTTCCCTTTACAATTTTATCAATCACGGGAATCATTCTGATCTTTCATGAAGAAATTGATCATGCACTTGGTGTGGAACCGACGGCGCTTCACTCCTCTTTACAACAACAGCGCCCACTGGCAGATTCATTAGCCACAGCACAAAATGCCTATCCTGATGAACACATTATCAGTACAGGCTACGATCCTGAGCATCATCCGGGTGTACTGCTGATCGGAATGGCAAAACCAGAACAGAGTTTTGAGCAAGCGCGTTGGCTATTTGCAGATATTGGTTCTGCAACGCTGATTCAGCAGCCAAGTGAACAGGATACTTTAACGGGTTTCTTACTGGAACTGCATGCCAACTGGTTTTTAGGTTTTATTGGACAATTGATAGGTGCGTTGATTGCCTTTCTAGTGTTCTTATCACTGATTTCAGGACTGGTGGTTTACGCCCCTTATGTGAAAAAATTCTTTTTTGGGATTATTCGAACAGGCAAAGGTCAGCGTTTATTACAACTCGATTTACATAACTTAATCGGTTCAGCGATACTCGGTTGGGCGTTGGTGGTGACCTTAACAGGCTTTTTACTCGGTTTTGGTACGGTTGCCATTGGTCTCTGGCAAATGACTGAACTGAAAGCTCTTCAAGACAAATATCATCATGTCAGCCCAATTAGCCCGACACTAAGCATCGATGATATCTATGCTGCTGCACAAAAAGGTGAAGTCGGCTGGCACCCTACCACTGTGTTCTATCCTAAAACTGAATATTCGACTCAAGGGCATTACATGGTATTGCTGCAAGGTGATGAAGGTCTAAACGAAAAAATGCTGAAGGTTGCCTTGGTCAATGCAGCGACAGGACAAGTCGATACTGTTGAAGAACTCCCTACCTATCTCAAAGCCATCTTGCTCTCTCAGCCTCTACATTTCGGTAATTACGGCGGTATGCCATTAAAGATTTTATGGAGCTTATGTACGCTTTTAAGTTTATTTATTACCCTGAATGGCGCTTGGCTATGGTGGGCAAAACGTCAGCAAAAAAGTTTAAAAGGAGCCAACAATGCAACTGTGGAATAAGTCAGGTTTCTTATGGCTAATGGCTTTATGCAGTATTTTAGGGATAATAGGCATGCTGCTGATGGAGGGTATTGCAGATATTATTTTTCTAATAATCACCCTGCTTCCAGTTTTAGTCGCAGGATGGAGAGCTTATCTTTTACAGCAACGCAAAAGATAAGCTCTTTTTACATGCTATTGATGCCTAAATTAATTAAGCATCAATATCTGCATTTAATGCATTTTCTTCAATGAAGGCACGACGTGGTTCGACATCATCACCCATTAAGCATGAGAACATACGATCTGCTTCGATCGCATCATCAATGGTCACCTGTAACATATTACGGTTTTCAGGATCCATCGTGGTTTCCCAAAGCTGCTCAGCGTTCATCTCACCCAGACCTTTATAGCGTTGGATCATCATACCGCGGCGCGAGTCTTGCAAAATGTGCTGCCACACTTGGTGGAAGCTGTTAACCTGAATACGGCGATCACCTTTTTGCAGATAAGCCCCATCTTCAAGCAAGCTGAACCAGCTTTTCGAGTTTTTCAGCAAACGTGCATATTCAGCAGAATTTAACAGACCAGCATCGAGTAAATACGAATGCGGTAAGTTATGCACATAGACCGTTACACGTGGCCAATAATGCGCTGATTTCTCACCTTGCGCATTTTCACGCTCAAACGCTTCCAAGCTAATTTCAGGACGCAAGCTTGGTTGTAACTTTTCAATTGCAACACGTAATTGCTCAGCCCATGATTCAACATAGTCACGTTCATGGTTATGATCGGCTTTGAATGCATCCAGCTCAAGTAAGCCATCCAGTAAACTTGCTGGATAACGTTGCGTTAAGCGCTGTAAACTCTTTTGTGATACCTGATAATCAGCAATCACACTTGCCAATGCAGAACCATTAATCGCAGGTGCTTCAGGGCTCACATGTAATGCAAGTTCATCAATCGCGTTTGAGATCAGGTAAGTTTCAAGTGCATCATTATCTTTGATGTACTGTTCTTGCTTGCCTTTCTTCAACTTATACAATGGTGGCTGTGCAATATAAATATATCCACGCTCAACCAATTCCGGCATTTGACGGAAGAAGAAGGTCAATAACAAAGTACGAATATGTGAACCATCCACGTCCGCATCGGTCATGATAATGATTTTGTGATAACGTAATTTGTCTGGGTTGTATTCTTCACGTCCGATACCACAGCCCAAAGCGGTAATTAAAGTTCCCACTTCCTGACTGGAAATCATCTTGTCAAAGCGCGCACGTTCAACGTTCAGGATCTTACCTTTCAACGGTAAAATAGCCTGCATCTTACGGTTACGACCTTGTTTCGCACTACCGCCCGCAGAGTCACCCTCGACCAGATAAAGTTCAGACAATGCTGGATCTTTTTCCTGACAGTCTGCCAATTTACCTGGTAAACCCGCGATGTCTAAAGCGCTCTTACGACGTGTCATTTCACGTGCTTTACGAGCAGCATCACGCGCACGTGCTGCATCAATAATCTTGCCAGCGATCGATTTCGCAGCTTGCGGATTTTCAAGCAAATAAGCCGAGAACTCTTTGTTCATCGCCTGCTCGACCGCAGGTTTCACTTCACTCGACACCAGTTTTTCTTTGGTTTGTGAAGAGAATTTTGGATCTGGTACTTTCACCGAAATGATGGCAGTCAAGCCTTCACGCGCATCATCACCAGTCACGGCAACTTTTTCTTTTTTCAGTAAGCTTTCATTTTCCATGTAGCTGTTCAAGCCACGGGTCAATGCCGCACGGAAACCTGCAAGGTGAGTACCGCCATCTTTTTGCGGAATATTGTTGGTAAAGCAACGAACATTCTCTTGATAGCTGTCATTCCACTGTAATGCCACTTCAACGCCAATGCCGTTGTCTGCATCTGTGGTGAAATGGAAAATATCGTTGAGATGGGTTTTACCTTCATTAATATATTTAACGAACTCGGATAAACCACCTTCATAATCGTAAACGTGCTCAAGATTAACGCGCTCATCACGCAATACGATACGTACACCCGCATTCAGGAATGAAAGTTCTCTTAAACGACGTGCCAAGATATCAACACTGAAAATGGTTTGGCTAAAGGTTAATTCACTTGGCCAGAAACGAACTGTTGTACCTGATTGGTCAGTTTCGCCCACAACTTTCAATGGATATTGAGGATCACCATGTGCATATTCCTGCTCATGGATTTTACCTGCACGTTGAATGGTCAAATGCAATTTCTTAGAAAGCGCATTTACAACCGAAACACCTACACCGTGTAAACCGCCCGATACTTTATAGCTGTTGTCATCGAACTTACCACCCGCATGCAGAATGGTCAGAATAACTTCTGCCGCAGACACCCCTTCTTCTGGGTGAATATCGGTTGGAATACCACGACCATTATCAGACACACTGACTGACTCATCTTCATGAATCGTCACTAAGATCTCGTCACAATGACCTGCTAAAGCTTCATCGATGGCATTATCCACCACCTCAAACACCATATGGTGCAAACCTGTACCGTCATCGGTGTCACCGATATACATGCCAGGACGTTTACGAACCGCGTCTAATCCACGTAATACTTTAATACTAGAGGAATCATAAGCCTTTTCATTTGTTTGTTCTGTTTGAGAGACTGATTGAGACTCTGAACTCATGGTTACTCCCTAGTAAATATCTAATCTATCCAAAGATGAGGAAATAAAATTATGGCGCAGCAAGACTGACTTGGCCTTGGACAACATGAAACAATTGAAAGGAAATCGACAAATCATGTAAGTGTTTTAATACCGACGTATGGTCTAAGGTCGTCATAAAAACCTGACTTCCTAACTGACTCAATCGCTCAATTAAACGTTGTTGTGCAGCTAAATCTAACTCTGCTGTCAGATCATCTAATAATACCACAGTTTCCTTGTTACTCGCATGCAGCATTGCAATTTGTGACAGTTTTAATGCCATGATTAACAACTTTTTTTGCCCACGCGATAACACGTCATCTGCGTTGCCATACGGGGTTTTCAAGCGCAAATCTGCACGATGTGGACCATACTCGGTATAACGCCGTTCCTGATCTCTTTGGTGCTGTTGAATCAGGTCTTGCAACAGACCTTGTTCAGTATGAAAACCAGCATGATATTCCAGTTCAATTTCAAGATTTGGCAAAAGCTGCTGCAAGTCTTCCTGAAAAAACTGGTTCCATTGCTCCACGATACCGACCCGTTGCGAGTGCAAAATTTCGCCATAATCGCTCAGCATTTTGTTCCACGGCTCTAAATCCGCCAGACTCAGGTTACGCCGTGTCTTTAACAAGCTATTACGCTGTTTTAATGCGCGAGAATAGTACTGCCAAGCAAAATAGAACTCAGGTTCCACGTGGAACATCAACCAGTCCAGCAATTGCCGTCTTGGTTTGGCGCCATGATCAATAATATCGGTACTTTGCGGATCAATATGCTGTAAGGGCAAAAGTTTTGCCAGTTGCCCTTGAGTGGCAATGGTATCGCCATTGACCTTAATCAGTTGCTCACCCGAAGCCAGCTTTTGCATACCAATCCGTTCACTCGCCGACTGTGCAAATACAATCGCATCATCCGCCTCGTACTGGATGTAATGTTTTGGAATATGGGTGCGAAATGAGCGACCTGTAGCCAATAAATGAATGGATTCCAGAATTGATGTCTTGCCAGAACCATTAGACCCGTAAAAAATATTAAACGGTTGCAACTCATTGAGTGCAACCGCCTTTAGATTACGTACACGTTCGATATTTAAACGCGTGATTTGCATGCTTAAAAACTCAAATCATCAATGCCAATTACACACGCATCGGCATAACAACGTAAGTCTGGTCTGGATGCGCTGGATCTTGAACAAGTACCGACTGGTTTGCTTCAGTCATGCTCATTCTCACATCATCACCATCCAGTACACTCAATACATCAAGGATATATTGCGCATTGAATGACATTTCTAGTGGTGCATCCTGATATTGAATTGCAATATCTTCAACCGCTTCATCTTGCTCTGGGTTATTAGCACGGAGTTGCAACGAATCCTGATTAAAATTCAGGAACACGCCACGTAATTTTTCATTACTTAAAATCGCGACACGTTGTAAAGACTGTTTAAATACATCATGCGCAATAAACACATGCTTATCACCACCTTTCGGAATAACACGGCGATAATCAGGGAATTTACCATCAATCAATTTGGTGGTGAAACGAACGGTAATATCACCCTGCTCTTTATCACGGCTTGGCGTATTAATCGTGACATTCAACAATTCACGACCAATTAACAAGGTAAGTTGCTCATCTTCAATGCTCAACAAACGCTGCAATTCACCCACTGCTTTACGAGGTACAATTGCCTGAATCGGTGCAGAAGCAGTTGATGACGCCAATACTTCGCATAATGCTAAACGGTGACCGTCTGTTGTTACGGTACGTAATTGATTTTGATCAATTTCCAGCAATGTACCTGTCAAATAGAAACGTACATCCTGTACCGCCATTGCAAAGGCAGTTTTTTCAAATAAACGTTTTAATTCGCGCTGAGTCACCTGAACTTGTGTGCCTTGGCTATTTTCAGTGGTGAGTAAAGGATAATCATCCGCTGGAAGCGTACCCAATACAAAGCGGCTGTTCCCCGATTTTAAAATACAACGCTGATCTTCTGTAATTTGTAAGTCAATCAAGGCTGCTGTAGGAAGAGATTTACAAATTTCGACTAATTTACGTGCAGGAACGGTGGTCTCCCCCGCTTCCAGACAAGCACCTTCAGCTAACGTTGTGCTTGCAACCAGTTCAACTTCTAAATCAGAACCTGTAATGGTTAAGGCCTGTTGAGTGGTTTGAATTTTAACATTTGAAAGAATATTCAAAGTATGACGACGCTCTACAGCCCCGACTACATGTGATAAAACATTGAGTAAACTTTCTTTAGCGATTTTCAAACGCACGATTTTATTCCTCTTACAACAGAAGCCGATATGAATGTTAGCAGTGTACTATGCTGCACTTAAAAGCAGTTTGCAACCATGAAAATTGAGTCAGCCGAGATTATGCTCAGGCCTAACTTTGTAATAAACGAAGTAAGTTTTTATAATCTTCATTAAAAATCGGATCTTCTTCACGCAAGCTGACCACCTTTTCGCAGGCATGCATCACGGTACTGTGATCTCGCCCACCAAAGGCCATTCCGATTTCGGGAAAACTATCTCCGGTTAATTCACGCGCCAATCCCATCGCCAATTGACGTGGTCTTGCATAAATACGGGTACGTTTTGGCCCAATCAGTTCTTTTAACGGAATTCGGAAGTATTCACTCACCACACGCTGGATATTTTCCACGCTAATGGTACGGGCACGGATCGCCAGAACGTCTTTTAATGACTCTCTCACCACATCCAGATCGATGGCTGTACCTTTAAATCGTGAAATTGCCACAACTTTGTTCAATGCACCTTCAAGCTCACGAACGTTTGCGACCACTTGTTGCGCAATAAACAAAGCACAGTTGCGAGGTAAATCTACACCACTATTTTCAGCTTTTTTCAGCAAAATTTCGATACGGGTTTCAATGTCTGGTGGCTCAACACCAACTGAAAGTCCCCAAGAGAATCGAGAAACCAGACGTGGATCTAGTTCGGTAAGTTCTTTTGGATAACGGTCTGAAGTTAAAATAATTTGCTTGGATTCATCTAGTAAAGCATTGAAAGTATAAAAGAATTCAACAAGACTTGCTTCTTTACCAGCAAGTAAATGAATATCATCGACCAAGAGTAAATCTAAAGAACGACAATTTTTCTTAAACTCTTCAACCTTACCTTTCTGTAATGAACTGACAAAGTCTTGCACAAAACTTTCCGAGGTCATGTACATCACACGCGCATTGGGTTTGGCTTGTAACAGCGCATTCCCTACCGCTTGCATCAAATGTGTTTTACCCAAACCTGTTGGGCCATACAAAAATAAAGGATTGTGCTGAGATGCGCCTAATTGGGTTAATACCTTACGACAAGTCTCAGCAGCCATCTGGTTAGAACGGCCTTCAACAAACAAAGAGAATGTAAATAATGGATTGAGTTGTCTTTTCTTCGGTATTTTAGTGACATTTTGACTGGGTTGAACCAAATCAGATTCTTTTTTGGCTTTAACAGGCACGGCGGTCACTGTCGGTGCATTACTTAAAGCTGCAGTTGTGGTTGCTGGTTGTTCATTAGAAGACAAAATTGTACCTGGACGAGAGTCGACCAAAATCTCAACCTGACGTACACGACCTTCAGACAGTTGTTCAGCAAGAATTGAAATCAATTCTAAATGGTTATCTTGAATATAACGTGTCCAATAAGGGTTCGGTGCGTATAAACGCATCACACCATCAACCTCTTCGGCAACTAAAGGACGAATCCACATCGCAAAGACGTTATCAGATAGCTCTTGTCGCAAGCGAGTTAAGCAGTCTGTCCAGAGCATGTGCATCCCCTATATATCCATTTTTAAATTCAAAAAATAAAAATCACCAGCCCCATCTTTCGAAGGGGTCGCCATTCTAACCAAGTTATCCACATCTGTCAGGCCAATTTATGGGACTTTTGCTGAAAAAGAAAGCAGTCGTTTATAAATTTAAATTCAAAACCACTTGTGTATAACTTTTTGCACAAGCTGTGGATAATTTTAACCCTCAAGTTATCCACAATCTATAAAATTGATAAAAACATGGTTATCCACAAAGTAACTATTTGTTTATTTATAGGAAAACATCACTTTCCACAGAATAAATCCACCCTAATAAGAATAAATTTAAATTTTAAAATTTGAATTTACTTATAGGGTTCGACCAAATTGTGGATAAACGAGCATATCGAAATTTAAATTCAAAATCCAAGAATTAAATTTAAATTAGAAATAGAATTGTTGATAACTGTGGTATTAAGCTGTGAATATAGCTGAATGTTGATATAATATAAAGAGATAGCTTGTGTATATTTTTTGTTTTCAATAAAAGTACTTCTCTACGCGTAGGCGTATTGCTTCAAAACAGAACAAACAAAATGTAAAGTTTTTGATTTTTCATTGACAGCGTAAACATTGCACAATAAAATCGCGGACCTTTATAGAAAGATCATTTTGGAGTTTCGAAATGAAACGTACTTTCCAACCATCTGAATTAAAGCGTAAACGCGTTCATGGTTTCCGCGCTCGTATGGCTACTAAAGCAGGTCGTCAAGTTTTAGCTCGTCGTCGTGCAAAAGGTCGTCATAGCTTAACTGTTTAATACTGTTAAGCTGACCAGACTTGGGTGATGACACTTTACAGTTTCAGTACTGAATCTCGTATTCGTTGTGCTGCTGATTATAAAAGTGTATTTGATGGTGCGCTTTTTAAAGTGCATCAGCCCCATTTCCTTTTTTTAGCAAAATTAACCGAACAGCCTCACAGCCGTTTGGGTATTGTCGTTGCTAAAAAAAAGGTACGTCGTGCTCATGAACGAAATCGAATAAAACGTCTTGCTCGGGAGAGCTTCCGTTTACATCAAGCGCAATTTAATGCTGATATCGATATTGTGGTGATGCCTAAAATAGGTATAGAAGCAATCTCAAATGAAGAATTACATCAACAATTAGATTTTGCTTGGCAAAAATTACAACGCTTAGCAAAGAAGCATTCCAAAGTCGTTGTGACATCCCTCCAAAATTAGAGATCTCCAATGGTACGTTTACTTCATTGGTTGATAAGATGTTACCAAATTGCAATTAGTCCATTATTGGGTCCTCGTTGTCGCTATATTCCCACTTGCTCGCAATATGCAATTGAAGCTTTACAAACGCATGGGGCGGTCAAAGGTGTATGGTTATCGACTAAGCGAATTTGCCGTTGTCATCCTTGGGGTGGTTCAGGCTATGATCCAGTCCCCCGCAAAGCACTTCGTTTTATTTCGTTTCATCAAATAGATTCTCAAATGCATCACGTTGCTGTACCCTTTCGTGATCGTTTATTCAAGCAAAATCTCTCTAATCATTTGGGATAATAGATATGCAACAATGGGCCAGATTTGCAATTCTTGGAGCCATGTTTGTTACCGCATATTTGCTTATTTTGGCTTGGCAAAAAGACTATGGTCATGCTGCACCAGCACCGCAACAACAAGCGGCGGTTGTCACTGCACATGATGTATCTGCAGATTTGCCAAATGCTCAAAATGCAACAGCGGCTTCAGACTTGCCACAAGCAAATGTGACTGCATCACAAACCACAGAAACACCATCTGTGAGTCAGCAACTGATTTCAGTACAAACTGATCTTTATCATCTTTGGATCAATCCTAAAGGTGGTGATATCGTTCGTATTGAATTGTTAAGCCATGATGAAAGCAAAGACAGCGATAAGCCGTTTGTCATGCTGGAAAGTGATGCGAAACGTACTTACGTCGCTCAATCTGGTTTAATTGGTTTAAATGGACCAGATAGCAGCCGTAGCGGACGTCCAATGTATGATGTTGAAAAAACAGCATATACGTTGGCAGATGCGAAGAGCGTTGCAGCAAAAGATGGTAAGACACATCAAGTGTTGACTGTGCCATTGGTATTTAAAACACCTGAAGGTGTGGAAGTGATCAAGTCGTTCACCTTCACGCAAGGTGATTACCCAATTACAGTGAAACATCAGGTTGTTAACCGCAGTCAGCAAAACTGGCAAGGCCAAATGTTTGGTCAGTTAAAGCGTGACAATTCTGATGATCCAGGTAAATCTTCTCAAGGTATCTTTACCCTTGGAACTTATCTGGGTGGCGCATGGGGTACGCCAGACGCGCATTATAACAAGTTGAAATTCAGCAATTTTAATGATGAAAAATTGAATGTTGAAGCCAAAGGCGGCTGGGTTGCCATGGTTCAGCATTATTTCGTCAGTGCCTGGATTCCTGGGAATTTAAAACTTACCCAAGCTGATGGTCAACCGTATGTAGCTAAACTGGAATCGCGCCAGTCTGCTGATCACATGAATATCATGGGCTTCACTTCTCCAGTGATCAATGTACCTGCTGGTACCTCAATGGAAGTGGATGCACAACTTTATTCTGGTCCAAAAATTCAGTCTGAACTCAAAGACTTAGCTGCTGGTTTAAACCAAACTGTAGATTATGGTTGGTTATGGCCAATTGCGAAATTATTGTTCTTGGGCTTACAGTTCTTCCATAACATCATTGGTAACTGGGGTTGGTCAATTATCTTATTGACGATCTTGGTAAAATTGATTTTATGGCCACTTTCTTCAAAAAGTTATCGCTCAATGGCGAAAATGCGTGTGATTGCACCAGAAATGCAACGCATGAAAGAAGAATTTGGTGAAGACCGTATGCGTTTCTCTCAAGAAATGATGGCGTTATACAAGCGTGAACAAGTCAATCCATTGTCTGGTTGCTTGCCGTTATTGTTACAAATGCCGATTTTCTTGGCCTTGTACTGGGTATTGATGGAATCGGTTGAGCTTCGTCATGCGCCATGGTTAGGCTGGATTCAAGACTTATCAGCAATGGATCCATGGTTTATCTTGCCGTTGATCATGGGTGTGACCATGTTCGTTCAGCAAATGTTGAATCCACAACCTACTGATCCTATGCAGGCAAAAGTTTTCCGTATCATGCCAATCATGTTTACGGTATTCATGTTGTTCTTCCCTGCTGGTTTGGTGCTTTACTGGATCGTCAACAACAGTATTACCATTTTGCAACAATGGTTTATTAACAAAGGTGTCGAAAAAGACCGTCTCAACAAGGTTGAGTCGAGTTCTTAAGTTCGAACTTTTACTGAATAAATCCGCTTAAGATGGTAATCTTAAGCGGATTTTTCTTTGTCTGTATTTAGGGTTCCTGTTTCATAACCCTCGTGTTTTTTAGGTGAATTTAAGATGCAACATCAAACCACAATTGCTGCGATTGCTACCCCATTAGGTCGTGGTGGTGTGGGCGTGATTCGACTTTCTGGCCCTAAAGCTTATGCCATTGCTGAACAGTTGACCCAGAAAAGTCTTCCTGCTGCCCGCATGGCAGGCTTCCGTCAGTTCTATGACGCGGATGGTTCCGTGATGGATGAAGGCATTGTGCTGTGTTTTCCAAATCCTCATTCGTTTACCGGTGAGGATGTGGTGGAATTACAGGGGCATGGTGGTCCAGTCATTCAGAATGCGTTATTAGCCCGTTTACTTGATCTGGGTGCAACAGCTGCAAAGGCGGGTGAGTTTTCCATGCGTGCCTTTGAAAATGGCAAGATGGATCTGGTGCAAGCCGAAGCGATCGCCGATTTGATTGATGCCACCTCACAGGCCGCAGCACGTTCAGCGGTTCGTTCATTACAAGGTGCCTTTTCAACCAAAATTAATACCGTTTTAGAAAAGCTGATTCACTTGCGTTTGCATGTTGAAGCGGCAATTGATTTTCCAGAAGAAGAAATTGATTTCCTTGCCGATGGCAAGATTTTAGCTTTGCTGGATGACGTACAGGATTCGGTTAAGGCCGTACAGCAATCTGCACGCCAAGGACAACTGTTACGTGAAGGTTTGCAGGTGGTGATCGCGGGTAAGCCTAATGCGGGCAAATCGAGCCTGTTGAACGCGCTGGCGGGCCATGAACGGGCTATTGTGACTGATATTGCGGGAACGACCCGCGATGTATTGCATGAAAAGATCAGTTTGAATGGTTTGCCGATTACCTTAACCGATACTGCTGGTTTACGTGAAACAGGCGATATCGTTGAGCAGGAAGGGATTCGTCGTGCGATTAAAGAAATTGAACAGGCCGATTTATTACTGCTGGTCTACGATTTAAATCAAGGCGATGAACCGTTGCAGCTGGCGCGCGAATATTTTGCCGATCATCTTGAACCGAAACGTTTACTGCTGATTGGCAATAAATGCGATTTAACGGGGCAGGATGCGACTTTAAGTGATTATCAGGGCTTCCGTCATATTAGTGTATCTGCCAAACAGGATATGGGCGTTCAGGCGCTCATAGATGCGATTACAGCCCATGCAGGCTTCCAGCCTGAGGAAGACACCTTTATTGCCAGAACACGTCATTTAGACGCAATGAAGCGCACTCAGCGCTATCTTGCAGAGGCACGTGAGCAACTTGTTGTGTTTAACGCAGGTGAACTGGTGGCAGAATCATTGCGTCTGGCACAAAATGCATTGGGTGAAATCACAGGTGATTTTAGTGCTGATGATCTTCTCGGCAAGATTTTTGGTTCGTTCTGTATTGGTAAATAATCAATTAAATCAAATATTCATGGCTTGGATTGGTGTGCAATCCAAGCCATTTTTTTATTCCTTCTCTTCAGCGGTTTGCTCTTCCTCAGCTTTTTGTTCTGCTACGACGTTTAATGCAGTCATCATGGCAACGGGCGCGCCTTCCTGACGTGTAGCTTTGAGCTTAATCTGTAAACGTAATTCATTGACTGAATCGGCGTTACGTAAGGCTTCATCATAGCTGATAGCACCTTCGTTATAGAGATCGAATAAAGCCTGATCGAAGGTTTGCATCCCCAGCTCTCGCGATTTGCTCATAATCTCTTTGAGTGCGTGGAACTGGCCTTTTAAAATATTATCTGAAATCAATGGTGTATTGAGCAAAATTTCAATCGCCGCCCGACGACCTTTGCCATCCTGAGTTCGTATCAAACGTTGAGAAATAATGCCTTTCATATTGGATGAAAGATCCATGAGTAACTGGTTACGACGTTCTTCTGGAAAGAAGTTGATAATCCGGTCAAGCGCCTGATTGGCATTATTGGCATGTAAGGTACCGAGACAAAGATGTCCTGTTTCCGCAAAGGCAATTGCATGTTCCATGGTCTCTGTATCACGGATTTCCCCAATCAGAATCACATCGGGCGCCTGACGTAAGGTATTTTTCAAGGCATGCTGCCATGAATGACAATCAACACCGACTTCACGATGGGTAATCATGGATTTTTTGTGTTTATGCACGTACTCAACCGGATCTTCAACGGTAATAATATGCCCCGCTGAGTTTTCATTGCGGTGATCAATCATGGCCGCCAAAGAGGTTGATTTGCCTGAGCCTGTACCACCGACAACCAGAACCAGACCACGTTTTTCCATAATCACATGTTTCAGCGATTCAGGCAGCTTTAGCTTCTGAAAGGTTGGAATTTCCGAGGTAATGGTACGAATCACCATACCAATCTGTAGCTGCTGTTTAAATACATTGACACGAAAACGTGAAACATTGGGAACATTGATGGCAAAATTACATTCCCATTCATTTTCAAAATCTTGGCGCTGTTTTTCATTCATTAAGCTATACGCGAAGAGTTTGGTTTTATCGGCAGTGAGTTCCTGTTGCCCGAGTGGACGCATAAGTCCTTGTAATTTAATGCTGGGTGGAAAATCTGCGGTGATAAATAAATCTGAACCGCCGTATTCCACTACTTTGGTCAGCATATGAAACATAAATGTTTTGGCTTCTTCGAGTAATTCTGCGCTATACATCAATCTACCTGAATCTGAATAATAAGATGGTTTGTTGCGATTTTATTTAAAAAATGCAATAAAAATAATGATCTATGTGTTTTTTAAATATGAGCCAAGACCATTAAGCCTAAAAAACACCCCAAATGTTTACTCAATAATTTCCACATTTCATCTCTTGCTGAGGAATTATTTCAAACATGGCTCGATGGATCTAGCTGGTTTTTAATTTAATGCTGCCATTTCAATGTGATGTGAAAAAAATTGTCAATTTCTTACTAAAAATGCAGCTGGTGAGCCGTGTAAATCTAGTTTTTTCTCATTAGTCATGTTCCACGTGAAACATCGCGCGTATCGGTTGAATTTTGGTTGTTGCTGAGTAAGCTGAGCTGATTGCTACCGCATTAGTCATTACAATAGCCGCTGATTTTTGTATTCGAGTGTTGGACATGTTAAAAAAAATTGGGATTTTCTCATTATTCAGTTGTGTTTCTGCCATGAGCTTTGCCAATGTAGAGACCTTAAAAAGCAATTTGAGTCAACAATATCCCAATATTCAGGTCACCAACATTCAACCGACTGCTATGAATGGCTTATACAGTGCCAGTCTGGATAATCAGATCATTTATCTGGATGAAAGTGCCCAACACATGTTTATCGGGTCAATGGTTCGCTTAAAAGACCAGAAAAATTTGACCAAGGATCTTGTGATCCAGCAAAACACGGTTGACTGGAAACAGTTGCCTTTCAAAGATGCTATTAAAACCGTCAAAGGCAATGGTAAGCGTCAGTTGGCAGTATTCTCAGATCCAAACTGTTCTTATTGCAAGAAGTTAGAAGCAGAGATGGATAAGCTGAATGATGTAACGATTTACACCTTCATTTATCCGCTAAAAGCGCAATCGGTTGCTGTATCTAAATCAGTCTGGTGTGACGCCAATCAAGCCTATGCATGGAAAAACCTGATCCAGAAGAATGTACAGCCGCAAGCAAAAACCTGTGCGAATCCGATTGAGCGTAATTTGCAGCTTGGTCGAAAATTAGGTGTAGATGGAACCCCGACCCTGATTTTTGGAAATGGATTTAAAATGGTCGGTGCAAGAAGTGCTGAAGAAATTCAAATGATCTGGAAAGAACTCGGTCTATAAATAAAAACGCCCAATCCATTGCGATGAATGAATTGGGCGTTTTAATTGAATACGTTTTAGCTTTTTTTGGTGACCAGATTGTAGATAAATAAAATAATGATGGCACCCACCACAGAGGCAATGAAACCAGCCGCCGAATTTTCACCATATAAACCGAGTAAGCGACCACCATAGGTTGCCAATAATGAACCCGCAATACCCAATAAGGTCGTTACGATGAAGCCTGCTTTGTCTTCACCAGGATGTAAAGCTCGTGCGATTAAACCAGCAAAAAAACCAACGACGATTGCCACAATTAGAGACCACATTGTCTTTCTCCTTGTTTTAAAAGTGATATTTCTTTCTATCCTGCTTGATTTGAGCTGACTTTGTCTGTAGTGGATTACTGAGTTATGTCGTATTTTTGTGCAAGCTTTGGGAGGATTTGATTAAAGTATCAATAAAAAAGCTGCTTTTCGCACTTGAGCCAAGATAAAGCAAATGAATACTTTATCCGAGCGCAAGATAAACATGGATCTATGCTATTCACCTATTTTGAGGTGTGAACAGCAAGATTTGATTAGATCCCAATTTCACCAATGAATGGTAAGTGACGATATTTTTGATCAAAGTCGAGGCCATAGCCCACAATAAAGCGGTCTTCGACTTCAAAGCCCAGAAATTTTACATCTAAAGGAATTTCACGGCGTGAAGGCTTGCTCACTAAAGTACATAATTCAATTGAGTTTGGATTACGGGTTTTAAGCATTTCAACCACTTTGCTTAGCGTATTACCTGAGTCGATAATATCTTCGACCACAAGTACATCTTTACCGTGAATTTCGCCATCAAGGTCTTTTAAAATTTTGACATCACGAGAGGAAACGGTTCCACCACCATAACTAGACACGGTCATAAAATCGAGTTCATGTGGCTTGTCGATTGCACGGCATAAATCTGCCATAAAAATGACTGAACCACGTAATAAGCCGATCAGTACCAGTTCTTTATCACTTTGAGCATAGTGTGCATTGATTTTGTCGCCAAGTTCTTTAACTTTGGCTTGAATCTCTTCACTTGAAATCATAATGCGCATTGCAATGGTCATCGGTAGATTCCTAAAAACTTAAAAACGGGAAAATAAAAAAGGTGTTGACCTGCAACACCTCGAAATCTTGAGCTAATCTGGCAATTTTAAAACAAAATCACTTTTCATGCACCTTTTGATGACGAAGAAAGTGTTTCATTTTGAGCAGATGAGCTGTCACGTTTAAGTAGAACAGCACATCCAATCGCGATACATAGCCACCCAAGTCTTTGTTTGTTTAAAAATTTAGTTTTGGCTATAGGCTTTTTGTCCATAGATGTAAGTCGCCTCAATATTTCGGTCGTCACCCATGGTGAATAAAGCGAATAAGCTATCTTCAACCGATTTTGAACGTGACTGACGCAGTTGTTGTAATGCGGTTGGCTGGGTATTCAAGACCACGAAATCCGCTTCTTTACCGATGTTAAAATTACCGAGTTTCTCATCCAGATCCAGTGCTTTCGCACCACCGAGCGTCGCGTGATACAGTGATTCAAAAGCAGAAAGTTTATCGCCTTGTAGCTGCTGGACTTTGTACGCTTCATTCACGGTTTGCAACAGGCTAAATGAAGTCCCTGCCCCAACGTCAGTGCCTAAACCGACTTTTACTTGCTGTTCCCAAGTCTTTTTCAACGGGAATAAACCACTGCCCAAGAACAGGTTTGAAGTCGGACAGAAGGCAATTGCAGAGTTGGTTTCATGCATACATTTCCATTCTGCATCTTCCAGATGTACGCAATGCGCAAATACAGAACGTTGACCGGTTAAGCCATAATGATGATAAACATCCAGATAACCGTCCTGCTCAGGGTATAGATCTTTTACCCATGCGATTTCATCTTTGTTTTCACTTAAATGTGTATGCACATAAACATCAGGATATTGAGCTTTGAGCTGTCCTGCTTTTTCCAGTTGTTCTGGTGTAGACGTTGGCGCAAAACGTGGGGTAATCGCGTATAAAGCACGCCCCTGTCCATGCCACTTCTCAATCAGGGCTTTAGAATCATCATAGGCGCTCTCTGCGGTATCACACAGCGCTTCTGGTGCATGACGATCCATCATCACCTTACCTGCGATTAAACGCATCTGGTGCTGTGCTGCGGCTTCAAATAAAGCATCTACAGATTCAGGATGTACCGTACAGAACACCAATGCAGTGGTGGTACCGTTTTTAAGCAATTCATTGACAAAAAACTTGGCGATGTCTTGGGCATAAGCTTTGTCTTTAAACTGAATTTCAGTCGGGAACGTATAGGTATTGAGCCAGCTTAATAATTGTTCGCCGTAGGCACCGACCATTTCGGTTTGTGGGAAATGGATATGTGTATCGATCATACCTGGGATGATCAATTGTTCTGGATAATGCTGAATTTCAACGTTTGCAGGAAGATGGGCTTGAGCGTCGTTCCACGTGCCAAACCAGCGAATTTTACCTTGTTCAGTGATCATTACGCCGTCTTCAATATAACGGACTTGATCGGCAATTTCAGTGGCTTGAGAAACGGTCTTTTGAATATCTAAGAAGCGACCACGAATCACCGTGGTTGGAGTAGCCAAAGTCATAACAACCTACAATTTTACTTTTTTCGGTTGATTGTACCTGATTTTGCCAAATTTACTGGATTATTCGGCTAATTAACGTGCTTAAAAGGTATATAAATGTGACTTATACACCGCTCTTCCTCATTTTAGAGGGTGGGATCATGGCATAGATGAAGTGTAAAAAAATAAGAGATTGGAACCGTGATTAAACAAGACAATCAATGACTCCCCTTGCCTGCACGATTGATTTATTTCCCTAACAAAAAAGCCTGCAATGCAGGCCCTTTTTATATTCCATGTGTTATTGCGCTTGACGCTTATTATGACGTAACGATAGATAAGCGGTAATGCTTAATACCAGAACAATAAAGCCTAACGAGATCCAGATTGGCATGTGGAACACATCGAGCAATAACATTTTTGCACCAATGAACAATAAGATGATACCCAAGCCATACGGTAAATAATGCATTTTCGATGCAGCACCTGCCAATAAGAAGAACATCGCACGTAAACCCAAAATTGCCATCAAGTTTGCAGTTAAAACAATGAACGGGTCACTGGTCACGGCGAAAATTGCAGGAATAGAATCCACCGCAAAGATCACGTCAGATGCTTCGACCAAAATCAAAACCAAAAATAAAGGGGTTGCCCATAACACGCCATTCTGGCGAACGAAGAAATTATTGCCTTCAAGCTGTGGCGTGATACGCATATGTTTGCGTAACCATTTTAGTAACTTGATATCTTCAATATTGGTATCTTCTTCATCCTGACCTTTCAGGAATTTAAAGCCAGTGTAGACCAGGAAGGCACCGAAGATATACAGCACCCAAGAGAACTCTTGCACAAACCACGCACCAATAAAGATAAAAATGGTTCTAAGCACGATTGCGCCGAGTACGCCGTAAAGCAGGATTTTACGTTGATATGCAGGTGGAATCGCAAAAGCCGCGAAAATCATCAGCCAGACAAAGACGTTATCAATTGCCAGCGATTTTTCCAGTAGATAACCTGCGAAGTATTCCATGGTTTTCTGGTTTGCAATGGTTGCACCTACGGTTTGCTGTAGATAAAACCATAATCCACCACCAAAAATCACTGCAACACTGACCCAGGCAATACTCCAGTAGGCTGCCTGTCTGATTGGCACGTCCTGATTTTGTTTTTGTTTAAAGCCTAAAAAGTCGACCAGTAGCATCACGGTAACGAGACCGAAGAATGCGACATAGAGCCATAAATTACCGATAGTTTCCATCACAACTCCCTATCTGGCAAATGGACATAAAAAAACCTCGACCAGTTGCCAGATGAATTAATACATCTGTTTCAACATGATCAAGGTCTTGCCTACACCACGATGGATTGTGATGCTCAGAGTCCGACTTTTTGCAAAGTGTAATGACGAAGCTCTGACACCTAAGGCATTCAGCGCTTAGGTCTGGAGGAGGCTACTCCCCTTGTCAACATATTCTGTATGGATATTCATATCCAAATATGCGCATAGAATTACATACTTTTAAATAATGTGCAAATATTCATCAGCAACGATGATCTAAAAAATTTTCAGGATTTCCGTCCGTAAAAATTGATGGCGTGGGTTATGTTTCACGTTTTCATGCCAATACATGCCCATATTGATTTGAGGCAGCTCGATTGGCAAAGGATGGATGTGTAAAGCTTTGGAATAATGTAAATGCTTGAGGATACTTTGCGGAATAGTCAGAATGGCGTTGGGGTAATGATTCAGTATCTGTAACGCCGTTGCATAGTGCTGGCATCGTAGGAAAATCTGGCGGGATAATTGCTGCCGATTAAGATAAATATCCTCGAGCAGAATCCCGGTACGCCGTGAAGACACCCCAATATGCGGTGAAGACAAATACAGCGATAAATCCATATTGGCTTGCTGGGTACACACCACAAAATGATCTTCAATCAGATTTTCAAACTGTAAACTGGCCTGATACGGTTGTACCAGATCAATGACAAAATCAATCTGTTGAGCAGAAAGATCCGCCAGCATATTTTTACGATCCAGTTTGGAGCTCAGGAACTGGATGTCCAGATTCAGTTGCGCAAAATGATGCACCAACTGCGGAAAAATAATCGGCTCAATTTCATCATGAATGGCGATCTTTAAGCTATGCAACATGTCAGGCACAAAGTCCTGTTGCGGCACGGCAATACTTTGAATGGTTAATAATGCGGTTTGAATCGGCTGGTAAATTTGCTCGGCATATGGTGTAGGCAGCATTTTTTGACCGCTGCGCACGAATAACTCATCGCTAAGCTGACTACGCAAGCGTTGTAAGGCATGACTCACCGCAGACTGGCTGATACAGAGCAATTGTGCCGCTTTAGAAATGCTCTTCTGTTCAAAAATCGCAATAAAAAGCGGATATAAATTAATATCGATACGATGAAAATGTCCCACTTCCAGCGGATTGCTATTATGAATCTGATTCATAGTTTTGAATAAAATAAAATCATTTCATTCATAATAAATTTTCGCTTATGGTGATGTAAAGCAGCGAATCAGCTTTCGCCAAATTTTATATTGAGGGAGAAAAGGATGTTTGCATTATCAGCGCGTGCGCAGGATTTTATTGCACGAACGCAAGCGTTTATCCAACAAGAAATTGAACCCATTGAAAAAGCATTCTGGGATGAGGTACATCGCCTCAATGTCGATGGTGACTGGACCAAATGGCAATGGCCTGAACAATTACAACAATTGAAAGATAAGGCAAAAGCAGCGGGCTTATGGAACATGTTCTTACCTGATGCCGAGTTAGGCGCGGGTTTATCGGTTCAGGAATATGCACACATTGCTGAACTGACTGGACGTAGCCTGCTTGCTCCAACGGTATTTAACTGTAATGCGCCCGATAGCGGCAATATGGAAGTGTTGTGGCGCTATGGTAGCGATGCGCAAAAACAGCAATGGCTACAACCTCTACTCAACGGTGAGATTCGTTCAGTTTTCTGTATGACCGAGCCTGCGGTAGCATCCAGTGATGCGACCAATATGCAGGCGACTGCGGTGGTAGAGGGTGATGAAATTGTCTTGAATGGACGTAAATGGTGGTCATCAGGTTTAGGCGATCCAAATGCCAAAATCATTATTTTTATGGCCTATACGCCAGACCCAAGCAAAGACCGTCATCACCAGCATTCTATGGTGCTGGTGCCAGTAAACACTGCAGGTGTAACCATTGAACGTATGCTGCCTGTGTTTGGCGATTACGATGCACCACATGGGCATGGACAGGTCAGTTTTGACAATGTTCGCGTGCCTGTCAGCAACTTCATTGGTGGTGCAGGACAAGGTTTTGAAATTGCTCAAGGCCGCTTGGGCCCTGGGCGTATTCATCATTGTATGCGCTGTGTTGGCGCGGCAGAGAAAGCGTTGGAACTGATGATTGACCGTGGTATGTCGCGCAAGGCATTTGGCAAAGAACTACTCAAACTGGGTGGGAATCTGGAGCGCGTTGCCGATGCGCGTGTGCAGATCGATCAGGCGCGTTTATTGACCTTATACGCTGCCTATAAGATGGATACGCAAGGCAATATGGCGGCATTAACTGAAATTTCAGCCATTAAAGTGGTCGCGCCAACCGTCTTGCAAAATGTGGTGGATATGGCGATTCAGATCCACGGCGGCGAAGGGGTTTCCCGTGATACACCGTTAACGGCTTTCTTTACTCAGGCGCGAAGTTTACGTTTGGCCGATGGACCAGATGAGGTTCATAAGGGCATGATTGCTAAATTAGAACTCAAAAAACGTGGCTATGGTCGTGGATAAGGATAAAAGCAAATGACAGTAATTGATATGGGTGGTCAGGTTCGTCATGGTGAAGAACTGGATATTGCAGCGGTTGAAACATGGTTAAAAAATCAGGGTGTGAATTTGCAAGGACAGGCAAAAGTCACCCAATATTCAGGTGGTGCATCTAACTGGACCTACCGTTTAGCGTATGACAATGCTGATCTGATCCTACGCCGTCCACCGAAAGGCACCAAGGCCAAATCAGCGCATGATATGGCCCGTGAATACAATGTGCAGAAGTATCTGGTACCCTTCTACCCTGTCCTACCTGAAATGATCGCGCTGTGTCAGGATGAAAGCATGATTGGCTGTGATTTTTATGTGATGAAGCGGATTGAAGGTATTATTCCACGTGCTAATTTACCCAAAGAATTACAGCTGGATGAACAGCAAGTACAGCAATTGTGCCTGAATGTTCTGGATAAACTGATTGAACTGCATCAAGTGCCTTATCAAGGTACAGAGCTGGAAAAACTAGGTAAAGGTGAAGGGTATTGCCGCCGTCAGGTCGAAGGTTGGGATGCCCGTTATAGCAAGGCTTTGACACCGAATGTACCTGATTTCGCGTTTGTGCGTGAATGGTTGCAACAACATATTCCTGCGGATTCAAAAACCTGTGTGATTCATAATGACTGGCGTTTTGATAATGTCATTTTAGATCCACAGCAACCCACTCAAGTGATTGGGGTACTGGACTGGGAAATGGCAACACTCGGTGATCCATTAATGGATCTGGGCAGCGCCCTCGCCTACTGGATTCAGGACGATGATGATGCATTGATGAAATCCAGCCGCCGTCAACCGACCAATCTAAAAGGCATGCTGACACGTCAGCAAGTGGTGGATTACTATCTGGAAAAAACAGGTTTAAAGCCTGATAACTGGGCATTTTATGAAGTGTTTGGTTTATTCCGTTTAGCCGTGATCGCGCAGCAAATCTATTACCGTTATTACCATCAGCAAACCGATAATCCAGCCTTTAAAGACTTCTGGATATTGATTCATGCCCTGCATATTCGTGCCCTAAAATTGATTGCACAAGGAGATACACAAGCCCAGCAATTAATTCCTGAATATGGCGCAAAACTGAAGGAAATTTTAAAAGGATGAGCACAATTTATCTGGTGCGACATGGGCAGGCCTCCTTTGGAGCAGCCAGTTATGACCTGCTCTCTGCAAAAGGTGAGCAACAGGCACAAGCGGCGGGTGATTTTCTTAATAAAAATTTGAAATCTTCACCCTTGGTGGTGGCGGGGTCAATGCAGCGTCATCAACAAACGGCGCAACTTGCTTTAGCGCAAGGTTTTGCAGATGTATCAATTCAAACTGAATCCAGCTGGAATGAGTTTGATCATCAACATGTGTTTGCTCAATACGAACCACGCTTTAATCAGCCTGAATTACTCAAGCAGGATGTCGCACAAGGTGCAAACCCGCGTGCCTATCTGGCAAAAATCTTTGATGGGGCGATTGAGCGCTGGATTGGAGAGCAATATGACCATGAATATCATGAAACATGGTTAGGTTTCCAAAGCCGTGTAGAAAGCGCTTTGCACGGTCTATGTCAGCAGCTTGATGCGACACAACAGCGTCAGGCGGTTGTATTCAGCTCAGGTGGTGTCATTTCGGTGGCGGTCGGCAAGGTATTGGGTTTAGATGCGAAACAGATCTTTGCGCTGAACTGGTCGATTGCCAATGCCAGTATTAGCACGCTGCGTTGGGTAGATGGGCGTTTGCAATTACTGAGTTTTAATGAACATCATTATTTAAAAACACATGATGCAGAACTTCTCACATGGATTTAAACAAGAATAGGTGGCGGAAATGGCAAGAACAATTTTAATTACAGGTGCAAGTTCGGGTTTAGGCGCAGGTATGGCGCGTGAATTCGCAGCCAAAGGCTACAATCTGGCGCTTTGCGCACGACGTTTAGAACGTCTGGAAGCGTTACAACAGGAGTTGCAAAGCCAGTTCTCAGTTCAGGTCAAAATCAAGACCCTTGATGTGACTCATTATGATGATGTGTTTACGGTGTTTAAAGCTTTTCAGCAAGAATTTGGCAGCATTGACCGAATTATTGTCAATGCAGGTGTGGGTGATGGTCGCCGTATTGGCAAAGGGCATTTTGAGGTGAATCGGGCTACGGCGGAGACCAACTTTATTTCGGCATTGGCGCAATGCGAAGCGGCAGTTGAAATTTTTCGAGCGCAAAACAAAGGGCATTTGGTGGTGATTTCCTCTATGAGTGCGATGCGTGGTTTACCGAAGCATTTGTCGACTTATGCAGCCAGTAAAGCAGCGGTGGCGCATTTGGCAGAGGGTATCCGTGCGGAGTTGTTGGGCACACCAATTAAAGTCTCGACGATTTTCCCTGGTTATATTCGTACTGAATTGAATGAAGGTGCCAAGAAATTGCCATTTGAAGTGGATGAGAAAACAGGAAGTCGAGCCTTGGTCAAAGCAATTGAGAAAGAGCCTGTGAAGGCGTATGTGCCGCAGTGGCCGTGGTTGCCAATGGGCATAGCAATGAAGATTTTGCCGTTAAAATTGGTGAATAAACTGAGTTGATTGCCATTAAAATGAATCGGAGATATCTCTATTTCGCAAGTTTTCACAGCCTTATATAGGCTGAATAGTCGAGTTGTTTGGGTATAGGCGTTTCCTTACTTTTCAAAGATGAAAAGTAACAAAAATCTTTTGTTGGACTGATGGTATATCCCTATACCACAGTCCAACGGGCGGCATCCATGCCGCCGTCACAATAGTAAATATCAGCAAGAAATTAATTTAATCTGAGTTCGACAAGAAAGACGATACGCGTAAACGTCATCCACAACCTGAGCTAACTAAAGCTTTGAGTTAGCGCAAGACAAACAAAGTGCGTAGTTTGTTACTCAAGCATAGCTTTCACCTTACGGTACGGCAAAGATTATTAATCTTTGCTATTCGTCCCTCAGGTTTTGCCTACTTTTCCCGAAAGAAAAGTAGGGCGAGCCGCAGGCTGATCCAGAAATTAGATAAGAACTTGCAAGACTCCGTTTAAGACAATAGTTTTTCAGAAAGTGTTGACTTTAATTACGACAAAGCCGTAATCAACTTTTGGTGTAAACCACCAAAACCACCATTCGACATGATCACCACAGCATCCCCCTCACCTGCTTCATTCACCACGCGGGCAATGATGTCATCCAGCGAACGGCTGACTTCTGCCTTGTTTGATGACGCTGCAATGATAGGTTGTAAATCCCAATCCAGACCTTCAGGTTGATACCAGATCACTTCATCCGCTAAACGGGCTGAATGTGCCAAACCATCTTTATGGCTGCCCATACGCATGGTATTTGAACGTGGCTCAATGATCGCCCAAAGTTTACGTTCACCTAAGCGTTTACGCGCGCCGTCTAGTGTCGTTTCAATTGCAGTTGGATGATGGGCAAAGTCATCATAAACCTCGATGCCACGAACCGTACCTAATAGCTCCATACGGCGTTTTACCCCACCGAAGTTAGAGAGTGCTTCACACGCCTGTTCAAGGCTAACACCCACGTGTTGTGCAGCAGCAATCGTCGCTAAAGCATTGGCAACGCTGTGCTGCCCTGTCATGTTCCATTTCACTTCACCGACCACATTGCCCTGTTCAAGCACTTTAAAGTGGCTACCATCCGCACTGATCAATTCGGCAGATAACGCAGCTTGCGCATTTGGCTCAAGACTGGTACGAATCACTGGCGTCCAGCAACCCTGCTCCAAGACTTCATCAATATTGGTTTCAGTAATTGGCGCAATAATACGACCTTCACTTGGAATAGTGCGCACTAAATGGTGGAACTGTTTTTGAATTGCAGCAAGATCATCGAAAATATCAGCGTGGTCAAATTCAAGGTTATTTAAAATTGCGGTTTTAGGATGATAATGAACGAACTTAGAACGTTTATCGAAGAATGCAGAATCATATTCATCTGCTTCGACACAGAAATATTGACCACCACCTAAACGTGCGCTTTCGCTAAAACCAAGTGGTACGCCACCGATCAAGAAACCTGGATTTAAACCCGCCTGATCCAGCACCCAAGCCAGCATAGTCGTGGTAGTAGTTTTACCATGTGTACCTGCGACACCGAGTACGTGTTTGCCTTGGAGGACATGGTCTGCCAGAAATTGTGGGCCAGAAATATAAGGGAGACCTTCATTCAGCATGTATTCAATCGCATCAATGCCACGTTTCATGGCATTGCCGACGATCACAAGATCAGGATGCGGCTGTAAATGGCTACGGTCGTAGCCCTGCATAAGCTCAATACCCGCATTTTCGAGTTGAGTTGACATAGGTGGATAAACATTGGCATCTGAACCTGTGACTTTATGTCCTAAATCTCGTGCTAATAGAGCCAAAGACCCCATAAATGTGCCACAAATACCCAAAATATGCAGATGCATAACGCGCCTTCTCCACTGCTTTTCATACAGCACTGATATCGTATGTATGATTGTCGTTATCAATAAAAATCAAACGCAACGATATCAAGGCTTGCATGGAAAAGATAGTCAAAATTCGTTGTTGTTGTTTAGTTCTAATTGCACAGATGAATGCTAAAATTTCAGGGTTTTTGCAAGCATATCTTCTCTGCGATTCACCCTTGATTTGGATATAAGCACATTATGTTGAGCCCTACTCTTTTAGCGTTATGTTTGTTGATTATTTCCAACTGTTTTATGACATTGGCATGGTATGGGCATCTGAAAATCCTGCACGATGCACCGATCTGGCAGGCGATCCTGTTTAGCTGGTGTATTGCCCTGCTGGAATACAGTTTTATGATTCCTGCTACCAAGTTGCTCAACCAGCATGGCTGGAGTCTGGGTGAAATGAAAATTACTCAGGAAGTTGTGACATTAATGGTGTTTGTGCCCTTTATGATTTTTGTGTTTAAACAACCTTTTAAGCTGGATTATATCTGGGCAATGCTCTGTTTAATGGGGTGTGTCTATTTTGTATTTCGAAATCAAAGCTAATTTTTCGTGAATTAGTTCACGCGTTCTTTTGTTGGGGATGCTTGAAAAAACCGCTATAATATTTGCCAATTTATTCCTTCGTGCTTGGCGTAAGTCGAGATACTTCTCTATTTTTATCATGTTTTGGAAAAGCCAATGAATGCGGTCGCAACAGATAGCCAACCTTTAGTCGGAATTATCATGGGTTCTCAATCGGATTGGGCAACCCTTGAACATACCGCTAACATGCTCAAACAATTGGGTGTTCCTTTTGAAGCTGAAGTGGTTTCTGCGCATCGTACCCCAGATCGTCTGTTTGAATATGCTGAAACAGCACGTGATCGTGGTATTCAGGTGATTATTGCGGGTGCTGGTGGTGCTGCGCATTTACCAGGGATGTGTGCGGCTAAAACTGATTTACCAGTATTGGGTGTACCGGTTAAATCATCGATTTTAAATGGTGTGGACTCATTGCTTTCAATCGTACAAATGCCAGCAGGTATTGCGGTCGGTACTTTGGCGATTGGTCAGGCTGGCGCAACCAATGCTGCGATTATGGCAGCACAGATTTTAGGTTTGACTCGTCCAGACATCGCTAAAAATGTGGCTGACTTCCGTACTGCACAAACAGAAAAAGTATCGAGCAATAACATTCCTGGTCATGAATGAGGATAAGCAAAGCAACGCTTTGCCCGAATGCAAGACAAGGACTTTGTCCGAGTAAGAGGATAAGCAAACTTAAAGCATTGCTTTAAGGCTTTGCCCTGAGGAGCATAAGCTCCGTAAGAAGACGAGTAAGAATGTTGTTTTAAGGCTTTGCCCGAGCAAAAGAGTTATAGATATGAATAAAACCATTGGCATTTTTGGTGGT
The DNA here is from genome assembly GCF_003815055.1 of Acinetobacter sp. BIGb0102. Classification (NCBI taxonomy): domain Bacteria; kingdom Pseudomonadati; phylum Pseudomonadota; class Gammaproteobacteria; order Moraxellales; family Moraxellaceae; genus Acinetobacter; species Acinetobacter sp. BIGb0102. The sequence continues at coordinate 38,348 of NZ_RKQE01000005.1, forward strand.
GGACAGCTTGGCCGCATGATGGCGCAAGCGGCATTGCCACTTAATATTCAATGCACCTTCTTTGAAGCGGAAACGGATTGCCCTGCTGCGATTCTGGGCCCTGTTTTCTCGAGTCAGGCTGCACAGGGTTTACAGGATTTTATTGCCAGCGCAGATGTATTTAGTCTTGAATTCGAAAATACGCCTGTTGCGGATGTGGATGTTTTAACTCAACGCAAAACCCTGTACCCTCCTCGCCTTGCATTAGCAACTGCACAAAACCGCTTGGCTGAGAAAAGTTTATTTGATGAGTTAAACATTCCTGTTGCGCCGTATCGTGCTGTGGATAGTTTAGAGAGCTTAAAACAGGCTGTTGCTGACCTTGGTTTACCGATTGTCTTAAAAACTGTGACAGGTGGCTATGATGGCAAAGGTCAGTTCGTATTACGTACTGAAGATCAAATCGACACGGCTTGGGCTGAACTTGGCCCTGCAAAAAGCCTGATCGCTGAAAGCTTTGTTAAATTCAGTCGTGAAGTCTCGATTATCGCGGTACGTGGTCAAAACGGCGATGTGAAAACTTGGGCGCTGGCAGAAAATCATCATCATAACGGCATCTTGTCACATTCAATTGTGCCTGCACCGAATAGCGTTGATTTACAGCCTGTCGCACAAGACTATATTACTCGTTTGTTGAAGCACTTAAATTATGTGGGTGTGCTCACGCTTGAACTGTTTGTGACTGAACAAGGACTCTATGCCAATGAAATGGCATGTCGTGTGCATAATTCAGGTCACTGGTCGATTGAAGGTGCAATTTGCTCGCAATTTGAGAATCATATCCGTGCTGTTGCTGGTTTACCTTTGGGCTCAACAGACGTTATTCGTCCAACGGTGATGATCAATATTATTGGCCAGCATCCAAAATCTGAAGAGGTTCTGGCGCTGAACGGCGCACATTTACATCTCTATAATAAGTCTGAGCGTACAGGTCGTAAGCTGGGACATATCACCTTGATGCCGAATAATTCGGATGATTTAACTGGTTTATGCCGTCAATTGGCTCAAATTTTACCTGTACCACTGGCATTAACCGCAGATATGAAGCTCTAAACTTATCCACAATAGCTAAAAAAAGCGATCTTCGGATCGCTTTTTTCATTCTATGCCACTTTTAAATTTAAAAAATAAACATGAGGGTGCTGTGGATAAATTGTTTTCGTTATTTTGAATTTAAAATTGCGTCGGTTATTTGAATTTAAATAAAAGTGGATAAGTTATTTTGCGTTTTAAATTCAAAATTGAGATCTTGTTTTAAATTTAAAAATTAAGCCAATACTAGCTTTTTAAATTTAAATTATGGGCTGTGGATATCTATTTTTCCTAAAATAATGCTATAAAAAATAAAAAATTATCGTTTTCTTGGTGTTTTATTTGTATCACTCACCGTTTAACTTGAAGAAATGAATTTAAAAGTGGATAAGTTTTTTAAATTTAAACTGTCGAGTTATCCAGTATTGTGTTTTTGAATTTAAATTGGACTTGTTGATAACTTTTAAATTTAAAATAAAGCCTGAATTATGAATTTAAAAGCAGTGTTTTAAATTTAAAAACCGAGAAATGAATTCAAAGTTACGTTTCCAAACTATACATCTTCATATAGCGTGTTAAGGTGGAGAGGAAATTTAAATTCAAAAGTTTTGGTTCAGTCATGAAACGTCATTTTTCTTTTTTTCTAGGCACTGCCTTATTTACTATTTTCAATCAGGCGCATGCCGAGCTGGTCATTAATGGTGCAACCGTTTCTACACCAGCCACTACAGCAGCACCGGTTGCCAGCAATTATACGCCAAATTCTAATTTTCAGGGCTGTATTGCCAATTTGCGTTCGCAAGCAATCGCATCGGGTGTTTCTGGCGCGACTTATGATCGCTATACGCAAAATTTAACGCCCGATTATTCTGTGATTGATAGACTAAATTATCAGCCTGAATTTTCGACACCGATCTGGGATTATTTGTCTGGCCTTGTGGATAACGAGCGTGTTCAGGCAGGCCAACAAAAATTAAACCAACATCGTGCTGTATTGAACCGTGTTGAGCAGGCGTATGGTGTACCTGCTGAAACGGTTGTGGCAGTGTGGGGTGTCGAAAGTAATTATGGTGATATTTCGGGTAAATATCCTTTATTACAAGCTTTAGGGACTTTAAGTTGTGAAGGTCGCCGTCAAAGTTATTTCCGTGGTGAGTTTTTTGCCACCATGCGTATTTTACAGCGTGGTGATTTAACCCAAGATCAACTTTATGGCTCATGGGCAGGTGCTTTTGGTCATACCCAGTTTATGCCGTCGACTTATGAACGTTTAGCGGTGGATTTTGATGGTGATGGTCGCCGTGATCTGGTTTCTAGTACTACAGATGCCTTGGCTTCAACAGCGAATTTCTTAAAACGGGCAGGGTGGCAAACAGGCATGCCGTGGGGCTTTGAGGTAAAAATTCCGCAAGGTATGTCGATTTCTGGTGAAAGCCGCCGTAATAAAAAGCCATTAAATAGCTGGATTGCGCGAGGGGTCACTCGAGCAGATGGTACAGCACTGATTCAAGGTAATTTATCGGGCAGTACGCCAGCAGGACTGATTTCGCCAGCGGGTGCAAATGGTCCAGTGTTCTTGGTCTTTAAAAACTTTGATGCGATTTATAGTTATAACGCGGCTGAAAGCTATGGTTTAGCGATTGCGCATTTATCAGATCGTTTACGTGGTGGTACACCATTCTTAACCTCATGGCCAACGGATGATTCTGGTACATCACGTGCGGAACGTCGTGAAATTCAACAGTTTTTAGTGCAACGTGGCTATGATATTGGTGCAGTTGACGGATTGATTGGGGATAAAAGTCGTCAGGCCATTCGTCAGGAGCAAACCCGTTTAGGCTTAAATCCAACAGGACGTGCGGGGCAGCAGATTTTACGTGCTTTCCGTCAGGAACAAGCCAAACAAATGATGCAATAAATGATTCATTAAAAAAGGTCTGCCTCGTGCAGACCTTTTTTTTTATATTAAGGGGCTGGATCTAATTTAACAGCTTCTAAAATATCAAAAATGACAGCAGTCACATCCTGACTTAAATCACGGTCATTAAAAATCTCATAAGCGGTAATGGTGACATCAGTGTCACTTGGAAGTTGCTTTTGTTCTTCTTCAATCAGATGTTCGATGGGTAACAAGGTCTGTTTGACTTCCAGATGTAAAATCTCATCATACGCGACATTTTCATCTTCCAATTCAACTTCTTGCTCGTTGAAATAAGGAATTAAAATAGAATGGAGAAAGGGGCTAATATCTTCAATATTCAAGAATTCGATATCACGAGTCTGCTCAATCGTACTGATGTGGTCGTTCACTTCAATTAAGATATGATAATAACTCATGCCGATCTCCATTAAGATAAATATGATGTTTTCATCCACAATAACATGAATAAATCCAAAGAATCGACCCATTCTTGTTACTAAGAAAGTGATAATCGATAAAACACCTATATTTTATAAGGATTAAGACTCTCTAGAAAAACCTAATAATTCCAGATCTGTATCCGTCAGCTGAAAATCTTTTGCATTCTGCTCTTTGATGCGCGGATACATCAAGGATTTTGGATCTTGAGTATGCTTTAGGCCTAAGGCATGTCCAAATTCATGCGCCAGCGTTAAACGTAAATCATCCATTGATGAAAATTCATAAATAAAAATCTGTTGGCCATGAAATTGACCTTTATGAAGGACTTGAGGCTTAAAGGTCTGGTTAAATGCAGCCACGGATTCAGTCAATTGTTGATGCAACTGTTTAGACTGCTCTGTTTGTCGGTTGAATTGTTGAACCAGTTGATTGTGTTCAGCAATTTTTGCCTCTAAATCTACAGATTGCTGTTGCAGTGTGTGTTGTTGCTGCTCGAGTCGTGCGATTTGCTTTTGATTTTTGGTTGAGGCTTTTAGATTTTGCACGGCCTGCTGATATTTCTGCTGATTATTTTGGTAATCAATCTTTTGTAATCCAAGTTGAGTCTCTGAGCGGGCAACGCTTTGTTTTAAATGCTGTAATTGCTGATTTTGGTCTAACCAGTGCTGTTGTTCCTGCTCGAGCTGGTTCAGATTTTCTGAGCGCTTCATGCTGCGCACTTGGCGTTGATCAAACACCAAATGAATCACAAAGCTTGCTTCTGGATCATAGACAAAATAATGTTGTCCCGTATCTTTTGCCCAGATAGCAGCAGCTTGTTGACTTAACTCAACCATTTGCTGTTGAGTGATATTGAGACGTGGATCAAGATTGGCAATCCGGTAGCGTAGAGGGTGCTCAGTACTATAACGGATTTGTGTTTGGGACGTGTTTGAGGAAATTTGAGCAAAAGCTGACGCTTGGGCCAGCACGAAAAAACATGCAACCAGCAGGAGAGAAAACGAACGCATAAAGGGAGATAAAGCTTGAAAAAGGTCGCATTTTAATCAATTTAAGCATGTAGTCAAATTGATGAGCTGAGTGATGTTTGGTGGTTTAAAGAAATATTTCTAGAAAATGAATAAAAATACAAATGTAGAAAAAATCAAGAAAAATAGGGGGAAATATAGTGAGTTTGCAGCTAAAAACAATTAAAAATAAAATCAGAACAACTGTTTATTTTTTATTCTTATCTCGTTTATTTAAATTCAGCTACATATCCAAAAGCATCTGAACATAAAATAATGCACCAAAATTTATTATATTATTCACATAAAAATAAGAATTTAACTGTTTAAAAAATAGACTTTAAGTCTACTCGATCTGAAGGATCAATCATATCGGGTTCAAACTTAATACATCGCTTTAACCAGATCCTTGTCTGAATCGGTTAATGCAAACTTTTGCAGGTTCTGTTGTTGAATAATCGGGTACATCAAAGAGCTTGGATCATCGGTATGCGCTAAGCCTAAAGCATGTCCAAACTCATGCGCCAGTGTTAAGCGCAGGTCATTGGTGGAGGAAAACTCATAAATCATAATGTGCTTGCCATTAAAATGCCCTTTGTGGAATAGGCGTGGCTGAAAGATCTGATTAAACTGATTGGCCGATGCAACCAGTTGTTGATTGTTTTGATTGAGTGACTGGATATCCTGATTGAGCTGTCGGGTTCGTTGGTTATGTTGCTGTATTTCCTGTTGCAGAGCTAAAGATTGTTGCTGTAAAGCGGCTTGTCGTTGTGCGAACTGATCCGCTAGAACTTTTGAAGAAGAACGTTGCTGATTAAAACGCTGCACATCCTGATTATATTGCTGAAATTGTGAATTGAGTTGTGCTTGTTTATGGGCAATCAGGGCCGAGATTTGCTGGATTTCGGTCTTTATTTGCTGTAATTGTTGATTCTGATCTTTCCATTGTTGCTGGTTTTGTTGTAGTTGTCGCAGGCTCTGCACACGGTCTTTGCTTCGTTGTTGGCGTTCATCAAAAACCAGATTGATACTAAATTCGGCCTCTGGATCATAAATAAAATTTTGCTGGCCCGTTTCATGTTCCCAGATTTTGGCTGCTTGCTGGGTCAGTTCGAGCACTTGTTGCTGACTTAAATGAAAGCGCGGATCGATATCGGCAATACGATAATGCAGCGTTTTTTTGAGTGTTTGATGCTGATGCGGATCAACCAGATTGGTATTGTTCTGGGCATGGGCGAGGTGAGGGGATGCCATACATAAGCATGCAGCAATCATTGCAAAACCAAGATAATGCATCAGCCAAACTCCCCCTAAATAAGGCTTATTTTTGAGCAGTATTTGATTCAGGTCAAAACGCTATCTATTTAATAAATAAAACTAAAAAGTGTGATTTTTTTCTAATAAATAAAAAAATGAATCGAATAATTTGCAGAATCATAAATGCAGTCTTTTGCGTGTTTTTTATTCATAATGCTAGCTGAATCAAGCGATTAAATTTATTGAGCTAAAAACTTCTCATTAAGCAGCAATAAAAGTCCCTATTGTTAACTTTTGTAAAATATCGATAAAGTGGTAATTTTTTTGAATTTTTTATAAAAAATTGCTGCTTTGTGACACTTAATGTCTGGGGGATTTTTGAGCAGAATGTGAATTATTACTCATTCTATATGCGTATTATTTTTTCTCTGGTTATCGGGTGTTTAACAGATTTCGATCTGCCTCGGTTAAACGGAAATGCGCTCTATCTTGATCTTTCATAATGGGATGCATAAGCGCCTGTGGATCATCGGCATGTTGTAACCCTAAGGCGTGACCAAATTCATGTGCCAAAGTTAAACGCAGATCATCTTCGGATTCAAATTCATAGATCAGAATCTGTTTGCCATTAAATAGACCTTTATGGAATAAATGTGGCTTAAACCGCTGTTTATATTGGTCGACAGAAGCATTAAGTTGCTGGTCTAGTGAATTAAGCTCATCTACTTGCTGATTCAGCTGCTGAATCTTTTGGTTGTATTGGTTAATTTCCTGCTTAAGAGACTGTGCATTTTGCTGCAAAGCTTGTTGTCGCTGCTGAAAATAATCAGGATTGGCGAATGCCGCTGGGTTTTGTCGAGCCTGTTGCTGTTCTTGGTTGTAAGCTTGGATCTGCTGATTCAATTGTTGCTGTTTTAAGCCCAGAAATTGCCGGTTTTGAAGAATCTCCTGTTCAACCTGATCTAAAGATTTCTTTTTCTCTTGCCAGCGTTGCTGGTTTGATTCAAGTTGGCTTAAATGTTCCCGACGTTGTTCACTTTCGATTTGACGCTCATCATAGATAAGATGAATCGCTAGTTGGGCGTTTGGATCATAAACAAAGTAATCTTGTCCTGTGCCATCTTTCCAGATCTGCACAGCTTGCTCACTGATCGCTTTCACTTGCTCTAGGCTGAGCTTAAAACGCGGATCAACCTCCGCAATGCGATAGCGAAGCCGTGTATCAAAGGGCTTGCTGATTCGGTCAGTCAGTGAGTTAAATTTAAGTTGTGGGTGTTGGTAGGTTTGATAACCTGACCAGAACAGAAACATTAGCAATGCCGTAAGAAGGAGATTCTTCATTCGCTATTCGTTGAGAATAAAGGTTGATATAGGCTAGGGAGTAGTAATATCCCCCAGATTAGTGTCGCGAAAATATTTCCCATTTCATAAAAAATAGCGCCTAGACCAGATATGAATGTCCAGGAAAAACTGGGTAATAGATAAAGCAGTAAAAGCGGGAAATAGCTATAGAGATATAACGTTCTTGCCCAAGCTTTAAAGAAAAATAAACCAGCTAACATGATCACAGCAATGATTGATGCTAGTCCCGTCAGAAGGATTTCCCAGTTTTGTGGTTCGGTTGTTAGAAATTCGCTGACAGCTATAGAACGCTCATCATAGACATCCAAAATTGCACTGATAAAAATACAAAGCAGTGAAGCAATTAATAACAGTCTAAATTTGGATTTGGTCAGGACGGGATCTTTTTTCATTTTTTAACAATAATGGATTTTCTAATGGTCTGAATTATACATAAAAAGGATTCAGTTTCTTAAATGGTTCTATCCGTTTGAGAAAGGCCCGAGCATCTACGATTCAGTAAATAATAGAATACACGGAATTGGGCACAGGTTATTTTGAGCATCTCACAGCATTTAAAGTATAAAAAAAACCGCGCTTACGCGCGGTCTTTTTTTAAAGAGACAAATTATTTTTTGTCATCTTTTACTTCTGTGAACTCAGCATCTACAACGCCATCATCCGCTTTTTGTTGTTGACCCGCATCGCCACCTTGGAATGCATTTGGATCAAAACCTTCTGCGCCGCCAGCTGCACCTTGTGCTTGTTCATAAGCACGTTGTGTAATTGGCATCAAGATGTTTTGTAAAGCTTCAGTTTTCGCTTTGATATCTTCAACATCATTTTCTTTAGTTGCTGCTTCAAGCTCAGAAACCGCAGTCGTGATCGCAGTTTTTTCATCTTCAGTCACTTTGTCACCAAGATCTTTTACTGCTTTAGTCGAGCTAGAAACAAGCGCATCTGCTTCGTTACGTGCTTTCGCTAACTCTTCAAACTTACGGTCTTCTTCAGCATTCGCTTCAGCATCTTTGATCATTGCTTCGATTTCAGCATCAGACAAACCTGAGTTTGCTTTAATCTGGATTGATTGCTCTTTACCAGTGCTCTTATCTTTAGCCGATACTTTCAAGATACCGTCAGCGTTGATGTCGAACGATACTTCAATTTGCGGTACGCCACGTGGAGCAGGTGGGATATCGCCTAACTGGAAGTTACCCAACAATTTGTTTTGTTGAGCCATTTTACGTTCACCTTGGTAAACCGAAATGTCTACTGCAGGCTGGTTGTCAGCAGCTGTAGAGAACACTTGTGATTTCTTCGCAGGAATCGTGGTGTTTTTCTCAATGATCGGAGTTAATACGCCGCCCATTGTTTCGATACCTAAAGTTAATGGTGTTACGTCTAATAAAAGTACGTCAGTTTTGTCACCAGACAATACTGCACCTTGAATCGCAGCACCAATCGCAACCGCTTCGTCTGGGTTCACGTCTTTACGTGGCTCTTTACCGAAGAATTCTTGTACTTTTTGTTGTACAAGTGGCATACGAGACTGACCACCCACCAAGATCACGTCAGAGATGTCAGAAGTCGAAAGACCAGCATCTTTAAGCGCGATACGGCAAGGCTCAATGGTACGAGCAACTAAATCAGCAACCAAACCTTCAAGTTTTGCACGCGTTACATTGATCACTAAGTGTTTAGGACCAGTTGCATCAGCGGTGATGTATGGAAGGTTGATTTCAGTTGCATTCGATGAAGAAAGCTCAATTTTTGCTTTTTCAGCAGCTTCTTTCAAACGTTGTAACGCAAGTGGATCATTTTTCAGATTCACACTTTGTTCTTTCTTGAATTCTTCAACAAGGAATTCAATTAACGCGTTATCAAAGTCTTCACCACCAAGGAAAGTATCACCATTTGTTGATAACACTTCGATTTGCTGGTCGCCATCAAGGTCTGCGATTTCAATGATTGATACGTCAAAAGTACCACCACCTAAGTCGTAAACTGCAACTTTACGGTCGCCTTCTTTTTTATCCATACCGAACGCAAGTGCCGCAGCAGTTGGTTCGTTAATGATACGTTTAACGTCTAAACCAGCGATTTTACCCGCATCTTTAGTTGCTTGACGTTGCGCATCGTTAAAGTAAGCAGGAACAGTAATCACTGCTTCAGTTACTGTCTCACCTAAATAGTCTTCTGCAGTTTTCTTCATCTTTTTCAAGATTTCAGCAGAGATCTGTTGAGGTGCTAATTTTTTGTCGTTTACTTCAACCCAAGCATCGCCATTGTCTGCTTTGATGATTTTGTAAGGTACAAGACCGATGTCTTTTTGTACCGCTTGATCTTCATAACGACGACCGATTAAACGCTTGATTGCGAATAATGTATTTTTCGGGTTTGTTACCGCTTGACGTTTCGCGCTTTGACCTACAAGGATCTCGCCATCTTTATATGCAATGATCGATGGAGTTGTACGTGCGCCTTCAGCGTTTTCGATTACTTTTACTTTATCGCCTTCCAGTACAGCAACACATGAGTTGGTAGTACCTAAGTCAATACCAATAATTTTTGCCATTGATTGTGTTCCTCTAAAATTTTGTTGCAATGTTTTTGCTTGTTATTCGATATGAGAGTCAATCGGTTTTTTTCAAGCATTTTTATGAAAAAAAAATCAAAAAACTCTCAAATTTCTACATTTTTGAGCAAATAAATGCTCTGCTGGTCGGGGTTATTGACCCACCATCACCATTGCTGGGCGAAGTAGGCGACCATTTAAGGTATAGCCTTTCTGTAAAACCGTACCGATTTGATTCGCTTGCGCATTTGGATCGATGCCTACTGCCTGATGTAGATCTGCATTGAAACCATTTTGGGTATCTGCTTCGACTACGCCAAACTTCTCAAGCGTGGTGAGGAGCGATTTCAAAGTCAGCTTAACGCCTTCAAGTACAGGTGTTTCTTCATCGCCAGCAGCCTGAATCGCACGTTCGAGATTATCGACAGAATCGAGTAATTCTTTGGCAAACTTTTCAAGCACTGTATCTTTGTGCTTTTCAGATTCGCGTTGGATACGTTCTACACTTTTCTGCGCTTCATAAACCGCATTGGCAGTACGTGCTTTTTCTAATTTCAGGCTTTCTTCAAGCTTGGTGATTTGCGCTTGTAAATCTTCAACGCTAAGCTCGTTTGCTTGCTCTACACCTTCAGCTTGAGTTTGTTCAGTCTGTTGCTCATTTTGAATGTCTTGAGCTTGCTCATTGTGCTCATTAGCCATTGATGATCTCCGTTGAAAAAAGTTCTTAAACATGTACAGTCCTTTTGGCGTGAATGCTCTTAGGGTTAAACCCGAACTGCCACATCTTGGTCATTCATTGATAGGGATGAAGTATGGGCTAGCCGACAAAATTCAAGCGTTCAGGTCAATTTAAATCTTTTAATTTTGCTGATTTAAGTAAAAATTTAGGTTTTCAATCACAAAAGCAATAAATTCTTGGGTAATTTTCGGTAAATGTTGCCTTGAAGCATAGACTAACGACAAGGTCAGATCAGGTGCAGAAAAATCTGTAAATACCTGTTGCAAACGCTGCTCAGCGATGTCCTTGCGCACCAGTAAAGTGGGTAGCATCGCAATGCCTTCAGCTTTTAGACACATCTGATAAAGCGCAATCACATCATTGCTTTTAAACGTAACATTTAATGGATAGTTCTGAGGTTGCTGATCTGTATCAAACAAGGTCCAGTACTGGTTGTGGGTGTGGTGCGCAATACATTCATGCTGAATCAGCTGACTGGGATGCGATAGGGGAGTGTGATCCTGTAAATAATGAGGATGCGCGCAAAAGGTCGATTCAATTTGGCAGACAGGCCGAGCAATCAACCCATCTGCAACTTTCTGGGTAATACGTAATGCAAGATCAACCTGAGCATCGATCAGATCTACGGTATTTTCAGTTAAATACACATCAAAATGAATCTGTGGATAGCGCTTTTTAAATTGCTTGATACATTCATTCACACCGAGTTGAAATAAAAACAGACCACAAGTAAAACGAATCGTCCCGTTATGTTGTTCGGGTGCGGCCAAACCTTCTAACAGCTGTTGCTGCTGTAAAATATTTTCACAATAAACCAGCGCTTTCTCACCTGCTGGAGTGAGCGACACTTTACGGGTATTGCGTTGAAATAATCGGGTCGAAAATGTCTGCTCAAGATGCTCTAAATAGCGAGACACCATTGCTTTAGAATAATCTAGATGTTCTGCAGCTTTGCTCAGATTGCCTTGATGGGCAATACAAACAAAGACTTGAATGGCTTTTAAGGTATCCATGTTTATTATCATTGTTGCAAGATATGCAACATTTTATCTTAGTTCAGTGTGTTTCTTCAGCAAGAATTGCAATTTAAAGTAGTTGTTATCAAATTGGAGACGATAACATGAATACCAAAGCTTATATCCTTGCTTTATCTGCCTTCGCAGCAAGTTCTGCTGCATTTGCACAAGACTTAAAAATCCAGAATTTTCTGGCTCAGCCTGACCATTTTGGCGTGACTTCAACTTTAATTGAAGGGGATAAAGAAGTCTTACTGGTCAATGCACAATTTTCTAAATCAGAAGCATTACGTATTGCTGCCGACATCTTGGATAGCGGTAAGACCTTAAAAACTATTTTTGTCAGTTATGGCGATCCAGATTTCTATTTTGGTTTAGATGTATTTAAACAGTACTTCCCGAATGTGCAAATTATTGCGACGCCTGAAACAGTGAAACATATTCAGGATACTCAAGCACTGAAAGTGGCGTACTGGGGACCAAAAATGGGCGCCAATGCACCAAGTAAAATTATTGTGCCACAAGCTTATACCGCAAAAACTTTAAAACTCGAAAATGAAAATATCGAAATTAAAGGTAAAAAAGAACTGACTTATTTATGGATTCCAAGTGCTAAAGCAGTTGTCGGCGGTATCCCTGTATCTTCGGGTATTCATTTGTGGACAGCAGATACCCCAGCAGTCAAAGATCGTGCTGAAGTGGTACAAACCTTAGAAAGTATTAAAGCACTTAATCCTAAAGTGGTTGTACCTGCACATATGAAAGCAGGGGCGGCTGAAGGTCTGGATGCGGTGAATTTCTCGATTGATTATTTAAAGCAATATGAGAAAGCGGTGAAAAGCACAAAGAATTCAGCTGAACTGGTAAAAATGATGCAAAAGCAATATCCAGCATTGGGTGAGTCGAGTAGTCTTGAACTTGGTGCCAAAGTTGTAAAAGGCGAGATGAAATGGCCTTAATTATGGGCTAATCAATGAAAACCGTGCTGAAAACGCACGGTTTTTTTATGTCTGCTACATTTATTTTTAATCAAAAATACTTAATTGTAATCTTTTAGGACGGTTGTGCTGTGTTTCTATGAATTATAAAAAAATAAGATAATTGCTTTTTTAATTTTCTAAGTCGATAAAACCCGATGAAAATGCTGTGTTGATAAATGCTTAGCGTTTTATTCGGGATTGGGGAATATGTGAATTAAGCAAATAGATGATTTAAGAAAAATTGCAAAACAATGCGGCTTCCATAACAAACTGCAACTAATCCTCATCACGTCCGTGGAAAAAATTGTGAATTATAGGCATCGCAAAGACAACTTTGCTTTTTGTCATAATGAAAGGAAATACCAAATGAAAAAGTTAGCATTGATTTCTGCAGTTGTAGCTGGTGTTGCATTAACGGCAGTAGGTTGCTCGTCTCAAGGTGGTTTAGAAGCTTCTGGTTCAGCTCAAACAAGCGCAAGCCCAGCTGGTGTACAAGGTGGCGTTGGTGTAGACGCAGGTTCATCAGTTGATGTTCAACCAGGTGGTGCTTCAGCTGACGTTTCAGGTTCTGTATCAGGTTCAGCAGGCGCTGGCGCTCAATAATTTTTTATTGTTAAGTTGGCTTCGCATAAGATTGATCAACAGATGCCGCATTTAATCTTATCTATGTACTGCTATACATAAAGCGAAGTTGACTTATTCATAAAAATGACACTTTTAAAGTGATATAAAACTAGAACTAACCGGTTAGTTCTAGTTTTATAGTTTTGAAAATAAACAGTTAAAACAGCGTTTAATTGACATAAAAAGTAGCTGTGAATAAGCACTATGGTTAATGACTTTTTAGCAATAGCCCTTTAGCGTACGACTTATTTCAAATCTTGAACTTGATCTAAGACTTTATAAAAGCATATAGTCGAAGACAACAAGAATTATGGACAGAGCGAGAGAAGGGGACAAAAGTGACAGCATTACCTCCAAAAATACAAACACTTTTAGACAAAGGACAAGGTCCTGCTGCACGAGCGCTCGATAAGCTGCCCAAAATTGTACAAGAATCTTTGGCCAAGCTTTTAGGCTATCCTCATCAATATCCAGATCTAGATGCATTTACCAAATGTTTGATGGCTGTTCAGATCAAGCAAGGTCGTATTGGTTTTATCGGTGATGATCCCATTGATTCCCGTCGTCAGTTTGATGCGCAAATGTTGGCGATTCTGAATAAACCGACTTCGATCGAATCTGTTGAAGATATTCGTTTACCGCTACAAAGTGGAACGGTGTTCGCAAGACATTATCATCCAGCGCCAAATAAAAAATTGCCTATGCTGGTGTTTTACCACGGTGGTGGTTTTGTGGTGGGTGGTCTGGATACACATGATGAAGCCTGTCGACTGATTGCCAAGCATGCCAAAGTACAGGTTTTAAGTATTGACTATCCACTGGCACCTGAAGCTTCACCTCAGTTACTGATTAAATCGTGTGAAGATGCATTGGCATGGGTTTATCAAAACCGCCGTCAATTGAAAATCTATAAAAACCGTATTGCGGTTGGTGGAGACAGTGCGGGCGGAAATATCAGTACGGTCGTCGCTCAACACGCCGTTGGGAAATCTTATGCACCACAAGCACAGTTACTGATTTATCCTGTGGTCGACTTTAAAAGCAGACATCCATCATTCTATGCCTATGGCGAGGGGCTGGTGTTAACCAGTAAAGATGTGGACTATGTGACAGATTATTATGCGACCCAGCAAAATGTGGCTTTAGACGATCCATTAATTTCGCCGACCTATGGCAGCCTTAAAAAGTTAGCCCCTGCATATGTGATTACGGCTGGTCATGATCTACTTCATGATGAAGGTGCGATCTATAGTCATAAACTCAGACAAAATGGCGTCAAAGTGCAATACGTCGATTATCCAGACCAAACGCATGGTTTTATCAATATAACGCCCGTCTCAAGCAAGGCAAAACGCAATACCATTGAAGTAGCGAAGAACTTCAGAAAGTTTTGGGATAAACATAGTTAATGACAAAGAACCGATGTTTCACGTGAAACATCGGTTCTTTGTTTCAGGTAACAAATAGAAATAGCAAAAATAGATTTGCAAAATTAAGATGAAGATTCACAACACGTCTATTTCCAAGCTGAGAAAAGCAATGATGAAAAAGTTGTTCATTACAACAAGTTTAATTTTGGCAAGCGGTCATTTATTTGCAAATACGATGGTTGATATGAAAACCAGTATGGGGAATATTGAAATCGAGCTGTTTGATGATAAAGCACCAGTTTCAGCAAAGAACTTTGAGAGCTACGTAAAAAGTAACTTCTATACAGGTACGATCTTTCATCGCGTGATTCCCGGTTTCATGGTGCAAGGTGGTGGCCTAGAAGCAAACATGATTGAGAAAAGCACGAAAGCGCCGATTGTGAATGAAGCAAGTAATGGTTTAAAGAATACCCGTGGTACTTTGGCAATGGCACGTACCAGTGATCCAAACTCTGCAAGCAGTCAATTCTTCATTAATGTGGCGGATAATAACTTTTTAAATAAATCACCGATGGATGCGGGCTACGCCGTCTTTGGTAAGGTCACAAAGGGCATGGATATCGTTGACAAGATTGTAAGTGTTCCTACAGGGAACTATGGAATGCATCAAAATGTCCCTAAACAGCCAGTTAAAATTCTTAGTGTTCAGATAAAGAACAAGAAGTAAAAAGCAAAGCAGAAATATGAATAAAATATTTCTGCTTTAAATTTATATGGTTACAACGAATTTGTTTGAATAGTACACATATTTATGTGTAAAAAAAGAACACTCAATAAAACAAGGGCTTAAAAAAGCTTGCACACTAAAAAAAATCTCCTATAATGCACACATCCCGACGCAATGAAGCAAAAATAACTTAGCTTTAACGGTTAAGTTGTTAAATATTTATTGCGTTTTATTTATCGCTGACGAGGCGATAAAGAGATCATTAAGAGAATAGAAGAACAACTTGTGTGGATTTTTACTGGTTGATCAATCGAAAATATTTCATTGATTGAATGGTAGAAATTTCTCGAA
>NZ_RKQE01000006.1:0-40159 GCF_003815055.1 Acinetobacter sp. BIGb0102
TGGTAGTGTGGCACTTGCCATGTGAGAGTAAGTCATCGCCAGCTTTTAAATTAGAAACACCCCAATCTCGAGAGAGGTTGGGGTGTTTTTTTGCGTGAAGGAAAGTAAGAGCAAAAAACATAATGTGTTAGAAATATTGACCTAATTGGTTAACTTTTATGTAGGGGAGGAGATTATTCTATTTATAACTAAAAACATAAAGATAACTATGAGACAAATCTAATGGTTGATATTAATGTAAATGAAAAGCCAAATAAACTGGGTGTTTTCCCTTATGTGATTGCAGCAATATCCTTTATACCTGGTATTGGTGTTATCTTTGGAATTATTGCTGTTATTTGGGGAGTACTAACTAAAAAAAGTGATGGTAAAGTACTCGCGATTATTGGTGCTTGTGGTATCAGTCTTAGTATTGTTCTTTATGGCTTGCTATTTTATTTTGGTTTTGTTCAGCGTGGAGGTTTATATGATGAATTGCGCGCTCAATCAAGTCAAATCGCTATGACATCGTTAGTTCAAGCAATTGAATTTTATAAAGTAGAAAATGGTCATTATCCAGATTCGCTGGAAACATTAAGTCAGTCCTTGCCAGAAAATAGTCCAGTTTTTGTGTTTGACGCTACTGATGTTTCATGGGGCAGTTCACCACGCTATTACCATTACGAGTTAAAAGATTCCTCTCATTATTATTTGCTCAGTGTGGGGCAGGATGGAGAACCTTATACAAGTGACGATATTTTACCGAACATTGAGCTAAAGCCAGATAGTAAAATTGGATTGATTTTTCATGAAAGTAGTACAGGCGCTACTTTATAGCTCTTAAATATATTATTGTTTAAAAATCGAGTGTTTTAAATATTCTGTACGAGGAAGCAGAAAGGTTATTTTCCTCGTGATCTATATATTGACTCACTCAGTCAAAAAGAATGTAATTTTCCTTGTATGCGTAAACATTACTTTATGTTATAAATATTTTTATAGGCATGTTTTTTGCTTATCTTAATAGAAGGAAAGACTATGAAATTATCTGTTGGATTGAAAGTTGCGAACAGTTTATCGTTGACTCCTCAATTACAACAAGCCATACGTCTTTTACAACTCTCAAGTCTAGAACTCGAACAAGAAATTCAAATCCAGTTAGACAGCAATCCCTTACTTGAAAAAATTGAAGATATTAGCTCAACTGAAAGTCTTTCGAGCTTAGAAGCAAAAGAGACAGGGGACTTAACGACTGAGCTGAATGCTGATCATCTTCCCAATGATTTACCTGTAGATACTGAATGGGATGATATTTATACCCATCAATCAACTGCTTTGGCTTCACCAGAATATGAGGAAAGAGAAGATAATCGTCAAGCACAAATGAGTTTGAAGGAGCATATTTTAGATCAGGTCAATCTTTTGCATTTTTCGACTGTAGATAAGCTCATTGCTTATTGCATTGTTGATTCTCTGGATGATAAGGGATTTTTGGATGCTGAGCTGGGTGATATTGTGCTTGCGGTTTCTCGATTATTAGAAGAAATGGAGAGTGAGGAAGAAGTTGAAGAAGATGAAATCATTGTTGTTTTAAAACACATTCAACGTTTAGATCCGATAGGTGTTGGCTCAAGAAACTTAGCTGAATGCTTGAAGATTCAGCTTGAAACAGTACATGAAAAAGTTCCTTATTTGGCAGAAGCTAAGAATTTATTGAAATATTATGAGCTGCTTATTTCCAATGATTTGAACAAATTATTAAAGCAAACAGGTTTATCTAAAGAGCAATTAAAAAGTGCTGTTGATTTACTCAAGACTCTAAAACCATATCCTGGCTTAGAGTTCAACCAACAGGAATCTGAATATCAGGTGCCTGATGTAGTGGTGTCGAAGAGAGATCAACATTGGCAAGTGCAGCTGAATCCAGACATTTTACCTAAATTACGGATCAATTCATTTTACTCAGGCATGATTCGTCGTGCAGATCAAAGTGATGATAATGTTTATTTACGCAATCAAATGCTGGAAGCAAAAAACTTTATCAAGAGTATTGATGAGCGCCATAAGACTCTATTAAAAGTTGCAACCTGTATTGTTGAGCATCAACGCGCCTTTTTGGAGCAAGGTCCAGAGGCAATGAAGCCTTTAGTGCTCCGCGATGTAGCAGAAGAAGTTGAGTTGCACGAATCGACTGTCTCACGAGTAACGACCAATAAATATATGCTAACTCCACGTGGTTTATTCGAATTGAAATATTTCTTTTCAAGTCATGTTGGAACGACGACGGGTGGTGAAGCATCATCGACTGCGATCCGCGCCATGATCAAAAAGTTGGTTTCAAATGAAAATCCACGTAAGCCTTTGTCGGATAATGTAATTGCCGAGATGCTGAAAAATGAAGGGATTGAAGTGGCTCGGCGGACTGTTGCGAAATATCGTGAATCGTTACATATTCCTTCATCTTCTGAAAGAAAAGTCTTGATCTAAATTTTAAGGTGTGACTATTCTATTGGTTCATTATTACGGAATAATGAATTTTTTTAATGATCACTAGAGGAATCGCTGAAATGATTTAATGGATATTGAACCACTGATGTGCATTAAATTTGCTTGAGCGATTTCTTGTATCCTGAGAAAAAGGTGAGGGATAGAATTATGCAAATAACAATTCGTGGACACCATTTAACCATTACACCAGCAATTGAAGAAAATATAAAAGAAAAGTTTAGTCAAATGACCAAGCATCTAGATCAAGTGAATAGTATGCAAATCAAACTGGCTAAAGATCATCAGATTGACAAGCGTTCACACAAGGGAAGTGCAAACCATATTGCTGAAGCAATTATACGTTTGCCGGGGGTGGAACTGTTTGCACAGGCGACAGCCGATGATATGTATACTTCGATTAGAAAATTGACCGATAAATTAAAACGTCAGCTTGCTAAACATAGAAAAATCCAGTGTTCTTATCAGCATGAACTGGCACTTTTGAGTTAATTTTTTATTTTTATAAAAGAGGCTTTTTGTGGAGCCTCTTTTTTTTATTGATAAAAAAAGAAACTGCTTACTGAATTATGTGAAAAAGTTATAGTAAAATAGCTCGTTTTACACCAATGGTTGTATAAGAGGTCTTGGAATGAATAGTGAGCAGCTCACGCAAATTTTAAAAGAAGCTTTCCCTGAAGCAGAAGTAGCGGTGAGCGGACAAGCTGGCAAATTTGACCTGCGTATTGTTGATGATCAGTTTGAAGGTAAACGTACCGTTGCTCGTCAACAATCGGTTTATGCACCTCTAAATTCTTATATCGCGAGTGGTGAAGTTCACGCAGTAACAATTCGCGCAATGACAAAAGACGAATGGCGCAAAGCAAGCCTTTTCGGAGCTTAAATATTAATGGATAAGTTTTTAATTACGGGCGGTGTTAAGCTCGAGGGTGAAGTGCGCATTTCTGGTGCTAAAAATGCAGCATTGCCTTTACTTGCAGCAATGATTCTTGCTGATTCTCCGATTACATTGACCAATGTACCAAACTTAAAAGATGTAAATACATTGGTTAAGTTGATTGCTGGTCTGGGTGTGACCATGAGCTACGAAGGTGAAACCGTTTGTGCTGATGCTTCGACATTAGACAACCAGTTCGCGCCTTATGAGCTTGTACGAACGATGCGTGCATCTATTCTGGTGCTTGGCCCTTTATTGGCGCGTTATGGTAATGCAAAAGTATCATTACCTGGTGGTTGTGCGATTGGTTCACGTCCAGTTGATCAACACTTAAAAGCTTTAGAAGCTTTAGGTGCGCATATTGAAGTAGAAAATGGTTATGTCCATGCTTCAGTTGATGGTCGTTTAAAAGGTGGTGAAGTTGTTTTTGATATGGTCACCGTTGGTGGTACTGAAAACATCTTGATGGCTGCGGCTTTGGCTGATGGTGTGACTACGATTCGTAATGCAGCGCGTGAGCCTGAAATCACCGATCTTGCGCAAATGCTGATTAAGATGGGTGCCAAGATTGAAGGTTTGGACACAGATACGCTAGTGGTAACGGGCGTGGAAAGTTTGCATGGCTGCGAATATGCCGTTGTAGCTGACCGTATTGAGACTGGTTCATATCTAGCTGCGGCTGCCATTACGGGTGGCCGAGTGAAAACCACGCATACCGATCCTGCATTGTTAGAAGCGGTGTTGGATAAGTTTGAAGAAATGGGTGCGGAAGTTACGCGTGGTGACGACTGGATCGAACTGGATATGCAGGGCAAACGTCCAAAAGCAGTGAGTTTCAGAACGTTACCTCATCCTGAATTTCCAACAGACATGCAGGCTCAATTGATGGCGGTGAATGCCATTGGTCGTGGTTTTGCAACGATTTCTGAAACGATTTTCGAAAACCGTTTTATGCATGTCCCAGAACTTTCACGTATGGGTGCTAATATTCAGGTTGAAGGACATGATGCCGTCGTTACAGGTGTGGAAACATTGCAAGCTGCACCTGTGATGGCGACAGATTTACGTGCTTCATTTTCACTTGTTTTAGCTGCTTTGGTTGCTGAAGGTGAAACACTGGTTGACCGTATCTATCACATTGATCGTGGCTACGAACATGTGGAAGAAAAATTGCAAAGTTTAGGTGCTCAGATTAAGCGAGTAAAAGGATGAATGACTTAAGAAACGATGATCCAAATTTTGACGTAATGGGCAATTTTGATCATGGTTTAACTTTAGCACTCAGTAAAGGCCGTATCTTAAAGGAAACTTTACCTTTGCTTGAAAAGGCGGGGATTAATTTACTTGAAGATCCAGATAAATCACGCAAATTGATTTTTCCAACGACGCACAAAAAAGTCCGTATTTTGATTTTACGTGCTTCTGATGTTCCGACCTATGTTGAGAATGGTGCGGCAGACTTTGGTGTAGCGGGTAAAGATGTCTTGATGGAACATGGCGCACAACATGTTTATGAGTTGCTTGACCTGAAAATTGCCAATTGTAAATTGATGACCGCTGGTAAAGTCGGTATGGAACGTCCAAAAGGCCGTTTAAAGATCGCGACTAAATACGTCAATTTAACTCGTCAATATTATGCAAGCCTCGGTGAGCAGGTGGATGTAATTAAACTATACGGATCAATGGAACTTGCTCCTTTGGTTGGTTTAGGTGATTACATTGTCGATGTGGTTGATACTGGAAATACTTTACGTGCCAATGGCTTAGAGCCGTTAGAAGAAATTTGCAAAGTTTCTTCACGTTTAATTGTCAATAAGGCAAGTTTTAAACGTAAACAAGCGGTTTTAAATCCGATTTTGACGCAACTTGAAGAAGCGGTTAAAGCACGTCAAAACTGATCTTTGTACATTAAATTAAAAAACCGTTCTCATGAGCGGTTTTTTTACATTCGAATATTTGTGTGGGAGACATAACAACTTTGTTTCTGACCAGAGGCTATGTTAAAAAAGCTTATGGTTTGTTGAAAATGTACAGGAACAATGAAAAATCCAGAGCAGCGTAAACAAGAATCTATTCTAAAATTAAAAACCAAAGCCATACCTTATATCGACTGGTTGCCACATATTGAGTCAAGTGATGACGTGATCCAGCGCTCCGCTGAACATATTGCCAAGCGTGCTATTGCATGTCTACTGATGATTCAGGTTGCATGTGATCTGGATCGTGATCAGTTTGATCAAGAGACGGAAGATTTTATTGTCGATCTACTCAATAAATTTGAAGTCGTTGATGAATTAACTGTTAAAGAAAAAAATATATTGAATAGAAGTGCCGCACAGCAAGATATCGTCAATATGATCTGGAAGTATGAAGCATATTGGGTATTACTGTGGGCGCTGGGCATCGTCCATGAACTGAAATATCCAGATGAAATCGCGGATTGTGATTTTGCGATTGAGGTCGTATCTCGTTGTCGCTCATTGCAGGAATTTATGCAACAGGTGAAATTAAGAGACATTGAAGAGATTCTGGATGAGGCAGATCTAATCTATCGTTATGATTGGGCATGTGTTGATGCACGCTTAAAACAGCAAAATGCACCTGCAAATTTAAATGCTTCCATAGTTTTGGAGCGGCATGGTGCTTTAAATTGGCTGATACAAGCGGATGCGGATTGGGATAATCCTGATGTAAGTACTTAAAAAGTATAAAATTGTGAGAATTAAAAGTTTTTTCCTATAAAAGCAGCGGAAATGCTGATGTTATCTTGCCCACAAATGTGCTGAAAAAGAGTAAACTTAGCGTTCTCTTTTTCGCCTTGTGGGTAAATTGATGCGACGTTTATCGACTCAGGATCAAAATTTTAAACAGACTTTTGCTGAGCTTCTAGCATTTGAAACGGTTAATGATCCTCAATTAATACAAACTGTAGATCAAATTATTGCTGATGTTCGTCAGCATGGTGATGATCATGTGCTTAAATTAACGCAGCAGTTCGATCGACATCCAGCGCATCAATTCTCTGACTTAGAACTGACTCAGGCACAGCTTAAAACTGCATTTGATGGTTTAAGTGTAGAAATCCGTGAAGCATTAGAACTTGCTGCAAAACGTATTCGTTCTTTCCATCAGGCACAAAAGCAAGAAGGCTGGACCTATGTTGACGATCTGGGGAATACCTTGGGTCAGAAAGTTACACCACTGGATCGTGTCGGAATTTATGTACCGGGTGGATTAGCCTCTTATCCCTCATCTGTACTTATGAATGCTTTGCCGGCACATGTCGCGGGTGTCCCAGAAATTATCATGGTGGTTCCTGCGCCAAATGGTGAGTTGAATCCATTGGTATTAGCAGCAGCCTATTTGGCAGGGGTGAGCCGTGTGTTTACCATTGGTGGTGCGCAAGCTGTTGCAGCATTGGCTTATGGAACACAAACCATTCCAGCGGTAGATAAAATTACAGGACCCGGCAATCGATTTGTCGCAGCGGCAAAGCGTGCGGTCTTTGGACAAGTCGGTATTGATATGATTGCCGGGCCTTCGGAAATTCTGGTCTATGCCGAAGGTGAAAATAATGCTGAATGGTTAGCGATGGATGTGTTATCTCAAGCCGAGCATGATACCGTTGCGCAAGCTATTTTCATTACCCCAGATGAAGCATTGTTAAATGTAGTTGAAACAGCGATTGAAAAACACTTAACGGAATTGCCAAAAGCAGAAATTGCCAGAACCTCGATTCAAAATCGCGGTGCGTTGGTGCTGGTAAAAGACCGTGCAGAAGCGGTTGAACTGATTAATCAGGTGGCTCCAGAGCATTTGGAATTGTGTCTTGATGATGCCGAGTTGATGAGTCAGGAGATTCGTCATGCAGGGGCAATCTTTATGGGACGTTATACGCCAGAAGCCATTGGTGATTATTGTGCGGGGCCAAACCATGTCTTGCCGACATCGGGGACAGCACGTTTTTCTTCGCCACTAGGTGTTTATGATTTCCAGAAGCGTTCTAGCTTGATCATGTGCTCTGAAGAGGGTGTGAAAAGCTTGGCAAAAGCAGCCGATGTTCTGGCAGTGCAAGAAAATCTTGATGCTCATGCGCGCTCAGCCCGTTATCGTTACCAATAACCGATTCAAAGATTGATAGGGGCTGGTTAGCCCCTTTTTTTAGGATACATGAGAGTAGAACAATGACGTTTACAGCAGAACAAATGCGTTTTTGGAGTCCAGAGGTTCGTGAATTAGAACCTTATGTACCGGGTGAGCAACCTAAGATTCAGAACTTACTTAAACTGAATACCAATGAAAATCCATATCCGCCATCGCCAAAAGTGGTGCAGGCTGTGCAAGCAGTTTTAACTGAACAAGCCGATGCTTTGCGTTTATATCCAGATCCTGATGCAACCGCTTTAAAACAGGCGATTGCCAAGCAGCAACAGGTTGATGTGGCTCAAGTGTTTGTCGGCAATGGTTCGGATGAAGTGTTGGCACATATTTTTAAAGCTTTTTTTATCCAGAAAGAACCGATTCTCTATCCAGATATTACCTATAGTTTTTATCCTGTTTATAGCCAGTTTTTTGCAACACAAACCAAGCAGATTCCTTTGAATGAAAAATTCGAAATAGATGTATCGGATTATGAACAGGAAAATGGCGGTATCATTATCACCAATCCAAATGCCCCAACTAGTATCGCGCTCGGTTTAAATGAGATTGAGCAGGTACTCAAGGCAAATCCAGATCGCGTGGTTGTGATTGATGAAGCTTATGTTGATTTTGGTGCTGAGTCCGCGGTGCAACTGGTCAATCGCTATGAGAATTTAGTCGTTTGTCAGACCACTTCGAAATCACGTTCATTGGCTGGCTTACGTGTTGGTTTTGCGATTGCGCAAGCACATTTGATTGCGGCACTTGAAGCAGTTAAAAATAGTTTTAATTCGTATCCAATCGATCGTTTTGCGATTGCAGCAGCGGTGGCTTCATTTGAAGATCAAGCTTATTTTGAAGCGCAATGCGCCAAGGTGATTGAGAGCCGAGAAAAACTGGTAACAGATCTTAGTGCTTTAGGTTTTGATGTATTGCCATCGAAAGCCAATTTTATTTTTGCCACGCATCCTCAACACGATGCTGCTCAACTGGCTCAACAATTACGTGAGCAGGGAATTATTGTGCGTTATTTCAATAAACCACGCATTAATCAATTCCTGCGTATTACGATTGGTACTGATGAACAAAACCAGCGTTTAGTGGATACTCTTAAAACGCAAATTTTATAAATCTGTATTGAAGTTTACTATTCAGAAGCCTGCCATGTATTGAGTAAATCAAGCATGGCAGAAATTTTATCAAAGCATTCCTGATATTCGGCTTCCGCATCAGACGCAATTGTGATGCCGCCGCCCGCCCACATCGATAATTGGTTCTGATATTTTTGAATACTACGGATCAAGATATTCCAACTGCCTGTACCATCAAAATTAAAATAGCCTAAGCTGCCACAATAGGCACCACGCGGAGCGCCTTCGAGTTCTTCAATGATTTGCATGGCCCGAATCTTTGGTGCGCCAGTAATTGAACCACCTGGCAGGGCAGATAAGAGCATCTGCATGGGATTGATGTCTGTTTTTAAGGTCGCTGTAATCTCACTCACCATATGGTGAACCTGATTGAAGCTTTCAATTTCAAATAGTTTCGTGGTTTCAACTGAACCTGTTTCAGCATAGACACTGAGATCATTACGTAAAAGATCTACAATCATGACATTTTCAGCCTGATCTTTTTCAGAATTACTGAGTTTGTCTTTTGAAATCTGATCTTGTTGGGGATCATCAAAGCGTGGCATCGTGCCTTTGATTGGGCGTGTTTTTATTTGTCGATTGGCCTGAAACTCAATAAATAATTCAGGCGAACAACTTAATAGTTCAAAATCCTGTATTTTAAGATAGCCCGCATAAGGTGCGTGGGTCAGTTCCCACAATGGATTGGCGCGACTTAAAAGTGACCCTTGAGCATATGCTGTAAATTCTTGAGTTAAATTAATTTGATAACAGTCGCCTGCTTTAATATATTCCTGTACCTGATGAAAAGCATCGAGATACTGCTGTTTTGACCAACGGGCTTGGCACTTCTCAAGTAGACAAAGTGCTGGTGGCATTTGAACAGGTTGATTGATGAGATCAGAGATCTGCTTAAAGATGAGTTCGGCTTGAAGATCATCGCTGTGAAAATACCAAGCATTATTCTCAAACTTTAAAAAAGTCGAATACTGACCTAAGAAAAAATCAGGCTGATCGCGTCCACTCACTTCAACAAATTGATTTGCACTAAAGTCATAACTGAAAAAGCCAATATAGCCACCACTAAAAGCTGCTGTATTTAATGACTTTGGCGTAGATTTAAACGTTGAAAAAGCTGTAAGCGAAGAAGCCTCTGGCTTTATTTGATATTGATTATATTGAGTTTGATGAAATTGTTTTAATTCTGATTGTTGGAAAATGAGAAACTCTTGGGGTAAAAATGCAATAACAGGGGCATGATGGTCATATAAATAAACAAGACCCGTTAATTCATTAAGCTGGGCAAGAAGGTCAAATGCAGAAGTGAGTTGCGTGTTAAGCTTTTGCTGAAAATAAGACATAAAAACGGAAATACTTGCAGATACATTTGGAGGGAGGAATTGTACTACATTCAAAAAATCCCGACCGATATTTATGGCCTGATGAGATGAAAAACCAGCAGTTTTGGGAAAAGGGTGAGAACTGATTTTTGCTTTGTTAGTCTGATTGATATTAAGATCAATTTAATGATTAAGAATGCGTTTTTGTTTACACTTGTAACAACACTATTGGGAGTGGATAAACGGACAGTGAGTAGAAATTAATCTTTGATTATGTAGGATAAAAATTTAAAATAAATAATAATTACATGTGGTTATGAGCTAATGCTGAAAAAACGTTAATTGAGTGATTTATATGCCGTTTGTCGGGTTGTGCTCAAAAAGCAGTTAACAGGAGTTGAACATAAAATAACAAACAGGTAATTTAGTAATTGCTAAGCGAACTACTCAAGGATTGGAAGTTCTAGTTGTCATTAATAAAAAAACGACCGTGGACAGTTTAGAGTAGTGAAAGTCAAAAAATAAATGCTCTTGGGAGAGTGCTCAATGAAAATGTTTACTAAACTTGTTTTAGTTTCTTCAATGGCGATTAGCGCAAATGCAATGGCTATGCAGTCAATGGATGATGCTGCACTAAGCGCTGCAACAGGTCAAGATGGTCTTAATATCGGTATCGGTATTTCTAAAATCGAAATCGAAAAAGTTTTAATTCATGATAACGATGGTTTAGCGACAACTGCTGGTGGTACGGGTGAAGCTGGTGCAATCGTGATTAAAGGGAATGGTGGTACTGGTCCAGCAGGAACACAGGGTATTGTAATTACAGCACCAATGAATGCAGCTGGTACAGCACTAGATACTTCTCGTGCTTTAGCATCTCATAACCTTGCTGATTTAGTGATTGATACAGACAAAGGTACGGGTACAAATGGTGCATTCCTGAACGTTGCTGCGGCAGTTTCTGGTCTAGATATTTACGTGGGTGAAATTGGTGTATCTGGTTCAAATGCTGCAAGCACAACTTCAGTGCGTCGTGGTAATGATGATGCAAACTACAATGCAATTTTATCAGGCTTGACTGTCAAAACTGGTTTAACAAGTGCGAATATTCAGTTAGGTGCTGCTCCACAAGGTGCAATGATTGTATTGAATACAACGATGCAAGGTGGTTTAGAGCTTAAAGATCTTGGTATCGTAGATAGCTCAACTAAGCAAGGTACAGGTGATGGTACTACGGGTAACCGTGCTGCTGGTCAAATTTATCTTGATAGCATCAAAGTATCTGATGCATCAGATACTGACTTAACTGTAAATGCAAAAGTAAGTGTAGTGGGTAAAGAAGGTACAAATAACGGTTATTTACGTCTTATTACAGGTTCTGGTACTTCAACCCCAGCAACTGATGTATACATCAAAGGTGTACATTTAGGTAGTAAAGATGCTAAGTCAATCGGTGATGTTGAAGTACAAGGTTTACAAACTTACTACAACGACGGTACAGCAAACGTGAAAGGTTCTATGATCACGATTTCTGGTCACTAAGTTTCCTTCAGGAAAAGCGCACAATGTGCGCTTTTTTTATTTTTAAATATCGATAATTAAAGCAAAAAATGAGAAATGCTGTATTGATCACAATAGTTTATTAAAACTTTACTTAATTCTATTTTTCATTACATTTCGTCAAAAAAAACTAAAAAAAAGCTGTTTTTTTCTATAAAAAAAGGTATCTTCAACAGACAGGGATGTAGTGTTTTTAAACACTAAAATAAAACGAATAAGGCAAGTTGTGCCATAGTTAGAAAAAGAGACTTATGTTAGAGATCGCTTTAGGCTCAGCATTGATGTATTACTTTACAACGCAAGCCTTTGAAATTGAGAAAAAGCCAGAGGGGACTGTTCATTACACAGAAACTCTCGATTCCCGTAATCCTTCATTTACTCGTAATCATCGCGAAGCCGTGGTGATTAAGCCTGCTGTTGAAGATCAATTCAGGGGAATTGTACGTCAAGCTTATGACTATAGTTGCGGATCTGCAGCCTTAACCACGCTATTAAATGGTTATGGTGGTTTGCGCTTGACTGAACAACAGACGATGACTGGTTTGCTTCAATATGGTGAGTATCAACGTATCATCGAGCGCCGTAGTTTCTCCTTGTTAGATATGAAACGTTTCGTTTCAGCGTTGGGGCTAACAAGTGGTGGTTACCGTGGCGAGTTTTCTGATCTAACTGCTTTGAAGCAACCTGCAATTGTTCCTATTACCTATGCCGGTTTTAAACATTTTGTAGTATATAAAGCATATAAAGATGGAAGAGTTTATGTCGCTGATCCTGCTTTAGGCAACATCAGTTTTGACGAGATTCGATTTAAAGAAATCTGGGATAACAATACATTATTTATTGTTGATATACCTCAACAGTACCAAAAGAATTTATTGGCACTTCAAGATTCCGATATGCGTCATGTGGAAGATGCAACTGTAAATCGATATGCGCTTGCTGACATTCAATATCCAATGCAACAGTTTGAAAAACTTGCAGACAAGGGCTCAACAATGCGCCGAGTATTGGATACGAACTCTACATCAGATACTTACAATCAACCAATTACGACGTATATGCGCTTATATTACAAGCGGAAATAGTTAATAAAAATCAGTAAAATTAATGTAATAGGATGCAAAGTAAAATGAATCATACATGGATGAAGATGACTGTGTTGGCGTTGAGTTTAGGCGCAATCACATCAACACTTTACGCAGCAGAGGAACAGCAACCTGTAGTTGAATCTACAGCACCTCAAACAGATGAAGCAACAGTTGTAAGCCCTGAACCGACCAACCCGTCTGTGGAAGAGACGACGGCGAGCCCTGTTGCTCCAGCGGTTGAAACAAGTCAGGCTGATCAAGCGGCGAGTGCATTGCAGAAAAAAGAAACAGATGCAACTCAAGAAACTAACCTGCAAGAAGTCTTTACCTCGAATGAGCGTCAGTACTCGCTAATCAAAAAAGGTGTTTTTTCATCCTACTACGACATTGACTACACCTATTATCGTGATACTCGTGTCGATGCCTCTATGGATAATGGCAACTTAAATAATCTAAGATTTGAAGAAGATGCGAATCATACCTTAACCAACACATTTACAGTACAGTACGGCTTATTGGACAATCTTACGTTGTCTGCATCATTGCCTCTAGTTGCAAAAAAAGAATTATTGAAAGATAAAACCGCAGCGGGCTTGGGGGATATTAACTTTGGAGCACGTTGGGAACCGTTTCCTTTAAAACAAGGACGCTTACCTTTAGTACTATTCGGAAGTTTATCGACTAAAACGGGCGACAGTCCTTATGAAATTGGGATCGATGAACTTTCAACTGGTAAAGGCTATTACTCAGTTGGGGTCGGTGCAAGTACGCGTAAATATATTGATCCTGTTGTGTTATTTAGTTCTGTATCTGTCAATTATGGCTTTAAAGAGTCAGGTTTGGATCAAGTGAGAGGCCGAAGAATATTAGAAAGTTTCGATCCTGGTGTGAGTGGCGGCTTTGCTTTCGGTTTTGCTTATTCATTTAACTATGACGTGTCGCTGACCATGTCGTATCAGCAAAGCTTTAATACTGGTGCTAAATTCTACTTTAAAGAAGATGAGAGTTACGAGTCTGGGGATCAGAGTAGTGCCATGCTGTCTTTTGCTTTAGGGGTTCGTGTTTCTCCTGAAACGATTGTGAATGGTACGGTTGGTATTGGTTTAACTGAAGATGCACCAGATGTGTCACTTGGTCTATCTTTCCCACTTGATATTATAGGTTTTGGCAAAAAAATTCGTTAAGGAGATGTAATGGTGAAACACCTTAAATTATGTCCTTTAACGATAGCCGTATTTTTTGCTGGTTTATCTACTGTTGCCAATGCACAGTTAGGACAAGACTTATCTGTAGACTTAAGATCGCTTGCTTTGGGGAATGCCGTAACAGCAGATCCGCCAGGCATTAGTGCTGTGCATTTTAACCCAGCAGCACTTGCGAAATTAGATGGTTTACAAACTGATGTACAAGGGATTTTGGCAAATTTTGCCATTAAACGTGATTATTCGGCACCTGCTGGTTACAACGTTTTTGGTTACTCGGATGATCCATTGGTTTGTAATGATGGTCCCGAAATTGACTCTAATATCTGTACGGACTTTAAAGGTACAGTGCACGGGGATGTAGAATATGCCAGTATTTACGTTCCGATTCTCAAGAAAATTGTGGATTTGGGGCCAAACTCACCATTAGTCGCACCAACTGCTGGTATTTCATATAAGCCGCCTGGTTCGAAAGTGACTTATGCAACTGCGGTTTATGCACCTTTAGTTGCTGGTTTTGGTGCGGAAGATGGCAACCCGAGTAACTATATGGGGCAACAGGTTGCCTTAGAGCGTATTACTTATTTATCGCCGTCTTTTGGTTATCAGGTCAATGACCATTTATCACTTGGTGCTTCATTTGGCATGTCCTATCAGGCAATTGCCCTGAAAACTGACTTACGTTTCCCGAATGAAATGATCGGTGTATTACGTATGGTCGATGAGGTTGTTTGCCGGCCATTTAAAGACAACGGCGATATTATTACCGATTTATTGTTATTCGGTATTTGTAATGCCAAAGAAGGAATGAACCCGTTTAATAAAATGGGTGCCATGGATGTTTCTTTGGAGCAGTCCTTAAGTCCAAGCTATAACTTGGGCCTACTTTGGGAGCCAACTGATGACTTTAGCTTTGGTATGGTGTATCAAAGTGAAGCCAAGATGCGCTTAAAAGGTAAATATTTAATTGATAATGCAGTAGCACCACAACAGTTAGTTGCTGGATTAAACTCTTCTGCAACAGGACAAATCCTTGCTGCGATTCTGGGCCTACCTGGCTATGTTCCAGATGTGGAATCAGGTCTGGTTGCGATGGATTTCAAATATCCTCAGCACTTTAAAGCAGGGATTAAATACAAAATATTCCCAGACTTGCAAATGAATTTTGACGTAGGCTGGACCGACTTCTCGGCTTGGGACAAATTTAGATTTGAGTTTGACCGACAAATTTCATTACTTAAAGTTGCCAAACTACTTTCCAACGATGTGACAGACCGTTCCTTAGCTTTACCATTACGCTTCCAGTCTTCTTGGCGTTGGGGCATAGGTTTTGAGTATTCTGCCACAGATCGTTTGAAATTACGGATGGGATATGAGCCTCGTACAAGTTCTATTCCAGATGACAAACGAAATACCATGGTACCTATTAATAATGCACAACTATTTGGTCTAGGTATTGGTTATCGTTTTGATCAGGATACAGATCTCGATTTGTCCTTAGGTTTCTTGCGTAGCCGTGATGATATTCCAGCTAACACCAGTAGTTTATCGAATCAGACTGGGGTGGGTAATATCTTATTAAACCCTTATGCAGGCCTAAATGTAAAAACAAATACCAAAGTCACCTTACTTGGCATTAACTACAGAACAAAATGGTAATGTATAAAATGATTAAACAGCCTCTGCTCGTGACCTTGTTCGTTGTTTTGTCAAGCGGGGGAGCTGTATATGCAGAAGAGGGTTTCTATACAATCATTGGCCCAGATGGTCGGCCAATGATTATTCCTCAAAAAAAACAATCTCAGCCTATAAAAACGATACCAGTTCAGCAAAAGCAAGAAAAGGTCACACAGGTTGAGAAAGTAGAAACAGTTGTGGTGGAGAAAAAGCAGCAAGATAAAGAGGCTGTTTCTTCAAAGCCCGCTGCTGTAATGGTCGTGCCTAAAGAGCCTTCAATACAAAAACAAAATACCGATGCAAGTGTTTCCCATTCTCCTGTCATCGCACCTGCATCAGCTAAACAAGTGAAAAAAATAGTTGAGGTTAAAAAAGAGCAACCACAGCCACCTGTGGCAGAAACAGTACTACCAACAGTGACGTCATCACAAAAATCTCACCCCGTTCATATTGAGCCTACTATTTCGGCTAAATCATCTTTAACATCAGAAAAGCCGAATAAGAAAGAAGTGGTGGTACCAAGTCAACAATCTAGTGATGCTGTGAATGTTGAGAACTCTACATCAGCGCCGCTTTCTAAAATTGATGGCGTAGAATACGTAAATAATGAATATTTAGAAGACCAAGAATTTAATCTCGACGGTAAAAAACGTTTTTATACAATGCCTGATGGAACTGGACGTATGGAAACAATTGAGCGTAAAAAAGGTGTAAACCAGTCGATGCTCAATAGATTGCTGAATCGAAATCCTAAGCCTGAAGAACCGATCGTTTTATCGAGTACTTATATACGTTTATCTGCTGAAGACCTGGCGGCAACTTTTGAAAATGATCGTTGTTTCTTAAAGGATTATAAGAAATCAATTAAGACTTTAACGCCTAAAAAAGAAGTTGGTGTCTGGCCGAGAAAGCCCTTAAAAGAAAAGTTTGAGTATGAAGTGGTCAAGCTAGACCATTCCGTAGAATATATGCAAATTGCTTCTTACGCCTCAAGTAATGAAAAGCCTGTTTATTATTGGCCGTTGGTCGTCTTTTTAGATGAAAAAGGCTGTGCACAGGAGGCCGTAAGTGGTTTTAAAAATAACTCGCTGAACACAACATTGCTGCAACATTCAGCGATTCAAGGTGTGATAAAAATTCCACCAAAAGCTGAATATATGATGATGACGCCACTCGCTTCTGCAATTGATGTGCCTGAAAGCGAATTATCAAATCAAGGCCAGATAAGGATCTCTGCTTTAAAGTAAGCATTAACAGGATTGAAATGTATGAATAAGAAAATATTATTACCTTTTGCAGTATCTACGCTTGCACTAATGTTACATGGTTGTGGTGGTGAAAGTTCCAAGATTAATGAGGATCCAACCAAAGGTGTTGAAGGTGTCACTTCAAATACCAGTTGTAATGTGAAAGAAGATACATGCTTACAGTTTGTACTGGATTATCCGATCGCAGGGCTTAATTTTGATTGTAGCTCAGATAAATTCAATCATTTTTCAACAAAAATGGAAGGCAATCTTGCTACGGGTGCCTGTAAGTTAGGAGATACGATTACTTTCTATCTTCAAGGTGAGACCAGCGCCCGCAAAATTAATTTAGGTTCAGTGCAATTAGATAAGATTACCAAACTTAAAACAGCCGCTTATTCCCGTATTCGTATCATTGATTTAGCAATGGGCCTAACTGGAAAAACCCCAGCAAGTGTAAGTGAAGATGACGAAACTATACGTGTGGCAATGGCGCTCATTAAAATTCTTCAGAGTCAGGGTGTTGCTGACAAACGTAATGTGATTGGTGATATTCAGCAAATTGAATTCACAAAGGAAAAGAAAAATACGCTTGCGGAAATATCTCAGGATGTTGGTGTAAATGAACTCAGTAGCGGGGCATATGCAGAGATTCTGAAACCTTGGCTGGATGTGAGTGAAATTACGGATGAACAAGCCTTTGCTCTGGTTACTCAATTACTGAATTTAAGTCAGGTTGGGGTATGGTATGCGGAGTTACCTCTATTTAAAGCTGGAAGTAATGGCGCTGTCATCGAAACGCCAAATGAAGGAAGTGGCGTATTCCCAGATGGTCTGTTTGGATGTAACAGAGACCTTTATACAGACTGTCTGAATGCTACAGATGGAAAAGGGGCGAACTTACGTCATTTAATGGGGCGGTTTGAGTTACTTACAGATCGTCAAGGTTATATTCTCGGCTATGGTCAACAATGGCGAGGTAACCCGATTATCACCAATAATGTCGTCGCTCCACCACTTGCATTAATTGGGAGCGCTAAACCAGAGAAAATGGAGGTTCAGGCACAAAAAAACTGGTTTAATGTAATTAATCAAGAGATTAACCCTGAACAGCCTTTGCGATTTATGTTGAATAATAATGCCTCAGAGGATTTGTTAATCACACAAGGTAAATTGATTAATGGAACCAATATCGCGAGTACAGAAGCTGTTTATCGTCAACTCACCAAAGCGAAGAGTACAGATCCCTTTACAAATGCAAAAGATCTGGGTTTATGGCAGCAAAAGATTGACGGTTTAACATATAAAGGTGTAACCGATATCTTTAAGTTTAACTCGGCAAGTTACCTAGCAAAAGATGTGTTTACGACAGAAGCCAACGTTCAATCTCAACAACGTTACGTATTTCCGCTCTATGCAACCCTGACGTTTAGATTTCAGGATGCCAGCATTGCTCCTGTTGATTTGGGTATTTTGATTGATGAACGTGGTGATATCCGAACCGATATCAAAAAAGATGCAACCGCAACAGATATGTCAGGTAATTGTGCCAAAGCTGAACCTCAGGCAGATGGTACGTATTTAGATGAGTTTGGTGTAACACAATATCGAATTGGTACAACGGGTGGTGCAAACTCTTCAAGTAATGACAAATCCGTAACTGTTCGTATGATTTTCTCAAATCCGAAATTTGGTGTACTTGAGGGGATTTTACTTGGTTTAAACTTTACATCTCTAAATAACAAACAAAATATTAGTGGTGCAAAAATCAATGTGTATAACTTGTTGAATGGCGAAGCAAATGGAATTAACTTGACCAACTTCTCTGATAAAACAGTTTCATGGTTGAATACGCATGCAGTTTATCTGACGTCTTATATCACCATCTATGATCATAAAGACACAGATAAGAGTAAATTGATCGCACCAACAGATGCAGAGCGTGCCATCGCTAAGCGTTATACGGGTACCGCAAGTATTAAGGTTGCAGATCAAAAAATTCCAGCGTGTAATGCAATCAAGATAAAATCTTGATTGGCAGCAAAATAAAAAAGACCGCATAAATGCGGTCTTTTTTATTTATCCCGTATGGTCCAGACGTGTACCGAGCGTTTCTAAATGTGTTGGAAAATGTCCACTTTTACGGTCAGCAAAATAATGTCGTAGAGTTTGCTCTACACTTGGGAAAGCCAGTTCTTTCCATGGAATTTCATGTTCTTCAAATAAGCGGCATTCGATACTTTCTTCACCCGCACCGAACTGTCCTTGTTTTAATAAAGCTTTAAAGAGTACGTAGATCTGTCCGATACGCGGGATATTGTACATGCAATAGAGTTGTTCGATTTCAACTTCGGCTTCAGCTTCTTCTCTGGTTTCGCGTGCTGCACCTTGTTCCATGGTTTCAAATAATTCCATGTAACCCGCAGGTAAAGTCCAGAGACCATAACGTGGTTCAATGGCTCGACGGCACAGTAAAACTTTATCATCCCACAGGGCTAATGCACCGCAAATGACTTTGGGATTTTCATAATGGATGTTGCCACAATGTGTGCAGACCAATCGTGATTTATGATCACCAAGTGGAATTTTTGCTTCAGTTTGATGTCCACACGCAACGCAAAAGCTCATAGTTATCATCAGCCGTAGAGATAACTCAGCATAACCGAATTTTTATGACTTCGCATCATGATCTATGATTGCAGCTAAAAATTCGGCTATGATGCTGATTAAGGAAAATGAGAACAAGAGATAATTGAGATGGAAGAACCATCGTTAATCGCACTTTTACAACAACGGTTACGTTTTTCCAAACGAATCCAGCAGGCGGATGCTGCTGTATTAATTGCGATTACACAAGAAAGTCAGCCTAAAGTTTTGCTCACGCGTCGTTCGATGCAGTTGTCTCAACATGCAGGAGAGGTTTCCTTTCCCGGTGGCAAACGTGATCCGAGCGATACCAGTAATATTGTTGTGGCGTTGCGAGAAGCGCAAGAGGAAACGGCACTGAATCCTTTCGATGTCAAACTGTTGGGTGATCTGCCGATTCAGCGGGCACGCAGTGGCTTGTCTGTTAAGCCGATCGTGGGGCTGATTCCTGCTCAAGTGGATCTGGTGGCGCAACCGACCGAAATTGATCGGATTTTCTTTGTCCCATTACAAGAACTCATCGATGCACCTCCTTTACCTTACGAAGTTCGCTTGGCTCGACAATCGTTATATTTCCCGAGTATGCAAGTGGATAGTGAAGTGGTGTGGGGGCTGACTGCGCGTATGTTGGTGTCTTTATTTCAATATGGATTGGGCTATCAAAAAAGCTGGCCTTTTCTCGTGAATCCCCCGCACTTTGGGATTGCAAAGTTCTAATTTTTTAAGAGTTTTTTTATCATGATGTATACCTATCAGGGATTGAGTCCAAAAGCTTTACATGAACCTTGGGATGGCTGGGTTGCGCCAACAGCGACAGTCATTGGTCAAGCAGAACTTGGTCGGCAAGTGAGTATCTGGTTTGGCGCAGTGGTTCGTGCTGACAATTGTGTGATACGGATTGGGGATTTCTCGAATATTCAGGAAAATGCCGTGTTGCATACTGATGCTGGTATTGAATTGACTATTGGCGAATATGTGACGGTTGGACATAAGGTCATGTTACATGGTTGTACCATTGGTGATAATTCGCTGATTGGTATGAATGCGGTTATTTTGAATAACGCCGTGATTGGTAAGAATTGCATTATTGGTGCCAATGCGCTGATTCCAGAAGGAAAGGTTATTCCAGATAATTCTGTAGTGATGGGGTCTCCCGGAAAAGTAGTGAAAACACTGGATGAACAAGGGGCTGCACGTTTGCGTTTAAGTGCCTTGCATTATGCAGAGCATTATAAAAACTTCTTAAATCTGGAACCTTTTACTTTTTAACGCCTATTTAAAAATGAAGTCGTGATATTGCCAAGTTTATGCTTGGCTTTTTATTGAGATAAAAAAGCCAAGAACTCGCCTATCGCGTTTGAGTGGAGTATGATACTCGACGTTTTTTATCTCTTTTGGGCTAAGGTTTTTGCATGAAGTTGCTGGCATTGGAAACTGCAAATGAGCAGTGTTCTGTTTCATTAATTGATGATACTCAAGAACTCTATTTTCAGTTGGATGATCGGCCGAAAGCACAAACGCAAACAATTTTGCCTTTAACCGAGCAAGCCTTATTACAAACCCAAACTCAACTTGCTGATTTGGCAGCAATTGCGTTTAGTCGCGGCCCCGGTTCATTTAGTGGGGTACGTATTAATGCCGCCGTTGCACAGGCTTTGGCTTGGTCACAGGATTTACCCGTGATTCCAGTTTCTAGTTTGCAGGCCTTGGCGCAAGCTGCTTATCGTGTTACGGGTTTAACGCAAGTTACAGCTGTACTCGACGCACGCATGCAGGAAGTTTATATCGCCAACTTCTGTCTGGATGAGCAGGGTATGATGCAGGCGATGGATGAAGAAAAATTATTAAATTACGAACAAGCTTCTGCATATTGCAAATTTAAGCCGATTGGTTCGGGTTCAGAATTAATTAAGCCAACTGGAATAGACTCCGCTGAGGTTTCCATTCAAAACACGGCACTGGTACAGATTAAGGCAACAGCACAAGATATTGCTGTGATTGCCAGAAGCTATGCGGCACAGCAAAAATGGGTCGATGCTGAACATGCGCTGCCTGTGTATTTACGTGATGATGCATGGAAAAAAATTCCAGAACAAGGTAAGGCGAATTAAGGTTAATTATGGATCTTTTATTGCTATTTAAAGCAGCAATTATGGGCTTGGTTGAGGGGATTACCGAGTTCCTGCCCATTTCAAGTACAGGACATCTCATTTTATCAGGGCAACTTCTTGATTTCTGGACGATTGAAAAAAGAGATATGTTTGCTGTTGCCGTGCAGATTGGGGCAATTGCCGCGGTTATTTATGAATATTGGGGTAAATTGTGGGGAGCGCTGATTGGCGCGCTCACTGGACAAGAGCAGGGTCGCCGTCTGAGTCTGAACCTGATCATCGCGTCTATTCCCATCGTAATTATTGGCCTGACTTTTGGTGATGTGGTCAAAGCCTATTTATTTAATGCGATTACCGTTGCGATTGCCTTGATTGTCGGTGGTTTTATTATTCTATGGGCAGAACGTCGACCGCATCAGATCGTTACCAAAGAAGTGGATGATCTGAGTTTTAAACAGGCGACACTCATTGGTTTGATCCAGTGTCTGGCTTTGATTCCAGGGACTTCACGTTCAGGTTCAACCATTATTGGCTCATTATTTTTAGGTGTATCTCGTAAAGCCGCAGCCGAATTCTCATTTTTCTTGGGAATTCCTGTATTGATGGGTGCTGGCTTACTGGATATGTACAAGATGCGCCATGAATTGCATAGCAATGACATGATGGTCTTAGCCGTCGGTATTATTGTTGCTTTCATTTCTGCCTTGGTTGTCATCCGTGCCTTGATTCGCTATGTGTCTAAGCATGACTTCACGGCATTTGCGTATTATCGAATTGTATTTGGTTTATTTATCTTGGCGACGTGGTGGACAGGTTGGGTGCATTGGTAATGCAGATGGAGTGTTGGTATCAAACGGAATATGAACAAGCATTTCAGCAATTGAAAAGCCGTTTGGCTGAATTGAATGTTCAGTTGAATGGTCAAGTTGTTGAAAAGATTAATGCCCGTTTTTTACGTTTGAATCCTGAAATGGCTTTGGTCATCGATAGCGATGGGCTTAGCCTTGCTGCCAACGGGATGAAAATGCAACCTGACTGGCGTGCCGAGATTCCCCGTTTAAAAAGAGCCAGCTTAAAATCAGAGATGATTGCCAGAGCATGCCAACTGGGTGAAAAGCCAAGCTTGATCGATGCAACTGCTGGTTTAGGTCATGACAGTTTACTGATGGCTTATTTGGGAGCCGATGTACGACTGGTTGAGCGACATCCGATCCTGTTTGTGTTGCTGGAATATACCAAAGCACAGGCCGAGCAAGATCCGTTTTTACAGTCGTTCATGTCGCGTATTGAACTGATCTATGCGGATTCTAATAGCTATTTACAGCAACTTGTCCAGCAGGGTGAGCAGGTCGATGTTGTGTATCTTGATCCCATGTTTCCGCAACGTGATCAGAACCAGCAAGCAGTAAAGAAACAGGCGCAGGTCAAGAAGCAAATGCAGTTATTACACATGTTGTTGCCTGAAGATGGGGAAATGGATCTTGGGGATCAACTCTTGCATTTGGCCAACCAGATCGCGAAACGGGTAATTGTGAAACGACCACGACATGCGGTTTATCTGGCGGATCAAACCCCTGATCACCAATGGTTAGGTGATGCTTGTCGTTTTGATGCATATTTTCCAAAAGGTTAACTTTAAATCAGATTCAAATGATTGTTTGGCTTGCGTCAATGCTCGGTAAAGATTTGTGATATAGTGCAAAAGCATGATTGCTAAAAAATTCTTGTCGAGCTTACACTACAGTCACGCATTGCGTCTTTTAGGAAAAGTACTGCACATTCAATCATTAGAATGGCATATTTTCAGTTTAGGCTTGAAAAGAGAAACTCCCGAAGAATTTTATGATAGACCTCAAACCGTCCATTAATCTCTGGCATGATTTTAAAAGTAACCAAATTGCTGGAATGTGGTTGTTCCTCGGGTCTCGCCGTTCCTTACAGGTTGTTCATCCTTCTATTACCCAACTGATTCTCTGGGGCATCCTCGGTGGCTGTACCAACTCGCTTTATAGCTGGTTGGTGGCGGGTCAAATGGGGGAGTTCAATGCTCAAGGTTTGATTGGCTACGCACTTTGGCCTTTTATTGCCCTTATTGTCGGTATTTTTCTTTCACAACGGATGAATCAGCCGCGTTTGATGCTGGTGCCTGCATTACTGTGGTTGGTGCTTGATACCAATATTCTGCTTTTGCAATGCATCATTCAGTATCTTGGTTCAAATGGTTATCTGAACTTTATTCCTGACAGTATCTATAATGGTTTCCTGCCGCCACTGTTTGTTGGTCTATTTGTCTGGCAAAGTCTGGCTGTAATTTGGGTCTTTTCACGTGCTTTGAACTGGCCTTGGTGGGAGCGGGCGCTGGTTTTTGTGGCAACGATTGCGACCATGGTGGTGTGGCAGCTTTCAGTAAAGGATCAGCCGATCTGGAAAGTGGAACAGACCCCGCCAAGTTTTGCCGAAGATGCCTTCTATGCGCAAAGCCATTTGCTCGATAAAGCACTGGATCAGATTCAATATGGCGATATTGCACAAAGCCACTGGTATTTTATGGGTGTGGCTGGTGATAGCTATGTGGATGTATTCAAATCGGAAATTGAACGTATAAGAGAACAGTTTGATACGCGGTTTGGAACCTTTGGGCGTTCGATTATGCTGATTAACAATCCAGCCACGCGTTTAGAAGTGCCAATCGCATCGAAAACCAGTATGGAGTTGGCTTTACGCCGTATTGGTCAGCAAATGAATCGTGATAGCGATGTGTTGTTTCTATACATGACATCGCATGGTGAGCGTAATCATTTTGAAATTGAAAATGCACCTCTTAATCTGGATCAGGTAGATCCAAAATGGTTAAGAGAAACGCTAGATAAATCTGGAATTCGCTGGCGTGTTATTGTGATTTCAGCGTGTTACTCAGGTAGTTTTATTCCCGCTTTACAATCACCAGATACTTTAATTATTACTGCTTCTGCGGCAGACAAAACTTCTTTTGGCTGTAATAACGAAGCAGACTATACTTATTTTGGTCGGGCGTTTTTTGATCTGGCGATGCGCGAACAATATTCCATGAAAAAAGCGTTTGAGCAGGCTAAGCAGACCGTGACCAAGTGGGAAGTGGCACAAGGTGTTGAACCATCTGAACCGCAATGGTCGATCGGTCGTAATATGGAACTGATGCTGCCACAGCTTGAACCGTATCTGTTCCCGACACAAAATATTGCATCTACAGACATTACAAAAACACAGGATGATGAACATGCAGCTACTGCAAAAAAACCGTTGTTTTGAGGGTGAGCAACGTATTTATCAACTTGAGTCTCAACATCTTAAAGGCAGCACCAAAGTGGGTGTCTATTTGCCACCTGCGGCATTGGAAGGCAAAGCGTGTTCAGTCTTGTTTTATCTTGCAGGCTTAACCTGTACCGAAGAAACCTTTGCGATTAAAGCCCATGCACAACGGATGGCGGCTCGACTCAGCCTGATTTTAATTACACCTGATACTTCTCCGCGTGGTGAAGGTGTTGCGCAAGGCGATCATTGGGATATTGGACAGGGAGCTGGCTTTTATATTAATGCGACCCAGCAACCTTGGGCTGAGCATTATCAAATGGAGTCTTATCTGGTTGATGAACTCTATACGCATGTTTTACAAGCGTTTCCTGTGGCTAAAAACCAGATCGGAATTTTTGGACACTCAATGGGTGGACATGGCGCGTTGACCTTAGCCTTTAAATATCCTGACCAATTCAAATCGGTTTCGGCTTTTGCGCCGATTTGTGCGCCAAGTATTTGCCCGTGGGGTGAAAAGGCATTTAGCCAATATCTTGGCACTGATCAGCAGCAATGGACGGCACATGATGCGACCGCGCTGGTGCAGCAGAAAGGTGGATTATTTGAAGAAATCCTGATTGATCAAGGACTGGATGACCAGTTTTTTGCTCAGTTGAATCCTGAAAAATTTAAACAAGCCTGTCTGGAAGCTGAGCAACCGCTCACTTTGCGTCTACACAAAGGCTATGATCATGGCTATTACTTTATTCAAAGTTTTATCGATGATCACCTACAGTTTCATGCCATTCAGCTTGAAAAAGTAGCGGGATAAAAAAAGAAGCTCATTTGAGCTTCTTTTTAATTGTGCTGCCATTCAGCCACAAATTCCTGCTGTGCCATACGGTTTAAATGATTGATCACCACTTGTTCGAGATGTGCGACATCATCTTGCTGGTTTTCAATCAGCACCGCCAAATGCTGTTCATACGGTGTGAGGGTGACGGTTGCAGTAGGCATGAAGATTTTTGTCTCTGTTTCCGTTTCTGCAACTTCAAACTTATGCTTCCAGTGATTGAGCAAACGTTTACTAATACGTTTTCCTTCAGTCGTCGTGATATTTGTGCTGCTATTCATGTTGCTTTTCTTCCTCTAATTTCATTGACTAACATAGCAAAGCGCAGGCGAGATAAAAATAGTCCAGATGCAACGCGTTGTTGCAAGTTTGCAATGCTTGAATAATGACTTTGTAACAGCCCTAAGTGTGCTGAATTTGTTATAATCGTTTCATCATTTTTCTCAGAGTTTGCCAGGTCATCCATGTCCAAGCCTTATTTGATTGCTCCTTCGATTTTATCTGCTGATTTTGCGCGTTTAGGTGAAGAGGTAGAAAAAGTTCTAGCTGCAGGTGCAGACGTTGTACATTTTGATGTGATGGATAACCACTATGTACCAAACCTTACTTTTGGTGCAGGGGTATGTAAGGCACTGAAAAATTACGGTATCAAAGCACCTATCGATGTGCATCTGATGGTTTCACCTGTGGATCGCATGATTGGTGATTTTATTGAAGCGGGTG
Source organism: Acinetobacter sp. BIGb0102 (assembly GCF_003815055.1). NCBI lineage: Bacteria > Pseudomonadati > Pseudomonadota > Gammaproteobacteria > Moraxellales > Moraxellaceae > Acinetobacter > Acinetobacter sp. BIGb0102. The sequence continues at coordinate 26,409 of NZ_RKQE01000006.1, forward strand.
CAGAAATTATTACCTTCCACCCAGAAGCAACGGATCACATTGACCGTTCTTTGCAATTGATCAAGGCGGGTGGTGCAAAAGCAGGCTTAGTATTTAACCCGGCAACACCATTGCATTATCTTGATTACGTGCTGGATAAAGTCGACCAGATTTTATTGATGAGCGTAAACCCAGGCTTTGGCGGTCAGAAATTTATCCCAATGACTTTGGATAAATTACGTCAGGCGCGTCAAATTATTGATGCCAGCGGTCGTGATATCCGCCTCGAAGTTGATGGTGGTGTTGGCCCAGCAAATATTCGTGAGATTGCAGAAGCGGGTGCGGATATGTTCGTGGCTGGATCGGCAATTTTTGGTCAACCAGATTATAAAGCGGTGATTGATCAAATGCGTGCAGAGCTGGCTCAAGTTAGTGCAACAGAAGTTTAGTGTTTTCATCCTATTTTTCACATAAGCTTGTGGATAACTTTGTTTATAACTGGGTGGATAACCATGTTGATAAGCAGGTGGATAAGATGTTGTTAAAATAAACAAAATGATTTCAGCTGTTTATATTCACAGCAAAAAAACGAAAAAAGGACAATTTTTTGTCCTTTTTTTATGCGCTAACTTATTTATTTTGCACTATTTTTGCGCGGTGGGCTTAAAGGTTTGAATAGGCCAAGAAAACAGCGAAATCATGCTGTTGTTGAATATAATGATAAGAATTTAAACAGTGAGATCATTGTGCATAAAGCAGAAAGAAATTATGCTAGGCATATTCAATTACCTGAATTGATGGAAACAAGGAACCTTTAGTGCAATTTCGCAAGCAATACAGACATTTGTGGTTTGTATTCCTGATGATTTTTTTCATTGGGGGAAGCAGTGCGGCCGTTGCAGCAGTTCAAGAGGTTCATTCTCATCATTCATCTACTGTTTCAACCTTATCATGTCATGATCAGCAAATGATGCAACATCATCCTGCGCAAAGCTCACATGCAGATCGCATGAGTCTCGGTCAATGTCATGATGGGCAAATGCAGGATCATCTGCATTGTCAGGATTGTAATAGTACATCACATTGTCAAAGCATCAATTTCGCTTTAGATCAAAATACGCCAAGCCTTTCTGCTTCGCCATTTTTAGAGCTGAGTACGTATATCAATACGGACTACCAAGCTCGGCATCTTGCTGGCTATTGGCAAGAGATTTTACGCCCTCCTAGAACCTGATCTGTCTTTGCAGGCTCTTTCGCTTTGTGAAAAGGGAAGTGAGCATTTTTAAAGTTAACAGATTAGGAAATCATCATGTCCTCAAAAATATATGCTGGTGTTGTCGCTAGCCTAAGCTTATTGTTCGCACCTTATAGTGTGGCAGCAATTAAAGAATATCATCTCAATATTAATCAGGGCACTGTCAATGTGACAGGTAAATCCGTACAACGTATCACCGTGAATGGGAAATTTATTGCGCCGCTGCTTGAATTTGAGGAGGGGGATGAAGCTGTCATTCACGTTCATAACCAGCTCAAAGATCAAGATACTTCTTTACATTGGCATGGTCTGCTTTTACCCGGACTCATGGATGGTGTACCAGGCTTTAACGGTTTCAAAGGTATTAAGCCGAATGGCAGTTTTGAGTACCGTTTTAAGGTTCGCCAAAATGGCACTTACTGGTATCACGCGCACAGCAAGGGGCAGGAACAGGATGGTTTATATGGCCCTTTGGTGATTTATCCAAAAGGCAAGCAGCCTGTCGCAGCACATGAAAAAGCTGAACGTGATTATGTGGTGATGTTGTCTGATTTCCATGAAGCTGAAAGTGACAAGATCATGGCAAATCTGAAGAAATCAGCCGAGTATTATCAGAACCAGCGTGAAACAGTCGGTGATGTCTGGAAACAGTTCAAGCAACAAGGGTTGAAAGCAACTTGGCAAGATCGCTCGATGTGGAACCAGATGCGCATGCTGAAAACGGATTTATCCGATGTCACGGGTTATACCTTTTTGGTGAATGGGCAGACGCCACAGCAAAACTGGACAGGTGCTTTTAAGACGGGTGAAAAGGTACGTTTGCGTTTTATCAATGCATCGGCGATGTCATTTTTTGATGTACGTATTCCTAACCTAAAAATGACCGTGGTCAGTGCTGATGGACAGCCAGTAAAGCCTGTTCCTGTAGATGAGTTCCGTATTGGTACGGCAGAAACTTATGATGTGTTGGTCGAACCGAAACAGGCACATTATCAAATTGAAGCAGAGTCGATTGATCGCTCTGGTTTTGCCATTGCCTCATTGCAGAATGAAATGGTGACCACTCCGACGAGTGTTCAGATTCCAAAAGCACGTCCACGTGCCTTATTAACCATGGAAGACATGGGGATGGATCATGGTTCGCATGGTCAAATGAAAATGGGCGAAATGGATCATAGTCAGCACCAGATGCCACTGGAAAAAACGAAGACTGCAACGAACTCGCAATCAACCATGGATCACAGCGCGCATACGCAAATGAACATGAGCAAGATGGATCATGGCCAACATCAGACTGCTCAGGACAAACAGGCCGATGCCTCTAAACAACATGCAGGCATGGATCATGGTTCACATGAAAATATGGACATGTCGCAAATGGATCATAGTGCCCATGCACAGATGAACATCAAAGAGATGGAGCATCGCCAGCATCAGATGAAGGACTCTTCTGAAAAAGAAAGCACTCATACTGTACAAGGCTGGGCTAATGCTGCAACCCCAGCAGGTCAGAAAGCCTTAACGTATGCTGATCTGCAATCTTTGCAACCCCAGCCAGAAAAATATAGCCGTCCAGCAGAACGTGAAGTGGTGATTCGTCTGGGTGGGACGATGGAACGTTATATCTGGACCATTGATGGCAAGAAGTTTAGTGATCCTGACTTTAAGCCTTTAACGGTGCGTTATGGTGAGCGTATCCGCCTGAAATTTGTCAATGACAGTATGATGGCGCATCCGATGCATTTACATGGCATGTTTATGCAACTGGAAAATGGTCAGGCACCACAGGACATGCCAAATAAACATACAGTGATTGTACCGCCTGGCAAGACGGTAACAGCTTTGTTGACTGCGGATGAATTAGGTGAATGGGCAATCCATTGTCACCTGTTATATCACATGAGCGCAGGCATGATGAGTAAGCTGATTGTTGCCAATGTAGACGATTCAAAAACTCCAGTTCAAGCCCCTGTTCAATCATCTCAAGGAGCGAGCCATGCACATCACTAAGCAAGTTTCTAAAATGAAACGATATACACAATTATTGGCAATCGGTGGCATGGTTTCTTCGTTGAGTGGACTAGCTTATGCGCACGAAGGGCATGACGCCATGATGCAAATGGAGATGCCTGCACAACAGAATATGCCAGTGGCTGCTTCATCTACGATGGATCATTCACAGCATCAACATCAGATAACAGTTCAGCAACCGCCTGAAACACAACATGGGCAGCACGACCATACCCGTGAACATGGTGGGCAAATCTATCAATCGACTCAGTTAGATAGCGCATGGATGCTAAATGAAGATGGCAAGGGTACGCTTAAGTCTAAATTAAAAACTTGGGTGGGTAGTGATGAAAATAAATTGTTTATCAATGCCGATTATGCCAAGGCAGAGTCTGAAAAATCGGAGCAACGTATTGCGGCGCTGTATAGCCGTAATATTTCAGATTTTTGGGATGTCCAAGCTGGTGTAAATTACCGTTATAACGCTGAGCAGCAAGTCGATAAGGAACAGTTTGAGGCTGTCGTGGGTTTACATGGCATGGCTCAATACTTCTTCGAAACTGATGCACATCTCTATGCGGGACAGGATCAGCAATGGCGCTTTGTGCTGGAAACAGAACGTGATTTCTTGCTCACACAGAAGTTGATTATGCAGCCTTATCTGGAAATGGAATGGGTGCTGCGAGATGAATCCAAGTACGCCGCCAAAACAGGGCTTGCCGATGCAGAAGTGGGGATTAAAACCCGATATGAAATTGTGAAGAATCGTGTGATGCCTTTTATTGATGTGGCTTATGGCTATAACAAGGGGCGCAAGGCGACTGACTGGCAAGAAGCCACTGATTCTGAAACAGGTTGGATCTATGGTGCAGGACTTACGCTAAAGTTTTGATATTTTGTTTAAAATGTCATTTTTTCAAGATACTGTTGGTTTATACTAACAGTATCTTTTTTGAGTCATTCATGGTGCATAAATGGCTTTAGAACAACAAGACAATCCAATAAGAGATAAAAATACTCACGCTACTCCGTCGGGCGAAAAGCCGCAGCGCGTCTCTACTTCTCAGCTTGAACTGATTCCACTTGATGGCAGCATGTACGTCAGTTTTTATCATATTCCTGATATGAGGAGTGATGTAGAACAACAACGGGTAAGGCAAGCCCTCATTCCTTTTTCGGAACTGCTCATTGAACACTGCATTGATGTCGATGCCCGTCATTTGGCGCTTTATCATCAAGATCCAATTGAGGCTGTTACTGTGGCTTTAATGCGCTTAAATCTGGGTGCTGAACTACAACAAACCATGCCGCATTATGAACCTTTGGAACTTGCAACAGCCAAGAAAAAGACACATGCAGGTCAATTGAACCCTTCAAATGAAACTGCTTTAAACCAGTTGCAACAGTTTTTATCCAAGCTTATTGAACGTTTCGAACAATGGTTAAAAGTCTTACGAAAGAAATAGGATGAGTCGCTGATCATGGCTAAAAATTTCATTTAAGTTGATACATAACACAGCACATCATGGTTTATTTTACAGTACACTGCTGGGCTTAGGAGGACGACCTCCCTCGAAAGAATCACGTTGGGACGACCCAACCCTTGATAAAGTTGAGCGTAATAAAATGGCGTGGGCAATTTTAGTTTTGGCAGGTATTTTTGAAGTGATCTGGGCATACTCGATGAAGTTGTCTGAAGGATTCACCAAGTTAACGCCAAGTATCATAACGATTGTTTTCATGGTGTTAAGTGTAGTGTTGCTGTCGATGTCAATGCGTACACTTCCGCTGGGAACGGCATATACCATCTGGACCGGGATTGGTGCGATTGGATCTTTTATTGTCGGGATTATGGTGTTAAACGAGCCAATGACTGCGATGCGGATGATTGCAGCGGTTTTGATCGTATCAGGTTTGATGTTGATGAAGCTCTCATCAAATTAATGGTTTAAGGAGAACATGATGCAACTGGTTTATATGTATATGGATTCGCCTGTTGGCGCATTAAAGCTGGTTGCACATGATCAGGCATTGGTTGCGGTGATGTGGGATAACGAAGATCATAAACGGATTCGTTTAGCTGAGTTGGTTGAAGATCGCCAGCATCCAATGTTGCATAAAGTGAAACAACAATTAGAAGAATATTTTGCAGGGCAACGTCAGCAATTTGATTTGCCTCTGGATTTTCAGGGAACAGCCTTTCAGCAACAGGTTTGGCAAGCATTATTGAATATTCCTTATGGGGAAACGCGAAGTTATAAGGAGATTGCCGTTCAGTTAGGGAATGAAAAAGCAGTGCGTGCGGTGGGTGCTGCCAATGGCAAGAATCCGATTTCGATTATTGCGCCGTGTCATCGGGTGATTGGTTCGAGTGGGGCATTGGTGGGTTTTGCGGGTGGTCTGGATAAGAAGCAGATTTTACTCAGTTTAGAGCAAAGCCAAATTCCATAATCCGTATTGTTAATACTCGATTTTCATTTCTTTTTGGAATAAGCTACCAAAGCAGATATGAATCAACATATTTTATGACTTGAACTGTAAATAAATTACTGACGAGGCGGTATCTTGTCGGGTGTAATTCAATTATAGGAATAACCTTCGGTTGGAGTTACTTTGGTTTCGCCCAAAGTAACCAAAGGCATTGTCATCTACAAAACCTGTTCACTTATGGCATTTGTTTTTATCTATCGTAGAAACGAGATATTACAGATACTACGCAGGTTGTAGATGACCTTTCCGAGTCTCATATGTAGGGTGTGGATTCATTTTCTTTTTCATAACAAATTGAATGGAAGTTTAAAAATGGCTGTTGGTGACGTAACAATGCCACTTATGCATGTGGTGCAGGGTGTAAAAATTGGCTCAACTGAGGCGTATGTACGTTATCCAAATCGACGAGATTTAGTCATTTTTGAATTTGCTGAAGGATCAAAGGTTGCCGGGGTATTTACCCAAAGCGCTTTTGCGGCTGCGCCGGTTCAATTGAGTAAAAAGCATTTAGCAGAAAATACCCCACGTTACCTGATCATCAATACGGGTAATGCCAATGCAGCAACAGGTACAGTCGGTTATAAAAATGCAGAAGCCACATGTGCGAAGTTGGCTGAATTAACTGGTGTGCAAACCAACCAGATTTTACCGTTTTCAACAGGTGTAATTGGTGAACAATTGCCGATTGAACGCTTGGTTCAAGGCATTCAGCCTGCATTAAATGAGTTAAATGCAGATCGTTGGGCTGAAGCGGCATCTGGCATCATGACCACGGACACCACACCGAAAGGCGCATCTGAGCAGTTCGAACTGGATGGCGTAACTTATACCATGACAGGCATCAGTAAAGGTGCGGGTATGATCCGTCCAAATATGGCGACCATGTTGAGCTTTGTTGCAACCGATGCACCGATTAGCCAAGAACTGGTACAGCGTTTATTGCAAACTACGGTTGAGCATTCATTTAACCGTATCACGATTGATGGCGATACATCGACCAATGACTCTTGTATCTTTGTGGCTACAGGTTTGGCCGGTGGCATAGAAATCCAGCGTCAGGATGATGCTCGTTATCCCCAAGTTCTTGCCGTGCTTGCACGTATCATGGATCGTCTGGCGCAATTAATCGTACGTGATGGTGAAGGTGCAACCAAATTCATCACGGTTCAGGTTGAGGGCGGGGCAAATACGCAAGAGTGTTGTGATGTGGCGTATAGCGTTGCAGAGTCACCACTTATTAAAACTGCATTATTTGCTTCAGATCCAAACTGGGGACGTATTGTAATGGCAATTGGTAAGGCGGGTGTGCCGAATCTGGACAGCAGCAAGGTTCAAGTCTGGTTGGGTGATGTGCAAATCTGTCTGGATGGTGGCGCAAATCCTGAATATACTGAAGAAGCGGGCGCTGCGGTGATGGCTGAAAAAGAAATTACCATTCGTATTGATCTTGGTCGTGGTACGGCAAAAGACACGGTTTATACCTGTGACTTTTCTTATGACTATGTAAAAATTAATGCCGATTATCGCTCATAAATTTGCGTTATAATGAAGCCTCCACAGTGGGGCTTTTTTTATAAGCTGGTTTGTGGACAGTGTGATTCTCAACAAATAATCACCCAGACACCCACGTTATAGGTTTGCAGTAATGCAAGCACGCAGGATAGAGAAGACGTTTTATGAATGATGCGAATTTAATTGCGAACGAAGCCAAAAATATTGTGCAGGCGCATTTAGATCGTTTGGGTGAGCCAAAGGACAATAGCCTTAGCCCAGAAGTGAAACAAGAAAAGTTCGCTCAAATCGCAGCAGAGCTTAAAAAACGTAATGCTGTGCTTGTGGCGCACTATTACTGTGATCCAGAAGTACAAGAGCTTGCTGAACTGACAGGTGGTTGTGTTTCTGACTCATTGGAAATGGCGCGTTTTGGTCGTGATCATCCTGCGACAACATTAGTGGTGGCTGGTGTGAAGTTTATGGGGGAAACCTCAAAAATCTTATCACCTGAGAAAACAGTATTAATGCCGACTTTGGAAGCAACGTGCTCACTTGACTTGGGCTGTCCAGTGGATGAGTTCGCTGCATTCTGTGATCAACATCCTGATCATACTGTAGTGGTTTATGCCAACACTTCAGCAGCAGTGAAAGCACGTGCGGATTGGGTGGTGACTTCAAGCTGTGCAGTTGAGATCATTGAACATCTCGATAGTTTAGGTGAAAAAATTATTTGGGCACCCGATCAGCATCTAGGTCGCTATATCCAGAAGAAAACTGGCGCTGACATGTTGCTATGGGATGGTGCGTGTATCGTACATGAAGAGTTCCGTGCCCGTGGCATTACGCAAATGAAAGCGCTTTATCCAGATGCAGCGGTTTTGGTGCATCCTGAGTCACCTGAATCGGTGGTGGATATTGCAGATGCAGTGGGAAGCACTTCGCAACTGATCAAAGCAGCCCAGACTCTACCGCATAAGCAAATGATCGTGGCAACCGACCGTGGTATTTTCTATAAAATGCAACAAGCAGTGCCAGATAAAGAATTATTTGAAGCACCAACCGCAGGTGAGGGGGCAACTTGTCGTTCATGTGCACATTGTCCGTGGATGGCAATGAACGAACTTGATGGAATTTTGCATGTCTTGCAGCATGCTGATCAAGAAATACACGTTGATCCTGCTTTGGCAGAACGCGCTAAATTGCCTTTAGATCGAATGTTGAACTTTAGTGCTTCATTAAAGCGTTAAAAAGCATCAAGATGCTTGTTAAATATACATTTGGTAAGGATTTTTAATATTTTTGAAAAATAGGTGTTGACGTTCCAGAGCGTCGCGCCTAGAATGCACACCGTACCGCACGATGTGCGATACACTAAAAGCTGAGAAATCGGAGCATAGCACAGCCTGGTAGTGCACCTGGTTTGGGACCAGGGGGTCGTAGGTTCGAATCCTACTGCTCCGACCATTTAAAATAGTGTTGTAAAACATTAGTTTAAGATCGGCGAAGTATCGCTTGATATTATTATCATCGTTATGCGCCTGTAGCTCAGTTGGATAGAGCATCCGCCTTCTAAGCGGATGGTCACAGGTTCGAATCCTGTCAGGCGCGCCATTTGGTCGCTTGGTACATAGAACTAAATTTTGATGGTGGATGTAGCTCAGTTGGTAGAGCCCTGGATTGTGATTCCAGTTGTCGCGGGTTCGAATCCCGTCATTCACCCCAATTTCGGAGCATAGCACAGCCTGGTAGTGCACCTGGTTTGGGACCAGGGGGTCGTAGGTTCGAATCCTACTGCTCCGACCATCATCTTAAAGATGAGATAAAATACCGCTAATTTAGCGGTTTTTTTACGTCTAGATTTTTTTATTTATAATTATAAATACTTGAGTATTCATTGGGGGTATACCTTCGGTGATGTGAAAATTTACGATAATTTGCTCATTAATAAGATTGCTTGTAGTTGACTCAATACTAGTTGTATCCGAACTACATAGCTGTACTTGAGACTAATGATCGGTAAGGTAGTTGGATAGCCCCCAAGTCATTTTGCTACTCGCCATTTCTTAAAGGAAGTTATGATCATTAGTCATGCAACTTTTTTATTAATGATTTCATTTTCTTAGTTTGTAAATTATAGTGAGTTATTGAAAAAATTTAATAATTAAAGTGGGAGGTATTGACCTAATTTATTTAAAAGAGTGGGTTAAAATGATGGCTTGGATATTGGGATTAATCTATTATTAAAAATCTAAAATAAAAAAAGAGACAATCACAATGAGTAATATAAGTTATGTCTTTATCAGCTTATTAGGAGGGGCAATTGTTCCTTTACAGCTGGCTATGGTGAATGTCTTTCGGAATACAAGTGGTGCTTCTCAAATTCAATCGACATTTGTGCTTTATATGGGGGGTGCAATTGCTTCATTGATCATTGCTTTAATTGTTGATGGTGGTATTAAACCTCCATCATATCAGCAAGTATCTTGGTGGATGTGGTTACCAGGCTTCCTTGGTTCTCTTTATATTCTTTGCATGTTCCTTGCAGCACCCCAAATCGGGGCTACGAATACACTACTATGGATTTTCTTGGGACAGATGTTTTTTGCAACTATTATTGATAATACTGGATTCTTAGGGATGCAGATTAGAAAAATAGATGGATTAAAATTATTAGGTCTATTGTTTATATTATTAGGTGGTTTGATTTTGATTTATAATGAATATAGACATATAAATAATTAAAAAATTTATTTTAATTGTTGTGTGTAATTTTAAAAAAATATTTATATGGTTTTAATTAAAAATCAGTAGAGAGGTTTTTGATTTCTATATGGTTTTTGTTTAATGTTGCTATGGATTAAATGTAAATTTGGTGGGTATTTAGTTTTCACTGCTATGAATGAGCATTTAGCCAAACAATATTTCTTTAAATGGCTGTATGTTTCCAAACCAAGCACAAGGTACAATAAAAATTGAGTATATTTTGATAAGTCCATATGGGATATTTATCAATGCAACAAAAAGAATTCGTTATCGCATAGAGAAAGAAGTGCTGGAGCCTTCCTGGAAAACAGGTCGACAGCATGTGGAATACTTAAAACAGAAAAAGCTGGAGAAAGAATCTTTTTCCTGATTTTGAATACTGGCAATTTACTTCATGTGATTTGCGCGATTTTACGCTTGTGGTTTGATCGAGATCACGTTAACTTGCATTTGATGTATTAACTTGTTTATACAACGATAACAGTATTGAAATGCCATGTTCGGCATACTATTGCCGCTTTTTAAAAAGAAAAAACAGAGTATAGAGATGACACAAACAGCTTTTGATTTTGTAATTATAGGTGGTGGTTCAGCAGGTTCGGTGCTGGCTGGACGATTAACAGAGAATCCTAATATTTCGGTATGTTTATTAGAAGCGGGCGGAGAGGGTAATAGCTGGCTTGTGAATACACCTGCCGCTGCTGTCATCAGTATTCCCACTAAAATTAATAACTGGGCTTTTGAAACGATTCCACAAAAAGGCCTGAATGACCGTAAAGGTTATCAACCGCGTGGTAAATGTTTGGGTGGAAGTTCTGCGGTCAATGCTATGGTCTATATTCGCGGGCATCGTAGTGACTATGATCACTGGGCAGCATTAGGCAATACCGGCTGGTCGTATGAAGAGGTGCTACCTTATTTCAAAAAATCAGAGCATAACGAACGTATCCATAATGAATATCACGGTCAACATGGCCCCTTAAATGTCAGTGAGTTATATTCAGATAACCCTTATCAGAAAACTTTCATCGAAGCGGCAAAACAGGTTGGTTATCCATTGAATGATGATTTCAATGGCGCTGAACAAGAAGGCTTAGGTGTTTATCAGGTCACCCAAAAAAAGGGCGAACGCTGGAGTGCTGCGCGTGGTTATTTATTCCCTTATTTAGGAAAACGTCCGAATCTGCATGTGGTTACGCAAGCCAAAGTTTCACGAATTGTGATTGAAAATGGTCGTGCGGTTGGAGTGGAATATAAACATAAAGGGCAAACCACGATTGTCAAAGCCAACAAGGAAGTCTTGTTGTCGGCAGGGGCATTCCAGTCGCCGCATATCCTGATGCTTTCGGGTATTGGCCCACGTCAGGAGCTGGAAAAGCATGATATTCCCGTAGTTAAAGAACTTGCGGGAGTGGGTGAGAACCTGCATGACCATCCGGACTTTATCTTTGCTTATAAAACCAAGCTGATGGATGGCACTTTTGGCGTCTCAATGGGCGGTAGTCTGGATCTGTTTAAGCAGATTGGACTGTACCGTAAAGATCGCCGTGGTCTGCTCACCACGAACTATGCAGAGTGTGGTGGCTTCTTAAAGAGCCGCCCTGAGCTAGATAAACCGAACTTGCAATTACACTTTGTGATCGCCGTGGTGGATAATCATGCCCGTACCATGCATATGGGGCACGGGATTTCATGTCACGTCTGTTTGTTGAATCCACGCGCACGTGGTTCAGTCAAACTCAGCGGTAAGCATGTAGATGATCCATTACTCATCGACTTTAAATTCCTTGAAGATGAACAGGATCTTCAAGATATGGTGGATGGTTATAAAGTCACGCAAAAATTGATGCAGGCACCCGCTTTACAAGACAAAATCAAAGAAGATATGTTCACGGCCAATGTAAAAACGGATGACGAAATCCGTGAGGTTTTACGTCAGCGTGTCGATACGGTTTATCATCCCGTTGGCAGTTGTAAAATGGGCGTAGATGATATGGCGGTGGTTGATCCTGAACTTAAAGTGTATGGCGTTGAAGGACTGCGAGTCATTGATGCGTCTATTATGCCAACGGTGGTCAATGGCAATACTAATGCACCTACAATCATGATTGCAGAGAAAGCGGTAGATATGATTCGGCAGGCTTGGAAGTAATTTCTAAGTTGTGGGAGCTAAGGTATTTACCTTAGCTCTTTTTATTTGGGGGTGATGTTTTGAATAGGAATTGAATAAAAATATAATTTTCCAGAGCTTTGTGAAAATGATTGAAACAGTGCTTATGCATGTTGTTTTGAGCAAAAGAATCATCTGAAATTACAATATAAGTTGGAGCTGACCTTATTTATTCAAGATATTTATATTTCGGTCATAGGTTTTGACAATTATCCTTGTCAGGATTAAGGAAAGTGTTGTTTGCTCATTTCCTCAGCCCATCAGAACAAGCTGAAAAGTGAATAACTGGAATAAAACAAAAAAGGAATATCCTATGAAATCTCTGGTCTGTCATAACGCTCAACTGCAACTTGAAGATTCGCTTGAACTGATTCCAGCCAAAGGGCAGGTCTTACTGGAAGTGGTGCGTTGCGGGATCTGCGGTTCGGATTTGCATATGCAACATCACTGTGACCACATGCATGATTTGGCAGCACGAGTTGGTTTTAATGGCGTGGCAAAATCTTCCGATAAACTGGTCTTTGGTCATGAATTTTGTGGCAAGGTCTTGGATTATGGTCCTAAAACACGTCGGAAATTGAAAGCGGATACCTTGGTTTGCGCCATGCCTTTATTAAATGTTGATCCACAGGGTTATGTTCCGACGGGTTTGTCACCAACTGCTTCAGGAGGCTATGCAGAGCAGGTTCTGGTGCAATCCAGTTTGATGTTTGCAGTGCCGAATGGTTTGGATGCGGATCGTGCAGCATTAACTGAGCCAATGGCAGTGGCTTTACATGCAGTACGTCGTAGCCGAATCAAGAAAAATGAACCTGCCATCGTGATCGGTTGTGGTCCTGTGGGTTTGGGCGTGATTATTATGCTGAAAGCGGCAGGCGTTAAAACCGTGATTGCCAGTGATTTTTCACCAAATCGTCGTCGTCTGGCTGAACAATGTGGCGCAGATATCTTGATTGATCCTAAACAGCAATCTCCATTTAGTAACTGGAAAGAGCTGGGCTTACTGGGCAATGTTTCTGAAGCAATTAATATGGGAATGGGGCTTTTTGATAAGGTTCAAACCTACTCATTACCGTGGGTCAATGCCATGCGAGTGGGGGATAAACTTGGAGTGTTACCAAAACGTCCCGTGATTTTTGAATGTGTGGGTGTGGCAGGGATCATGCAGCAGATTCTGGAAGGTGCACCGTTATTCTCACGTATTGTAGGCGTGGGGGTGTGCATGCAAAGCGATAAGATTGAACCCGCATTGGCGATCAATAAGGAGCTGGAAATCCAGTATGTGCTGGGTTATACACCACTTGAGTTTCGTGACACGCTGCATATGATTGCAGAAGGAAAAGTGGATTGTTCGCCATTGATCACGGGTGTGGTCGGGCTGGAAGGGGTGAGCAATGCCTTTGATGCGTTACGTGATCCAGAGCAACATGCCAAGATTCTGATTGATCCAAAACGTGCAGGATCAACGATTGAATTGATCAAGTCTTAATATCAATGTCTCGTCCTGAAATAGGTTGACACTTATTTCAAACAAACGCCTGATGCATTTCATTAGGCGTTTTGTATTTTAACGATAGATGAGGTCTACGA
>NZ_RKQE01000007.1:0-2798 GCF_003815055.1 Acinetobacter sp. BIGb0102
GTATTGTAACTAGTTTCTACACTAAATCAAGTTATGTATTGAATTTATCTTGAATACAACAACTGTTTGGGTGTTGTATAGTCAAGCCTCACGAGCAATTAGTATTGGTCAGCTTCACACGTCACCGTGCTTCCACACCCAACCTATCAACGTCCTAGTCTCGAACGGCTCTTTAGAGGAATAAATTCCTAGGGAAATCTTATCTTGAGGTAGGCTTCCCGCTTAGATGCTTTCAGCGGTTATCCCTTCCGAACATAGCTACCCGGCGATGCGACTGGCGTCACAACCGGTACACCAGAGGTTCGTCCACTCTGGTCCTCTCGTACTAGGAGCAGATCCTCTCAAATTTCCAGCGCCCACGGTAGATAGGGACCGAACTGTCTCACGACGTTCTAAACCCAGCTCGCGTACCTCTTTAAATGGCGAACAGCCATACCCTTGGGACCTGCTTCAGCCCCAGGATGAGATGAGCCGACATCGAGGTGCCAAACACCGCCGTCGATATGAACTCTTGGGCGGTATCAGCCTGTTATCCCCAGAGTACCTTTTATCCGTTGAGCGATGGCCCTTCCATACAGAACCACCGGATCACTAAGACCTACTTTCGTACCTGCTCGACTTGTGGGTCTCGCAGTTAAGCGCGCTTTTGCCTTTATACTCTACGCGTGATTTCCGACCACGCTGAGCGCACCTTCGTACTCCTCCGTTACTCTTTAGGAGGAGACCGCCCCAGTCAAACTACCCACCAGACATGGTCCTCGTCCCGGATTACGGGACAGAGTTAGAACCTCAACATTACCAGGGTGGTATTTCAAGGACGGCTCCATACAAACTAGCGTTCGTACTTCAAAGCCTCCCACCTATCCTACACAAGTAAGGTCAAAGTTCAATGTCAAGCTGCAGTAAAGGTTCACGGGGTCTTTCCGTCTAGCCGCGGGTACACTGCATCTTCACAGCGATTTCGATTTCACTGAGCCTCTGCTGGAGACAGCGCCGCCATCATTATGCCATTCGTGCAGGTCGGAACTTACCCGACAAGGAATTTCGCTACCTTAGGACCGTTATAGTTACGGCCGCCGTTTACTGGGGCTTCGATCAAGAGCTTCGCTTACGCTAACCCCATCAATTAACCTTCCAGCACCGGGCAGGCATCACACCCTATACGTCCACTTTCGTGTTTGCAGAGTGCTATGTTTTTAATAAACAGTTGCAGCGGCCTGGTTTCTGTGGCTGCCAATAGCTCAGGGAGCAAGTCCCATCACCGTCAGCAGCGTACCTTCTCCCGAAGTTACGGTACCATTTTGCCTAGTTCCTTCAGCAGAGTTCTCTCAAGCGCTTTGGTCTACTCGACCTGACCACCTGTGTCGGTTTCGGGTACGATTCCTGTGTAACTGAAGCTTAGAGACTTTTCCTGGAAGCATGGTATCAGCCACTTCACTGTACAAGTACAGCTTGCTATCAACTCTCAGCATAGAGCACCCCGGATTTGCCTAAGATGCATGCCTACTGTCTTCCACCTGGACAACCAACGCCAGGCTGACTTAACCTTCTCCGTCCTCTCATCGCATTACACAGAAGTATTGGAATATTAACCAATTTCCCATCGACTACGCCTCTCGGCCTCGCCTTAGGGGTCGACTCACCCAGCCCCGATTAACGTTGGACTGGAACCCTTGGTCTTTCAGCGAACGGGTTTTTCACCCGTTTTGTCGTTACTCACGTCAGCATTCGCACTTCTGATACCTCCAGCATACTTCTCAATACACCTTCATCGGCTTACAGAACGCTCCCCTACCACGTATACATAAGTATACATCCGCAGCTTCGGCACATAGTTTTAGCCCCGTTACATCTTCCGCGCAGGCCGACTCGACTAGTGAGCTATTACGCTTTCTTTAAAGGGTGGCTGCTTCTAAGCCAACCTCCTAGCTGTCTATGCCTTCCCACATCGTTTCCCACTTAACTATGATTTTGGGGCCTTAGCTGGCGGTCTGGATTGTTTTCCTCTTGACTACGGACGTTAGCACCCGCAGTCTGTCTCCCGGATAGTACTCATTGGTATTCGGAGTTTGCATCGGTTTGGTAAGTCGGGATGACCCCCTAGCCGAAACAGTGCTCTACCCCCAATGGTATTCGTCCGAGGCGCTACCTAAATAGCTTTCGGGGAGAACCAGCTATCACCAGGCTTGATTAGCCTTTCACCCCTATCCACAAGTCATCCCCTGGCTTTTCAACGACAGTGGGTTCGGTCCTCCAGTTAGTGTTACCCAACCTTCAACCTGCTCATGGATAGATCGCCTGGTTTCGGGTCTATACCCAGCAACTATACGCCCTATTAAGACTCGATTTCTCTACGGCTCCCCTATTCGGTTAACCTCGCTACTGAATATAAGTCGCTGACCCATTATACAAAAGGTACGCAGTCACACCACGAAGGTGCTCCCACTGCTTGTATGCATGCGGTTTCAGGATCTATTTCACTCCCCTCACAGGGGTTCTTTTCGCCTTTCCCTCACGGTACTGGTTCACTATCGGTCAGTCAGGAGTATTTAGCCTTGGAGGATGGTCCCCCCATATTCAGACAAGGTTTCACGTGCCTCGCCCTACTCGTCATCATTATGTGTGCCCTTTCGTGTACGGGAATATCACCCTCTACGTTCGCACTTCCCAGAGCGTTCCACTAGAACACACATAACTTAATGGGCTGATCCCCGTTCGCTCGCCGCTACTAAGGGAATCTCAATTGATTTCTTTTCCTAAGGGTACTGAGATGTTTCACTTCCCCTCGTTCGCCTCAT
>NZ_RKQE01000007.1:2894-4248 GCF_003815055.1 Acinetobacter sp. BIGb0102
ATTTGGTGGAGACTAGGAGAGTCGAACTCCTGACCTCCTGCGTGCAAAGCAGGCGCTCTACCAACTAAGCTAAGTCCCCAGCTTACAATCATAATGAACGATATATCTTAATCTCAGCTTCAGCTATCAGATTTGGTGGGTCTGACAAGACTTGAACTTGTGACCCCACGCTTATCAAGCGTGTGCTCTAACCAACTGAGCTACAGACCCTCAGATACATCTTCGAAGAACAACTTGTTGTGGATTCTTACCAGTCACCAATCTTTCGTTAAGGAGGTGATCCAGCCGCAGGTTCCCCTACGGCTACCTTGTTACGACTTCACCCCAGTCATCGGCCACACCGTGGTAACCGCCCTCTTTGCAGTTAGGCTAGCTACTTCTGGTGCAACAAACTCCCATGGTGTGACGGGCGGTGTGTACAAGGCCCGGGAACGTATTCACCGCGGCATTCTGATCCGCGATTACTAGCGATTCCGACTTCATGGAGTCGAGTTGCAGACTCCAATCCGGACTACGATCGGCTTTTTGAGATTAGCATCCTATCGCTAGGTAGCAACCCTTTGTACCGACCATTGTAGCACGTGTGTAGCCCTGGCCGTAAGGGCCATGATGACTTGACGTCGTCCCCGCCTTCCTCCAGTTTGTCACTGGCAGTATCCTTAAAGTTCCCATCCGAAATGCTGGCAAGTAAGGAAAAGGGTTGCGCTCGTTGCGGGACTTAACCCAACATCTCACGACACGAGCTGACGACAGCCATGCAGCACCTGTATCTAGATTCCCGAAGGCACCAATCCATCTCTGGAAAGTTTCTAGTATGTCAAGGCCAGGTAAGGTTCTTCGCGTTGCATCGAATTAAACCACATGCTCCACCGCTTGTGCGGGCCCCCGTCAATTCATTTGAGTTTTAGTCTTGCGACCGTACTCCCCAGGCGGTCTACTTATCGCGTTAGCTGCGCCACTAAAGCCTCAAAGGCCCCAACGGCTAGTAGACATCGTTTACGGCATGGACTACCAGGGTATCTAATCCTGTTTGCTCCCCATGCTTTCGTACCTCAGCGTCAGTATTAGGCCAGATGGCTGCCTTCGCCATCGGTATTCCTCCAGATCTCTACGCATTTCACCGCTACACCTGGAATTCTACCATCCTCTCCCATACTCTAGCTTCCCAGTATCGAATGCAATTCCCAAGTTAAGCTCGGGGATTTCACATCCGACTTAAAAAGCCGCCTACGCACGCTTTACGCCCAGTAAATCCGATTAACGCTCGCACCCTCTGTATTACCGCGGCTGCTGGCACAGAGTTAGCCGGTGCTTATTCTGCGAGTAACGTCCACTATCCAGTAGTATTAATACT
>NZ_RKQE01000008.1:0-1301 GCF_003815055.1 Acinetobacter sp. BIGb0102
TGTCTCGTCCTGAAATAGGTTGACACTTATTTCAAACAAACGCCTGATGCATTTCATTAGGCGTTTTGTATTTTAACGATAGATGAGGTCTACGACTATTGTAAATCTCTATGGACTCTGCAACCATTCGTTTAGCATCTTCAAGATTCCTTGGCTTATGAAGTAAATATTCATTCTTCAATATACCATTAACCCTTTCCGCTAAAGCATTCTGGTAACAATCATATCCATCTGTCATTGAACATCGGATATTATGTTCTTGGTGTAATTCCTGATATTTCTTTGAACAATACTGGATACCTCGATCCGAATGATGAATGAGTGAAGATTGCGGTGTTTGTCTTGTTTTTAATGCTTTTAAATAGGCTTGACTAACCGCTTCCGCACCTAAATTGTCATCTACATGATAACCCACTATTTTTCTAGACCAAGCATCGGTTATTAGGCTCAGATAAGCTTCTCCTGTTTCTATAGGTAGATAAGTTATATCTGCGACCCAAAGTTGCTCAGGTTTTCGTGGTATCTCTTGCTTAATTCCTAACTTTACCAAGTTGGGATGCTTGTAAAAACGATGATGGCTATTCGTTGTCTTATGATAGGCACGTTTAGGCCGCACTAATAAACGATGTTCTCTGAGTACGTCAAACAACCGGTCTCTACCAATTTTGATACCCATTACCCTATTCAGCAAGTAGTGAAGTTTCCTTGTCCCTATACGAGGTTGGAACATTCTTTCTTGTTGAACTCGTTGTAATACATCTTGTTCATGCTTATGTCTTATATTGGCTTGCTTGCTTTGCTTATAATAAGCTTGCCGTGTTGTGCCAAGATAATAACAACATTCAGTGATGCTAAAACCTACCGTTTGCTTTTCTTTGATTGCTTGCCTTGTAGCTTTTTTGTGGTACTTACTCCGTAATCTCTTTCAAGTATGTTGATGATAGATTCAAATAACTCTGCTTTTCTTTTGGTTTCATATAATTGCTGTTCAAGCTCTTTAATTCTTTGTTCTGGAGTGAGTGGTAGAGGATCGGACATTTGTTTTTCTCCATGATGAAATGGGCTGCCTTGACGCCAATCTAATCTACCATGCTTTCTTAACCAGGCTAAAACTGTTGAACGTCCTTGAATACCATATCGGCTCTGAGCCTGTTTATAAGTCATTTCACCTTTTTCAACTTGATCTACGACTGATAATTTAAAAGCTAGGCTGTAATCTCGTTGTGTTCTTTTAACTATTGTTTTCATTACACTCTCCAAATTTAAGTTTAGAAAGTGTCAACCTTATCTAGGACGAGACA
>NZ_RKQE01000009.1:0-1154 GCF_003815055.1 Acinetobacter sp. BIGb0102
CCAGAGATTGATCCGGTCAATGGTACCGATCCAATCACGGGTACCGCAGAACCAGGTTCAACGGTGACTGTAACCTTCCCGGATGGCACAACCGTTGATGTGGTGACTGATCCAACGACAGGCGAATGGACTGTACCAAACCCAGGTGGCTTGGTGGATGGTGATACCATCACGGCAATTGCGACTGACCCGGCAGGGAACCCATCTGTACCAGGTACAGAAACAGTGGATCTCACGCCACCAAATCCAGCAGGTGCAACCTTAACGATTGATGATGTGACTGCAGACAACGTGTTGAATGCCGCAGAATCAACTACAACCATCACGGTAACAGGTACCTTAACGGGTATTCCTGCAGATGCAGCAACCACGGTGGTGACACTGCTTATTAATGGTGTGACCTACACTGCAACTGTTGATGCAGCGACAGGCAACTGGACCGCAGATGTGGCAGGTAGTGACTTACTTGCAGATACTGATGCGACCATCGATGCGACAGCGACCTTCACCGATGCAGCAGGCAACAGCAGCACAGTCACCGACACCCAAACTTATAACGTGGATGTGACTGCCCCAGCAGCGCCAGAGATTGATCCGGTCAATGGTACCGATCCAATCACGGGTACCGCAGAACCAGGTTCAACGGTGACTGTAACCTTCCCGGATGGCACAACCGTTGATGTGGTGACTGATCCAACGACAGGCGAATGGACTGTACCAAACCCAGGTGGCTTGGTGGATGGTGATACCATCACGGCAATTGCGACTGACCCTGCAGGTAACCCATCTGTACCAGGTACAGAAACAGTGGATCTCACTCCACCAAATCCAGCAGGTGCAACCTTAACGATTGATGATGTGACTGCAGACAACGTGTTGAATGCCGCAGAATCAACTACAACCATCACGGTAACAGGTACCTTAACGGGTATTCCTGCAGATGCAGCAACCACGGTGGTGACACTGCTTATTAATGGTGTGACCTACACTGCAACTGTTGATGCAGCGACAGGCAACTGGACCGCAGATGTGGCAGGTAGTGACTTACTTGCAGATACTGATGCGACCATCGATGCGACAGCGACCTTCACCGATGCAGCAGGCAACAGCAGCACAGTCACCGACACCCAAACTTATAACGTGGATGTGACTGC